>DCHS01000007.1:0-45944 GCA_002314875.1 Prevotellaceae bacterium UBA1746
TAAGTCTAGTTTAGTTTTTGTGTTGGTTAGTGGAGCCCTCAACGGAGGTCGCTCCACTAATTCTTTATACATAATTTCAGCCTTTTTGTTGAGACTAGTAATTCTCAATTCCAAAGTTATTAATCAGTTTGTGTTGATAACGCGCTCATTACCAAATATGTATTTTACTTCAGAAAGCGTATTATTGATTTTCTTCCAGATAGATTTTGGTCCAATAGCCATAGTTTTTGGGACCCATGCCGATGATGCGGTCAGAGAGTTCAGGAGTGAGTTTTTTGATGAACTTCGCAGGAACACCTCCCCAGAGTTCACCTGAAGGAATGCGAGTGTGCGACAGGACCAACGCCCCGGCAGCTACAATGCTCCCAGATTCCACCACCGCATGATCGAGAACGGTAGCCCCCATTCCGATGAGAACATGGTCATGGATCTTGCACCCATGGAGCGTTGCGTTATGACCAATAGTCACATCATTGCCAATCTCAATATAAGCCTCTCCTGCAGAAGTATGAAGGCAGCAACAATCCTGAATGGAAACGCGGTCACCAATACGGATACGGTTGACATCACCACGGACTACAGCGCTGAACCATACCGATGAGCCGCTGCCAATGACAACATCACCGATAACAGCCGCAGTAGGAGCCACATAGGTTCCTTCGCCAATCAGTGGTGTCAGATCAAGAATAGTTTGTAGCATAAAAGATGGAGTTTCATTATTTCATCTGCAAAGGTAATTGCTCCTCAGATTTTCTCCAAACTTTTGAGAACTTTTCTACGTTTTTTGACTTCTTTTTGCCTGAAAAAGCTATAATTTCTATTGTTTCTCCACATCACCAAATATCCCAGATTCCTTTATTCTATTGCCATTCGTCACAGCAAGGGGCCATTTCATACCAAACTCGCGTTGTTTGTACCAAAAATTTGGAGATTGTGTTTTTTATGCGTACTTTTGCATCAGAAAAAAAATCATTCACGCTAATAACTTTTACAACTATGAACAAAAGACTTACAAAATCCTCAGATAAGATGATTGCTGGCGTTTGCGGCGGTATTGCAGAATATTTCGATGTAGACCCCACACTCGTACGCGCAGGCTATGCTTTATTAAGTGTTTTCTCCGCTGGATTCCCCGGCCTTTTACTTTACATCATCCTCTGTATTGTCATGCCGAACAGCAATAGTGGTTACATCCACTAAAACCTCTTTTCAAACAAAATGATTCAAATTTCGCATACAGCGTAAATTTAGTAAATGATTAATAATGAAAAGCTCCGTTGTTTATTTTTGATGAAACAACGGGGCTTTCTAAATATATTTTCGTAAATTTGTCGGCGAAACAAAACCATTACTTATGAAAAGACTTCTTTTTTCTCTTCTTCTTTTCTCGGGTTTCATTGGAGTTAAAGCTCAAGAATCTTTTACGGAACCCACAGAAAACGCTTCGATCGATAAAGCCGCCTGGAGTGCCCTCACCGACAATGTTCAAATCAGCTGGGCTTCGCGCGACATTCCCTATAAGCGTCACGAGGTGCCAGCACTTTCTCTGCGCTCAGATACCGTTATTTACGCATGGAAGGGAGAACGCATTGGCGTGGAAGCTTTGGCTTTTACGAAGAATGCTGTAAAGACACCCATTGGTTTGCATTTTACCACGAATCTTCCCGGAAAACAGGAAGAAGTCATCGAAGGTGGATGGCTCCGCTATGTTCTCACCGATGAGTATAGTACTTGTGGCAATCATCCGACGAATCTTACGCCTTGGACAGTAGCTGAGATGCTCGACCCAGGCAGCAGCATTGCTATTCCGGCCAATGAGGTCCGCCCCATGTGGATCAGCGTTGAAATTCCCCGTGACTGTGAAGTTGGAAACTATTTCGTCAAGACACAGGTCGGCGATTTGGGCGAACTCAATCTTAGAGTTGTTGTCGTTGATCGCCAACTCCCTGCTCCTCACGACTACAGTTTCCATCTTGATCTCTGGCAGCAGCCCTACTCTGTCAGTCGTTTCTACAATGTAAAACAATGGAGTGACGAGCATATTGATTTGCTTCGTCCCTACATGAAACGCCTTGCTCGCATGGGCCAGAAAGTGGTCAGCACCATTCTATTCTACGAGCCTTGGGGTCAGCAGTCCAATGATAAATTCGAGCCGATGGTGGCTACTACATTGAAGTCCGATGGTAGTTGGTACTATGACTATGAGATCTTTGATAAATGGGTGAACCTGATGGCAGAATGTGGTATAGACGAGCAGATCGACTGCTTCTCCATGGTTCCTTGGGATATGAAATTCCGCTATTGGGACGAAACGTCAAACGGCTACAAGTATCTTTCCACAACAACATCAACAGCAGAATACAAGAATCTCTGGACGAGCTTCCTCACCGATTTTGCAAAGCACCTCAAAGAAAAGGGCTGGTTTGAAAAGACCTGTATCGCTATGGATGAACGCGGTCTCAGTGATATGTTGAACGCATACAATATCGCTCAGGCTGCAGTTCCCGGCATCAAAATGGCGCTGGCAGGTAATTACCACCAAGAACTCGTTGATAAGCTCTATGACTACTGTGTTGCTTACGGCCAGGGCTTTACCGCCAACGAAAAAGCACAACGTCGTGCAAAGGGATACAAATCAACGTTTTACACCTGCTGTACCGATGCTCATCCCGGTATGTTCAGCAATTCAAATCCCGTAGATGCTACTTTCCTTGGAATCTACTGTGCTGCAGACGATTTCGATGGTTACCTGCATTGGAGTTGGCTGAACTGGAACGATACTCCACTCACTGATACCCGATTCTTCCTCTTTGCTCCCGGTGATACCTATTTCTTCTACCCAGGCAATCGTACGAGTCTCCGCCATGAGCGCCTGTTGGAAGGTATTCAGCAATATGAGAAAATCCACATTGCCCGCGAAATGTGGACAGCTTCTGGTGAAACAGAAAAACTTGAGGCATTGAACGAGGCTTTGAAGGAAATGGAAGCAGGTGTTGCTACTGATGCACAGAAGGTTATCTATCAAGTAAATCTCGTCGAAAGCATTTTGAACGACTCCCCAACTCCCGTCTTCCATCCTGAAGACTATTGCGAAGTTTACCTCGCTTCTGCTAACAAGAGTACGGCAATTGCAAAACGTTGGTTGACGAGCGTCACAACTTCAGGAGCCACTCAAAACCTGAATTATACAGCTTCTGCTGCCAGCGGAAACGGTGTTGTAACTTGTGAAGATTGCATTATCGTAAAGCCAGGCCAGACTTTCACCCTGAAATTCAAAGCTACTACAAACGACGACGACATCCGTTATTGCCGCATGGGCATCTATGCAGACTGGAACAACGATAGCATTTTTGCGGTTTCTGAGGGAAGCAATGAAATCGTTGCAGAAGTCGGCAATGCAAAAGCGGCTAACACCTCTCTCTTGAATTACAGCAAGAAAATCACCGTTCCTGAAGATGCTATTACAAGCGGACAGATTTCTATGCTTCGCATTGTTTTCAACGATGCATGGGGGGACGTTCCTAATCCTTGTGGAGAATTGATGAAGGGTTTTGCTTTCAATATTCCCATGCGAATCGTCGAGGATACCAAGGATGCTGTCCGCCAGGCAATGACGGCGAAAATCAAGATTAACGGCAATAAGGTTTCACTTCCGGAAATCTGCCATATCTGCATCTATAACACATCAGGTCAGCTTGTTGACCAGCGTTCTTCAGCTTTGCAGTATGACATGTCGCACTTTACTCCCGGTATTTATTTCATTCACGCAAAAACCGCTGACGGACGAGCAATCAACGCCAAGGTTTTGAGATAAACGCTGCAATTTCCCTAACGCATTTTCAAAATTAGAACAAGAGGATGTACCCCATTAAAGGCTACATCCTCTTGTTCTTGTTTGGGTAATATGATACTATTACTTCTGAAAATGCTGATAATCTTTCTTGCTTTTCCAAGCACCGCCCCAGCGGAAACCGTGAGCGACGAAGAGCTTATAGCACAAATCATTACGATCAATCTTCATGGGAATATCCGAGCGTGTTGAACGGTTGTTCGCATAGGCTTTTCCCGCTGTAGGTTCAACGTTTCCACTACTACTCACGCAAGGATTATAGAGAGGATTGATATCGACGGCCATTCCTTGGCCATGTTTAGACACCGTCTTTGTGCCAGAAACATAACGGAAATTGAAGCATGATGTATTATTGGCGGTCATTGACTTCTCATCGCTAGCACCATAGTTATCAACAAGTTCCATACGCTCTATGGTATATTTTGCCACATAAAGCTGCTTGAAAATATCAACCAGATCGTTAGCAATAGCCTTGTTACAAATCATTTCTCCCACATGAGGCTGATTATCCTTTCCCCAGTAAGAAAGACGAAGATAGCGAAGAGAAGAACGCAGAACGGCGCAATTCTTCGGAAATGATTTTCCACTCATTCGCACAAAGATACTATCGGGAATCACACTGATGGTGAAAGTTCCGGCATCTTTGGTGTTCGTAGCAAACGAAACCGCTGAAAAGAGCAAGAGGAAAAGCAACAGGAGTTTCTTCATTGGAACTAATATTTTGGAAAGTGCTTCTTCTGTTTGAGAGAGAAAGCGTACTTGATATGTCGGAGATTGAAAGGAGGTTCCATACCGTCAAGAGCGATAATATCAAAACGGAATGGATTTTTTGCCAGATTGTTGCGCATCAGATATTCTTCTGCAGCGCGCGAAAGGCGATACATTCTGTTGGCATCAACAGCATATTCCGGAAGTTCTTTTTCCGAAGAGCGTGTTTTGACTTCAATAAAGACAATTTCACCGCAGTCATCGGCAATGATGTCGACTTCGCAGTCCTGTCCGTGCCAGTTACGCTCAAGGATATGGATGTCGCGATTCAGAAGATAATAACACGCTTCGTTTTCTCCTTGCTGGCCAAGAATGTTATGCTGAGCCATTTATGTCATAAGTGGGTTCAATTAATTTCCCACATGTTTTTATAAAAACAAAAAACCAGCGAGGCTCGCGCCTTACTGGTCTTATTTTTCTCAATGGTCGATGATACCTAGTATCCGACCCATGTTCGAAACTAAATTCGAGCTATGTGAGACCGTGTGCTAAAATTATTCAGCAACTACGCTATCAACAGCAGCGGTGTCAACAGCAGCGGTGTCAACGGTATCAACAGCTGCGGTGTCTACGCTATCAGCTGCCTCAACGGGAGCTTCAGTCTTAGAACCACAAGATGCGAAAGAGATAGCTGCGAAAGCTGCGAACATGAAAACAAGCTTCTTCATTTTTTTGTAAATTTTTTAAAGTGTAAAACAATCAATTGCTTATTAAAACGATGCAAAGGTACGGCGAGTTTCATAACGCACCAAAAAAAAATGCGACTTTTTTTGAAATATTGTACATTTTTTAACGTTTCGTAAGTAACCTTTGCCATTTTTGTATCGTTTATGTTACAAAAACAGCACAAATTTAATTTTCATTTACACAAAACACCCTGATTTTTAAGCCTCCCAAAAATAGGAATATCGCTCAAACCTTTGCCTATTCGTTCTTTTATCGTAACTTTGCACTCGAAAGTACCATTTTCTTTTCCAGAAAACAAATCAGTTTCTATGAATTCTGACTCCTATATATATAATAAGAAGGCTGCATACGCCACTCTCGGCTGCAAACTCAACTATGCAGAGACTTCAACGCTCCGTGATCGGCTTATGGCGCTCGGCGTTGTAGATGTTGAGGAAGGAGAGCAAGCGGACATCTGCATCGTCAACACCTGTTCGGTAACCGGTGAGGCAGATGCAAAGTGCCGTCATACCATAAACCGCCTCCACCGACAATATCCCGGAGCATTTATCGCCGTAATGGGATGCTATGCCCAGCTGGCCGCAGAACATATCGCCAAGATTGAAGGTGTGAGCCTTGTTGTCGGCATGGAAAACAAAGGCCGAATTATCGAGCTTATTGAAGAAGGCCTCAAAAGCAGCGGAGAAGGCGTTTACTTCACTACTCCTCTCAAAGACATCAAAACCTTTGTTCCTTCTTGCTCCAAAGGTGAACGTACCCGCTATTTCCTAAAAGTCCAGGACGGCTGCAACTACTACTGCACCTACTGTACCATTCCCATCGCTCGCGGAAAATCCCGTAATGGCAGTATTGCCTCTCTCGTTGAGCAAGCAGAAGAGGCTGCAAAAGCAGGTGGAAAGGAAATCGTTATTACCGGCGTGAATATCGGTGATTTCGGACGTACAACGGGCGAAACATTCTTTGACCTCATCAAATCCCTCGACCAGGTGGAAGGTATTGAACGCTACCGCATTTCAAGTATTGAGCCTAACCTTCTCACAGATGAAATCATAGATTACTGTGCGAAGAGCCGGGCTTTCATGCCTCATTTCCATATTCCTCTGCAGTGCGGTTCTGACGATGTATTGAAATTAATGAAACGTCATTATGATACCGCTCTTTTCCGTTCGAAAATCGAACGAATCAAAACCATTATGCCTGATGCGTTCATCGGAGTGGATGTCATCGTAGGAACACGTGGCGAGACCGAGAAATTCTTCGAAGACGCGTACCAGTTTATTGAGAGTCTCGATATTTCTCAGTTGCATGTTTTCAGTTATTCCGAGCGTCCCGGCACCAAAGCCCTTGAAATACCGCATGTTGTAACACCCCAGCAGAAACACGAACGCAGCCAACGTCTTATTACTCTTTCTGAAAAGAAGCGCAAAGAACACTACCGCCATTTCATTGGCACCGAACGCCCTGTTCTTTGGGAACATGCCCGCGAGGGACATCCTTTGCAGGGTTGGACGGATAATTATATTCGTGTTCAACTTGCCGAAGGTTTTTCTGCTATCCCCGATGCTATGGACCGCGTGAAATTAGGAGAATTTACAGAAAATGAAGAAGCACTTGTTGCTGTACCCATTCATTAAAAGTGAGGCATTCAGCCTAATGTGAAAATATGATTGCAGTTGTCATACTTAACTGGAACGGAAGCCAAATGATGCAGAAGTATCTGCCCAGTGTCGTTGCCCATACCCAAGGAGACGGTGATGTCATTGTGGCTGATAACGGTTCGACGGACGATTCCCTCGAAATGCTTCGTCGTGATTTCCCGAGCGTCAAAATTCTTGCTTTTGATAAAAACTATGGATTTGCAGAGGGTTACAATGTCGCTTTTAGACAGTTGAAAGATGCAGGATATGACTATTATCTTCTGCTAAACTCCGACGTTGAAGTTACCGAAGGTTGGCTGAAACCTCTTCGCGAATATATGGACGGCCATCCTGATTGTGCGGCTTGCCAACCCAAAATCCGCGCTATCTGGGATCGTAGCAACTTTGAATATGCTGGCGCTGCCGGAGGTTTTATGGATCGTGACGGCTATCCCTTCTGCCGTGGCCGAATTTTTGGCATAGCAGAAAAAGACGAAGGTCAGTACGATACGATCTGCGACATTTTCTGGGCAACGGGTGCAGCTTTGATGATCCGTGCTGATGACTGGCACGAACATGGCGGCCTCGACGGACGTTTTTTTGCCCACAATGAAGAAATCGATTTCTGCTGGCGTCTGCGGGCTCGCGGTCGTCGTATCGTCTGCATCCCTCAGAGCATCGTCTATCATGTCGGTGGTGGAACCCTGCCCCAGGACAATCCCCGAAAGACCTATCTCAATTTCCGCAACAATCTTACGATGCTCTACAAGAATCTGCCCGAGAAGCAACTGAAGAGTGTGCTTTTCCGTCGCTTGATTCTGGATTGGGTAGCAGCAGCGCAATTCATTGCAAAACTGGACTTTGCCAATGCCCGGGCTATTTTCAAGGCTCGTAGTGACTACCGCTCATGGCGCAAAGACTTTGAAGCTGACCGTCAGGAAAATATGGCCAAGACCATTGTTAATCCCATCCCTGAGATTCGCAATGTCAGCCTCATCTTGAACTATTATTTAAAAGGAAAGAAAAAGTTCTCACAGTTATAGGATAAATGTGAAAATTTGTACGCAAAAACGTCAGTGAAAATATGGCAGCACTCTATCTCATCCCCGTTACCCTCGGTGACACCCCGATTGAGCAGGTCCTTCCTGCATACAACAAGGAAGTTATCTTGAGTTGTAAGCACTTCATCGTAGAAGAAATCCGTACCGCTCGTCGTTTTCTCAAAGCGGTGGAAAAAAGCATTGATATCGATAGTCTGACATTCTATGAAATGGGAAAACATGCTGATGCTGCCCGTTTCTCACAATATCTTGCGCCTCTTCGCAAAGGCGAAAATGTCGGCGTTATCAGCGAAGCTGGCTGTCCTGCTGTTGCAGACCCTGGTGCTGATGTTGTTGCCATTGCCCAGCGCGAAGGCCTCACCGTCGTTCCCCTCGTAGGCCCTTCCAGCATTCTGATGAGCGTCATGGCTAGTGGTTTCAATGGTCAGAGTTTTGCTTTCCATGGATATCTCCCTATTGATTCTGCTGCCCGAGGCAAACGTCTCAAGCAACTTGAAGCGCGTTCTATCAGTGAAAAGCAAACGCAACTTTTCATCGAAACACCTTACCGCAATGCAAAGCTCTTTGCAGATGTCTGCTCGGCTTGTTCACCCAAGACCCGCCTCTGCATTGCCGCAGGAATCACGACTGACAAGGAATGGATAAAAACGCGCTCCATCAAAGAATGGAAACAGACCGGTCTTCCTGATCTTGGCAAAATTCCCGCAATCTTCCTTATCTACGGCGCTTGATTGAACTCAATAATAAAAGAATATCGACATCATACTATGAAGAAAATCGCTTTTTGCCTTATCTTTGGCCTGATGAGCATGATGGAAGCCCTTGCCTGCACGAATTTCCTGATCGGGAAAAATGCCTCTGCTGACGGCTCCACCATGCTGACCTACAATATGGACTCTTACGGCATGTACGGCCATCTGTTTATCACTCCCGGAGGCAAACATGAAGCAGGAGAGATGCTCCGTGTGATGGATTTTGACCACAACCGCTTTATGGGCGAGATACCTCAAATCGCTGAAACCTATAAAGTTGTAGGCTACATCAACGAACATCAACTCAGTGTGACTGAAACCACATTCGTTGGCCGTGAGGAACTCATCAATCCAGAGGGAATGATGCATTACACGAGTCTTATGAACATTACCCTCCAGCGTGCAAAAACCGCCCGTGAGGCCATCAAGGTATTAACGGATTTGGCAGAGACCTACGGCTATTGCAGTTCTGGCGAAACCTTCTCTATTGCCGATCCGAATGAGATTTGGATTTTGGAAATGATGGGCAAAGGTCCCGGTTGTAAAGGCGCAGTATGGGTAGCCATCCGCATTCCAGATGACTGCATCTGCGCCCATGCTAACCAGAGCCGTATCCGCCAGTTCCCTCAGAGCAAGAAAATCGATAAGAAACTCGGTTTCTATGTAGCGGCTAATGGTGATGTTATGTACTCCAAAGATGTGGTTTCCTTTGCCCGAGAAAAGGGATTCTTCTCTGGAAAAGACCAGGATTTCTCTTTTTGCGAAGCCTACTCCCCAACGAATTTTCACATGCAGCGCGCCTGTGAAGCTCGCGTCTGGAGTTTCTTCAACAAGCATATTGATGGCATGGAACGCTATCTGGACTATGCTGATGGAAAGCACTTGGATACCGCAGAACCTATGCCACTCTATATTAAACCCAAGCACAAGCTCACACTCCGTGATGCAATGGACGGTATGCGCGACCATTATGAAGGAACACCTTTTGATATGACCGTTGACTGTGGCGGCGGTGCATGGCAAAGCCCTTACCGCCCCCGTCCTCAGGAATGGGAGGTAGACAGAAAAACCTATTACCACGAGCGTCCCATTGCCAGCCAACAGGCTTGTTGTGCGATGGTTTGCCAAATGCGTGGTTGGTTACCCAATGCCGTAGGTGGAATTCTTTGGTGGGGAAATGACGATGCCTGCATGGTGACTTATACCCCTAACTATTGCTCGGCAACCCGTATTGCCACTTGCTATGATGATCCCGAGGCTACAGATTTGAAATTCTCTTGGAACTCAGCCTTTTGGATCTGCAATTGGATTAGCAATATGGTCTATCCGCGCTGGAGCCAGTTATATCCTGAGTTGAAGAAAGTCCGCGAAGAATTGCAGGACAAATATGTTGGAAACCAGGATAAGTTGGAAGCCGCAGTCTTGCAGCAACTCGAAGAGAATCCCGAAGCCGCTGTTGAGAAACTCACCGCTTACGGTGAAGCCTGTGGCCAAGAAATGCTGGCCCGATGGAAGCAGCTCGGTGAATATATGATTGTGAAATATAACGATATCGCCGTCAAACCAGAAAAAGACGGTAAATTCGAAACCACGAAGGACGGCCTCGGTGCGCCTCCTATCCGTGAAGGATATAATGAAGCCTACCGTCGTGTCATCGTGAACGAAACCGGCGAAAAGTACCTCGCACCGAACTCGAAGTAAAAACTTCGAGCACTGGGGCCGGACAAGCGATATCTATTTCAGACAAGCAACCTGTATAAGGGCCGGACAAGCGGTATCTACAAGGGCCGGACGAGCGGTATCTACAAGGGCCGGACGAGCACCAGCAAAAAAGATCGTCCAGAAAGACATAAAAAGAGAGCATGCCAATGGTTTTTTAACTGTTGGCATGCTCTTTTTATAAGCTATCAAACGGAGATTGTCTGTTTGAGCGAAGATTCGTCCGCGGGCGAATATACATTCGTCGTAGGGCGAATATTCTGTCGTCCGCGGACGAATGTACATTCGCCCTACGACGAATTTGAAAAGCCTTTGCGAAAAGGATTACTTCGTCTGCAATTCAACGATGTAATCAGTACCGGAAGGAACTTCGGGAAGGGTGATTACAACGCCGTTCTGCGTCTTGGTGACCTTTACGGGAGCCTTGGTGTCATAGACAAAGGCCTTCGTCACCTTGCAAGTCAGCGGGAGATAGAGTTCGTTATTCTTATAATCCAAGATGTGAACGAAAAGACGATTACCCTTGCGGGTTGTTGCACCCCAGCTCTGAACAGGGATGTCACCAGCCTCGGTACCCTTAATGGTTTCGCCGTGAGCGTCCATCCACTGACCCATATCGTGAAGACGACTAAGAGCTGTTGCAGGAAGTTCACCGTTAGGTTGAGGACCGATATTCATCAGCAGATTAGCACCCTTTCCTGCGGTATTTACCAAAAGGCGAACAAGTTCATCGAGAGACTTATAATTCTGATCTACAATCTTGTAGCCCCACATACCGTTCATCGTCGTACAAGTTTCCAAAGGAAGACGACTTACCTCTGCAGCCTTATCAACGAAACCAGCCGTGTTCTCGCCGGGAAGATCGCGCTCGAAAATCTGGATATCCTCACCAGGATTCGGAGCCATGTGGTGATTATTACCAACCAAACAAGCGGGTTGCAATTTATGAATGAGTTCATACTGCTCAGGAAGTTCCCAGTTGAAAGGAGTCGGATCAGAATCATGATCCCACCAGCCATCAAACCAAATCGCACCAATTGGGCCATAATTTGTAAGCAATTCCGTCAACTGATTATTCATAAATTTGTAATAATGTTTCCAATCAGCCTTTGAAGCGTCCTTACCACATTCACGACCCGTACGACCTACGGGATAATCCTCACGGCCCCAGTCAAGATGGCTGTAATAGAAGTGGAGACGAATACCCTGTTTCTGACATTCTTCAGAGAGTTCCTTCAAAACATCACGATGAAAGGGAGTTGCCTTCACAATGTTGTAATCAGACTGCTTGGTATCCCATAAAGAGAAACCATCATGATGGCGCGTAGTAATAGTAATGTATCCAGCACCACTGGCTTTAATAGCAGCCACCCAGTCGTGAGCGTTGTAGTTTGCGGGATAAAAAGCACTGGCCGACTTACTGTATTCCTCATAAGAAATACCAGCATTCTGCATAAACCACTCGCCCTGAGCAAACATGGAATAGAGACCCCAATGCAGGAAAATACCGAAACGACGATCGGCGAAATCCTGACGAGACTGGAGATTCTCCTCAGTCGGCGTGTAGGTATCCACTGCAGAAACTGCCAACGGAGCCATCAAGCCAGAAAGAAGAAGAGCTGAAAGGAAAAACTTTTTCATATCAAAAAGATTTATCGGAAATACTTCCGTATAATTATTTATATCTTTGAAAGTTACTATAGTAATTAATTCAAACATTCACTTTCAGAACGCCATAGAGAATGTCAGGCCTGGAGCCTTTTCGTCAAGCGAATAAGTAGGAGCGAGGAAAAGAGAATTGGAAGGATTTGCTGCCACTGTGTTTTTTTTCTTTTTAGCATGAAAAACCTTATTTACCAAACGCTTTTCATAAGGAAAAAGCCAATAGGCGGCCTCAGCAGAAAACACACCTACGCCAGCACCTGCCAAAACATCGTTATACCAATGGCGGCGATTGTGAATACGCATTAAACCCACACAAGTTGCAAATGCATAGGCAACGGAACCACATCCCCAGCCATATTCCAGACGCACCAATTCTGCACCAGTGAATGCCGTCGCGGTATGACCGGAAGGAAACGAACTCTTTGCCCCAGTGTCTGGACGAGGCTCCTTGACGAGTCGCTTTGTGCTTTGGCAAATCGCAGTCATTATAACAAAAGCCGTCGCGCCAATCATTAAACGATCACCAAAATTGTGTTCGTGTTTTAATCCAGGAATAAAGCCCAATCCCGCATATCCTACCAAGGGCAAATACTGTACAGGATTATCAAAAGTTTTCGCCTCTCTTTCTTCTCCCACACTTAATAAATGGTTTTTCACGCCAGCTCCTCCCAATGCCACAGCAACGGAAGGAAAAATCAACTCATAAGGATTGAACTTGGTAGCAGAGCAGCAAGGACCGCAAACAACTTCTTCGAATTTCTCCTCGTCAAAAACCACAGCAGAATCCGCAGGCATCGCTCCCTCTTCCAATGTTTGTTCATTCACCTCAATGGCAGAAAAATCCGCCTCCTGCGCCCATAACGCAACAGGAAGGAAAAAGAGCGAAAATGCTAATAACAGATAGCGAAAAATCATGTTTGTTTCGTATTTCGCCGGCAAAGTTACACAAAAGAATGCAAAAAGCATAAAAAAGGCGCGTATTTTTTTGCAGCAATAGACGCTTTTGAGTAAATTTGCCGCGCAAAATTACACGCGCACATGTTCTTTAAGAAATTACATATTCTCGCTTTTCTCATTTCCCTCATTGCAGTTGGAAATTCTGCTTTCGCCCAAGTTACCACCAACGGCGAATTGACTTCCTCTGTCTCTGCGATAGAAAGCAGCGAGAATGCTGATGACGATAGCCTTCAGATTTCGCTCCTCACTTGCAGTCCAGGTCACGAGATTCATCGTCTTTACGGCCACACCGCACTGCGTATACAAAGTCCGAGCGAAGACTGGGCGGTAAATTTCGGTTGGTTCTCCTTCAACACCCCGAACTTTGTAGGAAAATTCATTCTTGGCCTTACGGACTACTCCATGGCCTACCAGACGCTCCCTATCTTCATTCTTGATCTCCAGCACGACGATATGACGGTGCGAGAGCAAGTACTGAATTTGACTCCCGAAGAGAAAAAAGCGGTGAGCGAGGCCATGAAAAGCGTCTTGAACAAACAGGGTTTTGAACGTCACGATTACAATTTCAACATCCCCAGTGGTGGCGTCAAGACAGAGACAATTTTAGGAGCTAACTGGACCTATCGCTACAATTTCCTTTACGACAATTGTACCACGCGCGCCGTTGATGCTATCTTCTCTGCCCTCAAAGCCAACGGAGAGAAGATTGAATTTCCTGCAGAATACAGCAAAGGCACGAAGACCCAGCGTGAGATGATTCACGAATTCACCAAGACCAGCCCTTGGTACGAATTCGGCCAGGATCTTCTCCTCGGTCCCGAAGTTGACGAACCCATTCAAATGCAAGATTTAGCCATGAACTGGCAGGATTGGGTCAATGATAAGAATGCTGTCAGCGGAGTAAGAATTGAGCGAAACTTCCTTCCCACCTATGCCGAGCAGTTTTTTGACAAGATGGAAATTGTGGACAAGGACGGCAACCGTCGCCCTTTGGTGGAAAAGCAAAATTCACTCACTCCGTTCCTGATACCTGCTGAAGATAAGCCCGCCTTCCCCCTCACACCGATGGTTATTGGTATGATTGTCTGCGGTTTTGCGGTACTGTCTCTCTTTGCAGTTTCAAAAGCCATAAAAAAGAATAACGAGAAAACGCTTCATGCCTGGACAATCTGGGGAAATGCTTTCGATTTTACGGCATGGACCTTGCAAGCCCTCGTTGGTATTCTGCTGATTGTCATGGTAGGTTGGAGTGAACACCCAGCAGTAGGTACGAACTGGCTGCTACTGTTCTTCAATCCCCTCTACCTCCTCTGCATCCCTGCCCGACTTTTCTCACCCAAGTGGGACAGAACGCTGGCTGTCATCATCATTATCGCACTGACATTGCTCATCGTTCTTCGTCAGGTACAGCACTACCCCACGGCTCTGATTGCGCTCATACTGGCGTCTATGTTCCGTGCTCTCGTTCCTGTTCTCAAATATAGATAGAACTAAGGAAACTTACATCCAAGAAACTATATTTTCATGCATAGATACAACCTACTGCTCACCCTCCTTTCCATTATGTCGGTCCTGGCTTCTGAAGCCGAGGCCCAGACGACTACGGGCGGAAGTCAAGGCAACAATGTGCCGAGAGCAGTGGTCAACATACTCATCGACCAACTTCGCAGCGACTATCTCGAAGCTTTCACGCCGCTCTACGGCAGTGACGGTTTCAAATTGCTGATGAAGGACGGCTGCGTCTTTACTGCCGGAGAATATCCTCTGGCTCATCCTGACCGTGCCTCTGCCGCAGCAACTTTGGCGACAGGAACAACGGCCGCAGATCATGGTATTGTCAGTATGCACTGGCTCAACCGCGAGACCCTGCGTCCCATGTACTGTGTAGAAGACCGTACCGTTAAAGGTCGTGTAACTACCGACCAGTTCTCTCCGAAATGGCTCAATGTGAGCACAGTGAGTGACGAATTGAAAGTCGCTACTGACGGTGCTGCACGAGTATACAGTATTGCCCCCAATGCCGATGCCGCCATTCTCAGCGCAGGCCATGCAGCAGATTACGTAGTCTGGATTGATGACCAAACCGGTTTCTGGTCCACCTCTTCTTACTATGGCAATCTCCCTATGTGGGCAGATTATCGCAATACCCGCCACCCTCTCGAAAAGAAAGTCAAAGAGGCATGGATGCCCTACAACGATCAGGTAGGCGCATTCTCGTATTTCCTTTCAGGTGCTGACGAAAAGCCCTTCAAACATGACTTCAAAGGCAACCAGCGCTATGTCAATTTCAAAACATCGGGATTGGTAAACGACGAAGTTGCCACTACGGCATGTATGGCCATTGAAAGTTCGGAATTCGGCGATGATGCCACAACGGACTATATGACCGTCAGCCTCTATGCCGGCAACTTCAATCATCACTCTATCAACGAAATGCCGTTGGAAGTCCAAGACACTTATGTTCGTCTGGACCGTGCTATTGCTTCTATCATGCAGTCCGTTGAGAAGAAAGTCGGTGCTGGCAATGCTCTCTTCATGCTGACTTCTACGGGATACACAGAGGAAGAAGTTGCAGACCTTTCGAAATTCCGCATTCCCACGGGAAGTTTCGATATGAATCGTGCTTCCTCCCTTTTGGGCATGTATCTCGTTGCCGTCTATGGTCAAGGCAATTATATTGAAGCCACCTACGGCACCGAAATCTATTTTAACCATAAACTTCTCGAAGACCGCCAAATCAGCGTTTCGGATTTCCAGAGTCGTGCGCAGGATTTCCTTTTGCAGCTCAGCGGTGTCAAAGATGTCTATACTGCTCAGCGCCTTTTGCAAGGTGCCTGGACTCCTGGCATCTCCCGAATGCGTGGAGGTTTCAATCCCCAGCGTTCCGGAGATGTAAACATTCAAGTTCAACCTGGCTGGCGAATCACTTCGAGCGACCCCAACCAACCCACACAGATTTCCCGTGAATCCTACGTTTCTTTCCCCATCATCTTCTATGGTTGTGGTGTGGAAGCAGAAACCAATGATAGACCCGCGTCCGTCGACTGCATCGCTCCGACGCTCAGCAAGGCGATGCGAATCCGTGCCCCGAATGCCTGTGCGAAAGCCGCACTCAGATAACTTGATTAGAAAAAAACAATAAAAACACTATATGAATTTTAAAAGTATTATCGCAAGCATTTTCGGCAGTAAGTTCTCCCGAGACATGAAGGAGATTGAACCGATTGTTGCTAAATGTAAGGCCGCTCACGAGGCCATGGTGGGACTCACCAATGACGAACTCCGTGCAAAAACTCCCCTTCTCCGTCAGCAGATCCAGGACTCTGCCGCTGATCTCAACGAGAAGATTCTGGAACTGAAGGCAAAGATTGAAGACACTCCCATCGAGGACCGTGAACTCATCTTTAACCAGATTGACAAACTCGAGAAAGAAGTTCTCGAACGTATTGACAAGGCTCTCGACAAGGCCCTTCCCGAGGCATTCGGTATCATGAAGGAAACCGCCCGTCGTTTCACAGAAAACAAAACTATCGAAGTTACCGCTACCGAATTTGATAAGGAACTGGCACTTACCAAGGATTTCGTTGAAATTTCTGCTGACGGCACAAAGGCTATCTATCACAACCATTGGGTTGCCGGTGGTAACGATACCCTTTGGAATATGGTACACTACGATGTTCAGTTGTTCGGTGGTGTAGTTCTTGAACAAGGTAAGATTGCCGAAATGGCAACTGGTGAAGGTAAGACTCTCGTAGCAACCTGCCCTGTATTCCTCCGCGCTCTTTCCGGCCGTGGCGTTCACGTGGTAACCGTCAACGATTACCTTGCAAAGCGTGACTCCGAATGGATGGGTCCTCTCTATATGTTCCAGGGCCTCAGCGTTGACTGCATCGACAAGCACCAGCCCAACAGCCAGGCTCGTCGTAACGCCTACAATGCCGATATCACCTTCGGTACCAATAATGAATTCGGTTTCGACTACCTCCGCGATAACATGGCGATGCGTCCCGAGGACCTCGTTCAGCGTAAGCACTATTATGCTATCGTCGATGAGGTTGACTCCGTATTGATTGACGATGCTCGTACTCCTCTTATTATCAGTGGTCCTGTTGCCCGCGGCGATGACCAGATGTACGAACAGTATCAGCCCCTCGTTGAACAACTCGTTAATGTTCAGCGTACCTTTGCCAGCAAACTCCTTGCAGAGGCAAAGAAGCTCATCTCCAGTGAGAATCCCGAAGATCAGGAACAGGGTAACCTTCTCCTCTTCCGTTCTTACAAGGCTCTTCCCAAGAACAAGGCTCTCATCAAGTACCTCTCTGAGCCCGGCATCAAGGCTGGTATGCTCAAGACCGAGGAATACTACATGGAGAACAACAACAAGCACATGCCCGAGGCTACCAAGCCCCTCTACTTCGTTGTTGATGAAAAGCAGAAGTCCTGCGACTTGACCGATAAGGGTACTGCATGGCTTTCTGACCAGGTAAAGAACAAGGATCTCTTCGTTCTTCCCGATATCACCTCACAGCTTTCCGCCCTCGAAAAGGAAAAGCTCACCGAAGAAGAACGCGTTTCTAAAAAGGATGAACTCCTCGCAGAATACGCAGTCAAGAGCGACCGCGTGCACACCCTCCAGCAGCTGCTGAAGGCATATACTATGTTCGAACTCAACGACGACTATGTCATCATGGATGGTCAGGTAAAAATTGTCGATGAGCAGACAGGTCGTATCATGGAAGGTCGTCGTTGGAGCGACGGTCTCCATCAAGCTGTTGAAGCAAAGGAACATGTAAAGGTAGAGGCTGCTACCCAGACCTTCGCTACCATTACACTCCAGAACTACTTCCGTATGTACCACAAACTCGCTGGTATGACCGGTACCGCTATCACCGAGGCTGGTGAATTCTGGAATATCTACAAACTCGATGTTGTTGAAATTCCTACCAACAAGCCCATCGCCCGTGATGATATGAACGACCGCGTTTATCGTACCCAGCGTGAGAAGTACAATGCAGTTATCGACGAAATCGAATTGATGCGCACCAGCGGTCGTCCCTGCCTCGTGGGTACAACCAGCGTGGAAATCAGTGAATTGCTCAGCCGTTTGCTCCGTGTTCGTAAGATCAACGACCACCAGGTATTGAATGCTAAACTTCACCAGAAGGAAGCAGATATCGTTGCACGTGCAGGTCAGAGCGTCCCCGGTAAGGTATATGTTACCACTGACGAGCGTGCATTCTGCGACAACGCAACCGCAAAAATGTGGCAGAAGCGACTCGATGAGATTAACGGTACAACCGGTGAAATCCGCGAGGAAGAACGTCTCCTCGGTGCAGTAACCATTGCAACCAACATGGCAGGTCGTGGTACCGACATCAAGCTCTCCGACGATGTTCGTGAAGCAGGTGGTCTTGCTATCATCGGTACAGAACGTCATGAAAGCCGTCGTGTTGACCGCCAGCTCCGTGGTCGTTCCGGTCGTCAGGGTGACGTTGGTTCTTCTGTATTCTTCATTTCTCTTGAAGACAAACTGATGCGTCTCTTCGCCAGCGAACGTATTGCCAGCGTAATGGATAAGCTTGGTTTCAAAGAAGGCGAAATGCTCGAGAGCAAGATGATCAGCAACTCTGTTGAACGTGCACAGAAGAAGGTTGAAGAAAACAACTTCGGTATGCGTAAGCATCTTCTCGAATACGATGATGTAATGAACCAGCAGCGTACCATCATCTATGAAAAGCGTCGTCACGCTCTCATGGGTGAACGTATCGGCATGGATATCTCCAACATGATCTGGGACCGTGTGGTTGAAATCATCGAAAAGTATGACTACGTGGATTGCAAGGAACGTTTCATCGAAATTTTCGCTATGGAATGTCCTTTCACCAACGAAGAACACCACGATGCTCGTCGTGGCAGCGCTAAGATTGAAGACCTTGAAGAAAAGGCCTTCCAGGCTTGTATGGAAACCTTCCATCGCCGTATCAACAGCATTGCCAGCACTGCTCTCCCCGTTATCACCGATATCGTTGAGAATCCCAACAACAAATTCGTTAACGTCAGCATTCCTATCTCTGACAGCAAGTTTATCTACAATATGAACGTCAAGCTGCAGGAAGCATACGACACCCAGTGCAAGAACATTGTAAAGGAATTCGAGAAGATGATTCTCCTCCGCAACATCGACGATGCATGGAAGGAAAATCTCCGTCTCCTCGACGAACTCAAGCACTCTGTCCGCAACGTAAGTTACGAGCAGAAGGATCCTCTTGTAATTTATAAGATTGAATCTGTAAAACTTTTCGACCAGATGGTAAATACCATCAACGACGAAGTTGTGGCAACGTTGATGCGTGCTCGTATTGCCGTTGACCCCAAACAGCAACAATAAGCCCTTATAACTAACCAATAAATCATATAACAAATGAAAAAGTACAATTTTGGCGCAGGTCCCTCTATCCTGCCCCCCGAAGTCATCAAGGCAACTGCTGATGCACTCATCAATTTCGATGAGACTGGTCTCTCTCTCGCAGAAATCAGTCACCGTACAAAGAATTTCCAGGCTGTCATGGACGAAGCCCAGGCCCTCATCAAGGAACTTCTCAATGTTCCCGAAGGTTACGAAGTTCTCTTTGTAGGTGGTGGTGCCAGCACTCAGTTCTGCTATGTTCCTTTCAACCTCCTCGAAAACAAGGCGGCTTACCTCAATACTGGTGTTTGGGCTAAGAAGGCTTTGAAGGAAGCTAAGCTCTTTGGTGAAGCTGTAGAAGTAGCCTCTAGCGCTGCTGACAATTTCACTTATATCCCTAAGGATTACACCGTTCCCGCTGATGCTGATTATTTCCACATCACAACGAACAACACCATTTACGGTACCGAACTTCACGAAGATATTGACAGCCCCGTAAACCTTGTGGCAGATATGTCCAGTGACATCTTCAGCCGCGTTCTTGATGTTAAGAAGTACGCTATGATCTATGGTGGTGCTCAGAAGAACCTTTCTATGGCTGGTGTTACCTTTATCATCGTTCGTACCGATATTCTCGGCAAGGTAACCCGTCCTATCCCCACCATGATTGACTACCGCACCCATGTAAACAAGGGCAGTATGTTCAATACTCCTCCTGTAGTTCCCATCTTCACCTGCCTCCAGACCCTCCGTTGGATCAAGGCTCAGGGTGGTGTTGTAGAAATGGAACGTCGTGCTAAAGAACGTGCAGATCTCCTTTATGGCGAAATCGACCGTAATCCCCTCTTCCGTGGTACTGTTACCTGCAAGGAAGACCGCAGCTATATGAACATCTGCTTCGTAATGGCTGAGGGTAAGGAAGATCTCCAGGCTGAATTCCTTGAATTTGCTACAGCTCGTGGTATGCACGGTATCAAGGGCCATCGTGATGTTGGTGGTTTCCGCGCAAGTTGCTACAACGCAATGCCTCTCGAAGGTGTTCAGGCCCTCGTTGAGACCATGCAGGAATTCGAAAAGCTCCACGCTTAATTCTTAATTCATAATTCGTAATTAGAATGAAGGTTCTCGTTTTAACAGAAAAGCCCTTTGCTGCTGCTGCAGTTCAGGGAATCCGTGAAATCGTAGAAGGTGCAGGCCACGAGTTTGCTACCCTTGAGAAATACACGGAACGCGCTCAGGCTCTCGAAGCTGTGAAGGATGCTGATGCTCTCATCATCCGTTCCGACAAAGTGGATGCAGAAGTCATGGACGCTGCTCCCAACTTGAAGATTGTCGTTCGTGCTGGTGCTGGTTATGACAATGTAGATCTTGCTGCTGCAACTGCACGCAATATCGTTGTTATGAATACACCTGGCCAGAATGCCAATGCTGTTGCAGAACTCTGCTTCGGTCTTCTCGTCTTTGCCGTTCGTAAGTTCTACACCGGTGCTGCTGGTTCTGAACTTATGGGTAAGCGTCTCGGTATTCTTGCTTTCGGAAATGTCGGTCGTAATGTCAGCCGTATTGCTAAGGGCTTCGGTATGGAAGTTTGGGCTTACGATGCATTCTGCCCCAAGGATGTTATCGAGGCTGCTGGTGTTCACGCCGTTGACTCTCAGGATGAACTCTTCCGTGAGTGCGATGTTATCAGTCTCCACATCCCTGCAACTCCCGAAACCAAGCAGAGCATCAACCGCGCTCTCTGCTCTACGATGAAGAAGGGCGCTGTTTTGCTCAATACTGCTCGTAAGGAAGTCATCAATGAAGCAGAACTCCTTGCTCTTATGGAGGAACGCACAGACTTGCGCTATGTCACCGACATCAAGCCCGATGCTGATGCTGATTTCGCTGCTAAGTGCGAAGGCCGTTACTTCTCAACTCCCAAGAAGATGGGCGCACAGACCGCTGAAGCTAACATCAACGCCGGTCTTGCCGCTGCACGCCAGATCAGCGACTTCTTTGCTACTGGTAATACCCGTTTCCAGGTAAACAAGTAATTCCCTCCTTTATATAAAAAGAGGACAGTCAAATTGGCTGTCCTCTTTTTTGGCTTATTCACAAAGCAAAAAGTGGCATAAAACTCTCCATTAGTATATTAAATTGCACAAATGCCGCACTTTTGTGCTAATAATTATTACCTTTGCTCACAAAACATAGAAACACGACATAACTATTCTTGATATGAACCAACCGCAGAGTTTTATTGCAAACATAGAGAAGACGCTGATTGATCACTGGAACCAAAATGCTTTTACAGATTACAAAGGCGACACGCTCCGTTTCTGTGATGTTGCTCGTAGAATGGCCAAGCTCCACATTGGTATGGAAGTCGCTGGGTTAAAACCTGGTGACAAAATTGCCATTTGCGGAAGAAACAGTGCCAACTGGGCTGTAGCCTTTTTCAGTATCCTTACTTACGGTTGCGTCGTCGTTCCTATTCAGTGCGAGTTTCAGCCAGAGCAAATCCACAATATCGTAAACCACAGCGAAGCCAAGTTTCTCTATGTGGGTGACGGTGTAGCAAAAGACATTGATTTTGAGAAAATGCCTGATTTGCAAGGCATCGCCTATCTCAATGACCTTTCGATTCGCAATACACGCTCTGATGTTCTGGTTTATGTTCATGAACACCTCAATGAACTTTTCGGAAAGAAATACCCAAGACGTTTTGCTCGTGAGCATGTTGTCTATACCCATGAAAATCTTGAGACTTTGGCTATTATCAACTACACAAGTGGAACGACAGGTTTTTCAAAAGGAGTGATGATTCCTTACCGTTCACTGTGGAGTAATCTTGATTTTGCCCTGCAGAATTTTGGCCCACATGTTAAGTCAGAGGACACCATGCTCAGCACGCTCCCTATGGCCCACACTTATGGCATGGCTTGTGAAATAATTTTTGGTTTCATCCAAGGATGTCACATTCATTTCCTGAACCGCCAACCTGCACCTTCCCTCGTAATGGAAGCTGCAGCGAAGGTCAAGCCGGCAATTCTGATTGCCGTGCCTATGGTCATAGAAAAGATTGTACGAAAACATGTCTATCAACGTATGGACCTCCATAGGGCTCGCTACCTACTCCAACTCCCGCTCATTAAGAGTCGAGTGAAAGAACGTGTCGTAGGCTGGATCAAAGATCAGTTTGGTGGCAACATATACCAGATTATGACTGGAGGTGCACCCATGAATCAAGAAATTGAGCAATTCCTCATGGGAGTTGATTTTCCCATCACTAGCGGTTACGGCACTACAGAAACCTCACCCATGATTACATATAGTGATTGGAAAGAACATATTCTTGGCTCATGCGGCACCGTCGTTCCGAATATGGAACTCGCTCTTATTGCCAAAGACGGAACGCTCCTTCGTGCTGGGGATCCTAATACAGCAGACATCGAAGGTGAAGTCGTCTGCCGAGGCATGAATGTCATGTTGGGCTACTATAAAAATGAGGAAGCCACAGCTGCGGTCCTTGGTTCCGCGGGATGGCTACACACTGGGGATCTAGGAGTTTTCACCGAAGATGGCCACCTTTTCATCAAGGGACGCATCAAGAACATGCTGCTCGGTGCCAACGGCCAAAATATCTATCCCGAAGAAATCGAGGATAAGCTCAACTCCATGCCAGCAGTCTGTGAATCTCTCGTTTTGCAAGAAGGTCAAAACCTCATCGCACTGGTTTATCCTGACCCCGATGATGTGGAGGCAATTCCACTTTCCACAGAGGAAGTTAAACTGCTGATGGAGCAGAATCGGCAGGAGTTGAACGCTATTCTTCCCTCTTTCTGCCGCCTCAAAGAAATACGCCTACACGACCGCGAATTTGAGAAGACAGCAAAGAAGTCAATCAAAAGATATCTTTATCAATAATTACCCCTACTTTTATTTGGTTGTTTCATAGTTAATGCTTAATTTTGCCAGCGATTATTAAGAACACTAACCAAAATAAAATCAGAATACTATGCCAAGAGTTAAACCTTTCCGCGGCATTCGTCCGCCTCAAGAATTTGTAGAATATGTAGAAAGCCGTCCATACGACGTTCTGGAAAGTGATGAGGCTCGCGTTGAAGCAGGTGAGAACGAAATGTCTCTCTACCATATCATCAAGCCTGAAATCAATTTTCCTGAAGGCACAAGCGAATACGATGAACGCGTTTACACAAGCGGTGCAGAGCATTTCCGTAAGTTCCAGGAAAATGGCTGGCTCGTTAAAGATAACGAGGAAAACTACTACCTCTATGCCCAGGCAATGAAGCACACAGACGGCCAGCTTCACTGGCAGTACGGTATTGTTCTTTGTGCTCATGTCGATGACTATATGAACGGCATTATCAAGAAGCACGAACTAACTCGCCGAGACAAAGAGGACGATCGCATGCGCCATGTCCGTGAGACCAATGCTAACGTTGAACCCGTATTCCTCGCTTTCAAGCACAATGAGGCACTCCTCGCTCTTATCGACAAGGTAGCTGCCACTGAACCTGTTTACGACTTTGTTGCTCCTGTTGATGGTTTCAGCCACAAGTTCTGGGTCATCTCTGACAAGGCGGACAAGGCTATCATCACCGAGGAATTTGCAAAGATGGATGCCCTTTATATCGCTGACGGTCACCATCGTTCTGCTGCTGCCGCTCGCGTAGGTGCAGAAAAGGCTGCAGGTCCTGATGCTGAAAGCAGCTTCTACATGGCTGTTTGTTTCCCCGCAGAACAACTTACTATCCTCGACTACAACCGTGTTGTAAAGGACTTGAACGGTATGAGCAAGGATGAATTCCTTACTCGCATTGCTGAGAATTTCTATATCGTTAATCAGGGTCCTCGCGAATATCACCCCGAGCATGCGCACCAGTTCTCTCTCTACATTGAAGGTGAATGGTACAGCCTTGATGCAAAGCCCGGAACCTATGACCCAAACGATCCCATCGGTGTTCTTGACGTTGATATCAGCAGCCGTCTCATTCTTCAGGAAATCCTCGAGATCGGCGACCTTCGTTCCAGCAAGCGTATCGATTTCGTTGGCGGTCTCCGCGGACTTGGCGAACTCAAGCGTCGCGTTGATAGCGGTGAAATGGTAGCAGCTCTCGCACTCTACCCCGTAAGCATGGATCAGGTAATGAACATTGCTGATACCGGTAACATCATGCCCCCCAAGGCTACTTGGTTTGAGCCCAAGCTCCGCTCCGGCCTCGTCATTCACTCTCTCGACTAATCCTCATATGTTATTGAGTAAGTGATCAATACATAAAACAATAACGGCTCCCTCTTATTTTACGAGGGAGCCGTTATTGTATATATAACTTTATGTTTCTTATTTCACTACTTTCTTGCCATTGATGATGTAAACACCATGAGCAGAAGTATCTGTTACAGGACGGCCTTGCAGGTCAAAGGTCTGGTTGGGATGCAAAATGGAAGAAACCGTAGTGATACCATCGCTATCACCCTTGACACGAAGAACCACATCAGTAATGCTACCGCCATTCGTAAGAATCAGATTTGAAGGGTCACTATTACCAGCTGGATCAATACAGTCCCAATCGACCTTGAAACGCATCATATATTCACCTGGTTCCTGAGGCGCCACGAAAGAAGGCAGACTGCCAACACCACAACTATTGCTCACCGAAGTTCCCTTCGAGTTTTTACCATTATAATAGGTGTAACTTACAAGTTCCTCATCATTGGCACTCTCAACATCAAACTGGCGATTACGGTCATAGTCCACATATACATAACTATGCATCCATGTACCATTCCAATCCACAGCGGGCTGAATGGTAGCACCAGGTTCTACTTCAAAGATATCTTCAAGTAACTGATAAGGCTTATGGCTCGCATCAGCAGTTGCTGTTTGTTTCACACCTTTGACCGTGATGCTGACCCCATTGAGGTATCGGTCCGAACGACTTGCAGCATCATCCTTATCAAATGACGTGAAATAATCAGGCTTTACATATTCACTTACATTGATCGTTGCTGTTGCAACATGATTGCCATCAGCAGCCGTAGCCGTAATCATACAGGTTCCAACCCCCTTTGCAGTTACTACACCCGTTTTAGCATCAACAGTAGCAATGCTCTTATCGCTTGTTGCCCAAGTGATAGTCTTATTCCAGGCATTAGCCGGAGCAAGAGTTGCAACAGGGGTAAATATTGTCTTTTCGTCAATGTTATAAAACGTAGCATCGAGACTGATGCCTGTCACAGCAACAGGCTGTGCTGAACCTTCTGCACCACTGAAAACATACAGACTGGACGCTGGTAGTTTCAAAGAAAGTTTAGTATCAATATCAATAGGAGTGTTCTCGTCGAGACCGCTAAGAGCAGCCTGATTGCCAAAGGCCTTGCGAAGTTGGATTGTACCCTTTACATAAGCAGGGATCTCGAGAGCTTCACGAAGTGTCGTCGTAAATGTCTTCGTGGTGGTCGCGCCATTACGGAGAGCGAGGGTTGCCTTTTCGCCGTTCCAGCTTGCCCATCCATAGATATTAGCCTTTGAACCATCCCAGGGATTACCTCCTACCCAATGTGCATCGGGAAGCACATCGGCATTTTCCTGCTGCCACTGAATACACTCTGCGAGATCTCCCCACAGACGACCACCATTGATGTTGTTCATCAACGCATAATCGTTGTAAAGTTCAACCATACCGCTACCGCAAGCAAAGGCACAACGCATTTCACGAACCACAGCCTCATAGTCCATATTCTTGGAAACATCGCCATGACTGGAGAGAATAAATCCGTGCGTCATCAAAGTATTGATAGGACAAATAGGACTCGCAGTCACATAATTACGATAAACGAGTTCGTCGCGATAGGTAATCCAGTTTTCACGGTCAATGGAATTATTGCCTACTGTTCCATAGTCCTTTTCCTGACGCCAGGTGGCATCGCTGAAGTGGTACCAGAAAGGACTCGCCCAGGTTCCCACGGTCGTATTGAAGAAGATATCAGGACGGAGATCCTCGCGAACATAGCGTTCCAAACGGATGATACCTTCTGCATTTTCTTCTCCTGTCACGCCGTCAGCGGGACCTGTTGCAGAGAACTTATCAGAGATACCGTCAAACTTGAAGAAGCGGAAATCATAGCCTTGATCTACGGTGAGGTTCTTGGCGGCATCCTTAAAGACCTGGTAATAGTTCGCGTTAGAAAGTTCCATTTTCTGGCCCTGATTGGTCCAATACGCACGACGATAGTCACCGCTCTTGCCGTAACCGCCAACGGGACCCAACCACGCTCCGATACCCGTGTTCATGTCCTTGGCTAAATCATCGACTTCGCGGAAACCGTTCGGGAAGTTGCAGTTGAAAGTCCATGTTCCGTAATTGTCCCAGCCATCATCCCAAACGAAGGCCTTGGGAGCAATGTGATATTTTTCATAGAAATCACTCTTCCAATGACTTACCACATCAGCACACTGCTCAATAGTCATGTTGCCTACATAGCCGGGAGCCGTAGCATTGTTGCGGTCAATGTTTAGTTCGTACCAGGAAATATAGCAAGGATAAGCACGCCAAGGCACAGCACGCTCACGTTCACTGTAAGCCAGGAAAGAACGACGCTGCTGTCCCTCAGCAACGAGACCTACAACAGCGGAAACCTTCCAATTGTCATTAGCCTGGAGTTTAGTATTTCGACTCCAAATGCCCGTAACAGGAACAAGGCTCTCCTGAGAAACCTCGCCTTCCGGAGTCACGACGAGATTCGCAGTTATATTTCCGCTGGACGTAATAGTTTCCGTCTTGGTTTCTACAAAATAACGGATTGTGAAAGTTCCTGCATAAGGTACTGAGAAAGAATAAAGGTTATCTTTCTTTTCATAACCAGAGAAACCATGATGATAATCGCCAGAAACCTCATCGCCGTTTTCATTAACGATATCAACTCCAACGATATTCAAGCCGTGCGTTCCATCAGCATAAACGATTTCAACATTGAGAACACCCTTTTCGTTAAGTGTGATCTGTTTCTTCATCACACTTACATCAGGATAATAATAGCCGACCTCATTAACACGCTTGGGAACCTCATTTTCAGGAACTACCGTAAAAGAATTCTGTGTCCATGAATCCTTAACGGTCTGAACGACTTCTCCTTCCGTAGCAACACTTCCACTACCAGCACTATTGATACCCATCGGAGTTTCAAGACCAGCAAAAATCTTATCGCTGATGACAATAGCACCGCGGGTATTGCCAACAACCCTGGGCGTACTGCCTGCCTCGCTGGCGTTGACCGTGTAGATCATCGGAGTAAGATTGTAGAACTGCACGGCTTTGTCGCTCGTCACCTCCATTTCCGTACGGATATAATGACTACCGTCACGGAGTACAGCGCGCCAGAGAATGGTCACTGTCGCCGTATTGTATTTATAGGTGAAAGTGGCTTCAAGGGCCTGTCCCGGGAAACGTTCGCTACCCTTAACGGCATTTGTATCGCCTTCCAAAGTCTTTGCCTCGACCTTCTGAAGGGTCATTTCAGAAGCTTTGACCGTCTTCGTTCCTGTTGAGCCAAAGCGCACCTCAAAAAGTTCTGAACCTTTTTCGAGATTCAAAGCCTTACAACCACCGAAGAACAAGTGTCCGTTTTCTCGTACAAATGACGCAGAAAGAATATCATTGGCAAGTGTCCAGACATCGCTTTCTGCCTGCATAACCGCTATTCCAGGTTGTGTTTCCTGAGGAAATATTACAGATTGAGCATGTGCAGAACTAATGCCACACGCCAAAAACAACGCTGACAATGAAGCTGTTGCAATCTTCTTACGTAAAGGAGTCATGAGTTTCATATTATTTTACTTCTTATTTCGTGTGCAAAGTTACGAATAAGATTTGTGTCGAAAAAGCGGAATCTCTCTTTTTTCCTATCACAAAGCTAATGAAGAATTACACATCCTGATTATACTCTAAATGTCGTGACCTCCTCATTCGTTGTATTTTTAAAGGCGGGAAGTTCATAATCAACAAGGCCAAGTTCATAAATATCGATACCCGTTTCCGAATAAAGGGAGTCGGATTCGATACCCAGCGTCAATGAGTCATATTGCGTGATACGCTTGCCGGGAAAAAGCGTCTGCAACTTCTCAATTGCAGCCTCACGGCAATGATCCAAGAAGACAGGATCTTCGTCAAACATAAACTTGCGGAATACGAATAAGTCATCCATAGTTTCGAGAACAGATTGGTAAAAAAATAAGATTTCTTTCGGCAAAATTAAGTATAAATCACGAGTGAAGCAAGCGTTATCTGGTAAAATCGTATTGTGGACTTCATTTCTATGCCGTTGCCACCAGGAAAAATGTTTGTTTTTTGAAGGTTTTGCTTGCAAAAAGGAAAAAATAGTCATAACTTTGCAGCCAAATAATAGAAAACTAAACAATAAAAATATATACAATGATTCGTCTCGAACTCAACAAGGCAACTCAGTTCCTTTCTACTGAAGCCATCGAAAAAGTAAGTGCAAATGTTCATGCCGCTCAGCAGGCGCTCGAAGAGCGTACCTGTCTCGGTAACGACTTCCTCGGTTGGATGCACCTTCCTTCTGAAACCACCCCTGAATTCCTCGCTGAAATCAAGGCTTGTGCTCAGACTCTTCGCGAAAACTGCGACACTATCGTTGTTGCAGGTATCGGCGGCAGCTACCTCGGTGCCCGTGCAGTAATCGAAGCACTTAGTAACCAGTTTGAATGGCTTACCAACGACGGTAAGAACCCCATCATCCTTTTTGCTGGTAACAACATTGGCGAAGACTACCTCTATGAACTTTGCACCTATCTTAAGGGCCGTAACTTCGGTGTTATCAACATCTCTAAGTCTGGTACCACCACTGAAACTGCTCTCGCTTTCCGTCTTCTCAAGAAGCAGTGCGAGGAACAGCGTGGTAAGGAAATGGCTCGCAAGGTAATCGTTGCTGTTACTGATGCTAAGCGCGGTGCAGCTCGTACTACCGCTGACAAGGAAGGCTACACCAGTTTCATCATCCCTGATAATGTTGGTGGTCGTTTCAGTGTCCTTACTCCCGTAGGTCTCCTGCCCATCGCTTGTGCAGGTTTTGACATCGATGCTCTCGTTAAGGGTGCTCAGGATATGGAAGCTCAGAGTGCAAACGATGACAATATCGTTACTCAGTATGCTGTTGTTCGCAACGCCCTCTATCAGGCAGGCAAGAAGATTGAAATCCTCGTAAACTTCCAGCCCAAACTCCACTATATGAATGAATGGTGGAAGCAACTCTACGGTGAAAGCGAAGGTAAGGATGGCAAGGGTATCTTCCCCGCTGCTGTTGACTTTACCACCGACCTTCACTCTATGGGTCAGTGGATTCAGGAAGGCGAACGTACTATCTTCGAAACTGTTATCAGCGTAGAAAACGCAAAGCACACTCTCCTCTTCCCCCACGACGACGAAAACCTCGATGGCCTCAACTTCCTCGAAGGAAAGCGTGTTGACGAGGTTAACAAGATGGCAGAACTCGGTACACAGTTGGCACACGTTGACGGTGGTGTTCCCAACATGCGTGTTGTAATGCCTGAACTCAACGAGTACTACCTCGGTCAGTTGATCTACTTCTTCGAGCGTGCTTGCGGTGTCAGCGGTCTTCTCCTTGATGTTAACCCCTTCAACCAGCCTGGTGTAGAAGCTTACAAGAAGAACATGTTCGCACTCCTTGGCAAGCCAGGTTATGAGGCTGAGAGTGAAGCTATCAAGGCAAGACTCTAAGCCTGCATTCACCAATAAAGAATGAAAGAAGCGATTTTAGCATATTGGGCCAAGCACCCCGATTTCGCTGAAGAAGCGCGCGCCGAGGGTGTTGATGTTGACGGAGGACATTTGCCTGTAAAAGGTATCATGTTCGATATGGACGGCGTTCTCTTTGACTCGATGCCCTATCATGCCATCTCATGGTCACGTGTCTGCAACGAATATGGTTTGGCCATGACAGAAGAAGAGGTCTTCCTTAACGAAGGCCGTACAGGGTTTTCCACCATTAACTGGCTCACCATGCGCCAATGGGGTCGCGAGACTACAGAGGAAGAAGTTGAACACATCTATCAACTAAAGTGCAAGGCCTTCAATTCCTTCCCTCCTGCTCCTAAGATGCATGGTACAGAGGAACTGCTCACGCAAGTTAAAGCCTCTGGAAAAATCATCATGGTGGTAACAGGTAGTGGCCAGGCCAGTCTCTTAACGCGTCTGACGAGTAACTATCCCGGCTTCTTCAAAGAAGAACTAATCGTATCCTCCCGCGATGTGGTTCATGGTAAACCTAATCCAGAACCATATCTTATGGGATTGAAGAAGATGAATCTCCGTCCTTGGGAAGCCTTGGTTGTTGAGAATGCTCCTTTAGGTGTTCGCGCCGGAGTTGCAGCAGAGGTTTTCACCATTGCAGCAAATACGGGTCCTTTGAAGGATGAAGTACTCCTTAACGAGGGCGCAAATCTCCTTTTCCCCTCCATGGATGCCTTCGCCGATCAATGGCAGAAACTCCTTTTCAACTTCTAAGGGCGAGTCCATAGAACTACGAATTGATTTAAAGAATAATCCGACCGGATGAACCTATAAAAAGAGTCCACCTATGTGGGCTCTTTTTGCTTTTATAATATATCAATCATCATGCTATATGCTGTTGCATTAACTTTTCTTCCTGGCTTAACCCAGAACCAGGCACTTGAAATAATTAGAGAGACAGGAGACGCAGAAGCTGCACTCTTGCATCCACAAGAATCGCTCCAAAGCCTCAACGAACAAATGAAGCCATATCTCATTCATACAATTGAAAGAGGGCGAAAAGAGGCATTGGAGAAGGCTCAAATAGAAGTCAACTACTGTCAAAAGCATTCCATACAGATATTAAGTATAACATCACCGGATTATCCAGAACGCCTAAGGCAGTGTCCTGACCCTCCAATCGTACTCTATTATCGCGGCAATGTTTCGCTAAATCCACAATACTCACTTTCTACCGTTGGCACAAGAAAGATTACTGAGTACGGTAAGCGGATGTGCAGCAAGATTATGAAGGAATTAGCCAAGGAACTCCCAGATACACTGGTTGTCAGCGGCCTTGCCTATGGTGTGGACATCCATGCACAACGCGCGGCCTACCAGGAAGGAATGGCCACAATTGGCGTCGTCGCCCATGGTCTTGACCAAATCTATCCAGCGGCTCATCGCAATGATGCAGTAGCTTTCTGTAAACATGGTGGCATCATTACCGAATATGCCCACGGCACAGAACCGCTTCAAGGCAATTTCCTTCGCAGGAACCGTATCATTGCAGGAATGACTGATGCAACCCTCGTTGTTGAAAGCGCCGAGCACGGAGGCTCGTTAGTAACCGCCCGCCTGGCGAATGAATACAATCGCCCCGTTTTTGCTTGTCCTGGGCGTGTCACAGACCCTTATAGCGTAGGATGCAATACGCTCATCAAAAAGCAAGAGGCTTACATCACTACCTGCGCAGAAGACATCATACACGAAATCGGTTGGTGGGAACACACCAATACTTACAGATCAACGCCCCGACAACTCGAACTTTTTAGCAATACAAACACCAAAGCCTACGCTTTCACAGATTCCCACAAAGGAAGCAGCCAAACGATAGAGGGAACACCTCAACTGCCCTCCGACCAACAACAAATTCTCGAAGCCCTAAGTCCTACTGACGGTCTTTCCGCTCAGCAACTCTCCGCTCAGACAGGGCTGACGACAGCAGTCCTCACCACTCTCCTCTTCCAAATGGAAATGGCTGGCCTTATCAAAACTCTCCCTGGAGGAGTTTATATCAACACTTAATAAGCATAGATGATACTTAATGGCCATAGAAAAACCAAAAGGAAGTGACATCGCTGCCACTTCCCTTTGGTTTCTTTAATAAAACTATTTGAGCTGAAAATGAACGGGAATTGAAATCTTTGTGCAAGTTGGTTTGCCGCGGAGAGTTCCCGGACTCCATTTCGGCATTTGCTGAATAGCCTGCATTACTGCACGATCGAGGGTCGGATTGAGGTGCTTGATGATTTCGGGCTCAATAACATTGCCTTCTTCGTCAATAATAAACGCCACTTCAACATCACCCTCCAACTTCTGTCTCACTGCAGATGACGAATAAATGACATGGGCATCCAGCCACTGCATCAAAGCCTTATCGCCACCTGGGAAGAGTGGACGTCCTTCAACGATGTCCGTCTTAACGAGTTGAGGTCCTTCAACAGGAAGATCCTTCTTGTCTGCATTGTGGAACATATCCTGATCTTCCAAAGTTGATTCAGTTACAAAGACCTTATCGTCAGGACCAACGACACCCGTAGGTTTTGAGACTACCTGCTCCTCTGTCATCTCTGGCGTTCCCGTTTTTGCATCGGGCGATGCATTTGCCACGGCACGGCGTCCAGTGGAGATACGCTTAACCTCGGGATCCTTCAACGGCTTCATGTGAACAACCTCCTGCACCTCTTCTATCGTACGTTGTAAGGCTCTGTAAGCAAACCAGCCTGTGACAGCCGCCAACAAAGCCAGGACAAGGAAACATCCGCCAATCACCATAGCTGCAAAGCGGTATCGGCGCCCAGCAGTCTTACGCAGCTGATAGGCACCGTATTCTTTGTTACGACCTTCAAAAACGAGATCGCACCATTCTTTTGAAGCTAAAAGTGAATCCTTCACACTAAAAGTGGAAATTTTCCGTTATATAGATACTTGGTTAGAGCTTTTGAAGCAATTTGACAACTAACCCCGTCGTTTTTGAGTAAAAAAAACAAAAAATTGATGGGTTCGTTTATTTTTGCAGTGCAAAAGTACGCCCAAATTCTAAAATAAGTAGTAACTTTGGCGCATAATTTAGAAATTATAATGAAAAAATTGTTAATTCTCACCATTTGCACCCTTTTTTGTTCCCTCGTTATGGCACAAGAGAGCGGTTCTACGATGACAGTGATGACTTTACCGACGTCATCGCATGTTGCTGCGTTGGGTGGTGAAAACATATCAACCATAGACGACCAGCCCGGAATTGTTCTGCACAATCCTGCTATGCTGGCATCGCTCGACAGTTGTCTCCTCGGCCTCGAATTTATGAACTATGCCGATGGTACAAAATGGATGGGCGCTCAATTCTCCCGTGCTTTCGGCGAACGTCACACGGGAGCCGTATTTGCCAACTATTTAGGCTATGGTTCTATGACGGAAACGGATGCTATGGGCAATACATTAGGTACTTTTTCTCCTAAGGACATGGTGCTCGGTGTGGGCTATTCTTATCTCCTTTCTGACAAATGGGCAGGCGGTGCGAACCTCAAATTTGCCTACTCAAACATCGCAGATTATTCATCTCTCGCCGTTGCGGTTGATGTCGGCTTGAATTATTACGATTTCGAGAAAGACTTCAGTGCTTCGGTAGTCATGCGAAATATTGGTGCTCAGATAAAAACTTTCGACGGCGTCGTTGAGCGCGTTCCCTTTAATTTCCAGGCAGGTTTTACAAAGGGACTGGCGCACCTTCCTGTTCAGTTTAACGTAACATTGACTGACTTGACCCGTTGGAAGAAAAACGACTATTATTGTGATGATGTAAAGCCTATGAAAGTAACTCGCCTCATGCTGAACCACGTGGTCTTTGGTGTTGAGGTGAAGCCCGCAAGTTATATGTATATCGCGGCGGGATACAATTTCCGTCGTGCCTACGAACTGAAAGCGGCAGGTTCGAGCCATATGGCAGGACTTTCTGCAGGTGCCGGTCTCTCTTTGCGAAAATTCAAGATTGGCTTGACCTGGGCAAAATATCATCAGTCCACCAATACCATTATGGGAAATGTTGCCTACTCATTCTAATCTCGTTCATCTATGTTGAAGATTGAAATTGACGAAGGTTCCGGCTTCTGCTTTGGAGTAACCACAGCCATCCACAAGGCTGAGGAAGAATTGTCGTCCCGTCAACATCTTTATTGCTTAGGTGATATCGTCCATAATGGTCGCGAGTGCGATCGTCTGCGCGAACTGGGGTTGGAAATGATTGACCACGCAACCTTTCATAAACTCAACAACACAAAGGTTTTGCTTCGCGCGCACGGAGAACCTCCAGCAACCTACCAGCAGGCGGAGGAACAGGGCATAACCATCATCGATGCCACTTGTCCCGTTGTTCTCAATCTGCAACGAAAAATCAAAAAGGTTTACGACGAGCATCCCGAAGCGCAGATTGTTATCTACGGAAAACCCGGACACGCCGAGGTTCTTGGACTGGTAGGACAAACGGAAGGTACTGCTATCGTCGTCGCTGATTTCTCGGAAATCGAACGCCTCGATATGAAGCGAACAACCTTCCTTTTCTCACAAACGACAAAGTCGCTCGAAGGTTTCCGCCAGATTGTGGATTATATTACCGACCACATCGTTGCCCCGGCAGAATTCAACTATTTCGATACAATCTGCCGTCGTGTTGCCAACCGTCTCCCTGGTGTGCAGGAATTTGCCAAGCGCCACGATACCATACTCTTCGTTGCGGGTTTGAAAAGCAGTAACGGCCGCGTTCTCTTTGAGGCTTGCCGTTCCGTCAATCCCCGCACCTATCTCATTGACGACCCCGACACCCTCGATCCTGCCTGGATAAAAAATGTCCAAAGCGTCGGTATCTGCGGTGCCACCTCCACCCCCAAGTGGCTGATGGAGCGTTGTGCTGAAAAAATCCGAAGCCTTGAGGCTTAGTCCTTTCATTCTCCTTTGTACTTCACAAATATGAATATAGCCTTACTATTATCCGGTGGCGTTGACAGCGCTGTTGCCTGCCATCTCCTTATGGAGAACGGTATCCGTCCCGATCTTTTTTACATCAAGATTGGTATGGATGGTGACGACGAGTTGACCTGTACCGCCGAAGAAGATCTGGAGATGTGCCATGCTATTGCTCATCGCTATGGTCTCCCCCTCCAAACCATCGATCTCCAAAAAGAATATTGGGACCGCGTGGTGACCTACACGATGGATCATGTTCGCAATGGTCTCACACCGAACCCCGATGTGATGTGCAACCGTCTCATCAAATTCGGGGCTTTCGAAGAAAAAGTAGGCTTCCAATATGATCGTCTCTGTACCGGCCACTACGCTCGCTGCGTCCGTGACAATGAGGTCTTCTGCACTCCCCTCGCTGACGAGCCCAGTCTGGCGATGACCACGGATTCTCCCGTATGGCTGGGAACAGCCCCCGACCCCGTCAAGGATCAGACAGACTTCCTCGCCCAACTGGATTCCCACCAGGTTCAGAAGATTATGCTTCCTTTGGGAAATCTGATGAAAGAGGATGTGCGCCGCATCGCCGTTGAAGCAAAACTGGCTCCTGCAAAACGTAAGGATTCCCAAGGCATCTGTTTCCTCGGCAAGATTAACTATTCGGACTTTGTCCGTCGTTTCCTCGGTACTAAAGTCGGTGATGTTATCGAGATTGAAACAGGAAAGAAGGTAGGCGAGCATCAGGGTTATTGGTTCCATACCATCGGCCAGCGCAAAGGTCTCGGTCTCGGTGGGGGTCCCTGGTTCGTCGTCAAGAAGAACCTTCAAGAAAACATTCTCTATGTTTCCCACGGCTACGATAATCTCCTCCAATACGGCAAGAGTTTCGATCTCGCCGGTTTCCACTTTATCACTGGTGATCCCTGGCCGAAGGAAGGTACAATTGATGTCACCTTCAAAGTCCGTCATACCGACAAATGGCGCACCGGTCGCTTGACCAGAACCGCTCCAACTCCTGAACATCCCGAAGGAACTTACCATATCGATGGAGACGATCCTATTCAAGGTATTGCCCCTGGCCAGTTCGGTGTTGTATATACTCGCGACGGCCATATTTGTGTCGGGAGCGGTGAAATAGCCATTGCAAATCAAGATTAATTATGTTAGCAAAAATCCAGGCGGCATTGGCTGCCATTCCTTATCCTTCACAACCAGAAGGACTTTATGAGCCCATCCAGTATGTCCTCTCTATGGGAGGAAAACGTCTGCGTCCCACACTTGTCTTACTCGCTTACAGTTTGTTCAAATCTGATTGGGAAAAGGCTATGCCCGCTGCCATCGGCTTGGAGACCTACCATAACCATACGCTCCTGCATGATGACCTTATGGATCATGCTGATATGCGTCGTGGTATGCTCACCGTTCATAAGAAATGGGACGATAACACTGCTGTCCTTTCCGGTGATACCATGCTGCTCCTTGCTGCCCAGATGATTGCTTCTGCTCATATCGGTCGTCAGGATGAGGTCAATGCGTTGTTCTTGAAGAGCGCTATTGAAATCTGCGAAGGCCAGCAGTACGATGTTAATTTTGAAACTCGCTCCGATGTGACCGAGGCGGAATACATCGAGATGATCCGCTTAAAGACCAGTGTCCTCCTCGGCTGTGCTGCCAAGATGGGCGCTTTGCTCGCTGATGCTCCTGCCGAAGACTGCGAAGTCCTCTATCGTTTTGCCGAGAAAGTGGGATTAGCGTTCCAGCTGCAAGATGACTACCTCGACTGTTTCGGTGACCCCAAGGTCTTCGGTAAGAAGATCGGCGGTGATATTCTTTGTGGCAAAAAGACCTTTATGGTCCATGCAGCCCTACAACGAATGACGGCAGAAGAAGCCCAGGATTTCCTTGCACTCCTCAATACTCCCTTGGAACAGATTGAGGCTGACGAGAAGATTGCCCGTGCGCTCGAAGTATATCGTCGTCTCGATATTCCTTCCGTGGTTGAAGCGCGTATCAATGCCTTCTATGATGAAGCCCGCAAGGAACTCAATGCACTCAGCGTACCTTCTGAAACGATTTGGACCTATGCTACAAGTCTGTTAAAGCGCAAGTCTTAAAGATATGCTTTTCATAGATACTCACAGCCATATCTATGGCGAAGAATTTGACGAAGACCGCGAGGAGGTCATCCAGCGCGCCATCGAAGCCGGTGCAGAGAAAATTCTGCTACCAAACATTGATGCAAACAGCATGGGACCTATGCTGACGCTCTGCGATGAACATCCTGACCTTTGCTATCCGATGATGGGCCTTCACCCTGAGGAACTTCCAGAAGATCCCGCTCCATTACTCAACCAAATGGAACAGATGCTGGCAGCAAATCCCTCTCACTATGTTGCCGTCGGCGAAGTGGGTATTGACCTGTATTGGGATGCTTCCCGCCGCGACGATCAGATTAAAGTTTTCCGTCATCAGATTGAGTGGAGCATTCGCTTTCAACTCCCTCTCGTCATCCATTCCCGTTCTGCACATCGCGAAATCGTCGATACGATGATGCCCTATAAAGACAAACTTTGTGGAGGCATTTTCCACTGCTTTGGAGGAACCGTTGAAGAAGCCCGCGAACTCCTTGAATTCCCAGGATTCGTCCTCGGCATTGGTGGCGTCGTTACTTTCAAGAAGAGTAAACTTCCCGCAGTGCTTCAGGAAGCAGTTCCCCTTGACCGCATCGTAGTAGAAACTGATGCCCCGTACCTTACGCCCACGCCTCATCGTGGCAAGCGCAACGAGTCGGCATATATTCCGTTCATCATCGAGAAACTCGCCGAGGTTTATGGTACCACCCCCGATGTCGTCACCGAACAAACCACCCGTACCGCAAAAAGTATTTTCTCCCTTTAAACCCTTTAAACCCTTATAAACCTTTTTAACCCTCAAAGATCTCTTAACTTAATTTCAAGCATATGTCATACCTAGACCATTTCAGCCCTGACCGTGCTGCTCGCATCCACATTGAGGTGCTCCGACTTCTCCAAGTCCAGAAATTGTATCGCGACTCTGAAATTTCAGCTCGTAAGTTGGCAGAGATGATGAACGAAGATCACCGCGCCATTAGTGCTGCTCTCGCCATTGAAACCGGTGAAAACTTCCTCACCCTCCTCGGAAAAATCCGTGTTCGTGAAGCCTGCCGTCTGCTTAAAGACCCCAAATATGCTTCTTGGACAGCCGAAGAAATCGGTCTGAAAGTTGGTTTCGCCTCTCGTCAGGCGTTCTACCTCGCTTTCAACCGCGTTATGAAAATGACTCCCAGACATTATCGCCTTAATAAATAATGTTAGATCTTTCCATTAGAAAAAAGATTGTAGCCCTTGTCCACCAGCAAGTCGTTCCAGCTATCGGTTGTACAGAACCTATCTGCGTCGCTCTTGCTACCGCGAAGGCTACAGAACGTTTGCGTGCGCTCAAAAATAACGACGAATGCCCTGCACACATCGAGGTTAAACTTTCCGCCAACATCTTAAAAAATGCTATGGGCGTTGGTATCCCTGGAACCGGAATGGTGGGACTTCCCATTGCCGTTGCCCTCGGTGCTTTGGTCGGAAAAAGCGAATATGGCCTCGAGGTGCTTCGTGACTCTAATCCTGAATGGGTAGAGAAAGGTAAGCAATTTATTGCCGAAGAGCGCATTAATATATCCCTCGCGTCAGAAGAAGAATTCGAAACACGTGGTGTCGCAAAAGATGAGAAACTCTATGTTGACATCATGGTAATAGCCGAAGACGGAACCACCGCCAACGCCACTATTGCTCATCAGCACACCCATTTCATTGACTGCAAACAAAAGCCAGTCGAAGAAAACCAAGAAGAAGAGGTTGCCAACGAAGACAGTCCTCTGGAACTCAATCTTCATACCGTTTACGAATTTGCAAGCACAGCCCCCATTGAAGAAATCGAGTTCATCAATGAGGCCGCTCGTCTGAATATGGCAGCAGCACAGCAATCTCTGGAGCATAACTATGGCCATTGCCTTGGCAAAGCCCTTCATCGTCCTCTCGGCCGCGGTATTCTTGGCGATAGCATTTTCAGCCATGTATTGATGGCTACCAGTAGTGCTTGCGACGCTCGTATGGCGGGTGCCATGATTCCTGTCATGAGCAACAGCGGTAGTGGTAATCAGGGCATCTGTGCCACTAATCCCGTTGTCGTTTTTGCCCGCGAAAACCACAACACCCACGACGAATTGACTCGCGCGCTGATGCTCTCTCACCTTACCGCTATCTACATCAAACAGCACCTCGGCAGTCTTTCTGCGCTCTGCGGTTGCGTGGTAGCCTCTACGGGTAGCAGTGTCGGTATAACTTATCTGATGGGCGGTAACTATCAGCAGATTTCCGCTGCCGTGAAGAACATGATTGCCAACCTTACGGGTATGATTTGCGATGGTGCAAAACCATCCTGTGCATTGAAACTCACCACTGGTGTTTCAACGGCGGTACTATCCGCAATGCTTGCCATGCAGGGAGAATGTGTGACCTCTGTAGAAGGCATCATCGACGACGATGTCGATCGCAGCATCCGCAACCTCGCCACTATCGGCAAGGATGCTATGAACGAAACCGATCGCTGCGTCCTCGATATCATGACCAGCAAATAAGCCAAAAAGACTACGCTTACTATAGCAAAAAACCGGGTACACCAAAGGTGTGCTCGGTTTTCGCGTATATAATACTCCTATAATATTATGAAATTGCAATAAAGAGAGAGATTTTATACACAAAATTTCCATTTTGATAGATTACTCGGCAAAAAATCGTGAAAAAAATTGCAAAAACGGATTGTTTTTACTACTTTTGCAACCTAAACTAAACCGAAACTACTAACTTCTGGCTTTTCGAAGCTAAAATCCCGTTTGTTATGAAGCATCCTTTACGCAGTGCTGTCTGTACTGAAGGTCGTCGTATGGCTGGAGCCCGCGCTTTGTGGGTAGCCAACGGCATGAAACGTGAACAGTTTGGCAAACCTATCATTGCCATCGTCAATTCCTTTACACAGTTTGTTCCCGGCCATACCCATCTCCACGAGATTGGTCAAATCGTCAAGGCCGAAATCGAAAGTCTTGGCTGCTATGCCGCAGAATTCAATACCATCGCTGTCGACGACGGTATTGCCATGGGTCATGACGGTATGCTTTACAGCCTTCCCAGCCGTGACGTCATCGCCGACAGTGTGGAATACATGGTCAATGCTCACAAAGCTGATGCTATGATTTGCATTTCCAACTGCGACAAGGTGACTCCCGGTATGCTGATGGCCGCTATGCGCCTCAACATCCCTGCAGTCTTCGTTTCAGGCGGTCCTATGGAAGCCGGAAAATGGAAGGGTGAAAATGCAGACTTGATTACCGCCATGGTAAAGGGTGGTGATCCTTCTGTCAGCGACGAGGAACTTGCTGAAGTTGAAAACTGTGCATGTCCCGGCTGCGGTGCCTGCTCTGGTATGTTTACCGCCAACTCCATGAACTCTCTGACGGAGGCTATCGGTTTCAGTCTCCCTGGCAACGGTAGTATTCTTGCTACACATGTTAACCGTGTCCAACTCTTCAAGGATGCTGCTAAGCAGATTGTCAAGAACGCACTCGCTTATTATGAAGACGGCGATGAAAGCGTACTTCCCCGCAGCATCGCAACCCGTCAGGCATTCCTCAACGCCATGACGCTCGATATTGCCATGGGAGCATCTACCAATACCGTTCTCCACCTCCTTGCTGTTGCTCAGGAAGGCGAAGTGGAATTTACCATGAACGATATCGATGCACTGAGCCGCAAGGTTCCTTTCTTGTGCAAACTGGCTCCGAACTGGCAGAAATACAGTATTCAAGAAGAAAATCGCGCTGGTGGTATCCTCGGTATTCTTGGCGAATTGGCAAAGGGTGATCTCCTCGATCTTTCTTGCAAGCGCGTCAACGGTGCCACCCTCGGCGAAGATATAGAAAAATACAGCATCACCGGTGAGACGATTTCTCCCGAGGCTGACCGCATTTACCACTCTGCTCCCGCAGGTCGTTTCTCTACGAAGATGGGTAGTCAGGATACCCATTGGGAAAGCCTCGACACCGACCGCGAGAATGGTTGTATCCGTGACATCGAACACGCTTACACCAAGGACGGCGGCATGGCAGTTCTCTTCGGAAACATCGCCCAGGATGGTTGCGTTGTCAAGACCGCTGGTGTTGCTCCCGAACTTTGGCACTTTGAAGGCCCCGCTGTCGTCTTCGATTCCCAGGAAGATGCTTGTGAAGGCATCCTTGGCGGAAAAGTCAAGAAAGGCGACTGCGTAGTCATTACCCACGAAGGTCCTAAGGGTGGCCCTGGCATGCAGGAAATGCTCTACCCCACCTCTTATATCAAGTCCATGCACATGGGTAAGGAATGTGCCCTCATCACCGATGGCCGTTTCTCAGGTGGTACCTCCGGCCTCTCCATCGGCCACATCAGTCCTGAGGCTGCTTCCGGTGGTAATATCGGCAAGATCATGGATGGCGACATCATCGTCATCGACATTCCCAGCCGCAGCATCAATGTCAAACTTACCGACGAAGAACTTGCCGCACGTCCCCAGCAACCCCTTAAGCGCAACCGTGTTGTCAGCAAGGCTCTCCGTGCTTATGCCCAGAGCGTAAGTTCAGCCGATAAGGGCGGTGTAAGAATCATTGACTAATATCATGGACACGCCGGATTCTTCGGACGTTCCGATTATCCGGAAAACCAACCTCCACCTCCAAACCTAAACTTATGACAGAAATACTGACTGGAGCCGAAATTATGATGCGTTCCCTCGCTGCTGAAGGTGTAAAAACCATCTTCGGTTATCCTGGTGGCGCTATCATGCCCGTTTTTGACGCTCTCTATGATTATGTTGATTATCCCAATACATCTCACCGCGGTACTTTCAACCACATCCTCGTTCGCCACGAACAGGCTGCGGCACATGCTGCCGAAGGCTATGCTCGTGTAAGCGGTGAAGTAGGCGTTTGTCTGGTAACGAGTGGTCCTGGTGCAACCAATACCATAACGGGTATTGCCGATGCTATGATGGACTCTACTCCGATTGTCGTCATCACAGGTCAGGTTCACAAAGATGTGCTTGGCTATGACGCTTTCCAAGAAGTGGACGTCGTTGATATTACTCAGCCAATTTGCAAATGGTCTTACCAGATTCGCAATGCTGAAGATGTTGCATGGGCTGTAAGTCGTGCTTTCTACATTGCACGCAGCGGACGCCCGGGTCCCGTTGTCCTTGACTTTACTAAAGGCGCACAGACACGCAAGGCTGAATATATTCCCAAGAAAGTGGACTTCATTCGCAGTTATGTTCCCGTTCCTGAAACCAGCGAAACTTGCATCGAAGAGGCTGCTGCTCTCATCAACAAGGCTGAACGCCCGTTCGTCTTGGTTGGACAGGGTGTTGAACTTGCTGGTGCTCAAGCAGAACTGGTTCGTTTCCTTGAAACTTGTGGCGCTCCTGCTGGCTGCACCATGATGGGACTTTCTGCACTTGCTTCTGATCATCCTCTCAATATGGGTATGCTTGGTATGCACGGCGCTTTGGCAACAAACAAGCAGACACAGCAATGCGACCTGTTGATTGCCATTGGCATGCGCTTCGCAGACCGTATCACTGGAAAACTTGCAACATACGCCCCGCAGGCCAAGAAGATTCATTTTGATATCGATCCCGCAGAAATCAACAAATGCGTAAAGGTTGATGTTCCTGTTCTTGGCGACTGTAAAGATACCATCGCGGCTGTAACAAAACGTCTTGAAAAGCGTGAGCATAAGGCTTGGATTGATTCTTTCAAACCTTGGCAACAGCAGGAAGACGAAATTGTCATTCAGCCCCAGATCCATCCCGCTGAAGGTCCGCTTCGCATGGGAGAAGTGGTTCGCAAGGTGACTGAAGCCACAAAAAACAAGGCCGTTCTTGTCACCGATGTGGGTCAGAACCAGATGATGTCTGCCCGCTATTTCCGTTTCTCTCGCCCCCGAAGCATCATTACTTCCGGCGGTATGGGAACCATGGGCTTCTGCCTTCCTGCTGCCATCGGTGCAACCTTTGGCGCTCCCGAACGTACAGTTTGCGCCATTATGGGTGACGGTGGTCTTCAGATGACCATTGAAGAACTCGGTACCATTATGGAGCAGCGTTGTCCCGTAAAGATTATCTTGTTGAACAACAACTTCCTCGGTAATGTTCGCCAATGGCAGAACCTTTTCTTTGATAAGCGCTATTCATTTACCCCGATGGTAAATCCTGATTACAATATGATTGCCAGCGCTTACGATATTCCCAGCCGTACCGTTATTGAACGTGAAGACTTGGAAAGTGCTATCGAGGAAATGCTCGCTACAGACGGTCCCTTCCTTTTGCAGTGCGCTATCATGCCCGAAGACAACGTCCTCCCCATGTGCTGCCCCGGCAGTGATGTAGATGACATGGTACTCACCATTGAAGCTTAAGAATCATGGATAATATTTATATACTCATCATATTTTCGGAGAACCTCGCCGGTGTTTTGAATCAGGTGACCAATGTGTTTACACGTCGCCAGTTGAACATCGAATCTCTGAATGTTTCTCCCTCCGGCATCGATGGCGTTCACCGCTATACCATCACCACGCGAACAAACGAGACGATGATTCAACTTGTTTGTCGCCAGATAGAAAAGAAAATCGATGTCATCCAAGCGCAGTATTACACCAAAGACGAGGTCTTCATGATGGAACAGGCGCTGTACAAACTCGAAATGGACAAAATGATGCTTTGTCCTGAAAACTCCAAGGCTATTCGCAAATATGACGCGCGAATTGTTGAGGTAAATACAGACTACTGCATTGTTGCACAGGAAGGTAGTCATCGTGAGACTTCCGAACTCTACTACTTCCTCAAAGAAAGCGGATGTCTTCGCCAGGCTGTTGCAAGCGGTATCATTGCTGTAAGCAAGAGCAGTGAGGAACCCCTCGCCGATTATCTTGAGAAACGTGCGCAGCAAAGCAAAGACTTATAATACACAAGGTTAAAAGAAGTGGGGATATCATTGCCCCACAGCAAATCATGTTTCCGAAAAAGACTACATTTCCTCTATCCGTAGAACCTTTCCAGGAAGATTACTCCGGGCGACTGTCCTGGGCAAATTTTGGAAATCTCGTTCTTCGTTGTGCATCACTCCATGCTGAGGAAAACGGATTTGGTATCACTTACATGCAGGAACATCACCAAGGTTGGGTGCTCTCTCGCCTTGCGCTTGAAATGACAGAAATGCCTGCATCTTTAGAACCCTATTCCATAACAACCTGGGTGAGCAAGATATTTCGTCAGTTCACTGATCGAAACTTCTCAATTGAAGGTCCCGATGGTAAAATCTATGGCTACGGCATCAGTACCTGGGCTTTGATCGATTACGAAACCCGTCAGCCCGTTAATCTTGAAAATCTCGAACATGGCGGTTTCTCCGCTTGTCTGCTTGAAGAAGTTCCTCCTATCTCTACATACGCACGTGCACGCGTGAAGAACGAAGAACTTGCCGGCACTCATGACTGCTGTTTCACGGATTTGGATCTTAACGGTCACGTCAACAGCATCCGCTACGTTGATATGGGCATGAATCTGTTTCCTTTGGAATGGCACCGCGAACACCCCCTGCGCCGCATCGAATTGGCATTCGGACTTGAAGGACATTGCGGGGATCACCTTGAAATTCTCAAAGAAAATCTTGGTGACAACCGTTTTGCCGTTGAGATTCGTCGTCCCGCCGACAATGTCACCCTCGTCCGCTCCATCCTCACCTTTGCTTGATAATTATTAACTTAAACAACATAAAACTTAAAACTTATGGCAAAATTAAATTTTGGCGGTGTACTCGAAGAAGTAGTAACCCGCGAAGAATTCCCCCTCGAGAAAGCTCGTGAAATCCTCAAAGACGAAACTATCGCCGTTATCGGTTATGGTGTCCAGGGCCCTGGTCAGGCATGCAATCTCCGCGACAATGGTTTCAATGTAATCGTTGGCCAGCGTCAGGGTAAGACCTTCGAAAAGGCTATCAGCGACGGTTGGGTTCCCGGTGAAACCCTCTTCAGCATTGAAGAAGCAGCAGAAAAGGGTACCATCGTAATGTGCCTCCTTTCTGACGCTGCAGTGATGAGCGTATGGCCCACCCTCAAGCAGTATCTCACTGCTGGTAAGGCTCTCTACTTCAGCCACGGCTTCGCTATCACCTGGAACGATCGCACCGGTTGCGTTCCTCCCGCTGACATCGACGTTATCATGGTTGCTCCCAAGGGTAGCGGTACCTCTCTCCGTACCATGTTCCTCGAAGGTCGTGGCCTCAACTCTTCTTACGCTGTTTACCAGGATGCAAGCGGCAAGGCTCTCGAGAAGACCCTCGCTCTCGGTATCGGTATCGGTTCCGGCTACATGTTCGAAACTACCTTCCAGCGTGAAGCAACCTCTGACCTCACCGGTGAACGCGGTTCATTGATGGGTGCTATCCAGGGTCTCCTCCTCGCTCAGTACGAAGTTCTTCGTGAGAACGGCCACACTCCCTCTGAGGCCTTCAACGAAACCGTTGAAGAACTTACCCAGAGCCTTATGCCCCTCTTCGCAAAGAACGGTATGGACT
>DCHS01000007.1:45998-170345 GCA_002314875.1 Prevotellaceae bacterium UBA1746
GACTGGATGGGTCCTTTCCACGATGCTATCAAGCCCGTTGTTGAAAAGCTCTATGCCAGCGTAAAGTGTGGTAATGAAGCACAGATCAGCATTGATTCTAACTCTAAGCCCGACTACCGTGTTGGTCTCGAGGCAGAACTCAAGGCTCTCCGTGAAAGCGAAATGTGGCAGACCGCTGTTACCGTTCGCCAGCTTCGTCCAGAAAACAACTAAAGAAAACTCGCTGCTTCGACAGTGAAAAGAATAAAGTCCCGGGTGTCGCGATGACATCCGGGACTAATTTTTTATTGCTACTTCAAAATCCTGACTTTTCCTAAAAACAGTAAACTGTCTTTTCAAAAAGGTATAAAAGTATAATGGTATAATTAGTAAAATGGCCCTCCCCAAAGTAAGGGGTTCGCAGAAATACAGCTATCGAAAAATCTAATAGCCAAAAAGCAGACATTCCCCAAAAGACTCGTACTTTTGCAGCAGATTTCCTCAATGTCTGACATTTTGTCGAAGTCTAATAGGGTTTGTCGCTGCTATCAACAGCGAAAGAATAAAGTCCCGGGTGTCGCGATGACATCCGGGACTAATCATTATAACTGACCTACAAACAACTGATTTGTCTTCTATTATCAGTTATTTGCACTCAACGCACAAAAACGTCGTCCGATGAGCGAGATGAGAAATTCCTCATCGCTAATGCAAGCCTGGACACGAAGGATGTCCCCCTTTCGCAGACACATTGTGTCCGTCAGGATATGGTCAGTGGCGTCCGAACCGATGGCAGCCACCTCCAGAGGACGATTTGCCAATTCACGAACAGCAGCCACAGAGCGACCAATAACGATAGGATTCGTCACTTCCAGGTACAGACTCTGCTGAGGAGCCTTCTCGTGCTGGAAATGCTTCAAAAAATCTTGTATAATCTGTGTCATTTTCTTATAAACTTCAATTATTAATCATTGCTATAAACCTTATAACCCCATAAACCTTATTATTATAGCTGGGTTTTATGCGGGTCAAAATCTTCGTCATGAATATCTACAAACATATCGTACAATTTAAGAAGGAGGGCAAAGCCGATAACGACTAGAAAAAAAATTAAAATTTCCATAATGATATTTAAAATATATAAAGGTTCTTCGTTATTGGGAATTAGAATAGAGTTCCCGTATTTCTTGATGCAAAATTACTTCAAAAGACTACACTTGTCCTCTTTTCTATAATGATTGTATCTATAGCAGTTATTAGCAGAAATGACAATAAAGAATTTCTGCAGATTTGAAAGTTTTTCAAAACAGACTTCACCTCTTCACTTTTCCTTGTAATTATTTGTCTGTAAAGCTTTTGATTAGGTGAAGTCTATTTTCACTATCATTTCATCTTGATTTCACAAAACAAAATCCCCGGGCCTCACGGCACGGGGATTCGTGTATAAGAATTGTTGTAAATAACTCTGCAGTCATAGTGTTTCTTCTGGGCTTAATCAAGCTAACTTCCTCATATTTCCATTCTCGCCATACTGTAAGCCTTATTCTCACAAAGCAGACGGAGGAATTCACGCGCCGAGCGCTTTAGATAACCGTCTTTGCGAATATGGAACGAACCCTCCATCGGACAATCATGCTCCAAAGGTATGGTCACCAATCCTGTCTGCCCCCAAGTCGTTGCCTGAGAAACAAAGGTCAGCATCATCCTGTTCATGCGAATGACATCGAAAAGGATATTGATATTGTTAATCTCAAGACGAACATCCAACGTCCCTTCCTGCTTCTTGAGTAAACGCTCCAAAGTGTGACGCGCCTGCATTCCCGTATTCGGAAGGGCCACAGGATAATTCATAACATCATTGATACTCAAACTCTTATGCTCTGCCAACGGATGAGTATCGCTCATCACCGCCGCCAAACGATTGTCAAAAAGGATGTGGCTCTTAATATCGGGGTATTTCTCCGTCGGTTTGTAACTCAGCACGACATCAACCTCCTGACGCCGAAGACTTTCTATCAGGTCCGCCATAGGAAGACACAGCACCTTGATGTGAATGCCCGGATAGATATGCATAAAATTAGAAAGTGTATCTTTCAGCAACTGAACGAAGGTCTGCGTACAACCAATATGCAGTTCTCCCGTTGCCAGCTGCTGAATGTCCTGTATTCTCTCCAGACTTTCATCGGCATCGTGAATTGTTTTCTGGGCTGACGGCAGAAACATCTCTCCCAGTTCTGTTAATGTCACCTTATGGCTGTTGCGATCAAATAACAATATACCCAATTCCCCTTCCAAAGCTTTAATTTGTTGGGATAGTGTGCTCTGGGTTACAAACAGTTGCCGTGCTGCTTCCGAAAAGCTGAGGAGTTCAGCGGTTCTTACAAAATAGCGTAATTGGCGAAGTTCCATAATGAATAGTTTTGCAGGTTCTTTGATAATCGCACTGCAAAATTACTCAAAAAAACTTTACCAACTACGCTGTTGCTATAAGTATTTTCAATAGCAAGTATTATTTTGTATGAGGAATATGACGGCTTTGCTACTTGCTCACCTCATCGACGCCATCGATGGAGGCGAGGTATTTCACTGCCGTTCTCAGTTCATCGGCGGAATGAACTTGGTATTGGATGGTGCAATCGAAGATCTCGTCTTTGCACTCAATGTTCAAACCGGTGAGGATAATGCCCAACTTATCGGAGAGACTCGTTACGATGTCCTGGAGGATATGGTAACGGTCAACACCACGGATATGGGTGGATACAGGATAACTACAAGTTTCGCAAGCGGGGAAAACGACTTTCTCAATACGGTCTCCCATCTGGGCAGCCTGGCTGATGACATGCTGACAGTCACGACGGTGAACAGTCACACTGCCGTCAATATCGGTAAATCCTATCACCTCATGGCCGGGGAGGGGCTTGCAGAATTCGCAACGATGATATTTTCCCGCCATCTGGGGACGGCAGAGGGGTTTGAGATAGTTCTTTGCTTTGTAAGTCTTGACCCAGTTATACCATTCTCCGTGGGGCTCAAAATTAGGATTAACGCCAATCTCAACGCAGTCGCCGTGCTGAAGTTCGGTCTTCAACGATTGCAGACGACCGTTGATACGCGCATATTGGGCATGCTCGCCGAGACCGATTTCAAAGGCATAGTCCAAAGCCGTTCCGCGCATCGGGAGACGGGTGGCATTGCCATGAACATCGTAGACGGTGATATCTTCGCTATAAAGAGTAGAAACGACGCTGTCCATAAAGAGGGCATCACCATTGTTTTCTGCAATGTCCTGCAACATCAGTTTGAACTTGTCGATCCACTTGAAATCACGATGCTGAACTTCCGTTTCGCTATCGTAAACATTCATAGATTCAACAACTTCAACGCCCTCCTTTTCATCGGGTTCAATATGATCTAAAATCAGACCGAGACGACTGCGCTTCACCATGCGCTCGGAAGAAATATGGAATTCCTCCCACTCGCCATGGTCTGCCAAAAGACGGATATGGAGACTCTGATAACCGTTCTCCTTGGGGTTATCGATGTAATTGATCATGGAGCCGGGACGCTCCTTGAAGTGGTCGGTGAGGATGCTGTAAATCTTCAGACAGGTGGATTTGTCGTTCAGGACTTTCTTGGCAGAACCTTCCTTGCGACTGTCATCATCGTAAATCAGACGAATGACATGGCGATAATCAACATGGTGGAAGTCACGACCATGACGTCGCATGGACTGGTAGATGCTGTAGGGCTGGCGCCAGCGAATCTCCGTACGCGCATTGACCCCACGCTTCTTCAGTATCTTCTTCACATGATCGACGAGATCGGCCAGACGGGCCTCGTTGTCGCGCTTATCTTTTTCCAAAAGTTTCATCAAACGCTCATAGCGATCGGGACAACGGAACTGGAAGGAGAGGTTCTCCAATTCGCGGCGGACGCTGTGAAGACCGAGACGGTTGGCAAATGGAGCATAGAAATAGTCGGTCTCTCCCGCAATCTTCATCTGCTTCTCCACCTTCATACTGGCGAGGGTACGCATGTTATGGAGGCGGTCGGCCAACTTGATGAGGACGGCACGGATGTCGTAGTGGAGCGATTTCAGGAGCTGACGGAAATTGCTCTCCTGCTTGCGGCCGTCATCGCCGACGTACTTACGCTTCGTCACAACATCAACAAGGAAGCCGACATCTTCACCGAAACGTTCACGGATCTCTTCGATGGTATGGGGAGTATCTTCTACGACATCGTGGAGGAAACCCGCAATGATGGGATTTGCTGTCATCTGGAGTTCTATGGCAATGATGCGAGCCACAGAGACGGGGTGGATGATATAGGGTTCACCACTCTTTCGGCGCTGAGGAGCATGGGCCTCGCGAGCAAATTCAAAAGCATCACGGATACGGAGAATATCTTCATCGGTTGTTCGGTAAGCGATACGTTGAATCATATCGTCCACCAATTCGTTCACCATTTTGTCGTAGTCAATCGTTGCCATAGTCCACAAGTTTGCAATTAAGGAAAACAGAAGAAACTTTGAAAACGCAAATTTATGTAAAAGATGTGACCTAAACAAACTTTTTCGAAAAAAAATCGTAATTTTGCACGCGCAAACTTTCAGGCTTGCTTTCAAAATAAAAACGAATTTGATTCCTTTTCGCCAACATCTCCGCGCGATAGCCTTGTTAGGGATTCCGCTTATCATCGGTCAATTGGGAGCCATTGTGCAACAATTTGCCGATACGGCCATGGTGGGTCAATTCGGAACGCTCGAACTCTCGGCAGCAGGCTTCGTCGGCAATGTCTTTAATCTTGTCATCTTCTTCCTTCTCGGAATATCTTACAGCACAACACCCGTTGTCGGTGCTTTCTTCGGACGGAAAGACCATGTTGGAACGGCTCGTGCCCTTCGGGAGAGCCTTGTCGTCGGACTGATTGTAACCATCCTGCTGATGGCGGGATTGACCGGGCTTTATCTGCATTTGGATATCCTCCACCAACCCGAAGAGATTATCCCCATCGCCCGTCCTTACTACCTGTCACTCCTTATCTCCCTGCCTTTTCTCGCTGTTTTCAATTCGCTGAAACAGTTTTCTGACGCCTTAGGACAGACAAAGTTCCCGATGTGGGTCATGCTATGGGCGAACGGCATCAATATCGTCCTGAACTATATCCTCATCTTCGGCATCCATCTTCCGCTTTGCAGCATCCCTGCGCTGGGTCTCTTCGGTGCCGGCATCGCTACCCTTCTCTCCCGTGTCTTTATGGCAGGAGTGATGGCCGTTGCGGTTTGGAAGAGCAAAAAATATACGACAGCCGTTCATCAGGACTGTCGTATCACGAAGCATGGCCTTTGGCACATGACCAAAGTGGGGTTTCCTATTTCGCTCCAATTGTGTTTAGAGGCAGCATCCTTCAATGTATGCGCCATATTCATGGGTTGGATAGGCAGTATTCCTATTGCTGCCCATCAGGTAATGTGTACCATCGCCACCCTTTGTTTCCAGGTGGTCTATGGCATCGGTGCTGCTGCCGCTGTTCGCATCAGCCAGTTCAGAGGCCGAGGAGAATGGCTGGAAGTGCGTCGTACGGCATTCATTGCTTTGGGCATGTCGGCCTGTTGTATCTTTGTTCTAGCCTCCTCTATTTATATAGGAAGGGAACCGCTCACCGCGCTGTTCACCACGAGTTCAGAAGTGACGAATTTGATTTTTGCTCTTATGGCTCCGTTCGTTCTTTACCAGTGTGGCGATTGTCTGCAGATAACTTTCGCCAACGCGCTGCGTGGCATTGAATGTGTGAAGACGATGATGGTTTCTGCTTTCGTCGCCTATGTTCTCGTCAGCATCCCGTTGAGTTATATCTTTGCTTTTGTTTTCAATTTCGGTGCTGTCGGCGTTTGGTATGGCATTCCTTTCGGTCTCACCACCGCAGGCCTCCTTTTCTTCTGGGAATTCAACAAACAAACAAAACGCCAGATCAGTTCATCTTCACAAAATTATATCCCAGACTACGGAGGATGATGGCGGCGCCGATGCGATAGAGGGTATTGATGCTGGCCATATAGACCTGGAAAGCCAAAGGTGTTGCGGGTTCAATCTGCTCCTTGCGGATCAGGGAGAGGACGGTCTGCGAACAATCCTGCACAACACGCTCCATGCGGTCAAATTCCTGGCCTTCAAGATTCAAGACCTTACCACGAACGACCTCATCGAGATAGTCAAAGCCACGGTCATCGCGGAGTTGGCAATAGATATTCTCCGCCTTGCTGTACTTTTCCCAATCGGTATCCCAGAACTTGGCAATTGCCATACCGAGATACATTGCCCATCCTAAGGCGCAGAGGGGATAGTCAGCAATCTGAGGCACAGCGTCTGACATATAGTCTTTCGCCACTGTCAGCCAATACTCTGAGATATCGGGAGAATCCAGTAACTGGCCGTTCAACAAACCTTTTTGTGTACACTGCTGGAGCAATGCCTGTTCGAGGCGTTGCTCGTATTGTTTGAGGTATTCGGGATTATCCATGTAATGTGCGATGATTCTTTTGTTTTATTTCTTTTGATTTTTGAGCGGCGAATGCGGCCATTTCGGGAGTGAAAGCCCATTCGCTGAAACGCTGCCAGATGTAGTCCACGGCTTGCACGGAGGGATGGAGCATGTCGGGGGCATAGAAGCGGTAATCGCGGAGTTCGTCGAGGAGTATTTCGTAGGCGGGGAAATAGGTTCCGATGGTCTTCGAGACTTCATCGACTGCCAAAAGAAGGCGCGATTTGCTGAGTTGAGAAGTGTGAAAACCGTACTTCTTATAGCGATAAGGACTGATGGTCATCAGTATCTCGGTTTGGGGAAATTTCAGAACAAAGTCAGCGAGCGACGATTTCAAGGCAGCAACTATATCGTCAACTTTATCTTCCTGTTCCTCAAAAGTCTGTGGAATTTCCTTATGACAATTTGCAACAACAAAACCACTGTCTTTCAGCGTGTAGAAATGGTCGGTGCCGAAAGTCAGCATCAACAGCGTTTTCTCTTGCAAAACGGCTCTCGCATGCATCACACTGGTGGTCATCTTTTCCAAAGCATCTCCACGGGAAAGGGCGGAATAGTTGCCAGAGAAAAGCCACGAGTGCCAAAGGCCGTCACGGCCTTCGAAGAGCGAAGATTCCAATTGCTGCTGTACCTCTTGTTCGTCAGCAATGAGCAAACGAAGGGTCTGGCAGATGGAACGGGGATTATAGAGCACGCCAAAAGGATTGACACTGCACTGTTCATCACCCAAGATCTCGCCTAATTTTCCGCCCACACCTTCTGCGAAGCATGAACCGAGAATAACGGCATGGGTTGCAGGGGAAATACGCGGTGCCCTTTCGGGAAGACTGACAATCGTTCTAAAATCCATAAGTTCAAGGTTTTTCGAGGCTTGTAAAACTGAAGAACAATTCGGGTTTATCATTAACCACGAGTTGCTCGGGGAATTCAGCTTCTGCCAACAGAGGCAGCGCATATTCGTAATTGGCAACATCATAGGAGATGTGGGCATCGCTTCCCAAGATAACGGGGACATCGTACTGCTTGCAGAGACGGAGAATCTCCAAATTGTTGGGAGCGGCCTCCGTTTTATGGCGTTCAGGACGCATACTGCTGCTATTGATTTCGAGCAACACGTTATTGGCTTTTGCAGCACGGACGATGGGTTCGAAATGGAGTTCAGCAGTGCCGTCTCCAGGGTGGCTGATGATGTTCACCCACGGATTTTCGATGGCGCCAATCATACCGTCGGTATTCTGCGAGCGTGTTCCCGGGGTCCAGCAAAGGAGATGGATGCCCGCGATACGGTGACTCATCTTTTTATAAAAGAACTCGTCCATATCGAGATCACCATGGGGATTGAGGATGTTGAGTTCGGCACCCATCATCATATGAACCCCGTCAATGACCTTTGGCACAACATTGAGGTTACGGAAGTATATGGTATTGCAAGCACCTGGCAATGCAGGTCCATGTTCGGTAATACCCAAATACTGCACTCCTTTGTCGCGTGCAGCAGCCACCATCTCCTGCAGGGTACTGAATGCGTGCCCTGACATTATGGTATGGGTATGTAAATCTAATAAGGGGGACAAGGGTAAGAGGGTTTATAAGGTTTATGGGGTTGTAAGGTTTATAAAGAGGTTTAAAGGGGGAGGTAAAGGGTTTGTGGCGCAAAATTACAACTTTTTTCTTATACATTAAGAAAAAGCGGCATAATTTTTGCAAACTCGTAAATTCTATTTAACTTTGCACAAAAATACGTGGTCTGCAGAGAAAAGCAAATACTCTGCCGCCACAACACTTATCAAAAACATGATGAATACTGAAACTCCCGTCCTGCTGCTCACGGGTTATCTGGGCAGCGGAAAGACCACTATGGTCAACAAGATATTGGCTAATCGCCGCGGCATCAAATTCGCTGTTATCGTCAATGATATCGGCGAGGTAAACATCGATGCTGACCTCATTGAAAAAGGCGGTGTTGTCGATCAGAAAGACGAATCGCTCGTAGCACTCCAAAATGGTTGCATCTGCTGCACCTTGAAGATGGACCTCATGGAACAGCTCCATGAAATTATCGCCCAGAAGCGCTTTGACTACATCGTTATCGAGGCTAGCGGTATCTGCGAACCAGGCCCTATCGCGCAGACTATTGCCACGATGCCCGAAATGGTGCCCCAATTCGCTCCGGACGGCTTCCCTCACCTCGACTGTATTGTCTCCATTGTTGATGCCCTCCGTTTGAAGGACGAATTCAACGGCGGTAATACCCTTCTCGGCGGAAATGTTGGCGAAGATGATATCGAAAACCTTGTTATCCAGCAGATTGAATTCTGCAATATCATCCTTCTTAACAAGGCTTCCGAGGTAGCTCCCGAAGAATTGGAACGCATTCGTCAGGTTATCCGTGCTCTCCAGCCCAAAGCAGAGATCATCGAATGTGACTACTGTGATGTTGATCTCGACAAGATCATCAATACCGGTATGTTCAGTTTTGATAAGGTCGCAACCTCTGCTGCCTGGATTGATGCCATCGAGAATCATGATCCTGATGCAGAAGAAGAGGAACATGAGCATCATCACCACCACCAGGAACATGACGACGACGAGGAACATGAGCATTGCCACTGCCACCATGACGACGACGACGAGGAACATGAACATTGCCACTGCCACCACGACCATGACGACGACGATGATGAAGTTTGTCCAGAATGTGGTCATCACCATCACCACGGTCATCATTGCCACTGCCATTGCCACGAAGAAGGCCATAGCCACGGCGAAGAATACGGCATCGGTACTTTTGTTTACTACCGTCGTGAACCTTTCGATATCAATGAGTTCGATCAGTTCGTCGCTCGCTTCTGGCCGAAGGAAATTATCCGTGCAAAGGGTATCTGCTACTTCGCTGACGAACAGCAGAGTTGCTACCTCTTCGAGCAGGCAGGAAAACAGGTGAGCCTCCGCAACTGTGGTCAGTGGTATGCTACCATGCCCGCCGACGAATTGGAAACGCTTCTCCTCACCGATGCCAAGTTGCGTCGTGACTGGGATGACACCTACGGCGACCGCATGCAGAAACTCGTCTTCATTGGCCAACACATGGACAAAGACGCTATCTGCACCCTCCTCGATGCCTGCCTGGTAAAGAAGGGTTAAGAAGGTTTATATTGCATGATGAACGAACCCATCATCCACGTGGGAATTATGGAGGGCGAAGAAATTGCTTTCACGCTCGGTGAAGAAAGACACAGCGCCCATTATAGTCCCGATTTTCAGGAACTTCATTTCGAAGGGCCCTTTATCCTTCATGGCGTTACTATCGGCAAGCAGTTCCATTGGGAACAGCAGGAAGATCAGACGTTTACGGGTAATCTGCGAATTATTGCCGATGCCGACAACCACTGCCTCGTTGCTATCAATGATGTACCCTTAGAGGACTATCTTGCCAGCGTCATTTCAAGTGAGATGGCCGCAACCAACAATCTTGAACTTCTGAAAACCCATGCTATCATCTCCCGCAGTTGGGTGCTTCGTCAAATCGCACCTACAACGGAAGAAGAGGCTGAAAAGGAAGAACATGCTGGCGAAATCATCAAGTGGTGGGACCACGATGATCACACCCTCTTCGATGTCTGCGCTGATGACCACTGCCAGCGTTATCAAGGCATCACCCGCCAGGTCAGTCCACTTGTAGCCCAAGCCATTCATGCTACCCGCGGTATGGTGCTGACGGACAGCGAGGGCAACATCTGCGATGCCCGTTTCTATAAGGCTTGTGGCGGACATACCGAACGCTTCTCGGCTTGTTGGCAGGATCGTGACTACAACTATCTCGAACCTACGCCCGACCCCTACTGCGACCCAGAATTCATTGCCACGCTGCCAGGTGGTCTCGACAGTGTCCTCTCAGAAATCCTCAATTCCTATGACCAGTCAACGAAGGACTATCACAATTGGGAGGAGCGATATACATTTGCAGAAATATCCGAGTTGGTAGAACACAAACTCCACCTCGGTCTCGGTGACATCCAAGAACTTGTTCCCGTTAAGCGCGGCGATTCCGGTCGTATTATCCGTTTGAAAATCGTCGGTAGTAATAAGACCGTTGTCATCGGCAAGGAACTCCTCATCCGCAAGGCACTCTCAGAGAGCCATTTGAAGAGCTCGTGGTTTGAGGTGGATAAAACCATGGACGGTTTTATCCTTCGCGGTCACGGATGGGGACATGGCGTAGGGCTCTGCCAGATTGGCGCGGCAGCAATGAGCATCAAGGGCTTCCCCTACCACGATATCCTCTCCCACTATTTCCACAATAGCAACATCACAAGAATTTACGAATAAATGTGGGGGACATATTAAACCCACCTAACACAACAAGGGCGGTCAGAGAATTTCTGGCCGCCCTTGTTATGGCATTTTCTATAAGATTTATTCTCCCTTTATGGTGAGTTTGGAAAAATCAATGTAGCGGGTTGCAGAACCAGACATGTAAACCTTTGAAGTTCCTACAAGCTGGTTGTTGACGAGCTTAAAGACTATATCTTTCTTCACACTTCCTGTGCCTCCATTACCTTGGAGAACATCCTTCAAAGTCAGGGTATTCTTGTCAATATCGAAGACGTAGGGAACAGTTGCAGAGATAAAGTCATCATCACGGAAGAAAGACTTGTTAAAAATCTTGATGTGAACACCGGCGTAGCCTTCTTTCACCTTTCCCGAGAAATCATGTTCCAGCTGAATATAAGCGGAACCGCGCGTTGCACTGCCGTCCCAAAACGCAGCATTGTCTGACTCGGAAAATTCGCAGTTCCAATTCTCTGCAAGAGTTACAACGATAACATCCTGCTTGCACTTGTAGGTCATATCGGAATTGTCGATGACGAAGTCTTGCATGATGATTCCTGTTACTTCAGTCTGACGCTCGAGAGCACCATTGCCAGCAGCAGAGATAAAATCTCCTGTCTTTGTGAGGGTTGCAGAAGTGAAATGAACATTGATACCGTCAATGGTATAGTTACCCTTGATATTTCCCCACTCTGCACGGCCAAGCCCATCGAGAACGAGGTCGTCAGCACCGGCACTCTTGTAGGTTCCACGCTCGGAACTCATATAGCGGAAGGTCGGGAGTTCACCCTGCTTACGCGTATAATGAAGGAAAGGTTCACCTTCATTATAGAAGAGGACATCGCACTGACCATCAATGCCAGCCGCGGTATTGTCCAAATCGTTTGTGGTAAGTTCATAGAAACGATAAGTTTCGGGATAGAAATAGAACCACTGGCGGTGCTGGCCCTGCTTCTTGATTTCAAGGAGGAAACGCTTGCCGTAACTACTCTCTGCCACGCACTTGTAGGTAAAGGGCTGCTTGGAACTATAATAGTAGCGGTGGGTTTCGGGACGGTTATCCTCAATGTCAACCGTTACCCCCATGATATCGTCACCGCCATACCAGAATCCCTGGAGACCGGACTTCGCATTCATATCACGATGAAGGCCAATATCATCGGTCTTATAGAAGAAACTATAATGTGATTCATCCATCTCATATTCACCGGAATAAGATTTTCCATCGCTCTCGGTGACTTCGAAGCGGGTGCTGGGAAACAATTTGATGTTTGCTTCCTTGCCATTGCCGATGGTGGTAAGGTCTCTGCCGACAACAATCTGGAAGGCATTGTAATCACCGGTGAAACCCTCATCAGCATAAGTTGTCTTGGCAAAAGAGGTCGCGGTAATCGTCACCTCTTCATCGGGCATATAGAAGCCGTAGGAAGCAAAGCCGAGGTTGTTGCGAAGGTCATCGGCCTCAATCCATTCGTAACTGTAAGTCTTGTTGGTTTTGTGGCCACGGATATCAACGACAAAGTCGTAGCCGCAATCGTAATAGATGCGGAAGAACACCAGATGTTTGGGCGTTGCCTGGCAGAATTCTTCGGGAGTGTTTTGTTTCTCGATACTATTCTCCATGACTACCTGAGCATGGTTGTCCCATTCACGGTTGATCACATTGTAGCCAGGGTCGGCAGTTGCTCTTGACGAGCGGAAAATAGTGCGCTGTTCTGCGGGAGCCTCCTCCTCGCTGGCACATGCAACAAGGAAAAGAAAGGCGAACAAAGCGCAAAATAAATGGATAAACTTCATATTGAGTTGGTATTATGATTATTCAGGCTAAAGCCTTCACACCAGAACGGAAAATCAAAAGGACTTATAGAGAAGACTTTACGTGGTGTGCAGGAGTTTGAGGTATTCATCATAAGTGATGTGGCGGCCACCCATAGAGAGAAGATGAGGGGTCTCAAACTGGCAGTCGATCATCAAGCCACCGACATCATCCATAATCTTCGTCAAAGCGATAAGGGCGAGTTTTGAACCAGAAGGAGCAAGGGAGAACATGCTCTCACCCATGAAACAACGATTAATGGTAACCCCATAGAGACCACCAATGAGTTTGTCGTCCTCAGGCTTTCCCTCCCACACCTCAACACTCATCACAAATTTTTGTTCGTGAAGACGGGTATAGGCTTCGATGATATCAGGACCGAGCCATGCTCCCGCATGCGTATTGCGACCATCGACTTCTCCGCAGGTACGGATGACGCGGTCGAAACAACGGTTCATAGTAAAACTGTAGATACCCTTGTTCAACATTTGGCGCATAGAGTGGCTGATATGGATTTCTTTGGGAAAAATCACAAAGCGATCCATAGGACACCACCATTGGATATCGCTTTCACGGAAGCCGTACCAAGGAAAAATGCCGTAGCTGTATGCGAGAAGCAAACGCTCAACACTTAAATCTCCTCCGACAGCCAACAGGCCATCGGGGTTGCCAAGTCTTGGATCAGGGAAAGCTATTTCTTCGCTTAAGCGGTAAACCATTCTAATTGAGAATTATGAATTAAGAATTAAGCTGGCGCAAGATATCCTCACGAAGCTGCTAACGAGTTGTTTTTTTGCGGGTCTTTTTAGTCAAAGTAAACTGGTCATCGACATAGTCAACGAAAGCAGAACCACCCTTCTTGAGTTTACCAAAGAGAATTGCACGAGTGAACAAAGGCTTCAGATGCTGGGCGATAACACGATCCATTTCACGAGCACCGGTTTCGCGGGTAAATCCTTGTTTTAAAAGAAGCGCATAGGCTGCAGGAGCAAGTTCCATTTCGACCTTGCGAGTCGCCAGACGAACGGAAAATTCACTAAGTTTCTTATCCAGAATCATCTTTGCCATTACCTCATCCATATCGCGGAAGACAACAGTTGCAGATAGGCGGGCGATAAATTCAGGCTTGAAAGTCTTTTTCACCTGGCGCAACATGGCTTCGCCAGCACTGACATTACCATTGAAACCAACAGAAGCCTGGCTGGCAAACTGAGCGCCAGCGTTCGAAGTCATGATGATGACACAATGACGGAAGTCCGTCTTGCGACCACGGTTATCGGTAAGGCGGGCATAGTCCATCATCTGCAAGAAGATATTGAAGATATCAGGGGGTGCCTTTTCTATTTCGTCAAAGAGAAGCACACAGTGAGGCGTCTTTCGAACGGCGTCGGTAAGAAGGCCACCATCTTCATAACCTACATACCCCGCAGGAGAACCGATGAGTTTGGCAACAGCGTGTTTCTCAGCATATTCACTCATATCATAGCGGATAAGTTCCACGCCCAATTCCTTTGCCAATACACGGGCTACCTCGGTTTTTCCTACACCGGTAGGACCAACAAAGAGGAAAGACGCGATGGGTTTGTCCTCTTCCATCAGGCCTGCCTTAGACATCTGTACGGCTTCCACAACCTGCTTGACGGCAAAGTCCTGACCATAGATACGGGACTTAATGCGAGCCTCGAGATCTTCGAGTTTTTCGGTTTCATCTTCGTCGGATGAGAGTGTTTCAACCTTGCAGATTCTTGCCAAAACATCGTTGATCAAATCCTTGGAAACAGTGTTTGAATTAACGACATCGGGCGTATCAATATAAGGAGCAGCCTCAACAAAGGCACCAGCCTCATCAATCAGATCAATCGCCTTATCAGGGAGAAAGCGGTCGTTAATGTAACGTGCCGCCATCTTAACCGCATGCTCCATAACACCCTTGGCATATTTCACATGATGGAACTGTTCGTAACGCTTACGGAGACCTTCGAGAATCTTCACCGTCTCCTCGACGCTGGGTTCAAGGATGTCTATCTGTTGGAAACGACGCACAATGCCCGCACTCTTGGAGAAATAACGATTATATTCGTCGTATGTTGTTGCACCGATGAAGCGGATATCGCCTTTCTCAAAATAAGGTTTGAGCATATTGGAGGCATCCATGGAACCGCCTTCGGTACGACCGGCACCAATCAGGTTGTGAATTTCGTCAATATAGACAATGGCATTTCCATCCTTGGCAATACCGTCCATTACCTGCTTGATGCGTTTTTCAAAATCACCACGGAACTGCGTACCGGCAATCAGCGAACCCATTTCAAGGGAATAAATCTTTGCGCCCTGCAAACGCTCGGGAACATCGCCGTCAAGAATGCGCTGGGCAAGACCATAGACCAAGGCCGTCTTTCCCACACCGGGTTCACCGACATGGAGAGGATTGTTTTTTTCAAAACGACACAGAACCTGGATGGTGCGATCTAATTCGGCCTCACGACCAATGAGCGGATTGTGGCACGCCGGATCATCACGGAGTTGGTCGGTGATACAGGTAACGAGTTTGCGCCAAGGTTCTGCAGAGCCGCCTCGCGATGAAGGATTTCCAATCTCCTCATTATCTTCTTCTAGTTCATCTATGGGTTCAAAGGTTTGGCGACCACTGCCATAAAAACCAGTGAGAACAGAGAGGAAATCAGCCTCGTCATCAATATATTTATGGAGGAAATAAGAGGCCCAGGATTCTTCGCCGGCATCGAACATGGACTTCACGATGTGAGGAATGCCAAGTTCATCGCACCCCGAAGAGTGCATAATACGAATGGCATAGTCAAGGATGCTGCTGAATTGGGCGGAGATATCGGGAACAGGGATTTTCTTCCTACCTTGGGGAATCTTTTCAAGTGTTTCAAAATGGGCGAAGATCTCATCTTTCATCGATGTGATCTCTTCGGAACTGCAGTCGTAAAAGGCCAGTGCAAAATTATCCTGCTCACAAAGTGCAGCCAGGAAATGTTCTGGGGTAATAAATTCCTGTCGCGTGCTAATGGCCAGGTTATAGGCCTCACTCATCGCAACAAGAAAATCAGGAGAGTTTTTAAATTCCATATTGTTCTGTTAGTCTTCAGGAGATACTACTAATTTTAAAGGGAAACCATTGTCGCGAGCCAGTTTTGTCGCCTTCTTTACTTTTGATGTGGCAATATCAAAGGTATAGATGCCGACAATTGCCTGACCTTTTTCATGAACATCGAGCATGAGTTTTTCAGCCTCAGCCTGCGATTTGAAAAAGACATCGGTAAGTATCATCACCACAAAGTCCATCGTGGTGAAGTCGTCATTGAAAATAATGACCTTATATCGTCGCGGCTCGCGGATGTCGTTCCGTTGGCGCTCGCGAATACTTGATTGCTCTTGCGGCATATATTAATTAAGAATTTTGAATTATGAATTAAGAATGATTACCGTGCCGTCACTGACGCGGAAATGGAGGTTGACTCCGGCAAAATCCATACCGTAAACGCGTTCAGGATCGTCTTGGTAATGCGGACGAGGATCATGGGCAAGGACTTCTCGCAAAGCCTGCAGACGCTCTGTGGAGAACTTACATGCAACAGCATCAGGAATGACCACATTCAGCGCGGTCTGCTGACGCGTCTGATCGGTAAAGCCACCACGGGCATCAGGATGGGAATCGGTGAACGGCAGATAGGGTTTGATATCGAAGATTGGAGTTCCGTCCATCAGGTCTGCACCTTTAACATAGATTACCGGCCCCTCAGGACTTTGCAATTCGATACGGCTGATTTCCACGCTCGATAGTCCGATGGGATTGGGACGGAAAGGCGAACGCGTAGCAAAGACACCCATACGCTGATTTCCGCCTAGACGCGGTGGGCGAACCGTCGGTGACCAATCATCTCGATGAGCCTCGGAGAAATCCCATATGAGCCACAGATGCGAGAAACCGTCCAATCCTCGCAAGGCATCAGCCACACGATATTCCGGCTCGAAAACAATGCGGCCTTCGAGTTCTTCAATCAATCCGCTCTGACGAGGTACGCCAAATTTTGAATTGAAATCTGTATGAATGTGGGCGATGATTTTCATTGGGATTATTATTTCTTGTTATAATAAAGATAGCCTTCCAGCCAATCCGTCATTTGAGAATGAGGAGATTTTTTGTAGGCTTTGCTATCGTTGTCATAATCACTGATCGTTAATTTCGTGAGGACAAAGACTGCATCACCCTTGACGGGGATCACATAGCAACTGTCATCGTCAAGTCCTTTGTGAGGAATAATAGCAGTTCCTAAACCTTCAAACTCATAGGTAAAGGTGGAATCATTGCAAGCATATCCACCCTCATCCCACTCTTTCGATGCTTTTGAGGCTGTCGTCAACTTATGGCAATTAATAGAAACCTCTTTTACATAATGATACCCTTGAGGAACAGGAATATCCTCTCCCGAATACTTATAATTCATATCATACTTATCGGAGGGTGTCCATTCTTTTGCTTCCACTCCCAGATATGACTCATAGGTACCAAAAGGAGTATCCATCTTATTTGTCTTTTCTTGGTATAGGCGCCAGTCGTAGGCTTTCAAACCCGAAAGAACGGAGAACATTGCTCGTGAATCTTCCTCAGGCATGGAACGAAGATAATCCCTCAAACGATCATAATTCTTGGATTTCGGCAGCGGATATTTTTCAACCAAAGCATCGAAACGCTGGAGCAGATGATGTTCGTACAGCGTATTGTAGTTCCACGGATGGCATGAGGTAAGAATAAGGATAAGCGTTGCACTGATGCTGATCCAATGGATACGGCGTATTTTTCCAAAGAAAAGACCGAGGGCAACGGCATAGAACCAAAGATTCATCGTCAATACATAAAGACGATTTGCCGTAATACCATAATCGAGGAAACGGCGTCCTAAACCGATGCTCATAAGAACGAGGACGGGAAGCACTGCAAGGGGGAGCCAGCGCATCATGGAACGTTCATAGCCTTTGATTCGTTCGTCGTGAAGATAGGGATAAAGCAGGAATGCAACCCCGATAAGTCCCACCATGAGCGTACTGGTAAGGATGGTAAGCATACCATGGGGCAATGTGAGCGTAAAGACTATCTTCAGTCCATAGACATAGAGCACAACGAGATAAAGCAGTACCAAAGGCAAGAAGAGATAACGTACAACACCAAGCACAAACTGACTTTTGGGAATGCGATCGTTGTGTTTCTCTTCGCCCTCAGGAATGCGAATAAGGAAAAGCAGACAGGGAAGACTGATCAAAGACAGCCATGTGATATCAAGGAATACCTTTGAATTGCTTTCCAAACTGAGGAGTTCAGTTGCACCATAATATAAAAGGTCCAGCCCAGCTGCCATTATGCCGCCAATCAGCAAGGAAACGGCCGCTGCAAGGAACAGGCGGAAAACGAAATTCCAAGACTTGAAATCGTCTTTTTCCTTGCGGAAAGGCAAGAAGCAAACTCCGATGACGAGAGCAAGAACTGCCACACCTTGTGCAACGACCATAGGCTGGCGAACCTCAGCCATACGATCCAGACAGTAACAATCAAACGCCAACAGCACAATAGCGCCAATCCACCACAACCAAGCCTTCGTTCGCTTCGGTTGCAGAACATCTATTCGCAGCCACGCTTCTTCTTCCGCCCAAAGATGGAGGAGCAATGTAAGCAACATACCGACGGAGAAGAAGAATGTCCATGCGTTGGGACCTTTCTCTATGGCTACAAGAAAGAGAATGTGAATGGTGAGTGCCATCCAGAAAACGAGGGTGACAGGGAAGCGAAGTGCTACCTGTTTAGCTCCTTCTATTATGCGAGTGAAGCGAAGGGATATTGCCATGGTATCCTATTATTCCAAAACTGCGTTATATCCTGTTATTTTTCCAAGACCGCGTTGATCTTTTCGAGAATAGTCTCGATGCCGCCGAAACCTTCCATATCTTCTGCGATTTTGCCTTCACGGTCGAAAATGAGGTAACGGGGAATACCGTTGATAGCGGGTTCTGTGCCGCCGAAACTCTTCAAACGATAGTGGTCACCCACCATGTCTATTACCATCTTCTTCCAAGCAGCCTCGGGAGAACTTTCATCGGTAACATAGACAAAGACAATGTCCTTGCCGGCATAGTCATCGTGATGGGGTGCCATCGCCTTGATGCCCATCTTGCAAGGGCCGCACCATGTTGCCCAAAGGTCCATATAGACCACCTTTCCACGATACTGATCGGCAATGGCCTGGATGACTTCATTCTGGGGAACTGCGGGTACTTCCTTGATAACGCCCGTATGACCTGCAGCCATGCGTTCGAGAACTTCAGCAACTTCTTTCTGCTTCTTTTCAACGAAGGGACGATAAGCGGGAGCCACACTTACGATTTGCTCCTCCGTGAGAAGTTGTGTCTGATCGAGTTGTTCCATAAGTTTCATGGCATGGTCACGCTTGGGATAGGAGAAGAATCTCTTTACCTGATCTTTCTCATTAGCTGTACTCATGCGACCGGTATAATAGTACTGGGCATTTTCACGCTCTGCCACGACAGCGGGATAGTCAATGTAAAGCGTATCGGTGCGTCCGGGAACGGCCTCAAAGGCAAGCGAATAGCCGGACCAACTGATAAATGATAAACAGGGAGCAGCATTTTCAACGGTCAAAGTACCGCCAGCAGAACCATCTTCTGCGGGAGTCCATTCTGCATTCATACCCATATAAAGGGGCTGCTCTTCGTTGTTTTTTGGAGAAGGATTGATGCGGAAATAATCAGCAGGAACATCACCGAGCACCTTTACGACAACTGTCGCTTTCTGCCATTGGTCTTCCGTAGTCTTAGGTTGTTCCGTTCTGCCTTCACCAGTCTTAGCCAAAAGTGAAGGATAAGCCTGACCGTCGAGACGGATACCATAGCATTTAAACTCGCCTGGCTGACCAGTGTTCTCACTAAAGCGAACTACCTTAGTGCCTTTCTTTACAGGTTCGAAATTGAGTGTTACCATCAGCGCCTGAGGTTGCTGATAATAGAAACCGCCGAGGCCCATATACATGCTGTCGCACTTCAAAGGCTTTACATCGGTCGCTTCAGCAAGCGCCTGTTCGTAGGTCATCTCGTCCTGGTTAAACTCAAGACTATTGCGAAAATGCATCTGTCCGCTCTTGAGACGATAGACCTTACCGTCTTCGGAAGTGAGTTGGCTCGTTGCAGCAACGCCCCACTGCATCGTAGGAGCGATGGCGAAGGTGATGGAGGTGGCTGTATCCGAAAGAGTCACAGATCTCGGAATAATCATTTCCTGGTAAGAAACTGCAGGATTGGGGATGGTGACAGTCTTTATTTTCTTTGCGCCAACAGAAAGTGCACAGGTCGCAGCAAAAAGGAATAATATCTTTTTCATAATCGTTAATTTATTATTTGGGGGCAAAGGTACGAACATTTTTCCTTATAGTAACATTAAAAATGTTAAAAATAAAATTATTGAGCCCACTTTTAAGGGTGGACTCAATAATAAAACTGTAAAAAAATGGTCTTCGAGCAACTTAAAGTTCATTTTTATGGAGTTCTGCCATTAGTTTCACACTCTGGCAGTGAACGTCGATATGGCGCTGAAGTTTCTCGTAGATGCTGTTGATCTCCGTATAGTACTGCAAGGCAGAAATCTCACCGTGCTGCAAAGCCTTTGAAAGAAGTTCCAAAGTTTCATTCATCTTCTTCACATCACTGTGATCAAGCACCTGCTGGAGCCTAACAAGTTGATTGTAGCGTGAACGCAACACCGCCTCAGCATCCTGGCGCGTCTGCTGCACTTGCAACTCCGCTCCTAACAGTCGTTGTTTGGCAGCATTAACCTTTTTCTTGTTGCTAACAAGGGGGAAACTGACGCCAACGAGCATGCCATTGACCTGCTCTTTCTTATCCGTGTTGCGACGATAGCCAACAGAGATGTTAGGCAACCACTCTTTCTTCGTGATGTTGACATCGTGAGAAGCCGATTTTACAGCAGCCTCAGCAGCGAGAATATCAGCATCTTCAGAGAGCGCTAACTGCGAGAAAGATTCGTAGTCTAAAACAGGAGCAAACTCGGGAAGTTCTTCGGTAGTAATGTCAATGGCTATTCCTCCATTGAGTTGCTGCAGTTGCTGCAAAAGCAACGCACGCTCGTTCTGCGCCTCCGTCACCAAAGTCTGCACTTCCATGCAGTCCAGTTCCACCTTGTTCATTTCCAAGATATTGGCATCGCCTGCCTGCATACGCTTTTCGTACATTAAATGCAAGGCATGACTACCTGCTTGACGCTGGTTCAACAGTTTCAGCGTCTGGTTGACACGGATAATGTCAAGGCAGAGTTGCTGGGCTTCGAACAAGATTTCTCTGCGCAGTTTATTGTATTGTGTCTGACCCGCCTGTCGCTGCAACAAGGCTTGTTTTTCACGGGCAGAATATTTAGTGGGAAACTGGAATTCTTCGCTTACAATCAGTTCGCTTTGAGCCAGACCTGAATAGCCTTTTTGAAAAAAGGGAGAATATTCGAGAGAAGGTCCGCTGAAAGTGTTTTCAGCCTGAATATCGAGCACCTGTGCTTCGTTCTCATAGCCAAGGGCTTTCAGCGAGAGATTATTGTGTGCAATTTGGTTCAGCACATCTTGCATCGTTTCCTGGGCAAAAGCAGAGGAAAGAGCAAAGAACAGACTAATTGCGATGAGAAATCTTTTCATAAATAATGGGGATAATAAATGCGTTGAGCAAGGTTGAACTAATCAGACCGCCAAGAATAACCTTCGCCATCGGTGACTGAATTTCATTGCCAGGAAGATCTCCTCCCAAAGCCAGAGGAACAAGAGCAAGGGCAGAGGTTAGGGCCGTCATGAGAATGGGATTCAGACGAGAGAGCGAACCTTCAACGATAGCCTCGCGGATTGTCTTTCCTTCTTCTGTTCGCAGACGTTTGTACTCGGTTATCAGCAACATACCATTTCGCGTGGCAATACCAAAGAGCGAAATAAAACCGATAATAGCGGGAATGCTGACTTCGCCCGTTGTCAACAGCAATGCAAAAATACCACCGATGAGAGCCAAAGGAAGATTGAGCAAAATCACAGCCGATTCCTTGGTGTTTCGGAACTGCATATAGAGTAGGAAGAAGATGATGAGAATGGCTAAAGTACAGGTAAGATAAAGCACACGACTTGCACTCTCCTGACTCTCAAATTGTCCGCCATACTCAATACGATAACCCTCGGGAAGTTGAATATCTTCTTTCACTGCCTTCTTAATATCCGAAACAACATCACTAAGCGCTCTACCATTGGTATTCGCAGAAATGACAATCTTGCGCTGAACATTTTCGCGGTTAATGGTATTCGGACCAGCACTGGAAACGACATCAGCCACATCAGAGAGAGCAACCTTACGGCCGTCTTGTGTATCAATGATCAAATCTTTGATCTCGTCGTAGTTGGCTGCTTTTACCACAAGATTGAAAGCGCGACCAGCCTCATAAACCTGAGATACTGTTTCACCAGAAAGATTGACCGCCAGGAACTCATTGAATTCGGGCAATGAAATACCATTTCTAACCAACAATTCACGACGGGGAATAATCTTCAACTCCGGACGTTCTATCTGCTGCTCGACGTTCAAATCGGCTATGCCTTCAATATCTTCGCAAGCCTCTTTAATTTGGTTACCGATGGTAAACATCTTGTTCAAATCGGTGCCAAAGAGTTTTATGGCAATACTGGCCTGTGTACCGGAAAGCATAGCGTCGATGCGGTGAGAAATGGGTTGGCCTATTTCGATATTCGCTCCTGCTAAAACAGACAGGCGCTGGCGCACATCGTTGAGCACTTCTTCATGCGAACGGTCTTTGATTTCGAAAGGCGCTTCGATTTCACTGACATTTACGCCAAGGGCATGTTCATCCAATTCCGCACGACCTGTCTTTCGCGCCACGGTCTTGATTTCAGGAACCTGTAACAGAAGACGTTCTGCTCGCGCTCCGATTGAATCACTTTCTTCCAAAGAAATGCCAGGCAAGGAAGAGATATTTATGGTAAACGAACCTTCATTGAATTTTGGCAAAAAACTACTTCCCAAAGTCAGGAAGACAATTACTGCCACAACGAAAAGTCCTACTGTTCCAGCAAGCACAGCACGCGTGTGTTCAAGAACCCAGAGAAGAGCACGATGATAGTACTTTTTCAACCATACTGCCACGAAGGCTTCTTTGGGCATCTCACCACTACTCTTCCCAAGCAGATAGCTGCAAAGAACGGGGGTAAGGGTGAGGGCAACAAGGGTAGAAGCAAACAGCGCTGTTACAAAGGCAATACCGAGGGGAATAAGCATTCTGCCCTCCATACCACTGAGGAAAAAGAGTGGAGCAAAACTTACAATGATAATCAGCGTGGAATTCAGAATCGGCATACGAACTTCACGAGAAGCGTTAAAGACCAATTCTATTATAGGCGTTCTTTCTTCTTCGGGCAAAGCACGGTTCTGCCGGATATGCTTATAGACATTCTCTACATCGACGATGGCATCATCCACCAGAGAACCGATAGCAATGGCCAAACCGCCCAAGGTCATCGTATTAATGCTGATGCCAAGGAGATTCAACACAATCATCGCCACGAGGAAGGACAATGGAATGGTGACCAAAGAAATGATCGTCGTTCGAGCATTGGCCAGGAAGATCAAAAGAACGAGAACCACGAAGAAAGCACCCTCAATCAGTGATTTTTGAACATTGGCAATACTGCTATCAATGAAATCAGACTGGCGGAAGATATCGCTGGAAATGTGAACATCGGAAGGGAGATTGCCTTTCAGTTCAGCAATGGCCTGATCAAGTTGCTTCGTTAAATCCAATGTACTTGTATTGGGCTGTTTGGTTACCGTGAGCAGGACAGCAGGATGGGCTTTCTCACTCGCCACACCGAGTTTCGGGGATTGGTTGCCTACTACAATATCAGCAACGTCAGCGAGAGTGATGACACTTTCGCCGTCCTTCTTTACGATACAAGACTCCAATTTATCTATATCATTCGTGGAGGTAATACCGCGGATGATATACTCGTTTCCATATTCATAACGAACGCCACCATTGGTATTCTTGTTCATACCGCGAGTGCTGCTCATCACATCGTCCAACGAAACACCGAAGTGCTTCATCTTACCAGGGTTAATGAGTATCTGGTATTCTTTGATATCACCACCCTGAACGCTTACCTGGGCAACGCCTCCGGTAGAAAGCAGACGGGGACGAATGACCCAGTCGGCATAGGTTCGGAGGTCTTGCAAGGAAGTCGTATCACTTGTCAGACTGACAATAAGAACCTCACCTAAAATAGAGGACTGCGGTCCCAGCACAGGCGAACTGACCCCGTCTGGCATTTGCTCTGCAATGGTTGCCAGTTTTTCACTGACAATCTGGCGCGCCAGATAAATATCAGTACCCCAATCAAATTCCACCCAAACGACAGAGAAACCGTTCGTAGACTGCGAACGCACACGACGAACACCGGTACTTCCGTTGACCGCAGTTTCTATGGGGAAAGTCACCAACTGCTCGACTTCTTCCGTTGCCATTCCACCCGCCTCAGTCATAATGACTACCGTCGGTGCATTGAGGTCCGGGAACACATCCACCTCTGTCTTATGTGTGGCATATAATCCACCCAATATCAGTAGCACAGCTGCCACTAATATCAGTATTCTGTTCTCAAGCGAGAATCTAATTATTCTATTCAACATAAGGCTTAATGGTTATGGTTGTGAGCGGGAATAGCATTGGAAGCAGAGGCAAGTTTGATCTGTATGGCACCCTTTGTAACCACTTTTTCGCCAGATTTGATGCCCGCGAGAATCTCTATACGCTCGCCGTCACTTTCTCCCAAAGTAACTTCCTGCTTGCGATAGCCTTCTTCATCAACCTGGATATAGACATAGTGTAAACCCTGTTCCTCGGTAAGGGAGGAAAGGGGAACACTCATCACATTAGTACGATCAGAGGTAATCAAATAAATTTCGGCATAGGAGCCCTGTACGACATCGCCAGTATTATTAAACTCGAAAATCACGGGGATGTACGAATTATTGACCTCTGCAGAACGGCCATAGGACTGAATATGACCACCCATATCAGTAATGTCATAGAGACGGCTGCTATAACTCGTACGGAACTTCGCACACTTAATCTGATTCAACTCATTGAATTTACGCTCAGGAACTTCGGCGCGAAGATAGAGATGCTGGTTCTGGGTGATAATAGCCAGAGGCTGGCCGGCTTCCACATAGTCGCCTTCATTCACGAGACACTGCTTGATAAAGCCGCCGCGGGGAGCAGCGACAACAACGCCACCAGCACTACGAGTTTTCTGCATACTAGTATAGGTTAGTTTTGCAGCCTCGTATTCTGCTTTTGCTACTGCCAAATCCTTTTCGCTGATAATCTTATCTTTGATGAGTAGCTCGGCACGATTATAATCGCGTTCGGCTTTTTCAAAATCAATCTTCGCGCGCAGAACTGGATCACCTTCTGCGACCTGCATGCCAGCGGAGGTTATGGTAAACAGCGTAGTACCGTTACCGACTTTGAGGCCCTCACTGACATGGTCTTTGTAGCCAACACGTCCGCTGATGGTTGCAACAACTGTCGTTTCATCGCAAGATGCCGCCATAACTTTTCCGCTCGTATGGATGACACCATGGAATGTACCTGGGACAATGGCTTCAACTTTTACACCGGCAGCCTTTGCCTTTTCCGGAGACAAAACTATTTCGTCGTGATCATGATGATCTGCTTTCTCTGCCTCTTCGTCGTGATCATGACCTTTATGACCACAAGCAGAAAAAGCTACCATAATTAGGCCGAAAATAATAAGAGTGAAAATGTTTCTTTTAAACATGATTTGCATACTTTTTGTGAATTTGGGTGCAAAGGTACGAAATACCTCTTGCAAGTAGGTTGCAAAAGCCAATGTGCAAAAAAAACTTACCAAAAGTTAATGTTTTCTAATTTTCACAAAATAAGAAGTTTGGACTATCATAGTACTCCATTTTTCACGTACTTTTGCACCAAAATTCGCTTTTAGCAAAAAAAAAGACCAAACAATGGAAAGAACTACCATTTTCACCAAGGAATTCAAGGACATCGGCCTCGAAAAGATGCAGGAGATACAATATAAACTTAAAGCAGATAGTACTTTCTGCAACGAGGACATTTTCTTTGCAGAGCAAATCCGTGATGTTCCCAACAAATCGAATATGAAGCTGGGCAAGATTGTACTCATTGTAATCTGTACCGAAGGGCATGCCGTAGCGACCATCAACGGAAGAAAATACGAAATCCAGAAAAATGACATGGTGCTCTTTGTCCAGCCGGACTTGCTGCTTTCTGCAATGGTCAGTACGGATTTCCGATGCAATATCGCAGGGATATCTATGCAGAAGATTCAGGAAATCATCCACGGCGATGGCAGATTGGTTGAGTACTATTTCTTTTTCAATCAACACCCGGTTATTCATCTCGCTGAGGACGAGGTGGACATTTTCGAACGATATAAAGCTTTATCTCGCCCCAAAAAAGACATCAAGTTCAAGAAAGAGGTAACGAACGGTATCTTACAGGCTATGCTCTACGAAGTTCTTTCTTTTTGCGCTGTTCGATTCCAAGACTATAAGGAACAGCATATGGTCAGCATTTTAGGAAATCCCGTCGCTTTGGAGGATTCCAATAGTCATGACCAAGACATAGCCAAGCGTTTTCTGACGCTCCTCGTCGAGGATGACGGCAATCACCGTTCGGTGCAACATTTCGCTGACCAGCTATGTATCACTCCGAAATACTTATCTACTATCGTAAAAAGCTTCACAGGACGTTCTCCTTCTGCCTGGATTCAGGAAAAAACCATCGATAAAATTTGTAAACTGCTCACGACTACGGGAATATCTTGTAAGGAAATCGCCTTCCAAATGGACTTCTGCAACTCTTCTTCTTTCGGAAAATATGTAAAGCATAACCTTGGCTGTTCTCCACAGGAATACCGTAAAAAAAATAGAGTGCAATTGTAATGACTATAGTTTTTTTAGCGCAAGAAATGCCAAATTAAAAATTGAGGGAAAAGGATGGACTAAACGCCTCCTTTTCCCTCAATAATATAATAAAATTCGCTTATTGCTTTACCTTTTCTATGTTCATTCTATCCAAAAGAACAAGATAAGTAATTACAATGGCAAGACAAGAGATTGCTGATGTAAAGAATACACCGACACAACAAACTGCAAAACCTACAGCAGCAACGATAATTGCAACAATAGCAAGGCCTATCAGTTCGAGTTCCTTGCCGCTGGTTGCTGACCAAGACCATTTTAATGCATCTATTACTGATATTTGTTCGTTATCCAAACAATAGAAATAAGCAAAGCCTAAACGGATGGCCAGATAAATGCCAGGAATAACACAGAAAAGGAGGCCAAGACTAACAATCATATAGTAGATAACGCTCGTACAGAAGAACTTCAAATACGTATTCAAAGGACGTCTGAATCCTGCCAAGTTGAAGCTTCCACCGCGACAAACGGCCAACAATCCATTATTTAGACCGAGAGAAAGGACTATACTTACTGCATAAGAAAGAATAGTGCCCATATAAAAGGTGCCCATATGATTCATCGCGGTTTGCAGTTGTTGTGCATTACCACTTTGTATCGCATTGATATAACCAGGAGGCAAAAAGTAAGAGCTAATACCTCCACTTATTAAATAATCCACAAAAAGGAAAAGGGCAATAGCGAGACCATGCTTCTTAGCAAGTTCCCATGCTTCACCAAAGATAAAAGAAACTGAAAGATCCATATACTATTTGTTTTGAGTTTTATAAGTTAGACGCACAGTCTTGCCATTTACTACAAGAAGATTCTATAAATCAGAACTTATAGGTTCTTCTTCTCTTCTTTCTCCAATTCGTAGGGAATGCGGAAAGCGGTGTAAAGTTCGAGGATAGCCGCAACAATCAAAACAATTTTCCATTCATCGGCACGAAGCGGGCCCAACTGGTAACGCTTCATAATCATCAGACAGGCGGTTACCATCAACAGAATGGCACCCAGCAATTGCTGACGACGGAGACGCTTTATCACAAAATTGTTTCCTTCATAACGCTGCAACATCTGCATGCTGCCAAACAGAAGAGCACCGATAGCAAATACCATTGAAGCGTGGCTGCTCAATGCGGGAACCATAGGAAGAATCGCTCCTGCAACGAGAAGGATGCCCCCTACCTGAAAAAGGATATTCTGGATATTATTCAGCTGCTTCATGTCTTATTCCTTATTTCCCTCTTCAACGATATAAATATCCTCATCGTTGGTTTTCATACGGAGGGTTACACGTGCTACTTCCTCAATGGCTTCCTGCGATTTTTCCAAACGCTGGAGTTGAGCATTTGAATTGTTGTATTCTTCTTCGAAATAAGCAATCTCAGAACGAAGACGAGCGTTATCCTGCTTGAGTTTAAGCAAATTCAGAATACTATTCTCGTCAAAAAAACCGACAACCACGACGAAGAACACCGTAACCCAGAGACTACGGCGTCCCCAAAGGAACGACAAGATTGACAGTGCTTTACTCATTTTCTTTTGGATTTTTTACAGCGTTGTTTTGAGATTTAAAGATCGTGCTGCTGCATACGATACTCTGCGAGCTGCTCGTATTTTGTACCCGGACGGCCATAGTTTGCGTAGGGCCAGATACTGATGCCACCACGAGGGGTGAAAATACCCGTAACTTCAATGTATTTGGGATCCATCAGTTTGATAAGGTCCTTCATAATGATGTTCACGCAGTCCTCATGGAAATCACCATGGTTACGGAAGGAGAAGAGATAGAGTTTGAGACTCTTTGACTCCACCATACGAACATCAGGAATATAAGAAATACGGATTTCTGCAAAATCAGGCTGACCGGTAATCGGGCAGAGGCTGGTAAATTCGGGGCAATTGAAGCGTACCCAGTAGTCATTGCCGGGGTGCTTGTTGACGAATGATTCCAAAACCTCGGGAGCATAGTCACTCTTGTATTCTGTCTTTCGGCCTAACGTCTGAAGGCCTTCATTTTCTCTACTTCCCATAATTACTTTTTACTTTCGAGATATTTTTCCAAGCCCGCACGACGAAGCTTGCAGGCAGGACAATGGCCACAGCCATCACCAACAATACCGTTGTAGCAGGTAAGGGTACGATAGCGTACGATATCAAGAACACCTAAGTCGTCGGCGAGTTTCCAGGTTTCCTGCTTGTCAATCCACATCAAAGGTGTGTGGATAACGAACTGCTCGTCCATAGCAAGATTCAAAGAAACATTGAGACTGCGGATGAACGAATCACGGCAATCAGGATAGCCAGAGAAGTCCGTCTGGCTCACACCGGTTACAATATCAAAAGCACCGATCTCACGAGCATGAACGGCAGCAATGCTGATAAAGAAAAGGTTACGTCCAGGAACGAAGGTATTGGGGAATGAGTCCGCCGGCTTCTCCTGATCCATTTCGATGGAGGTATCAGTCAAAGAGTTATGACTCAACTGAGAGATAAAGCGAACATCCATAAGACGGAAAGGTATGCCCTCTTCCTTACAGATTTGTTCAGCAATCTCAACTTCGTGGCTATGTTTCTGGCCATAGAGAAAGGTAATAGCGTATACTTCCTCGAAATGTTTTTTCGCCCAGTAAAGGCAGGTCGTTGAATCCTGACCTCCACTGAATACGACTAATGCTTTACTTCTTTTCATTTTCTTGTTTTTTAAGAGGTTATTCAAGCACTCTGTTGATAATTAAGAATTAAGAATTTTGAATTTTGAATTACCATACGGTCGATGCATTGCGCCAGCCCTTTCTTAATTCTTAATTCAAAATTCATAATTCACTTTTTCACTTATTCTCCGAGAGCAGCGACCCACTCAGCGATAGTATTCACAGCAGGACGTTCAATCTCGGTAATCTTGTACTTCTTGAGAACTTCGTGAATCTGCTGCTGGATCTTCTGAGGATTACCACCCTTCAAGTCGTTCACAAGATAGTAGCCGACCTTCTGGAGTACGGGAACGATTTCTGCGGGAATACCTACTGCGGTGTAAGCGTCAACCTTATCACGAGCGGGCTTCTTTTCTGGCTTCATCTGGGGGAAGAGCATAACTTCACCGATAGCGAATTTACCAGTAAGGAGCATCACGAGACGGTCAATACCGATACCAACACCGAAGGTGGGAGGCATACCATACTGAAGAGCACGGAGGAAGTCCTGGTCGATGATCATTGCTTCATCATCACCCTTATCAGCGAGGCGCATCTGTTCCTTGAAACGGTCTTCCTGATCAAGGGGATCGTTCAACTCAGAATATGCGTTTGCCAATTCCTTACCATTGACCATCAACTCGAAACGCTCGGTGAGGCCGGGCTTGCTGCGGTGCATCTTGGTAAGAGGAGACATTTCAACAGGATAATCCATAATGAAGGTAGGCTGGATGAAGTCGCCTTCGCAAGTCTCGCCGAAGATTTCGTCGATGAGCTTACCCTTACCCATGGTTTCGTCAACCTCGATACCGAGCTTCTTAGCCACCTCACGAATCTCATCTTCGTTCATAGGATAGAGGTCGTAACCGGTCTTCTCCTTAATTGCATCGAGGATGGGGAGACGACGGAAGGGAGCACGGAAGGAAATCACCTTGCCGTCAATTTCAACCTCGGGCTTACCGTTTACAGCGATACAGATTTCCTCAAGCATCTTCTCGGTGAAGGTCATACCCCAGTTGAGGTCCTTGTAGCTCACATAGAGTTCCATACAGGTAAACTCTGGGTTGTGGGTCTTGTCCATGCCTTCGTTACGGAAGTTCTTACCCATTTCGTAAACACCTTCGAAACCACCAACAATCAGACGCTTGAGGTAGAGTTCGGTAGCAATACGCATGTACATATCCTGGCTGAGGGCATTGAAGTGGGTCATGAAGGGACGGGCACTTGCACCACCAGCGATGTTCTGGAGGATAGGAGTATCAACCTCGGTATAACCAGCGTCATCAAGGATGCGGCGCATGGTACGAACGATGGTAGCACGCTTGAGGAAGGTATCCTTAACACCGTTATTCACGATGAGGTCAACATAGCGTTGACGATAGCGAAGTTCGGGATCATCAAAGGCATCGAAAACGTTACCTTCTGCATCGGTCTTTACTACGGGCAGGGGCTTGAGGCTCTTGCTGAGGAGGGTAAGGCTCTGGGCGTGAACACTGATTTCGCCGGTCTTGGTACGGAAAACATAACCAGTAACACCGATGAAGTCGCCGAGGTCGAGAAGTTTCTTGAAAACGACATTGTAAAGGTCCTTGTTCTCTTCGGGACAGATTTCGTCACGCTGAACATAAACCTGGATACGGCCCTTGGAATCCTGGAGTTCCGCAAAACCAGCCTTACCCATGATACGACGGCCCATCATACGACCTGCAATGGTGACAACGCGGCTGTTCGCTGCGGTTGCTGCCTCGCGTACGGGATTGCCTTCTTCATCGAGAATATCGTTGCCTGCCTCATCCTTCTGATTGGGGAGGTCAACAAACTGTTCACGGATATCGTCGCTCCATGCGGTAACGGGGAATTCTGCTGCGGGATAGGGATCGATGCCCATCTGGCGTAACTGTTCAAGCGAGCCACGGCGCGCTATTTCTTGTTCACTAAGTTCGAGATTAATCATATTTTTATTGTTTATTTTGATTCTATAAGATGGAAAAAGTCACTCTCAAAAGCAGACTCCTCCAATTTCGGGCGCAAAAGTACGACTTTTTTCGCATTCCACCAAAAATTCTCCATATTATTATCGCGCGCGTAAAACATTAAGGGCATAAAAAATGCCGCTGCGACCTGCTCACGCAGATATTTGCAGCGGCCCTCACTACTAACCAAAAGTGAAGAAATCGCGAAAAACGCTTTTTAGTCTTTTAACCGATTCCTGACATCTTCTCCTACAGGAATCTACGTTAAGTTTCGTTTTGTTTGTTTTTGTGTTGTTTTTGTTTACATGTGCAAAGGTAAGGGCATTTTTCCTTTTCGCAAAGAAAAATCAAGAAAAAAGTATAAAAAAGTTGCAAAATGCACCGTTTTTCTTTTCAAACGATACATTTTGCAACATTTAACAAGCAAAAAGATAACTTTTTATTGGAAATACACCCTCTTCACGCGGTCACTGACACTTGTCAGCACTTCGTAAGGAATTGTACCGAGGATATCTGAAAGGGTCGTCACTGGAAGATGTTCGCCAAAGATTTCAACACTGTCGCCTTCACGGCAATCAATACCGGTTACGTCAAGCATACAAACATCCATGCAGATATTACCCACATAGGGCGCCTTTTGGCCATTGACGAGGGCATAGCCGTTCTGGTGGCCCAAATGACGATCTAAACCGTCGGCGTAGCCGATAGGAATGGCAGCAATGCGGGCAGGATGGTCAACGACCGTTCGTCTGCTATATCCTACACTCGTTCCCGCTTCAACCTCTCGAATCTGCAAGATGGTGGTCTTCAAGGTAGTAACATTGTTGATACGGCCATTGGTCACAGGATCCACGCCATAAAGTCCTAGTCCCAGACGGCACATATCGAGATGACGTTCTGGGAAACGCTGGATACCTGCTGAATTGCAGATATGGCGAAGAATTTTGTAAGGAGCAGCAGCCTGCAACTGCTTTGAAGCACGATCGAAACGCTCAAACTGCCAGTCTGAAAATTCATTGAAATTTTCGCTGTCACTGCCTACAAAATGTGAGAAGACGGAACGCGGACGAAGGGCCTGTTGCTGCTCGAGGCGGACAATAAGTTCTGGCATATCCTTGTCGGGGTTGAAGCCCAAACGGCACATGCCGGTATCAAGTTTGATATGAACAGGGAAACCGGTAATACCTTCTCTACGAGCAGCTTTCACCAAGGCATCGAGAATGCGGAAACTATAAACTTCTGGTTCCAGACGATATTGGAAAAGGGTATGGAACGATGACATCTCGGGATTCATGATGATGATACCCATGGTGATACCAGCCTTACGGAGTTCTGCTCCTTCGTCGGCGACGGCAACTGCCAGGTAATCCACGCCAAGGTCCTGAAGGGTTCGTGCAACTTCCACGGAACCACTACCATACGCTCCTGCCTTCACCATACAGATGAGTTTGGTTTCCGGTTTCATAAAGGAACGGTAATGGCGGACGTTTTCTGCCAAAGCTCCAAGATCTACTTCGAGAACGGTTTCGTGGACCTTCAGTTCCAACTGCTCTGCAATGCGGTCGAAACGGAAATTTCTTGCACCTTTCAGTAGGACAATGTTGTCGCTCATATCCTCAAGCATTCCACTAGCGAGGAAATCTTCGGTCGTTTTATAGAAATACTTCTCCACCGTGAAAGCGGAATGGGCGGCAGAGATATGTTTTCCTATACCGACCAAAGTATTCACGCCACGGGTAGCAACCATATCAGCAACACGACTGTAAAGTGTTTCATCCTCAAGACCGGTCTGCTGCAAATCACTGAGGATGAGTACGGAGCGGCGTTCTTTCTGGCGACGATGAAGGAAATCAAGAGCGATGTCCAAACTCGTCAAATCGGAATTGTAGGAGTCATTGATCAAAGTTAGACCGCGTACACCCTGCTTCACTTCAAGACGCATGGCAACGGGAGAAAGTTTTTCGGCGCGTTCGCAGATTTCTGCAGGAGTGAGTCCCAATACAAGGCTGGTAGCGATGGCATGAATGGCATTTTGCATGGAAGCTTCATCGCCAAAGGGAATACGGGCTTCGTAGTCCTTACCCTCATAGATATAGGAAAGGTGGACATGATCATCACGCTTTTCTATTTTACTGATATAAAGAGGAGCGGAAGGATCATTCTTTGACCAACCGAATTTGCGGCCATGGAAACGGCTTTGGGCAAGGCAGCGGGTAATGATGTCGTCGTCAGCCTCATAAACAAGGACTTCGGCATCATCGAAGAGACTCAGCTTTTCCAAACATTTCTCTTCCATTGAAGCAAAATTCTCCTGATGGGCAAGACCGATATTGGTCATCACGCCGATGGTTGGCTGAATAATGGCACGGAGACTGGGCATCTCTCCTCTTTGAGATATGGCAGCCTCAAAAATTCCCACACGACTCTCATCGGTCAGAAGCCAGACAGACATCGGCACACCAATCTGCGAATTGTAACTTCTCGGTGAACGGGTAACGGCGCGTGAGGGAGTCATCAACTGATAAATCCACTCTTTTACTGTCGTCTTTCCGTTACTTCCTGCAACACCTACCACAGGAACGTCATATTCATCACGATGACGCTCTGCCAGGCGCTGGAGGGCTTTCAAAGGCGACACCACCTCGAGGAAATTTGCATCGGGATAGAGTTTTTTCCGATCGTTCAAATCCTGATTATCCAGATTCTTACGGGAGATGTTGCCGTAGTCGGCGGTATCAAGACCGCGTTCTTTCCAAGGCACTGCGCTCACCACAAAATTTCTCACACCACGGCGATAAAGGTCGTCAATATAGCGATGACCGTCGCCTGTGCGGGTACGGAGGGCAAAAAACAAAGTCGTCTCGGGGAATGCAAGAGAACGGCTGTCTGTCAGAAGCCAATCAATCTGGGCCTCTATGGAGCCATAGCGATGGGCGCCAATCAGCGTCGCCACCTTTTCTATTGAATAAGACATAATTTCTGGTCTTTTAGGAATCACCGTTCAAATTTATTTAAATTTGCCCAGTGACGTTTTTTCTTTTTCAACTTGCAAAAGTACTGCAATTGATGGAAAACACCAAGAAAATACCCTAAAATCTTTCGATTATTCATCAACAGCCCTTGGCAACTTCTTCATTTTGCTTAACTTTGCAAGCAAAATCCAAAATGTTCTTATTTGCCGGACGAATATCCGGTGGAGTTTGCCTATGAAAACTATTCTGCTTTTCTCTGCTTCCTGCTGTGTGCTTTCCGCCCACGGCCAGAGCGAGTTGGCAGATACTCTCCTTCATACGGCAACGGTCTACGCCCATACGGCACGGGCCATGGCTCCTAACCAACAATTGAGCGGTGAACGTCTTGAGGCGCTCAACGCTCACAGCGTGGCTGACGCTCTTCGCTACTTCTCTGGTGTCCAACTAAAAGACTACGGAGGTGTCGGTGGTCTCAAAACGTTGGATATCCGCAGTATGGGCAGTCAGCATATGGGCATTTTCTACGATGGTCTCCAGTTGGGAAATGCGCAGAACGGCCAGATTGATTTGGGTCGTTTCAGTCTGGACAATATCGAGCAGATTGACCTCTACAACGGCCAGAAAAGTGATCTGCTGCAATCAGCCCACGATTTCGGTACAAGCGGGACGGTCTATCTCCGAACGAGGCGTCCTACTGGCAATCTGCTTCGCGGAACTTTCCGTACTGGATCTTTTGGCTTAATCAATCCCTCCATTCTTTGGGAACATCGTTGGAACGAGCGTATTTCTACGAGCGTCAGCAGCGAATACACTTCTTCGACGGGCAAATACGATTTCCGCTATCGCAAGTATTTCCCCGATCATTCGTTAGCCTACGATACCACGGCAACCCGCCAAAACGGAGACATCGAATCTCTACGACTCGAGGCTACTGTGTTTGGAAAGACACGCTGGGAAACTCCTGGTGAATGGCATGCTAAAATATACGGATACCTCTCAGAAAGAGGAATTCCCGGAGCTATTGTGAACAATGTCTGGTATAGTGGTCAGCGACAATGGGACCGCAGTGTCTTTGCTCAGGGAAACTGGAAACAGCGTATTTCTGAACGTTATAGTTTTCTCGTCAACGGAAAGGTAGCGCACGATTATCTGCGCTATCAGAATCCAGATTCCACGCAACTCTATATCGACAATACTTTCCGCCAGGAAGAACTTTATATCTCTGCGGCACACGCTTTCCGTCTTCTTCCCGACATGTCTCTTAATGATATGGATTGGAGTGCATCGATTGCCACTGACTATCAATGGAATTCTCTCAATGCAAATCTCAATAATTTTGCAGAGCCCCAGCGCAACACCCTGCTTGTCTCTGCAGCAAGTCGTTTCAGTTGGCAGCGTTGGAAGTTGATGGTAAGTCTTCTTGGCACTCACGCTTTCGACCATACGAAGAACGGGAATTCTTCCCACATCTGCTACACCCCGGCTTTCTTCATCAACTACGCTCCAGCTCCCGGTCTTTCTCTTCGAACTTTTTTCAAACGGAGTATGCGCCTGCCGACTTTCAACGACTTATATTATACAGAGGTGGGGAATAGCAGTCTCCGGCCGGAATATACCACGCAATATAATCTCGGAGCGCTGTACATCAAGGATTTCGAGGGGTGGTTCTCTCATCTCGAATTGAAAGCGGATGGATATCTCAACAAAGTCACAGACAAGATCATTGCCGTTCCTAAAGGTTCCGGACAATATCGTTGGATGATGATGAACATCGGAAAAGTTCTGGCTTACGGTACAGATGTAACGGCACAAGCCGAAATCAAGCCTTCAACGCAATGGAGTTTGGTGGGATGCCTCAATTACGCCTTTCAGCGTGCCGAAGATCGCACTGATCCTGATGACAACGATCCAAAATTCGGAACTTACAAAGGCCAGATTGCCTATATCCCACAGCATTCTGGCAGTGCTACTGCGACCCTGCGTTATCGTTTCATCTCCTTGAATTATAGTTTTATCTACGTCGGGGAACGTTATCGGGCATCGTCAAACATTCTTGCCAACTACGAGCAGCCTTGGTACACCCATGACCTCTCGTTGGGATTCGACGGAACACATACCCTCCTCCACTCCAAACTTCTTTTCGAAGTCAATAACCTCTTCGACCAGCAATATGAGGTTGTTCCGAATTACCCCATGCCGGGCAGGAATTACAGAGTTTGCCTGAAATTCTCCTGGTAACAAGATTGTTTTCGGAGAAGTTTTTTCGAACTTTCTTCGGACCCTTTTCAAATTCGTCCGCGGGCGAATATACATTCGTCGTAGGGCGAATATTCTGTCGTCCGCGGACGAATGTTCATTCGCCCTACGACGAATTTGTTTTGGCTTGTAGGTAACTGCTACACCGCAAAACGGCTTTTTGCTTTCTCGACCTAGCAAATCATTGCAATTTGAGGTAAAAAATAAATTTATTTTGCATATTCACTGATAAAAATGGCTGATTTTTTTGCAAATGTAAGAAAAACCACTTACCTTTGCGTCAACTTATTCAGAGTTGGAACCAACAAGGAGTTGAAGGGGCGAGAAGATTAAATCATGGATATGAAACACACCGAGATACAGTGATGTGAGAAAATGCAGAATCCCATAAAATGATCCAACATCCCTTTTTTCCGAGTCTCTCCGACATCGGAGTGTTTTGCGTTTTTTCACGCAACAGGTTCCCAACGAAGTTCATTTTCGAGCTTCGAAACTCTGTCTTTCCATTTGCAACTTCTAATAGTTGATTTTTGATATTCTCTCTCTAGGGGTTTTCTGTTGTGAAACAGGAAGCTCCTTTTTTGCGATTTCCGAACTTTCATTTTCTGTTCAATTTTTTTTGAATAAAAGTTGGATTGTTCCAAATAAGTCCGTAACTTTGCTTTTTGACTAAAGTCAACAAAAAAAATGCAAAAGAAATCTTTTGCCGTTTTCACATTACTGTTCACATTCACTCTGGCCGGATGCGGTGAAATCGACATTAACGAAATCAAAGACCAGGAAAAGCAAGAACAGACCGCTGATACCGACGATTCTTCCGATAATGATGATGAGGAGGAATCTGACAATGATGATACCGACGATCCGAGTAAAGACAACCCTTCTGACAATCAGGACGACAAAGGCGACTCCGGAACTGATACTGGTACAGACACTGGTTCTGGAACAGAAGACGATTCCGGGACTGGCACTGGTTCCGAAACTGATAGCTCTTCTGAAAATCAATCGATAATGACTTTCACACAAGAAGGTCATTTATTAATTGGTGATAGTCTGTACGTGTCTCTCGAAGATTTCAGAACCGTCCACAGCGCCTATTATGCCTCTTCTCCAAACGAAGCAGCAGAGTTAGCCGGTGCTTATACAGAGAAAGGCCTAGTAGGATGGCACATCCCCACAGAGGGCGAGGCGCGTTTTCTTAAATCAATTTTGGATGATGATTCCGCCTTCTATGGCAACACCAATCTTCCAAAACTCAACCAAATGCTGTTGAAACGGGATTTGGATGCTATTGATATTGGCAGTCGCTATCTATGTGCCGATGCCCAAAAGACCTATAGTTTCCTCATCGGTTCAAACATCACCAAGGCAGGAAGTAAAACCACCTACCGAATGAGACTGGTCAAAGAAAAACAAAAATGAAATCAAGTTAAGAGATGGTGAAGTCTCTCTTCACTTTGTAACTATTTGTAATTCTTTACACTAACCCCAAAAGTGAAGAGGTGAAGTCTATTTTTGGATTTCTCAAAAAAAATAGCGCGGAGGTAAACGAGGACCTCCGCGCGAATAGATTGTTACCGTTTAAAAACGGAAGGTTACTCCTCCTATAACCCAGATGCCAGGCTGACGAATGTAGGAGAAATCGTAGTAGGTTTTGTCTAAAAGATTCTTGCCTTCAACATAAAGAGTATAGTGGTTGGAATTCCAAGACAAACGTCCATCAAGGATACCATAACTACTGTTGCCACTTCCCGTACGATCGAGCCAGCGATAGGAGAGAGACCATACAAATTCGCCGGCACGAAGACTCGTGGAATGAGCATCATTATGATGAATGCGGAAAATTCGGCCATCAACACTGAGAACGACCTTATTGCGAACATACTCCATGGCGTATTTACTCGCAGAAATAGACTGCGGATAGTTGATATCTTCATGGATATAAGCATATTGAAGACCAATCTTTCGAAGTGGAAAATCTTCTCCCCACACCTGGCGCGGCAGCCAATCGGCATTCAGGCGAAGGCCCAAATTATCGAGCGTATAATTGCCACTGCGGAAAGTCCATTCGGTAGAAGGTAATTGAACCATCTGACCATCCTCTTCCTTGTAGGTTTCATCAGTATAGACCACCCAGTCTATCATATCCGTCTTGTGACTGTAGAACGGACTGAAATCCACAGACAATCCCCTCGTGTTGTAAGCGAATTTCAGACTAAAATCGTTAGTCTTTTCCGGTTTGAGATTGCGGGTTCCTTCAATACCCTTTCCACTATAATAGAGATCGGTGTAGGTTGGCATGCGAAGAGCCATGTTCCAGGTTGCATAGAGACGCCAGTGTTCAGAAGGGCGGTAAGCCAAATCAACGCCAGGATAGAAACGCCAGCGATGATCGAGGGCAGTATTCATATTGGCTAAGATACCAGCTGATAAGGTCCATTGCTGCCAGACCACATTGTGTTCAAGATAAGCAGAGACGTTCGTACGATTAGCACCATATTTATAGATATCCTCTTCTGCGCCCTCCTTCATTTCCCGAAGTTCTCCCAATTTTGTAGAGCGGATACCTTCATTTCTCATCTCCATACCGAAGGCGGTCTTTCCACCCTGCCAGGCAAACCAGTTGTTGAGGTTTAAGCCGTAAACATCCACCTGATGGAAATTCTCACCGGCAGGATTTCCTTTGTGCCACTGGTAATGATCATACCAACGATTCCAGGAGATTGCAGGTTCGATGTGAAGTCGTCCAGCCTGAGTTTTCAAGCGGAAAGCCCCCATCCAACGCTCATTGCTCTCCCACTGATCCTTACTGGCAGAACCATAGAATGTATTGGCACCATAGGGTTTGTAACTGTATCCCAACTGATAATCCGCCTGGACATTCTGCGCCAGCAACTGACCTTGGTAAAAAACGCGGGTAGATTGAAAATCACTGTTTTCCGTAGCACCGTCACTGCGAGTATAGCCTCCGCTCAGCGCATTGAGGGACACCATTTTCCGGGGTGTATTGACTGACAGGGTTACACGGCCTTCACCACCGCCATAACCATACATACCACCATAGCCATGCACCTGGGCATGCCATACGGTATTCTCGTTTTCTGCCAGAGCCTCTGCTTTTTTTGTGATAATATTGATAACTCCCGTAAAAGCCGAAGTTCCATAAACACGCGCAGCAGCTCCTTCGAGCACTTCTATGCGCTCGATGTCTTGTGCTGTGACAGGAAAATCTGCCGACAGATGACCCGTATGTGGAGAGGAAATATTGATGCCGTTGAGGAGAATCGTAATTTGGTCAAAAGTTCCCCCATCGACAGAGATGTCCGTTTGTACACCAAAAGCTCCACGTTGCCGGACATCAACACCAGCGCAAAGCTTAATTACGTCGTTAATACTCGTGACACCCGCAGCCGCGATGTCTTCACGACTGAAAGTCATCACCGTTCGAGCGGCAACAGCTGCCGCCATCGGGGCATGGGAAGTGGACACTACCGCTTCACCCAGCCTTAGGTCATCGTCAGAAAGCGCAAGAGAATCCGCTGATTCGCCTTCCCCAACTGTCATGCGCGTTCCGCTTGCAGAAGCAAGAGCGGGAGCAGCGACAGAAAGAGTAGCCACTGACAAGACACCGACCTTCACCTCACGTCCCAGTGCCGCAAAGAGACTATATCCTTTGCAAGCAAAGCGGCGAAAAGTAAATTCAGGCCCCTTGTTAGATGATTGCTTAAACATGGTTCAAGTTAATAATTAATAGATATGAGTTAAAAGGGCTTCTTTGAAAAAGCCACCTGATTTCTAAGGCTAATTCGCTCAAAATGTGTAGTCGAGAGCGAAAAAAAGCTGATTTCGACGCCAAAGATACCATTTTTTTCAAAATCATTGTTATTTTGTGCTACAAAATAGTTAATTTTGCACCGTATTCACCAACCGGCATGCAAGACGTGCCTTACAATTAATGGGTCTATTAATCCTAGCAATCTTTTTAACTCTCGCTATTTCTTGTCTGTGTAGTATCCTCGAATCGGTACTACTCAGCACCACCGTATCTTTTGCCGCTCAAAAAGAAGAGGAAGGTCATAAAATTGCCACCTTGCTCAAACAATACAAAGCTGATATCGACCGACCGATTTCAGCTATTCTTACATTGAATACCATTGCCAACACGATGGGTGCTGCTGTTGTCGGTGCGTTGGCAGGAAGTTATTTCGGCAACCAGATTGTCGGCTATGTTTCCGCCGGGCTCACTCTGGGCATTCTCCTTTTCTCTGAAATTATCCCGAAGACCATCGGTTCAACCTATTGGCGCAGCCTTGCCTTGGGATGCACCCGTATCATCCGTATCTTAGTCTTCATCACCTATCCCCTTGTTTGGTGCTTTGAACTCATCACATCATTTATTGGTCCTGATAAAGCACCGCTCTCTGTTAGCCGTGAAGAAGTCAGTGCCATGGTAAATGTCGGCGTTGAAGAAGGTGTTTTTGAGGCTAAGGAGAACAAGATTATCCAGTCATTCCTCAAGCTCGACGAACTGAAAGCGGAAGATATCATGACGCCATCCACCGTTGTAGCAACCGCCATCGAGACGATGACCCTCCGCGAGTTCTACGATGCTGACGATGAGGAATTCCATTCTCACAGCCGTATTCCCGTGTACGATGAGGATGAGGAATACATCAAGGGCTATGTGCTCCGTGCAGAAGTTCTCGATGATATTTCTGATGACAAATTCAAGAAAAAACTCGGCGAACTGCTTCGCCCCATTTTAACCTTCCAGGAAACAGAAAGCGTAAGCGCTATCTGGGAAAAACTTCTCGGAAAAAAAGAACATATCTCTGTTATCGTGGATGAGTACGGATCCATGCGCGGTATCGTGACCATGGAAGATGTCATCGAAACCATGTTAGGCGTTGAAATTGTCGATGAAAGTGATGAAGCTGTCGACATGCAGGATATGGCCCGTGAAAAATGGGAACAGCAGCAGAAGGCACAAGGTCTCGTTGAAGGCTAAAACCGACAACGCTTTTCTGCAAATACTTTATTTCCCAAAAGGAAAAATCGCCCAAAGAGCATCAAAAAACGATGTTTAACGGGCTTGAAATTATAAAAAAAGTTATTTTCGCCAAACTTGATGCGCTCAGGTTTGGCGATTTTGAATATATATCGTATTTTTGCAGCAGAAATCGTTCAAAACTAATACAGTGGGTTTGTATAATCCCACGTTTATGATTATGCATAGATTACATTCTTTTCTCTTCGGAGTGCTGGGAATAGCAGCTTTTTCCGCTTGCTCCTCCCAGTATGCTATCGACGGCAACTCAACAATTGCCGACCTCGACGGGCAGAAACTGTATCTTCGCATAACGAAAGACGGAACGTCTCGTGATCTCTGCCTCGACTCATGCGAAGTTGTTCATGGGTGTTTCAACTTCGGTGGTGCCGTTGACAGCGTCGCCATGGTTGAATTGTATATGGGAGACTATCCGATGATGCCGGTCGTTCTAGAAAACGGTCAGTTATTCATCCAAATGGACAATGCTTCCCAGCAAATCACTGGCGGCCCGCTTAACGAACGTCTGAACGAATTCCTAATGAAACGTTCACGTTGTGAAAATGAGTTGTGGGATATCAACCGTCGCGCGCGTAATATGTTATATGAGGGAAAGAACCTCGAACAGATTGTCGTCACGCTTGATCCCATACGAAATAATCTGCTCACCCGCATCAAGAATATGGAGACAGACTTCGTCAAGAGCAATTACAACAATGTTCTTGGCCCTGGTTACTTCATTAGAATGTGCGATAATGAATTTGGCTTTCCTTCCATGAACGACCAGATTTACGACATTCTTGCTGATGCGCCAGATGCCTTCCTCCACCATCCTTATGTTGCCCATTATCTCCACATGATTGGCACCACTCCCACCCATTTCAAACAGGAGTGTCTGCGACTGAAGGAAGACAAAATTCTCAATGACTCCACCCTCTCTGACAAGCAGAAGAAAAAGGCTATCAAGAAACTGGCGGATGGTCGTTGAAACCGTAAACTTTAAAGGTAAAACAAAAATTTAGTGCTGATATCGGGAATCCCGACGTCAGCACTAACTGTATATGGGTTAAGGAGGTTATTGTCGCTATCGCGACGGGTTATGAGGGTTATGAAGTAACTGATAACCACATTAACCAGCACCGTAAAGTGCAATAGATCTTATCTTTCCGCAGTAAGAACAGCAGAGCAACCATCACAGGCGGCACCAAGAGGAGGATTGACCTTACAAAGTTTGATCTGCGCTTTGACAATCAATGAAAAAGTATCAAAAAGAGCCTGAAGCATACGCCCACAGACATGTTCCAGCAAAGCAGAAGGAACCTCCATCTCTCTTTTCAAAAGATCATAAACCTCAGCATAATTCACGGTGCCGTCCAAATCATCATCGGCAATAGCAGATGTTGCATCCGATAAACTCAGGAAAAGGTCGATGGTATATTCACCGCCCACCTTTCGCTCCTGCTCCAACACACCATGATAGGCATAGAAGCGGAATCCTTCCAAATGAATTTCTGTCTGCGTTATTCTCATGCCATATTCTCGGGTTCTTCTGCTTCTGCTTCACCCGTGTATTTCTTCAAAGCGCGTACAACACCAGCTTTCCAAGTGTTGATAGTCTCGGTCTCCAGCTGCAGAGAATCAATCAGCTTGATGACATTCTCAATCGGCATGCGGTAACGAAGTACACCCGAAATGAGTTTGGCATAGTTCCAATACTCAGGATTGAATTTCTCAGAAAGACCTTCTACCGTTGTCTTGTAACCACGACGGTTCTTGAACTGAAAATCATAGCGCTTCGAACCATCACCATTGTAATTCTTGATGATTTGTCCGCTATTGCAGGATTTCGGAAGGGCTATACCCTCATCGTCATCCTGCAAACCAGTAAAAATCTCATAGGGACGTCCGTCAAGCAAACCGACAAAAGCCACCCACTTTTCCTTCTTGTTCTGAAAACGCCAGACATCACAATCCAACGATTCCGGACGGCGCTCTTTAATGTCACGGCTTTTTTCCAAAGCAATATCGAAAATTCCGTTGATAACATGACGGGCAACGTCAGAATGATGAGTGCACTCATACTGACCTTCTGCATTAGCAACAAAACAATGCGAAAGCACATCCTGCACTTCATCGATGGACAATTGTTCGTTTCCGCGAGCAACCTCAGCGGAAATACGAAGTAAATCTTCTTGGGTAAAGGTTTTCATATCAATCTTCTTCCATGATTTTCTTCAGGAAAGAATTGAGATCTTCCTCAAGGCCTTCCATCAGATCGCCGGAAATGAGAATCGTATCGTCGTCAACGAGATAAAGATCAGCAATTGTCTCGCGATCTTCACCCATCAAGACAAAACTATAAGGACGCAACAGGTTGATTTTATCAATTTCTGGACGTTGCTCTTCAAGAACGCGCTGAAGAATGGGCTGAATGTCGTCATAGAAAGAATCGGAAGTATTACCAATCCATTCGTCAACGACACAGCGTGTGATTTCATTATCGTCATCGTCAAACACGAGCAATTCACCGGTCTCCTGAATGACCTGGAAATAGAGGTCCGTAAGGAGGGGATCCTGCAACTGTGAAGGACATTTCTCTACGACCTTGCGAATGACGCGTTCTATCTTTTTAAGAGTTTGTTGAGATGCTTTCATTGAGATTTTTGACTTTTTCAATCGGCAAAGTTAAGTTTTCAATTGCGAAAACCAAAATAAAATTTGTTTTTTTTCATCCTAAAATGTAACTTTGCACCAAAATAACTCATTTTTCTATGAAAAACCTTCTTCTTTCCGCTGTTTTTGTCGCATCAACGGCATCAGCACAGCAACTTCTACCCAAGCCTCAGCACGCAGAATTCTCCAAGGGTTATCTGCAGGAACTCATTGATTCCAACACGATGAAAACCGACGAAGAATCACTTTCCAAAATCGCCACCTGTAACTATGGCCGCGAGGATGAAAAGTATCGCATAACGATTTCAAAGGAGGGTATCCAGATTGATGCTTCAACAGGCATTGGCCGCCTTCGCGCCCTGCAAACCGTAAACCAGTTGCGCGACGAAAAAGGCCGTCTGCCCTTCTGCACCATCGAAGATGAACCGGCATACACTTGGCGTGGTGCTATGCTCGATGTTAGCCGTCATTTCTTCCCCATTGAATTTGTCAAGAAACAGATAGACATTCTTTCCAGCTATAAAATCAATCGCCTTCACCTTCATCTAACCGATGCAGCAGGCTGGCGCATAGAGATTAAACGCTATCCCCGTCTCACAGGTTTGGGAGCATTCCGAACCTTCGATTCCTGGAAAACCTGGTGGAATGGCCGCGATGATTTCGGAGGTGTAAACGACCCCTTGCGACGCAAATATGTAGAAGAAGGTCAGGAGGGTGCTTGCGGTGGCTATTACACCCAGGATCAACTCCGTGATCTCGTTAAATATGCTGCAGAACGAGGCATCACCATTATCCCGGAAATCGAGATGCCCGCACACTCCGAAGAAACCCTCACTGCATATCCCGAATACAGCTGTACCCATGAGCCTTACAAACAGGCGGACTTCTGTCCTGGCAATGCTGGAACCTACGATTTCCTTGAGAACGTATTGAAAGAAGTAATGGATATTTTCCCCTCTTACTATATCCATGTCGGTGGTGACGAAGCCGCGAAAGCCAGTTGGGCCGACTGCCCTTGTTGCAGACAGAAGATGAAGGAACTCGGTATTATCAGTGACACCTCGGTTCATGCAAATAATGAGCAACTCCATAAACTGCAGGCTTACCTCATTGCCCACATGGGAGATTTTCTCGAGCAGCATCATCGCAAACTCATCGGTTGGGATGAAGTCATCGACGAGAATTTGTCCAAGAATACCACGGTGATGGTTTGGCGAAATGCCGACTTTGCCGCCGATGCCGTTCGTAATGGTTACGATGTTATCCTCAGTCCAGGAAGTCACTGCTATCTCGATGGTTATCAGGATGCTCCGAATCAGCAGCCCGAAGCAATGGGTGGTTTCACTCCCCTCGAAAAAGTCTATAATTTTATCCCCGGTGAAATTCTCTCCGAACAGGAACGTCAGCAACATGTTGTGGGCGTTCAGGGAAACCTCTGGACGGAATATGTTCCGACAGAGCAGCAGGTGGAATTCATGCTCTACCCTCGTATGCTTGCCTTAGCAGAAATCGGTTGGAATGGAACGGCAACGAAAGACTATGTAGATTTTCATAAACGTGCACTGAGCGAAACCAATCGTCTTCGCTCAATTGGTGTCAATGCCTTTGATCTCGCCCATGAAATTGGCAATAGAAAAGAATTTACAACACCCATCCGTCATAAGGCACTGGGCTGCAAGGTAATCTATGCAGCAGAAACTCCGTATAACACAAGTGCCTATGCAGCTGCAGGAGATGCAACACTTACCGATGGCCTGCGCGGTAGCTGGAGTTACGGCGATCATCGCTGGCAGGGCTATATCGATGGAGGAAAAAAGAGCGACAACGGAACCACACCCCGCTTTGATGCGACTGTTGATTTAGGAAAGGTCATGTCCTTTAAGAGCGTCTCTACGGACTTTATGCAGATGTGCGGCCCCGAAATCTTCTACCCCGAAGATTATATTGTCAGCGTTTCTTCTGACGGTGTGAATTATAAAGAAATGGGACGTATGCACCACGCATCGGAACGTACCGTGAATCCTGATGTCCTTACGTTCAGCGTGAAGGGCAATTCAAAAGCACGCTATATTCGCGTTCAGGCAACGCCTTCAACCTTCGGAGGCTGGCTTTTTGCTGATGAAATTGTTGTTAAATGACCTTTCACTTTTTCATTTTGACGGAATAATCTCCATTTTTATCTATTTTAAGATAGGAAATTTCGCTATGTCAGCAAAAATTCGCACCTTTGCAGCCAAATTTGCAAATTTCTCATGAATAAAAGAATAGTTTATTTACTTACCGTCCTTTGCCTTACTGTGGTATCGGCCACCAAGGCCTTTGCAGAAGACAACGGTATAAACACTCCTTTCTCACGCTACGGCATTGGTTTGCTCAGCAATCAGGCCCAGGGTTTCAACCAGGGTATGGCGGGTGTTTCCTATGGTATGCGTGACGGTCGCGAACTCAACTTCAAGAACCCGGCTTCCTATAGTGCCATTGACTCATTGTCTTTCCTCTTTGATATCGGCATGTCACTCCAGAATGGAAACTTTGATAGTGGAAAAGCTTCCATCAACAAGAAAAATGCCTCCTTCGACTACGTTTCCATGGGTTTCCGTATCAACCGAGGCTTTGGTATGAGTATCGGTGTGATGCCTATCAGTAACATCGGCTACTCTATCTCCAGCACAGGAACAGCTCAGGACGGTGGTATTACCGGTGATATCACCCCGACTATCAGCTATGCAGGTAGTGGTGGCCTCCGTGAAATTTATGGCGGTCTCGGCTATGCTCCCATTAAAGAAATATCTCTGGGTTTCAATGCAGGCTATGCATGGGGATGCATGACACATTCAGCAACAAACTCTTTCACCGATAGCAACGTTCAATCCCTTAACCGCTATTACTATTCCGATGTCCGTACCTATAATCTGGATTTCGGTTTGCAGTGGGACCAGAAGATTAACAAGAAGAATCGCTTTATCCTCGGTTTAACCTATGGCCTCGGTCACGACATCTCTGGTAAAAGCTATTTCTTCAACCAGCGTATCGGTTCCAGTACGGTTCTTGCGGCTGACACTATCACAGTAGAAAATGCCTGGAGTCTCCCACACACATTTGGTGGTGGTTTGACTTGGCAATACAAGAATCTTCGTATCGGCTTAGATTACAGTTACCAGAAGTGGAGCCAGGCCAAGCAGCCTACCCTTTCCACCGATGCCTCTGGTGTTGTTCACTACGAACCTTCTTCCAACGGTTACGTTGACACTCATAAGATCACTGCAGGTATTGAGTATGTCAAAGATCCCAATGGTCTGAACTGGCGCAGTCGTGTTCGCTATCGCGCTGGTTTCAGTTACGGCGATTACTATGCGAAGATTGGTGGTGAGGACGGTCCCAAGAGCTACCTCGCAACTGTCGGTGTTGGTCTTCCCGTCATTACCATGCATAGCAACCGAACTTTCATCAACGCTGCCGTACAGTTGGAACGAACAAAACCCACAGTCAGCAACCAGTTGACGGAAACTTATATTCGTTTCTGCCTCGGTATTACCTTCAATGAACGCTGGTTCATGAAGTGGAAGGTACAGTAATTCTCTCATGAAATCTCTCCTCTATATAATAATATGCGTGATCGCCTTTGTTTTGGCAGGATGTAGCCAGGACGCACCACCAGAAGGTGCTGCGGTTAGAAACCGCGAGCAACTCCCGGTGATGGTTAGTTATGGTGTTTCCAAACTCATCAGCGACTCTGGCGTGACACGATATAAGATTATTACCGAGGAATGGGCTGTTTACGACCAGACGAACCCGCCCCGTCAAGACTTCCTCAAAGGCATCTTGATGTTACGTTTTGATAAACAGATGAATGTCGATATGCAGATTGTGGCTGATACTGCCTACTGGTACAATCAGAATTTCTGGGAACTTCGTGGTCGTGTCTATGTAGAGAACCTGGTTTCAAAAACAACCTACCGCAGTAACCAGCTCTTCTGGGATATGGGCAAGCATGAGTTCTACTCTAACGTCTGGATGCATATTACTACTCCTGAACGCGAGGTGCAAGGTACCAGTTTCAAGAGTAACGAACAGATGACCCGCTTCGAAGTTAATCGCGATAAGGGAACTATCCCGATGCCGAAAGAAGAGAAGCAACAAGGTAACGATTCCACCAAACACAAATAAGCAAACGCCGATGGTATGATGCCATCGGCGTTTTTTCTTGCATCGTTAATAATGGTAAGCGAATGACCAATTTTCGGCAACGCTGTTTACACCTGTAAACGAAAGCACAAGCTTTTCTCCCGATTTCAGCAGTTTAGCACTTAATAATATAACATTCTGCTACCAAGAGCAAAGATTGTCAACTTTTCTTTGCAATTTTCTCGATAGAATTTGCATTTTAGTCTATTTTACTGATTTTTACTTTTATTTTATAAAGAAAAGTTCCAATTTTGCCATTACACAACTGAACTAGACATAACTGAAACTACATACGATATCAGACCAAGGAAAAACATACTTGGTCTCATATTGTATATATATTCTTTTTTACATAGCAGTTGTAGCGGAGGCCTTAGGCTTTCGCTATTATCAGTTTTTAGACCAAACAACTAAACTAAATCAATAAAACAGTTAAATTTATGAACAAAAAACTTGCTATTCTCGGTGCTGCCATCCTACTGGGTGCTGGTACCGCTGCCGCACAGAAGAGCGTAACAGGTCGCGTAGTTGATAAGGACGGAACTCCCGTTGTAGGTGCTTCTATCCGTATCGACAACAAGGCTGTTACTGTTACTGATGCTGATGGTAATTTCAAGTTGACCAATGTCCCCTCTACCGCTAAGAAGATCCAGGTCTCCTATATCGGTATGACTACCGCCAGTGTCAACATCTCCAACAGTATGAGCATTACTTTGACTGAAGACGCCACCTCACTCGGTGAAGCGATGGTTGTTGCTTACGGTACTGCAACCCGTTCAAGCTTTACGGGTTCAGCAGCTGTTGTTGGAAGCGAAGTCATCGAAAACCAGGTTGCCACCAATGTTACCAGCGCACTTGCCGGTACTACCTCTGGTGTGCAGTTTATGTCAAGCAATGGTGACCCCACCAGCAATACTCCGACCATCCGTATCCGCGGTATCGGTAGTCTTTCTGCCAGCAACGCTCCTCTTTACGTTGTTGATGGTATGCCTTACGATGGTCCTATCAATGCCATCAACCCCCAGGATGTTGAGAGCATGACTGTGTTGAAGGATGCATCTGCGAGCGCTATCTATGGTGCCCGTGGTGCTAATGGTGTTGTGTTGATTACCACAAAGAAAGGTAAGACCCAGGATGCAAAGGTGAAATTTGATGCTAAATGGGGTAGCAACAACCGTCTCATTCCTCAGTATGATGTTGTAAAGGATCCCGGACAATACTACGAACAAGCTTTCAAACGCCTCTATAATACAAATATCGTTGCTGGTATGAGCGCAGCTGATGCTTATGCTAATGCCAACGAGCGTCTCTACAACCAGAATGACGGTGGTCTCGGCTACCAGATTTATACCCTCCCCGAAGGCGAAAACCTCATCGGTACCAATTTCAAGTTGAATCCCAATGCCAAATTGGGCTACAGCAATGGTGAGAACTACTATACTCCCGATGACTGGTATGGTGAAACCTTCCACAGCAGCTTCCGTCAGGAATACAATGTTTCCATCGATGGCGCAAGCGACAAGATGAAGTATTACGCTGGTTTGAACTATCTGAACGATGGTGGTATTGTTAACAACTCAAACCTCACCCGCTATGGTGCTCGTTTGAATGTTGACTATCAGGTTCGCAAATGGATGAAGTTCGGTACTAACATGAACTACAGCCATACAGACAGCAAGCAGCCTTCTTATACCACTGGTTCATGGGCTTCCAGCGGTAACCTCTTCTACATCTGTAATAATATTGCCCCCATCTATCCGCTCTATGTTCGTGACGCACAGGGTAATATTATGTATCAGAACGGTCTCCCTATCTACGATGCAAACCAGACCGCGTTCACTCGTGCTGGTGTTGTAGGTAATGCTGTTCGCGATAACGAATATAACTCTGACAAGACTACACGTGATGTCTTTACTGGTGTTGGTAGTGTTGTCATCAATCCCGTTAAGGGTCTTACTTTGAGTGCAAACCTCGGTTTGACCGTTAATAATGCCCGTGCTAACTACCTTGGAAGTGCATTTGGTAGCTATAGCTCTGTTGACGGTGGTACCTCTGTAAGCAGCGAACGCATGCAGGGTATGAACCAACAGTATCTCGCTCAGTACAACACTGACTTTAACGGCTCTAAGCATAACCTTGAAATCCTCGCTGGTTATGAACAGTACAACTACAAGTATCAGTACCTCTATGGCTACAATGACCACCTCTATGATCCCTACATCGGTGAGTTGGATAATGCAAAGGGTACTAAGTCAAAGAGTCTCCGTTCTTACACTGACAACTATATGACCGAGGGTTTCCTCTCTCGTTTGCAGTATGACTACGCAGGTAAGTACTTCGTCAGCGCAAGTTATCGTCGTGATGCTTCCAGCCGTTTTGCTCCCGGTCACCGTTGGGGTAACTTCGGCAGTGTAGGTCTTGCATGGCAGATGAACAAAGAAAACTTCCTTGCTGATGTTGAATGGATCAATCTTTTGAAGTTCAAGGCAAGTTATGGTGTTACAGGTAATGACCACCTTCTTGATGCCAATGGTTATGATGCCTACTATCCCTATGCAGACATGTACACAACCAGCTACAACGAAGAGACGGGTCAGTACAGTATCACTATGAGCCAGAAGGGTAATGACGAGTTGACATGGGAAACCTCTCACGCTTTCAACACTGGTTTCGACTTCAACCTATTCAACAGCCGTTTGAATGGTAACATCGAGTACTTTGCTCGTCGCACCTCTGACCTTCTCTACAACAAGGATGTACCCCTTTCTTCTGGTATTTCCGTAGGTTACTTCCCCATCAATATCGGTGCAGTCTTGAACCACGGTGTTGAAATTGAATTGGAAGGTGTTCTCGTTCGTACCAAGAATGTTGAATGGTCTGTAAATACTAATCTTACCAGCTATAAGAACATCATCAAGGAACTCGATCCCAGCATCGCAGAGGATGGCTACAAGACCAGCTACTATATTTGGAAGATCGGTGGCTCTGTTTACGAGACCTATATGTATAAGTACGCAGGCGTAGATCCTGAAACCGGTGATGCTCTCTACTACACTGAGGATGAGGACGGCAATATCAGCACGACCAACAGCCTCGACAGCGCAACCCGCTTCGACTGCGGTTCTACTCTTCCCAAGGTTTATGGTGGTTTCGGAACAACTCTGAAGTTCTGGGACTTCGACTTTACCGCTCAGTTCTCATATCAGCTCGGTGGTCAGATCTACGATGGTGCATACCAGTCATTGATGTGGACTCAGGACCAGAGTGGTTCCAATATGCATAAGGATCTCCTTAACGCATGGACTCCCGAAAACACAGATACCGATATTCCTCGTTGGTACAGCAACCAGTGGGGTGGCTTGGCACAGTCTACCTGTGACTACTTCCTCACCAGCTCCAACTATTTGAGCATTAACAATGTAACCCTCGGATACACCCTTCCCAAGAACATCATGAAGAAGGCAAGCATCAGCGCACTCCGTCTCTATGTCGCTGGTGAAAACCTCGCTGTATTCAGTGCTCGTAAGGGTCTTGATCCCCGTTTCACCACCGGTCTCGGTACCATGACTTCTGGTTCTGGCCGCAGCGGAGACTATTACTCTGCAATGCGCACCATCACGGGTGGTATCTCTGTAACATTCTAACACTCAAAACGAAGACTAGAAATGAAACTCTATAAATTATCCCTCCTTGCCCTCACCGGTGCTATGATGGTGGCTTGTTCCGACATCGATGACACCTATCCCGAGGGTGGTTCTCTCCTTGCCGATCAGAGCAAAGAAACCAATCTTGCTATCCCCGAGCGTACGAATGCTACCTTCTCTGGTATGTTCACGATGATGGGACAGCCCAACTATACCTTCAAGCGTAAGAGCCCCCGTGCTGACGACTTTGGTTTTGTCATGATGTGCATCTCCAACGATGCAGAAGGTGCTGACCTCTGGCTCCCTGACAACAACTACAACTGGTTCTCAGTATGCGGTGAATGGAGTTCTCGTAATCCAGACTATGCGAATCCCTATGTTCGCTATGCATCTCCTTACAACCAGATTGCCATTGCCAATGAAGTGCTCTCCAGCTTCCCCGCTGATACCGATGACGCTGACGCTATCAACAAGATGGCTCAGGCTCGTGCAATCCGTGCTTACGACTACCTATGGCTGGCTCCCTTCTTCCAGTTCAACTATGCTGACAACAAGGACCTCCCCTGTGTTCCTCTCGTAACTCCCGAAACCACAGATTACAGCAACAATCCCCGTGCATCTGTAAAGGAAGTATATGAATTGATCATCAGTGACCTTGATTATGCTATTGAACATCTCGGTAGCGATCGCGCTTCTAAGATGTATATCAACCAGGCTGTTGCTTACGGTCTCCGCGCACGTGCATATTTGAATATGGGTGAATATGCCAAGGCTGCAGAAGATGCAGACAAGGCTATCAGCCTCAGCGGTGCAACTCCCGCTAGCATCGAAGATGTATCAAAGCCCTCTTTCTGTAATATTGAGGACAACAACTGGATGTGGGGTTACGACATGACCACCGACCTCCAGCAAATTGAACCTTATGCAACCTGCGACTCTTGGCTGGGTTCATTCTCTGCCTGGGGTTACACTGCAGGTGCTGGCTGCTATGCTCACGTCAACAGTCTGCTTTATAACAAGATTCCCAGCACAGACGTTCGTAAGGGATGGTGGATTAATGAAAACCTCCACTCTCCTCTCCTCGCTGACGTTGAATGGGATGGTGCTAAGGGTGACGAAATAGTTACGCTGACCATTCCTGATGTTAAGGAACCCATGGACGCATATACCAATGTTAAGTTTGGCATGGCATCTGGCATAGGTTCTGAGACCAACAACAGTGACTATCCCTTCATGCGTGTTGAGGAAATGTATCTCATCAAGGCTGAAGGTTTGGCAAAGAGCGGTAACGAGGCTCAGGCTAAGCAGGTACTCTCCAACTTCGTGAAGACCTACCGTGATCCCGGTTATGATCTTGACAAGATTATCAGCAGCGGTCTCCGCAACCTTTCTGACGAAATCTGGTTCCAGCGCCGTGTTGAACTCTGGGGTGAAGGTTTCGGTATGAGCGATATCATGCGTCTCAAGAAGCCCGTTGTTCGCTTCCATAGCCTCGATGATCCCTATCCTGCAGCATTCCGTTACAATGTGGAATACGGCGATCCCTACATGCTTCTCCGTTTCCCCAAGACTGAAACGAACAACAATGCAGCTATCGAAAACAACACTGGTGGTCAACAGCCTGTTTCAGGCCAGAACCCCAACCTCCGCGATGGTGTAACTGATTAATCTTCTTAATGCCAAACAATTATGAAATATCTCAATAAATATTTGCTCATCGCTGCCACTGCACTCTGCTTTGTGGCTTGTAGCGATGACGAGACCTTTGAACCTGGCGCCCCCTCTTCTGCTACTGGTGAGAAAGTCTATTTCTCTGATGAAAATGAGAGCAGCATTGTAGCCGGTCTCGAAGATGAAACCTTCGATGTAACTCTGGTACGTGAGGACGCTACCAACGCAGCAACAGTTCCTGTCAAGGGGGTGTGTTCCTATGAAGGCATCTTCGAAGTTCCTGAAACCGTAAGTTTTGAAGCAGGTTCTTCTACCGCTACACTTTCTGTAAAGATGAGTGATAAGATGGAAGCATTCAAGAGCTATCCTCTTACTATCACCGTTGACGAGGCTTATACCAATGCGTACAAGCAGAACGACCTCGTTCCTATGATTGAACTCTCCGTCCTCAAGGAAGACTATGCTCCCTATGCTGAAGGTATTTATTACTCAGACTTCTGGGAAGAGTCTTGGGAAGATGTTATTGAATACTCTCCCATGCTTGATACTTATCGTATGAAGGATTGGTGGGCAGGACAAGGCTATACCTTCCAGTGGGACAAGGAAACCAACAAACTCACTATGACAGAAAGCTACTTCGGTACTCTTGTAGAATACGGTAACTATGGTCAGGTTTATGGTTACACCACCGGTGGTGGCTTTAAGTTCTACCCCAACGGAAGTGTTGAGGATTTCGACGGCGATACCTTCTACTTCCCCTTCGAATGGCGAGTTAGCGCAGGTTCCTTCGGTACCTATTATGAAGCCTTCACCGTCAGCAACTATGTAGGTGGCGCTTCTTCCGCAAAGAAGATGAATAAGGCTCAGGCAGTAAACCATGTCATCAACCTCCCCAAGCCTGAACGCGAACTGAAATAAACCGATAATGGGGACTTTGTCCTCGAATATTGTACATAAAATAGAGTCTGACTTCACGGTTAGGCTCTTTTTTTGTGTAAAAACGCAAATATTTAAAGGCGAATACCCGATAGTTCAATTATTTTGCGTAAATTTGCGCGCTGAAATGACTATAAATGTTCTTTAGCATTTCATTGTTACTTCGTAAAAACAAATAATAACAAAACAATAACAACAAATGTACGCAATTCAAAACATTAGAAAGCTTGGTCCCTGGTTGGTGCTCATCATCGGTCTTGGACTTTTCGCATTCATTGCAGAAGATGCTGTCCGAGTTATTCAGACCACCTTCAATCTTAGTAGAAATGACGTAGGTAAGGTTTACAGCGAAAGCCTCTCCATTCAGGAATTCCAGGAGATGGTTAACGACGAAACCGAAATGTACAAGCTCCGTAGCGGTCAGAACCTCACTGACGCTCAGCAGGACCAGATCCGCGACCAGGTTTGGAACAGCTTCGTTGTTTATCAGCTCGTAAAGCACGAGACCGACAAGTTGGGTCTCTATGTTAGCGAGGCAGAATTCCAGCAGGCACTCCAGGATGGTACCGCTCAGAGCCTCCAGACCCTCTCAATGTTCACCGGTCAGTCCGGTCACTTCGATTTCTCTGCTCTCCAGACCTTCTTGAAGCAGTACAAGGAAATCAGAGGTAAGGCACAGGGCGAACAGCTCGAGCAGATTGAAACCATCCACAAGATGTGGGAATATGCTCAGAAGCAGCTCCGCAAGGAACTACTCATGAATAAGTATCAGAGCCTCTTCCTCGGAACCGCTCTTTCCAACCCCGTTGTTGCTGAAATGAGTTTCAACGATCGTAACAACACTACCACCGCTGTAGTTGCAGCTCTTCCCTATGCAGCTATGAAGGATAAGGTAGAAGTTAGCGATGCTGATCTCAAGAGCGCTTACGACAAGTACAAGGAAGACTTCCGTATCGATCAGGAACTCCGCGACATCAAGTACATCGACGTTGAAGTTACTGCCAGTGCTGCTGACAAGAAGGCTCTCGACGAAGAAATGAAGGGCATCTACGAAAAGCTCGTTGCTGCTGAAAAGAGCGAAGACTGCGCTGCTATCGTTGGTGGTAGCAAGAGCGTAACCCGCTTTGCAGACATGCCCCTCAGCGCTAACGCTTTCCCCATGGACATCCGTCAGCGTCTTGATTCTATGGCTTCAGGCCAGACCAAGGCTCCTTACCTTAACGCTCAGGACAACACCGTAAATACCATCAAGCTCATCAGCAAGACTTCTACCGCTGACTCTATCCTCTATCGTGGTATTTTCGTTCAGGGTGACGAAGCAACTATCCAGACCCGTCAGGATTCTATCCTCAAGGCTCTTGCTGCAGGTGCCAAGTTCAAGGACATCGCAAAGAAGTATGGTCAGCAGGGTGACTCTACCTGGGTTACTTCCGCACAGCTTGAAGCTGGTGCAAGCCAGCCCGACAACGTTAAGTTCGCTAAGGCTCTCTACGAAGGCAATGGTGTTTCCGTTGTTGATATTCAGGGTAACAAGTTCATCATCGATGTAATGCAGAAGAAGGGTAGCTCTCCCAAGTATCTCGCTGCTGTTGTTAAGTGCAACATTGACTTCTCTAAGGAGACTTACAACAACGCTATGAACAAGATGAACCTGTTCGTTTCAAAGAACAATGATCTCGCTGCTGTTGTTAAGGCAGCTGCAAAGGAAGGCTACAACGTTGTAGATTGCAAAAACTTCTCTGCAAGCGTTCATAACATTGGTGCTAACGGCCGTATGCCTGGTGTAGCAGGTACCAAGGAAGCTGTTCGTTGGGTATTCGACGATGCTAAGGAAGGTCAGATCTCTAAGATCTACGAATGTGGTGATGCAAACAACCACATCCTCCTCGTTGGTCTCGATGCTGTACACAAGAAGGGTTATCTCCCCTATGACAATGATCAGGTTAAGGAAACTCTTACTGGTATCGTTACTGCAGAAAAGAAGGGTGAAATTGCTGCTAAGCAGCTCAACGGCGTTAAGACCATCGCTGCTGCTCAGCAGAAGGGTTGCGTAGTTGACACCTTGAAGAACTCAAGTTTCTTCCAGACTCCGTTCATCGGTTCAACCCAGGCTCCCGAAGCTAAGGTTGCTGCTGCTCTCGCTACCGCTAAGGTTGGCCAGGTTACCGCTCCCGTTATCGGTAATGCCGGTGCTTACCTCCTTCAGGTTCTTTCTCACGACAAGGGCACTGCTAAGTTCGAGAAGGAAATGGAAACCAACATGGCTGCTCAGCAGATCATGCAGTCTCTCCAGGGCGCATTCCAAGGTCTTGCAGAAAAGGCTAATATCGTTGACCACCGTTACAAGTTCTAATCTTAGCCCATCTATTTTAGAACACTTGTGAAATAGGGAGTTGGGAGTTCATACTCCCAACTCCTTTCTTATATACGTGTGTGCGCATACGCGAGGGCAAACCTACACACACGGCATCTATTTGACACCTATATTATTTTAAGGTAACCAGACATGACGCTTTCTGATTTATTTCCTCTCTTTTCTCGGCACGCTGGGGTAAAGGCTGTACAACAAAGCCTCAAAAAGGGAACTTCTCCCCTTACTATCGATGGTCTTCTTGGATCATCGCCAGCCGTCGTGCTTGCCACTCTGAAAACAAACCGGCCTTTTCTGATTGCTTTGGCCGACGAGGAAGAAGCGGGATATTTCTACCACGATCTTGTTCAGTTACTCGATGATCATCGTGTGCTCTTCTTTCCCTCCAGCTATCGCCGCGCCGTCAAGTATGGCCAACGCGATGCCGCCAATGAAATTCTTCGCACGGATGTCCTAACCCGTCTCAGCAAACTCGAAGATTCTGCAGAAAACAGAAAGAAGGATAGTAAGGAAAAAAACGAAAGCACCTTCATCGTCACCTACCCTTCTGCCCTTGCAGAACGCGTAGCTCCGAAAAAGGAAATGGATGATGTGACAGAAACCATCATCACTGGCCACACCTACGACCTCATCCCACTCGTTCGCCATTTGGAGGAGATCGGGTTTATTCGCAAAGACTACGTTTATGAACCCGGAGAATTTGCACTTCGTGGAAGTATTCTCGATATTTTCAGTTTCTCTTCCGAATATCCCTTCAGAATTGACTTCTTCGGCGATGAGGTGGACAGTATCCGTACCTTTGAAGTACAAACCCAGCTATCTAAAGAAGTACTTACAGAAGTTTCGCTTGTACCCGAATGTGCTGGCGGAACCAAAAACGACACGCCCCTCGTTCCCGTTACGGATTTTCTTCCTGCAGACACTGTATTTGTTACCCGCGATGAAAACTTCATCATTGAGCGTATCCAGGCTATCTACGAAGAAGGTTTTGCCAAACAAGCTGTAGCACAACGTGAAGCGGAGAAGAAGGCAACGTCGGAAATGGAGGCTGCAGAAATCTACGAGCGTCTCTCTTCTGAATTCCTTTTGACCAAAGGAGAAAACATTGCCAAAGGTCTCCAACCTTTACAACACCTTCTTATCAGTCCTGCCTCAACAAAAGCAAAGAATGTGGTTCACTTTAACACAAAACTGCAACCACTTTTCCACAAGGACTTCCAGCGCCTCAATGCTCAATTCATCGAGAATCAGCAGGCAAACATCATGACCTATGTATTGGCTGACAGCGAAAAACAGACAGATCGCCTGCATGATATCCTGGCAGAACTCAATGCAGAAACTCATGTAACCGGCGGTATTCCTGACCTGTTCCAGCCGATTCACAATACCCTGCACGAAGGCTTCTCCTTGCTGTCTGATAATACGGGGATGGCACTATACACAGACCATCAGATCTTCGATCGTTTCCACAAGTATAACTTAAAGAGCGACCATGCCCGAAACAACAAGATGGCTTTGACGCTCAAAGAAATCATGCAGTTCCAGCCTGGTGACTTTGTGGTGCATGTAGATCATGGTATCGGACAATTTGCCGGCCTCGTCCGCGAAATTGCTCCTGACGGGCAGATGCGAGAGGTCATCAAGATCAATTACAAAGATGGTGGCGTTATCTTGGTCAGCATCCATTCACTCCACAAACTCTCAAAATACAAAGGTCGTGAAGGTGAACCTCCTCGTCTCTCTGCTCTCGGCACGGGAGCCTGGGAAAGGTTGAAGGAAAAGACAAAGTCCAAGTTGAAGGACATCGCCCGCGATCTCATTCTCCTGTATAGCAAACGTAGTGCAGAACAAGGCTTTGCGTTCTCGCACGACAATTTCATGCAGCACGAACTTGAGGCATCGTTCATCTACGAAGATACCCCTGACCAGCTGAAGGTTACCCAGCAAGTCAAAGCAGACATGGAACGCCTACAGCCCATGGATCGTCTGGTCTGCGGTGACGTAGGATTTGGAAAAACCGAAATCGCTGTTCGCGCAGCTTTCAAAGCAGCCTGTGACAATAAGCAGGTTGCAGTGCTTGTCCCCACAACGGTACTCGCACTACAACACTTCAAAACTTTCCAAAAGCGATTAAAGAATTTCCCCGTTCGCGTTGATTATCTCTCCCGCGCCCGTTCTGCCCAGAAGACAAAAAGCATCCTTTCTGATCTTGCAGAAGGAAAGATTGATATTATCGTCGGTACTCACAAACTAATTGGCAAGAGTGTGAAATTCAAGGACCTTGGTCTGCTGATTATCGATGAGGAACAGAAGTTCGGTGTTTCCGTAAAAGAGAAACTCCGTCAGATGAAGACCTCCGTCGATACGCTAACGATGTCTGCAACACCGATTCCGCGAACGCTCCAATTCTCACTGATGGGAGCACGTGACCTCAGCGTCATCAGCACGCCTCCCCCAAACCGCTACCCTATTCAGACCGAGATTCATACCTTCAATTCTGCAATTATCGCTGAAGCCATCAATTTCGAACTTTCCAGAAATGGTCAGGTCTTTTTTGTCACTCACCGTATCAATCGTTTGGATGAGATTGCGATGGTCATCCGCAAACATGTTCCAGATGCACGTATTGCCATAGGCCATGGCCAGATGCCTCCTCAGCAATTGGAGAAGATTATTGAAGACTTCATCAATCAGGAGTACGATGTTCTGCTTTCAACAACGATTGTAGAAAACGGTATCGATATTTCAAATGCCAATACCATCATCATCGACAACGCCCAGCATTTCGGTCTCTCCGACCTTCACCAGATGCGTGGCCGTGTTGGCCGTAGTAACCGTAAGGCTTTCTGCTACCTTCTCGCTCCTCCCCTCTCGGTTCTTCCCGATGATAGCCGTCGCCGTCTTCAGGCCATCGAGAATTTCTCCGACCTTGGCTCCGGCATCCACATCGCCATGCAGGATCTCGACATCCGAGGTGCCGGTAATCTTCTCGGCGCAGAGCAGAGTGGTTTTATCGCCGACCTCGGCTACGAAACCTATCAGAAGATCCTGGCAGAAGCAATGGCAGAACTTCGGAACGAAATGCCAGAAATCGATCAAGAAGAAAGTGAAGAACGCACTAGCGACAGCGCAAGCAAGGTATCCCTTAATGCAGATGGAACGGCCTTTGTTGCTGAGTGCAACGTCGAATGTGACCTCCATGCCTATTTCCCGGAAACCTATATCCCCGGTGCAAGCGAACGAATGCTACTCTATCGAGAACTTGACGGTCTTTTAGATGATGAACATATTGCAACCTTCCGCAAACACCTTATCGACCGTTTTGGTCCAATGGTTCCCGAGGCAGAAGAACTGCTACGCGTTGTTCCACTCCGTCGTTTAGGCCGTTGTTGCGGTGCTGAACGCATCGTAATGAAAAACGGAACGATGACACTCTATTTTATCTCCAACCGAACAAGTCCTTTCTTTCGTACAGAGACATTTGGTCGTATTATTGCCTATGCTACTACTGGTCCCAATGTTCGCCGTTGTACTTTTGGGGATAAGAATGGTAAACAATACTTAAGATTCAATGCTATCAAAAGCGTTGAACAAGGTGTGAAAATCTTACAGGAAATGTTGGCAATGCCAACGAAATGATGTATCTTTGCACACGGAAAATAAATACAACATTATGCATAAAATCCTATTATTTGCTTTCAGCCTTCTTTTTAGTCTGAATCTCTCTGCCCAATCCTCGGATATTTCACTCCGTTCTGTTACCGATGGCAGTTATTATCCTGAGTATATCTACGGTGTTAACCCGCTCAACGACGGTGAAAGCTACAGCCAGCTTTCTTCCGATGGAAAACAAATCACCCGTTCTTCTTTTAAGACAGGAAAACAAACCGGTGTCATCTTCGATGTTGCTTCCGTTCGCAGCGAGACTTCTCTTCCCAAAATCGATGACTATATAATGAGTCCCGATGAAAAGAAAATTCTTATCAAGACGCAAACCAAGAAGATCTATCGTCGTACAGATACCGCTGTTTACTATATTTATGATGTGGTAAACAACAAGATGGAGCCCCTCAGCGAAGGTGGCCCCCAGACCTCTCCTGTATTCTCTCCTGATGGTAATGTCGTTGCTTTTGCTCGTGACAATAACCTTTTCCTTGTTAAGTTGCTTTTTAACAATGCTGAAACTCAGGTAACAAAGGATGGTAAGCGCAACGAAATCATCAACGGTATCCCTGACTGGGTTAACGAAGAGGAATTCTCAACAAAATGCAGTTTTACCTTCACCGCTGACTCCAAAACCCTCTGCTGGATTCGCTATGACGAATCAAAGGTTCCTGTATATGAAATGCAGATGTGGAAAGGCCAGTCTCCCAAGCACGAAGAAAATGACCTTTATCCCCACGACTATACCTACAAGTACCCCATTGCCGGTGAACAGAATGCGACAGTCACCGTTCACTCTTTTGAAATCAAGAGCCGCGTAACCCGCCAGCTTGATGTTCCCCTTGATGCAGACGGATACATTCCTCGCATCTTTGGCACAAGTGACGAGACGAAACTTGCCGTCGTTACCCTCAACCGCCACCAGGATCGTATGAACATCTATATGGTCAATCCTCTTTCCGGTATTGCTAAACTCGCTGTACAAGAAACCAACAGCAAGTATCTTCGTGAGAGTGCTTACACCGACCTCAAGTTCTATCCTGACGGCTTCGCCATGCTTTCTGAACGTTCCGGTTACCAGCATCTCTACTGGTATAACCTCAACGGCCAGTTGCTCCGCACGGTAACCAAGGGTGATTTTGAAGTAAGTGCTTTCTACGGCTATGACCCTACAACCCAGAAGTTCTACTATGCTTCTCATGAGGAAAGTCCCCTCAAGACTGCTGTTTATTGCAGCGACAAGAACGGCAAGGTAACCCGTCTTTCTACTGAGACTGGTTCCAACAGTGCAACCTTCTCCAAGTCTATGAAGTATTTCATGAATATCTGGAGCAACCTGACTACCCCTCCCGTCACAACCCTTCGTGATGCTAACGGTAAGAAACTTGCTACCCTTGTGGACAATGCCAGTCTCAAGACAAAGGTTGATGCCGTTGCCGGTCAGCGTGAACTTTTCTCCTTAACTACTGCCGATGGTGTTCAACTCAATGGCTGGATGGTAAAGCCTCGTAACTTTGATCCTTCTAAGAAATATCCCGTTCTTATGTATCAGTATAGCGGTCCTGGCTCGCAGGAGGTTAAAGACGCATGGGGTTCTGGTTTCTATCCTGGTCTGATCTTCGAAAGCTATATGGCTCAGGAAGGATATATCTTCGTTTGTGTTGATGGCCGTGGTACCGGAGCTCGTGGTGCAGAATTTGAAAAGTGTACCTACCTCCGCCTTGGTGATTTGGAAAGTCACGATCAGGTAGAAGCAGCCATCTGGCTTGGCCAGCAACCTTATGTTGATAAGGACCGCATCGGTATCTGGGGATGGAGCTTTGGTGGTTTCAATACCCTGATGTCTATGTCTGAAGGCCGTCCCGTCTTCCGTTGCGGTGTGGCTATCGCAGCTCCCAGCAACTGGCGTTACTATGACACTATTTATACAGAGCGTTTCATGCGTACCCCGCAGGAGAATGAAAACTACAACACCATTTCTCCCATTGGCCGTGCAAGCCAGCTCAGCGGTGACCTCCTCCTCATCCATGGTACTGCCGATGATAATGTTCACTATCGCAACTGTACCGAAGTCAGCGAAGCCTACGTTCAGGCTGACAAGCAGTTCCAGATGCAGATTTATACCAACCGCAACCACTCCATCTATGGTGGCAACACCCGCAACCACCTCATCACCCGAATGGTGGAATTCTTCAACAGCAAGATGAAGTAAGATTCTTAGAAAATAGAAAAGACCAGCCTCGGATTACCCGAGGCTGGTCTTTTCTATGTGCTTGAAGCACTCACTTATAGTTATTTCGCTTAGAAACGATAACCGAAGGTAAGGCTTGCATTGAAGTTCTTCATCTTGAAATCATAACCTCCTGTATAAAGGATGTGCTTCTGATCTTGGGTAAGCATATCGGTGATACCCCAATCCATGCCTAAAATGAAGTTATAGTGGTCGGCGTATTCAGCACCTACGCGGAAACCGAGGCCAAAGTCAAAACGCTGAGCTTCAAGAAAACCATTATTGCTGTCGCGGAAGAAATTCTTAGTCACATCCTCGCTATAATCGTCGTACTTTAAAAGATACTTACCATTGGTTCCGAAAGCGAAATAAGGACCAAAATCTGCATAAACACCAACCATGTGGGGGAGGTTATAACGATAACCCACATGAACAGGGAGAGATAAATACATCGGACGAGCAATAGCAGTAGCACCCGTAACACCAAGTACATCAGAAACATGATCGCGTGCACCCTTCATGGAGTATTCCAAACTACCATTAATAAAGATACCATAGCACTCAGGAAGCATATATTCACCACGAATACCAAGGTTAAATCCAGCCTTTGGATTCATAGCCCATCCAGGTTCAAGACCACGGAAGTTGCTGATGTTCATACCAAAATAGGTCATGAAAGTAACACCATTGTCGCGGTCCATTCCCATTCGATCGTAGGGGTCAAAGCCACCGGCCTTAGCACTGCTTGCCATCATCAGCATAACAAGTGCAGAAAACATTATCTTTTTCATTTTTCTAAATATATTGTTCTTTATTAATATGTGCTTGAAACGAAAGCTTCAAGTTGTTTTGTTAATATCAAGTTTATTACCAGCCTGTTACACTCCAGCCCGCAGCTTTGTACCACTGCGTATGCTGGAAATCCGTATTCAGATCTCCATAGGCACAGTTTACCGCATTATCGCTATACAATTGCTGAGGAACGAACATTGATACCCCACACCAGTCGTCTGTACTTTCGGGCATAGTCTGAAAGTCATAGTATCCAGGACCGATCCAGAACTTATTATTTGCCTCCTGGCAAACTACAATCTCGGAAAGTGCCTGACGAAGGATATTCAGCTCAGCCTTTGAGGCTCCCATAGCCTCAACAGCATTCAGAAGGTCATAGTTATGAGGACGGAAATAAAAATTCGCAGTGTAAGGATAATAGTTCAACGCAGAAGCCATCGTCCAGTCAATCTTACCGTTGGCATTCTTTGGAGTCGATGCTGCATGTTCCTGAAGAAAAGCAGAGAACGTAGAAGCAAAAGCGTCAAGGCTCGCCGTACGGACACACGAAATGACCGTACCATAGAAATCCAAGGAACTTTCTGAAGGATAGGGATATGAGCCCTTGCCTTTATAGTAGTCCGCGTAAGTTCTGGCCACATCTCTCACATCACTGGAAAAGAGTCCTTTACTAACGAGATCAGTGTAATATGCCCCTTCCACGGAAATGGAAATTGGAGAAGCAATGATATAATCAGCTGCATTACGAAGTGCATAATCGACTTCTATACTCTGCATCAGACAAGCATCAAAAAGAATATACTGCAAATGAACACCACTCTTCAGCACTGCAGAGGCAAAGTCGTCAATCTCTATCTGGTCTGCAATATTACCATTCGCAGCCTTATCCGTTCTCATTGAACCATCAGGGCCAACATCTATGCCAATGGTGCGCTTACGACTCATTGCAGAATAATTCGTAGGTGTAGGAAGCCAGCCAGAGGCATGGCTGCCCACCACAAGGGCATATGCGTTGGAAGTATAATTCGTTCGCATATATTCCAACACCTCTGTCAAAGTCTCTGCAGAAGCACTGGAGATATCACTACTCCATTGCTTCAGCAATTTCGGTGCACTAAGTCCCTTGCTTAACTCATAGATACGAGGGTTGCTGGCATCGTCAATAAAAAGGAGCAAGCGATCGTTCTCCGGGATTGACGAAATAGCATTGGCAATCTCCGTACTGTCATTCCGATGGTGTCCCTGCGAACCAATGGAGTTCTGCATTGCCATATAGACCAAGACCGTACGGCCATAAGAAGTCGGGGCTGCAGGATCGTCGTTATTATCCTTGCAACTACTGAAAGCGATTGCGCCAAACAGCAATACACCACTTAATATAACATTGATAAATCTCGTCATAATAATCACATTAATATATTATATGCGTTATGCTTTGACTTTTTCTATTTGCTTTGAGCCACCGTTTACCGCCTTTCCACGGAGTTCAACATACTCCACGCTCATAGGACCTTTGCACTTTACATAGATTTCAGAAAGATAACACTCCTTGCCGTTGATATTTATCAAAGCGACCCACTTCCCGGATCGTTTACAAACTTTGATGGTTCGCTTTCCGTAAGCAGTGAGTACCACTGTGGCCTCATTAGTTCCTGTCGTCTTTACCTTATAGCCGTAAGCCATCTTACGCTGAATGGCAGACAATTCATCTTCTGCGCCAGGACGGTCCTCATTGTTGTGCCAATAAACATGAATCGGTTTCTCAAGATCCAAGGCACCATTTTTCATTTGAACATCGTAACAAACGATATTCTTATTCACACTGCGTGAGATATGGAATAGACGGCTGGCTGCTCCCATAGAGAGAGAAAGCGTCATGAAAAGTCCCAAGATAAGGAAACGGAAATAATTAGTTCTAATAGTTGTCATATCATTCTAATAGTAATTCTGTCGTTTCAATTGTTATCCTATCGTTTTGTATAATTAGGACTGCAAAGTTACCACTTTCCATTCATATTTACGAGGAAAAACGAAAAAAAAAGGCAAAATGCTTGCACAATTCAAAAGTTCGCCGTACCTTTGCACCGCTTTTGAGAAAAAAGCATTTCAAAATGGTGCCTATAGTTCAGTTGGTTAGAGCGTCAGATTGTGGTTCTGAATGTCGTCGGTTCGAATCCGACTAGGCACCCAACAAGCCTTGATAACTTCGGTTATCGAGGCTTTTTTTGTGCTCTTACGCAATAATACTGCCTCTCCATCCCTACTTGTTTCTCTGTTAACTATCTTCCTCTGTAATGTTAAAGTTTCGGGCGCACTTACCACGGAGGTAAATGAAACGCTCCCACGGTTCAGTTTCAACTACGTCCGTCCTAGTTAAAATTCCCCCGTCACTGCGTTTCAAGCACCGCATTTCGAGCACTTTGCTACCCTACGTATCTTTAATTTACGATTATTTCCTGGAATCCCCAAATTTCCCTATGTTAAAAAGGCTAAGAAGTGTTAATGAAAAAAAGGATAATAGGCGCCCTTTCCAACTGGAGATTGTAAAACGCATGCGGGGGCTGGAAGAATCTAGTTCTCTTGATTTTTGTGCATGTTTTTTCTTTGAAAATACTGATTATCTGCATTTTCGGTACACTCACAATATAAATTTGCAAATATTACCATTATCTTTGCATTTTTACTTCCCAAAACAATTGCAGAGTGCTATAAAAGCCGTAACTTTGCCGCCCGAAAAGCAAACATTATTATAATAAATTATAATCATCCATTACAAATGAAGAAAATTCTACTTTTCTTTTTCGCGCTATTAGGTATAATTAGCAGTGCGAAAGCAGACGAAGTGGCTATCAAACGAGACAATTGGAAGATAACCGCTTACGCAAATCCAAGCTCTGCCATTGAAGGTGAAGCTGACGGACGTGCCGAAGCAGCCATCGACGGAAAAGCTGACACCTTCTTCCATTCGGATTGGAGTGGAAGCCAACTCGGTAAGGGTTGTCCTCAAGCATTTCAGATTGAAATGGCTCAGGCAGAAACTGTATCAAAAATCAGTTTCCTTCCTCGTAGCAATGGTGCTGGTGCTCCTTTAAGTTACCGAATCTATGTCAGCAACACCTCTACGGACCTGACTGCGCTGACTTCAAGCACGAAGGATGCCGCTCTCTCTGCAGCAACCCTCAAGACTACTTTGGGTGACCCTGCTGCCAGTGGTAATTGGGCTGACAATGCAACCCTCAAGGAGGCAACCCTCGCTGCCAATGCAACGGGTAAGTACATCCTCTTTGTGGCTGACAACAGCCACGGGAGCGATGCCAAGTGGCTCTGCTGTGCTGAATTCAATGCTTACAAGAATGCAACAGCATACAAGGTTACCTACGAATTCTATGTTGGCGATGAAAAAATCGGAACTACGACTACATCCGTTGAAGTTGGCGATGTATATCCTGACATTACCATTCCTTCCACCGTCATTTGCAGTTCCGATTACTACGAACTTAGCGAAAAGCCCGAAGGAACAGTGAACGAAGACAAGGTTGTTACCATCACTGTCACCCAGAAGACACCTTTCACCATCAGCCCCAGTTTTGCCGACGCAAACTGGCACACCCTGCAGTTTGACTCCAACAACAACTACTTTATCAGTTACACGGAAAATGCCGAGAAGATTGAACTGAACCGCAAGACGACAGAAGGTACTGATGCTGATTTGTTCTGCTTTGTAGGAAACATCTTTGAAGGTTTCAGAATTTACAACAAGGCTGCAGGTGACGGCTATCTCCTTTCCTCTTCTGCCGATACCGATGATGGAAATACCGGTGGCAGTACTTATGCCACAATGGTTGCCACTGCAACGGCAGAAACCCAGGCTTATCTATGGGATGTGACCAAAGGTACCAATGGTTTCTATCTTGGCCAGCATAACAATAACGGTGGCAAGAACCGTTTGAACAATCGCGGCAGCAATTTGGCTTATTGGGTTAGCGGCGCTGGTACGGGTTCTGATTTCTTGGCAAAGAATGCTGCTGATTACAGCAAAGAACTGAGCGATGCCATCAGCACTTTCGAAAGTCTATACGGCAACAATCCTGGCTACTACAATGCAGAAGGAGCCACACCCGTTGTCGAGGCTGCAAAAACAAAGACCACCAGCACTTCGATCAGTGAAATCGTCGCTGCTCAGAATGCGCTGAACACCGACATGGCAAATCACTTCATTCTTCCTGAATCCAATAAGGTTTATACCATCGTATCTGCTTATAGCGAGTTTATGAAGCGGCAAGGCGCAGAAAAGGCGGCATACGATAACAACGGTACTGCAAGTTGGAATAACCTTGACCAGGCAGACTTCACCATGTACTGGTACATCGTTCCCAACGGGAAAGGTGGCTATACTATCCAGAACTACAACACAGAGAAATATCTGACAGATTTCAATGCTACCGGCGAAACAGAAACGCTTTGGTATTTGAGTAGCCTTGGTGCAGGTGAATTCGGTATCTGCAAGGACTCATCCTTGTCCGGCGCCAATTTCCTTCACGCTGGCAGTCATAGTAGTGGTGCAGGCGTCACTGGTAATCTTACAAATTGGTATTCTGGTACCGGAGGAGCTTCAGCATGGTATATCCGCGAAGTCAGCGACCCCAACCTTACCGCTGCTATTGCTGCTCTCCAAAATAAGGTAACAGAAGTTAATGGTTATGTTTATGGCGACAATCCTGGTCTTTATCCCAGTGACAAGGAAACCGCAGTAAAGAACGCCACTGCTACAGCACAAAGTGTCCTCGATGGTGGTTCTTCTGTTGCAAAGACCTATCAAGACGCACTTGCAGCCTTTAACGCAGTTCTCGAGGATGTCACTATGAATCCCATTCTTGCTGGTGTTTATCGTATTGAAAGCTGCTTTTCTGAATTTACCAAGACGAAAGGGATTGCCGTTCGAGGAACATCTACCTATAACGGTTCTGCTACTGCTCCTGCATGGAAAAATGCAGATGCTGCAGATATCTATCAATACTGGACGTTTACCACTAACGACAACGTCAACTTCAAGGTTTACAGCAAGTTTGCTAACAAGTATGTTGCTGTCGTAGATGGAACTATCAAAATTTCCGAAGAAGTAAGTGAGGCAGCCAATGTAACTTTCACTTCTCTTGGAAAGGGACAGTTCAACATGTTCTTTAACGAAAATACCACTCCTATCCATTCTAATGGTTGGAACTGGGCATCATCCAATGAAGACCGTCAGGAAAATCTGACATATTGGGGCGGAGGTTTGAATTCATGTTCATCTTGGAGACTCATTCCTGTTACTGAAGCAGACGAACTCGCGGTTTGCGATGCCTATATTGAGGTTGTCAAGAACGCAGCAAAGATTGATATCATAGCTGATGCTACCGTTATCAGTCCTACAGAATTCGCTGCTCCTGCAATCGTTAATGCAGCCATCGATGCTATTCAGGGTACCACCGATGGTACAATTACCGAAAAGGGTGCTGCTTATGAACAATATGGAACAGTTATTAGCAAATACCTCAATGCCATCAACAGCTACGGTGCACTCATGAGTATTCCTTATACCTCTGTAAAGGGTTGGAACTCTATTATCCTTCCCGTTAACTGGAGTTGCCCCGATGGTTGGTATCGTTTCAGCTGTAACACATTGGTAGTTGATACCAATAAACTCGCGGTAGCATCCAGCGGCGGAACGAAGAATACTCCTATGCTCGTTTATGACAATGTAGGTGGCAAGTATCAGTTCATCGGTTACAGCAATGGTGCTGGTACCGAAAATGTAACTAACGGCTGGCTCGTTGGTATTCTCGAAAGAGCAAACAACAAGACTTCTACCGAAGAAGGCAAGACTGCTTACCTCATCGATGCAACAAACCAGACTATCACAAAGGCTGAAACTGCTTCTGCAGTTGCTCCTTATCACTGCTACATCCTTGCAGACGAAGTTCTTGACTACGCTACTCTCCTTTTCCCCAGTTGCGACAAGTCTGCTCTCCTTTGTGCCATCGAGGCTGCAACTCCCTACACTACGCTGATTGGTGAGGGTGTAGGCAAATATGCTGATGCAAACGATCTCCCCGCAAAATTGCAGGAAGCAACTACGCTCAACGAAAGCATTACCGACGACAGTTATCTCCACCAGGCAGATATTGACGCAAAGACCGCCGCACTCAACAGCGCTCGCAATTCTTTGACCATCAACCAGCCAGTTGTTGGCAAGTACTATCGTATTCGCGAAAACAAGACAGAATCTCAATACTATCTCACCTGCCGTAACGATAGTCCTCGCTTGACCAAGTACGGTGTTGCTGATGCCAATAACATCTTCTACCTTGACGAGGGCAAGACACTCCTTTCTTATAGCAAGGGTTATTATGTTACCGCACAGGATTCGCTTGACACTGTAGGCAATGGTTGTTCTGCTGTCACCCTCAAGGATGTAGATGCTGAAGGTGACAAATTTGAGTTCTATAAGACCAATATTGCCGGTAACTACGGTATCAAGGATGCCACGGCTGCCAAATATCTGTATCACTGGGAATGGAGTGGCAACAACGTCATCGTTCTTGGCAATGATGCAAACGACAGTCGCTGCCAGATGTTACTCGAAGAAGTGACCACACTACCTCGCAGTCTGAACCTCGTTGGTGATTTCTATTATGGAACCTTCTACGCTCCTGTGGCTGTTAGTTATGGCGAAGGCGTAACCTGCTACACCGCAGAGGTTGTTGACAACTACTTCAACCTTACCGCTCTCGAAGGTACTATTCCTGCTAACACTGGTGTTATTGTTAAGGCAAATGCTGCCACTGCCGATTTCACTATTGTAGAATCTGCGGAAGAAGCTCCCAAACAGGCTCTCACCGGTACTATCAAGACTACGGCAAAGAAGAATGCCACCAATCCTTATGTCTTTGGTGCAAAGAACGGTGCACTCGGTCTCTACAAATATAGTGGTGAAAACCTCGCTGGCCACAAGGCTTACTACGATGCTCCCGCCACCGTTTCTGAGTCTAACTTCCGTCTCGACTTCGGTACTGTGACCAGCATTGCTGAGGCTATCGAAGCTGCAGAACAGGACAATCTCTACGATCTCAGCGGTCGCCGCATCCAGAAGGCTTCCAACGGCATCTATATTCAAAATGGTAAAAAGCACATTGTAAAGTAAAAATCTCTAATCTCAAGAAAAATGAAAAAGATTCATCTGATATTAACTATCATGCTGGCTTGGATTGGAGTATCCAATGCGCATGCAGACCTGGTGAACGACCACAACATGGTTGACTTCAGCCTCAGCGGCGATCACGCAACTGAACTCGTGGCCGACACCTATTATATTCTTCAGAACCGTGCTACAAGCAAGTACCTCGTTGATAACAATGGTACTCTTGAATTTACATCAGAAGCTCCCGTTCCTGGCGATACCCAGGACAAAAATGTAAACTGTAAGAATTATCTCTTCCAGGCTACAACTGCTACCGGAGGCTTCAACATCACTGGTATCTATGGCGCTTCTCTTCCCAAACTGACGGCTAACCCCATCGGTGAAGGCGAAGTTGATCAGCAGTTCTCCCAGCATCGCGTATCAGCTGATGCTGCCGTTTATACCGCTGGTAGTTTTGATGCTGCCACAGGCTATCTTCGTTTGAAGAACAACGACTTGTTCCTTAATTGCGACCTCGTTGGTGCTCAGAGCAAGGACGCTTACACCGCTTGGGCTGTAATTCCTGTGACGGTAACCGAAATGATCAGCGTAAATGTAACCTGTAAGTGCGGTACCAACGTCATTCAGGACGGTGCTATTTATGTTCCCCTCGGTTCCTACGATGGTCCTACTTTCAGCAACTACACGGTTCAGGAGGCTTCTAAGGGCCAGACTGTTACCCGTACAACTACGGCATTGACTTTCAACTATGACGAAAGCGCCTACACCATTACTTATGTCTACAAAGGCGAAGACGGCACAGAGTGGTATCGTGAAAGACATGATGGCATGAGACCTGGTGCAAGCTATCCTGAAGCAACTAAGGTCTTCGGTGTAGCAACCATTTCTGGCGTTCCTACAGGTACCGTTAGCAAAGCCCGCACCGTTAACCTTGTCTGTACCAGCGACCTTGCTTTTGAATTCTTCCCCTCTTATGAGAAGATCAGCAAGTGGTACACCATGCGTATCGGCGCAAGCAAAAACTACATCAACTACGATTCAACTAAGGAGTATCTTCCCCTTTCCAGCAGTATCAGTTCTACCGAGGATAATTCTCTTTACGGTTACATCGGTAATCCCTACATTGGTTTCAAGATTGCCAACAAGGCTGCTGGCAGCAACAAGATTCTCTCTTCTACCAACCCCTCTACTACAGGTGGTACTGGACAGTATGCTCGTCCTCACTTCATGACCGCTTCTGAAATCGAGGCAGCAGGTACTAACAACTACTGGAGACTTCAGTCCAGCGGTTCCGGCTACATCGTTGCACGCTACGGTGAAACGGTTTATATGAACAGCCGTGCTGACCACGGTATCAGTGGTGAAAGCGCATCTATCCTCTCTTTCTGGACTACGGCTAACGATGCAGGTTCTATTATTTACTTTGAATTCCACGATCCTGAACTCGGCGAGAGCACAACGATAACAGAAACTCCTTCAACTACCGCCACTATTACCGATGGTAAGGTTTACCGTATTTACAGCAAGGCTTACGCCGGTCGTATGCTCTTCGACAATGGTAGCGCACTTTACACTACCACTACCAAGACCGAAAAGGAACTGAATCAGTACTGGCTCGTCCAGACTCGTGGTGATGGTTTTACCTTCCGTAATCTCCGTACCGGAAAGTACATCCAGAGTCCTACCAGAAGTAATCGCATTGCTACCGGTGACAGCCCTATAACCTTCGGCGTTCAGAAAGACGGTCAGGCTTATGGTATCGGTGTTGAATTCACCAACTACTCTTGTATGCATTGCGATGCTTACTACAACCCAGTTGGTTGGACATGGAGTGCTGGTTTCAATGCTTCTGAATGGGTATTCGAAGAAGTAGGCGATGTTGCAAACGAGTACACCTACACTGAACTTCAGGCTATCGTCAAGGCTTTCGACGGCTACGCTGAAAATATCACAAGTGGTAAGTACTACAAGCTCGTTAACTACTCTTATCCCTCACGTCTCCTTACCGAGAACTTCAAGGAAACGACTGCTACTATCAGCGGTCTCTCTACCACCGATGCTAAGGCTGAGGGTAGCCAGATCTGGCAGATTACTGATGCTTCTCGCGGTTACTATACTCTCAAGAATGTCATGACAGGCAAGTACATCTATGCTCCTGCAAGTACAAGTTCTGCCTATAACACTTCTTCTACCTCCAGCAATTTCTATGTAGCAAGCAGCACTAAGGACAACTACACTGCTCCCGCATTCACCTTCAGTGCAAGTGCTACCAGCAACGCTCTCGGTATTCACTGTGCATCCAGCCTTGGCTATAAGGTTGTTTCATGGTACAACACCGCTGATGCTAACAAGTGGTACCTCAAGGAAGTTGAACTCACCGACGAAGATATCGCGAATCTTCAGGACGTTTACAACTCCTACGTTGAGGGTATGACTGACTTCAACAATACAGTGAAGAATGTCAGCACCTATAACACTACGCTTCAGGGCTTCTTCAACGACTATGCTTGCACTGAACTCAAGAGCCAGTATCAGTCTATGAACGACGCTGACCTCCGCGCTGCTGCCAACACCCTTCCCGGTGCTGTTAAGGAAATGATTGTCAGTGTGAAGAACAACACCTGGAGTGCTGATAAGGATGCAACCTACAATCAGTACGAAAAGAACTTCCGTATTGCTCCTTACGAGGTTTACACCAACTGCAACTGGAATGCAATCACAATGGTAGGTCCTTGGGCTATGCTCTACAACCCCACTGGTATCACCGTTGAAGAAGATCAGGTTATTCAGGTTTATGTCAGCGCTGATGCTGCTGACAGCGACGCTGAAATTCTCCTCCACATCGTCAGCGACACCAACCGTTATGCTGATCAGACCGAAACGCTCAAGAAGGGTCTCAACTACATCTACGTTCATGGCGATGGTGAAGTCTTCATTGACTACACCCTCAACAATGCTCCCAACGGTGCTTGGAACGGGAAGACCGTAAGTCAGTACCCCAACATCACCGCTCATATCGAAGGTGGTAAGTGTTCTGGTATGTGGGATATGCATCGTGGCATGACCAATGCTGACTGGGCATGGCTCACTCAGAATATGTTCACTAATGCTCGCCTCCATGCCAAGGGTAACTCTACTCTCCTCAACCTTATCACTGAGTCTGTTCGCAATGCAGACAAGCCCGTTGAGGTTATGAAGGCTTGGGACTTCATCTTTGAAACTCAGGAAAAGCTCACCGGCTGCCAGCAGTGGATTGAAACCGGTGCTTATAAGCCCATCATCAATAGCCGTACCAGCTACCAGGGCAATCCTAACTGGGATGGTGGTCATGGTTGTAACCATCCGGGTATCACCTCTTCTTATATGTTCGGTACCGACGGTCTCTATAACTGCGGCGAACATGGTGGTACAATGTGGGAAATCGCTCACGAAGAAGGTCACGGCCACCAGAAGCCTTTCATGCTCGCTGGTACTACCGAACAGACCAACAACTCTCTCGCAATGTGTGTGAACTTCCTTTGGAACTTTGAAAAGGAAAACTGCATGCCTCTCGAAGACGGTCAGTCCTATGTAAATCGTAGTTGCCGTCAGGATGGTGTAAAGGGTCTTGCAGAGCGCTTCACAAAGGGTTACTCTTGGATGGACTACGCTGGTCAGCGTGACTGTGGCGATGGCTATAGCTCTCTCTGGATTGGTAACAAGTGGTTCTTCCAGCTCTGGCTCTACTTCGACTACCTCGGCAACTATCAGCCTAAGGGTGGCAACACTGGTTACAGCTTCGTTTCTGAACTCTGCAACAAGCTCCGCGCTGACCGCATCCAGTACGGTAGAAGTTGGAATCCCGCTGCTTCAACTGAGGACTTCCTCAAGTTGGCGAAGTTCGCTTCTGAAGTTGCTCAGGCCGACCTTTCTGAATACTTCGAAGTTTGGGGCTTCTTCAAAGAGAAGACTTACAACGAAAACAGCAACGATACCCGTGATAGCAATATCTGGTACATCGGCGACTATGGCGACTACTACCTCCAGACCAGTGCTACTGACGCTGCTAATGTTAAGGCCTACATCAAGAGCCAGGGTGATCCTATCAAGAACATCATGTTCATCGAAGACCGTGGCAATGCAGAAGATACATGGTTGACCTATAATAGTTCATCTGGCACCACCAGCACCAGCTTCGGTGAAACTGGTTGGTATGCAAACTTCATGGACGGTGTTTCAGAGGCTTACGCTATGAACATCAACGGCAATACGGTTTCAATGACTGGCGGCCAGGGTGCTGTAGGTTTCAAGATTTACGATGAGAGCGGTAACCTCGTTCAGATCTCCAACTTCAACAGTTTCACAGTTTCTAATGAAATCGCTGCAGGTCTTGCAAACGGCACCTATACCCTCAAGGTGGCAGTAGGTGATGGTTCTGACCTCAATGTTGGTGAAACCTCTGATAACCTCACTATCCGCATTGTCAGCAAGTATGTTAACTGGGCCCTCAAGGGTAAAAAGACCAAGGCTCAGGTTGAGGCTGTTGCCGACAAGGTACTCAAGAAGTAATACGATCATTCCTATTATTATATAGGATATATTAAGACCTTGACAACTTTCGCTGTCAAGGTCTTTTTGTGCCTTCTCGGCTCCTTCGAAAAAAAATAAAAAAAAATTTGCTTTTCTTGTGGTTTTTTCGTTCCTTCGTTTGTCTAATGGGTGTAAACCTTCAAAAAAGGAAGAAGAAAACGAAAATCAAAAATACAATTACCATGGAAATTAACGATCATGAATTCGCAAAACTTGTGCGGAAGTACCAGTCCACCATCTCCTCGGTCTGCTTTATGTACGCCTCCGATAAAGAAGAAGTGGACTCTCTCGTACAAGAGGCGCTGATAAGAATCTGGCAAGGTCTTCCCAAATTCAATGGTGACAGTGACCTCAAAACCTGGATCTGGCGCGTTACCATTAACTCATGCCTCAATGTCATTGCAAAGGAGAAACGAGAAAAGGAAAAGGAAAAAGATTTCGGCGATATGCTCGACACTTCCTCTCCTGAAGATTCCCAGCAAATGGAAGTTCTCCACAATCGCATCCGCCAACTTAAACCTTTCGATCGCGCCATCATTCTTCTCTGGCTGGAAGATATGAGTTACGATGAAATCGGCCAGATTGTTGGTATCTCCGTAAAAAATGTTTCCATGCGATTGGTTCGCATCAGGGAACAGCTCAAAAAGATGAACTAAATATCAAGGCACAGCGCCAGCCTAATTCTTAATCCACAATTATCACAGCGCCAGCCTAATTCATAATTCTTAATTAAAAAAATATTATGTCAAGCTTTATAACCATGACTGACGACCTCTCAATGATGAAGTCTCAGATGCGTACCCTCCTCAACCACTTCGATAATCAGGAAATCATCACCGAAAAGATGATCCGCAACGCTTGCCGCACCCAGAGCAAGGAATATCTGCCCAGCAAACTTCAGGTTATCCTCGGCCTCATCGTCAGTGGTCTTTTTGTTCCCGGATTCTTCTGGTTCCAGAACATCCAAAGTCAAACCTTTTCTACCCTCTTCTGCGTCTTCATAACGCTGGCTTGCTGGTATTCTCTCTTCCGTTACTACCAGGTAAAGACCTTACAGTTGCCCCATATTTTCGATGACGGCAGTATCCTCGACATCAACGAAAGTCTCCTGAAATGGAAGAAACTCAATATCCGTCACCAGTTTGTTACCAGCATTCTGTTAGTTGTTTGGGTTGGCTGGTTCTGCAAAGAACAGTTCGATAGCATCTTCAACTCTCTCGACAGCATCATCGGCATCATCATGATCTTCGGATTTGTTGCTGCTTTCCTCACCACCCATTTCGTTAAGGTTAATCATTTCACCAGTTCCATGCTCGAGGATATCAAAGAGCTCAGAGAAGAGTGAAAAGTTAAAAGCGTCTGGAAGACGCCACTAGCGCCTTAGGCGCGGTCTATCGCTCGGCATCTCCGTAGGAGTGACGCTTGCCAGAGCAAGAACCGGGTACACCAAAGGTGTGCTCGGTTTTATGTATTGAGAGGACTCCGTGTCTGGAAGACACTACACCACTGGGATGGCTCATTTCATAATTCTCGCCCCAGATTTTTCTTAATTTTTATTTAAACTATAAAGTTTATACACGCGCATTTGCAAACTTTTGAAAAAAATACTATATTTGCACGCAGATAATAGAAACATCGCTTTATTGTACTCTTTCCATAATAAGCATTGCCAAAAGAGGCATTACCGTTCTATTTTTTCATGAAACAAAACAACCTGTCAGGACAAAACAACCATTTCTGGGGACTCGCCTTCGTTATTTCAGCGGTGGCGCTGGTGCTCTTTGCCTATCTGGCTTACATTGGTCTGGACTTCTTGCTGGAAGGCAACTACCTTTTGGCAATTGCTATATCGGCGGTTTCGACGATCGTCGCAATCTATTGTCTGATCACCATGTGCGCCAGCAAAGCCTCTCGTAATAAACGCGAAGGGTTACCGAGGGAAATCGTATCGCTGGCGGTATGCCTTTTGATTATGGCGTTGGGAAGTATCCCTTTCATGAAGTTTCTTTATATTTATGAACACCGCGCTGTTTTGAAAGAAAGCGTAGCGAATATTGTTACCTCTGCCTGTGAACTGGATTCTGCCTATATCGCCTATACCGACCAGCGTCTGGCCGATTTCAACAAGTTTGCAAAAAGCCGTTATGGAAGTCCAAAACTCGTTCATCAGAGTCTCGAGCGACGATTAGTACCGGAGAATATTGAAAAGATTTCCAAAGAACGTAAGGAGTGGCTGGAAACTTTCCCAACACCCAGTTTAAAGAATCCCATGACACCGACAAACATCCATGCTTTGCTGAGTTCTGCAGAAAAATGGATGAATGAATACCACGAACGTTCGGCTTTGATTTATCATGGTGAAAAGACCGGCGACGGCGAACCTTATCAGGGATTTGTTCACGAAAAGACAGCTTCCGAAATCGAAAATTGGCGCCAGCAGTTCTGCGAGATCAATGCCCCCGATTCACGTGCCATCCTCACCTCCACCTTTGTCTTTATTCTCATTTTCCTTTCTTATTTCCATACTCGTCGTTCCAAGAACCGCTACGAGGGAACCCATTAAACCATGCACGAAGCTCTTATAAAAATAGCCAATAATCCGCAGGCATTATCTTCTTCCGAGGTATTGCAGCTGCTGAATAGCAAGGCCATCACCAAAGATGACCTCGCTTGCGTGGTTGGTAAGGAAATTGTGGATGAGCTCATCAACCACAAGAATCAAAGGGAAAAGAATATCAACACTCGCGACAAATCGGCAGCTGATTCTCATTCCCCTATAGCTTCTGACTATACTCAAGTTTTCTTTTGGGGAAAACAAGGAAGCGGAAAAAGCACCGCCATTGCTGCTGTCATCGAGGCTTGCAAGGAACTCGGAACAAAAAGCATCAACGGAAATTATGTTGAAGTTGAAGTAAAACGAACCTTGGGAAAAGAGGTATACCCGCTCTTTTTTGTTGAGGTTGATATGGATGCCAGCGACTATTATGAGGTTGCGAAGGAATATATCAATAAGCCCAACCAGAAAGTCCATATTTTCTGCATGGACGGAAGTCTTCCGAAAGAGAAACGAGCCATTCAGGATGCTCAGGCCAATGCTTTTGAAAAACTGTTAGGCCGTTTGGAAAGTGACGGAATCCTAGGCCGATCCAACGGCATTTACATCCTCGTCACAAAGACCGACGCAATTTTACGCGTTCCCAAAGCCTATCGCGAAGGAGCGGCGCAGACAAAAATCACCGCCGACCACAGCCGTCTCTGGCGCAAGGTTCTTAATGTTGATTATTATCAGAACATCTATGATTCTACGCCGATAGCATTCTCCGTGGGAGAAGTCATGTTCCAGGATATCATAAAACCAGACCTCACCGACGCTCGAAAGTTTCTTCGCAAACCTCTTCTTGAAAAGTGCGACTCCCGCCGCAACTGGCTTGGCCGACTCTTAAACCGTGGCAACGGATTCATCTCCGTATTACTCCTGACGCTTGTCGTCGGTCTTCTCGGCGCTATGGGATATCTCTTCTTCGATATGCTTCCCTCTGCACCTTCTTCCGAAGTTCCTTCTTTTGACTATAAGTCCTATTTCAAGAAGGAAGAGGCCATGGTGCTGACGGGATACTACAACGATGCCGTTAGTCTTTATGACAAGTTGCGAACAGATCTTAATGTAGAACACAAGATACAGTGCGTAAAAGATACGGCTTCTGAAGAAATGCCTTTATTGGCAAATGAAGATTTTGAGGAACTTGATAAACTCCTGACGAACGACTATGCGAAACGTCTCGTTAATCAGTATGATGAATTGCTCAATGGCAATTGGGCCATGGGTGTCAATCGTTCGCAGATCAACGGTATTTGGCATCGCAGCCAGACACTCCGTACTGCTTCTCATCTGAAAGGAGCTTACGCCACTAAACTGCGACAATATGATGGCTATGTTTCTACCTATGACAAAGATATCGCTCCGCTCATCAGATTAAGTCGCAACTGCTCGACTCTCAGCGATGTTCACAAGGTGAAGAACGGCATAGGAAATTATGACGAGTGGCCCTACACCAGTGATTGCGAACTTGCTTCCAGCATCCGTAATGCCACAAGCAACGCCTACAAGAGTTATGCTGAAAATCTCAAGGTTCAAGCGCAAGGTTGGAAAAATTCGTACGAGAAGGCACGGCCAAGGGATGCTTGGGGAAATATTGTGGGTACCTTTAAAGGTCTCATGGGGAATAGCCTTGAAGATCGTTACTGCCAATACACCCAAAGCCTAAGCGAGAAAATCAACGAAGCGCTCTCCGATATCAACAGTTTCGATCAGCCCGAGGCATACAGCATCCTCGAAAATGCAAGACAACTTATAAGTTTTTAACTCTTTACTTAAGTTTTGGATGTTCCTAACTTATTGATTTTCCTTTATCAATGAAAAAAGAAAAAAGAGTCACCACAATACTCAATGGTTTAACGAAAGTCACCCTGCAAAGTAACTTGCAGAGAGTGACGACCATCATTGCCGGCCTGCTCCTGGTCTGCGGTGTGCTTTTTGCCGTCATGGTGGGACGCATCCCGAAGAAAGTAGCCTTGTTCATCGACTCCTTGCAGTTTTTGAACACCACCGAACTCACCATCGGTGAAGGCAGTGACCTTGCCTTTGCCCATGTTCCCAACGACTATATCACCGTCAGGCATACGGCCGAAGGCTGGCACTGGGAGGTCAATCCGCTGACAAAAGACAGCCTTCAATATTATAAGGTGAACGGAAGAAATCCCAACCGCTACGCCATTGCCGATGATGAGACACAGATCGTCAAACTGGCTGTTCCCCATGGCAAAGATACCCTGCGCCTCAGTCTTTCCGGTGCTGATATCTGGCATGAATGGAAGGGATTTTCCAAGCAAAAAGATGTTCTCGCCCGCCATTTTGCTGTGCGCCATGCCAAACAGCAAGAGAGCGTTATAGCCGACGAGAGCGAGGCCATCAACCAAAAGGCTTGCCGTTCTTTCTTCCACAAAGATAATGACGGCATTTCGCTCATCATCCTCGATAAGTTAACAAAGGTCAACGATGAGGGTTACTGCTATCAGGGCGATCTCCCTGCTTCCTCGCCGTTCAAGATTCAGTTCTTTAACATCAGCGACCACTGCTACAGCGACGGTGAAGACAATGGATTCTTCCAGATTGACGGGGTAAACTATGTAATGAAAGCCACCGTCAAACTGACCGAATGGGGGGCTGGCCATCTTATGATAAAGCGCAACGAGGGCACCAAGGGCTTCGATGTCTTTTTTCCGAAAGCCATCGGTTTCGTCGGAACTCGCGACTCGTTGCTCCACAAGGCCGAAGAGACGAGTAACGTCATCAGTTTCAAGCAGTCAAGTCTGGCATTCCCCACCAAGAGTGATCTTTATTACCCGCTCTTTTCCAATGCCATCAGCAGTGATATCTGTAATCTCGAACTCCACGAAGACGGCCAGCCGGATCTCGTTCGCGATAACATGAACAATACGATCGAAGTTCATCCAGCGAAGACATGGAAACTGCCTTTCAGCCTTGTTCCTGCTTTTGAAAGAATCACACTGAAGAGTGGAAATGCCACCATCAAAGCCAGAATCGGCTACATCGATTTCTGCTTCATCCTGAGTTATCTGTGGCTCCCTTTCCTAACCTTGCTGGCGCTCATGATTTTTATTGCCGGCCCCTGGAGCCCCGTTATAATCATCAGAAGACAAGGGGATAATCTCTACAATAAATATCAGGTGCAGAACCTCCCCCGCCTGCTCATTTTCCTCCTCCTTATTGCCTTCTGCTACTGTATCTGCAAATCGCTTATCGCGCTGAAACTCAGTTATACTTTCCCCTATTTCGAGAAGTTAACGGGCATCATTCCCATCTCCACCTCCATGATGCTCCTACTGTTCTTCACGCTGGCTATGATTGTTAATCTGCCCATCACGCGTGCAACCTCCCGCATCAATTTCCCTTTGAAGAGCATCCTCTTCGTCGGCGCGCTGTTTGTGGCATTGGTGGGAGCCTTCTTCTATGTTCTCGATCCTGCCGTCAATGAAAGTGTCAAATTATCTTATCTGCCTTCTGAAATCCATCCGAATCTTCAAATTTGGTCTTGGTTGGATAAGGCAGGCATCAACGATACGCACCGCTCTGTACCTTATGCTCTCTTCGTCATTGAAGGTTTGGCGCTCATTCTCTGGATCTTAGGCGCCGCGCTCTGGCCTTTCTTTGCCAAGCGAACCCGTAAGACGCAAGGTTGGGAAAAGAAAGCCGATGCTTGGAGGGTGAAAATCGAGAATCTTTGGAACTCCTACGACCAGCGTTTCCGTCAGGCGCTTCAGAAGCGTCTTCCGAGAGAAATCAAGGTGAAGAAAGCTGAACTTCAATGCGAGGATCCCGAGAATAAATTCTCTTTGCCAAAGTATCTTGGCGAAATGCTCGGTCGTCTTCCGTTCGTCACCTTAGGCCTGATTGCTGTCATTATCCTAGGAGTCATAGCTGATAGCACGATCGTGACGGTTCTTGGCATCGTTCTGATGCTGGCACTATTGGCTTTCCGCATGCTTTTCAATGCGTTCAGGGCTGCCATCGTCGCTCTCTTCCCCAGCCATTTCCTCCTTCTCCTCCTCTTGATTATTATTGGCAAGAGTTTTGGAAACTTCGGAACGGCATTCATCACCTTCGGAGTCATCATCGGGTTGAGCCAGGCTTTGAGTTCTGTAAAATTCGATATCTTTGAAACTGAGGAGCAAGAAGGTTTGCAACCCCTGGAGGTACTATGGGAAATGCTCTTCATCACCTTGCTCTACACAGGTGGTGCCATGTGGGCGGACAATGGTTATATGACCAACTTCATCGGCTTCGTCCTGGCTTGCCTTTGCTTCTATTTCCTCATCGATCGCAAAAACTACTATGGTTCGCTGGCAGCACGAAAGGAAAAACAAGAACGCAAAAGGATCCGCATCTATCTCTGCACCTTGGCCGTTCTGATTATTTTCCTGCCTCGTATTTGCAGTTATGTTTTCAGTCCCGATGACGTCAACTACAGCCGACTTTCCCGTCGCGTGATGCTCTACTCCAATTTCGAAAATCTGCAGCAAAGCGGCTACCGTTACAGTGAGAGCGACGCTGAATTCATGGTCATCATGAGCCATTATATGCAGCAGAAGAAGGTCGGTGACCCGTTAAGCAACGACGATCACTTCATGCATGCATCCATCAGTACGGGCCAGTCTCCCGTTGTCCTCAACGACCTCAGTGTCCCCGTGGCCTTCATCGGTTCCTACGGGCGATATGCAACGACGGCGGTGTACTTCATCCTGCTTCTTTCTCTCCTGATGCTTGTCATCCAGTTCAGTCTCTCGTTTACAGGAAAGGAGACGCGCGAACCTCGCCTAACGCATGCCATGCAATGGCGTCTCCTCGCCGTCTTCATGTGGGCCGGAACGAGTTTCTACATCTATTTCTCCTACCTCGATGCGCTTCCTTTCACAGGTCGTCTGAATCCTGGTTTCGGTGTGGATGCCGTCGGTGAATCTTTGGAAACGGCGCTCCTTCTCGCCTTCATGGCCGCTGTCACCTACAAGCGTCCCGAGGAAGAAAGAGGAACCCCCAAGTCAAGGCCTTCAGCGCTTGAACCTGCAGCACTTGAACCCACAACGCTTGAACCTGCCAAGCTCAACGACCCGGTTCCCAATCTCCTCGACGAGTTTGCAAAAGAAGAAGCGGGCAGTGTTCCTCCTGAAACAAAGCCCTCCACCCCCAACCTCCTCGATGAATTTGAAAAGGAGGCCAACCAACAATAAAAACTCTACCAACAATGATAAAACTTTCCAATATCTTTCAAAAGCCTTTCAGCAACGAAAGAATCTCCATTGCCGTCGTGGGCTCTACCTCCAGCGGTAAGAGTTACCTTCTTTCTGACATCATCCAATCGTTCGAGAGCATGGGATTCATCCACAAGGATCTCGTTCGCAACGGTGTGCTCTACAAAGACATGATGAACTACGTCACTGATGTGAGCGACAACGGAAAGATGAGAGGTACGGAAGTCTATGCCTGCCGCGACGAAAATCACTATGGTGCCATCCTCCAGAAGGGTGATGTGAAGGTTGAACTCGACTTTCTCAATATCCCCGGTGAAACCTTCAACACCTCCGACGGTAAAATCATTAACTACAAGGACTTTTCCGCTGAACTTCGTAAGTCCAGTACAAAGATTTTCCGTGTCGCACAATGGGAGACCTTGACGGGACAAATCATCAAGGTGGTGGAACCGCTCTCTTTGAAACTTGAGGAAGAAAGTTCCGAAACAACAGAGCATGAGAACTCAACGGAAAATCCTTTGGGACTGGATTTGAATATCCCCGATTTCAATAATCCCCAGCCTTCTGCGACGAGCCTCAGCGGAATGTCGGAGAAAGAGCGTATTGAATACCGGAAGACTTCCTATTTTTCCTGGAAAGATCTCTACGAGGATTTCAAGCGCTGGGGCTACAAGAAGAAAGAGGGAAGCACCAAACTCATTGACGGTAAGACGCTGATCGATAATTTCTTTACCTATCAGGCCGACAGCGTCATGTGGTCGCTCGCCGAAATCATCGGTGGCATCGCCAAACTCGAGACGACGAAGGAGAAGTTCATTGCCAACTACATGCGTAGTTTCTACTTCCTCCACTATTGTGCAACAGCCACAGACATCATCGTCTGCGACAAACTCTTCGTGCCCGTTCAAGGCCGTACGGAGGATATTCCTTACGAACAGGCCCTTTTTGCCAAGATGCTCGACAACCTTACGAATTTCATCAATAACAAGGTGGGGCCGAAGCCTAACGTCTATCTCGCTTTCCGTGGTGCTGATTTCATGCTCCAGAAGAAGGAATTCATGTACAAGAAAATGGTGGCTCTGTTGGAAGAAAATGGTTTCAAACAGGAGGAAATCCGCAATATTATCTACTCCATCTTCGCTGCTCTTATCTGGCCGAGACTGGATGCAAGAAACAAATTCAACACGGCTTCCAGCAATTTCAACGAGATGGTGGGCCTTGGCGATTTAACCCTTGGCGAATACACCCTCGAACGCCTCCAGGAACTCTTCATCGACTTCAATGCTGGAAACGGCCGTACCATTGAAGGTTCTCCCGATACGGCGGCAGCTGATATGGTGCAACTCATCCGAAGCCATGTGGGTTCCGGCCAGGGCAACTGTTTCCGAAAACTCCTCCTCGCCGCCTATGATTTCTCGGAGAACGACAGTTCCCGCGAATTTGCAAACATGCCGCCTCACTGCTACTTCACAGCAACTCCCATCACGGAGAATTTCGATGTCTACCTCAACGATGAGAACTCTGAGAACAAGCGATTTATCTATAAGAAGGAAGGCCAGACGGACAAATATTTTGACCGTGCCAACTCGCACTTCTGCTTTGGCACCTTCCAGCTCTGGCTCGATATTCTTGAACAACACGGTATCGAAGATCTCATCAAAAACAATGGCGAATTTTTGACTTATGTCCGTTCCCATGCTTAATCCAACCTTGAAAAAAATCAAAGCCCTTCTCTGCGGCCCCCGTAAACTTCATCTTGCAGTCATCGGATTTCCTTCGAGCGGAAAAAGTTATCTGCTCGCTGATCTTGTGACGGCTTTTGAGGAAATGGGCTATATGCAGGAGGTTCTGCCACTCTCCTACCCCCACAGCAGTCTGGGATCGTTCTTCCACGATCTCAACGACGACAGTGGCCGCACCACGAAGACCGATGTCTATGCCTGCCGCCCGGAGAACCACTACGGCGCCCATTTATATAAAGAGGAGACGAACGAACGCATCGAACTCGATTTCCTCAATATCCCCGGCGAAGCCTTCAAGGACCCCAAACTGAAACTCGACGCCTTCTTCCAACTGGTGAGGAGTTTGGAAAAAGTTCCCAAAGGCATCTTCGATCTCACCTTCTGGCGAAATCCCTCAGGTCAGGAACGCATCCTCCTCGAACCGAACAAAGAGCATTGGAATGAGTACATGACGGAAAGCCGTGAAACGCTCACCAGCTGGCGCGGGTTCATCGATGATGAAAAGCGCGAGAACAGCTACCTCAATTTCAAGGAAATCTTCCACGATCTTTACACCGGACGTTTTGAACTGAAATCCAGGAAAGCGGTGACGGGCAAGGAACTCCTCAAACGTTTCTTCGATATTCTCCCCGACTCGATCTGCGAGACGTTCTGGTACACCTGGAAAGCGCTGAGCACCGCTAACGACCGCGCGGAATTCTTCGTCAACCGCGGCCTGCAATATTTCTATTTCTTCCACTATTGCAAATCGGCCAGCGACATCATTCTCTGCGACAAACTCTTCCAGGGTGACGGAACACCGACAGAAAATGATGCCTTCGGTGATCTCTGCGACTTTTTCGCCAATTTCATGAACCAGATGAGCGGTGACAAGCCGAAAGTCTTTCTCGCCTTCCGTGGCACTGACTTTTTCTTAAAGAAAAAAGAAGGCAACTACAAGCATCTCCTTCGCGATCTTCCCCCCAAAAAGCGCCGCGCCAGCGCCTACGGGACTTTCATCCAGCAGATGAGCAAGATGTTGAAAAACAAGTCGGGCGACGAAGACTACAATCGCTATCTCGACGATCAAGGTGGACGGAAAGATGACCTAGTTTGGAAAATCAACTCGCGTTTCGGAGGAAACATCAGCAACGCATTCTGGAAACTCTTATATACTTCCAGTCTCCGTCATGGCTGGCGAGGACTCCTCCAACGCCTCCGGAAAGAAGAGGATATCCAGACCATCTGGCAGCAGAAGGCATCGCCGATACCGCCGCATGTCTATTTCACCGCCACCCCCATTGACTTGGATTTCAACGTCTATGTCAATGATCCGGAAGAAGCCACACGCTTTGTCTATGACGGACGAGGTCACGCCATTCCTGGTGAACGCTGTTACCGCACCTTTCATGTAGAAACCTCTAAATACGGAGCCCGCCAATTCTGCTTCGGCAGTTACCAGTTGCTCCAAGATATACTTTGTTAATTATGGCACAAACAATGAAGATTTACCAAAACGCATCGGGCTCGTTGAAAAGTTCGATGGGTGATGGCTGCCTGTTCTATACCCAGGGATTTTCCGAAGAGTCGCGATTCATCAACGAAAATCTTTCTGACAATCCTCCCGTCCTCAACAAAGACTATGCTACTGCCATCTGGAAGTTTTTCTCTTCCGCTGACCGCTATGCCTTGATCCATGTTCAGGGCTCACAAGTCGTCAACCAGGCCATGGGACGCAACTACCCCTTCCGTGGTGTTTACGAAGTGAGCCGCAACGATATCAACGAGGCGGGCTTCCCCCTGGGCAGTATCATTGCCAGCATGCCTCGCATTGAGGACTTTGCTGCTGCAACTGTCAAGCACGAAGTGACTACAGAACTCCGTCCTGCCATCTCCTCTGATCTCGTCATGGCAGAGATCGATAATCTTCGCTATCTCATCGAAGACGCTATTTTGGCCGAGCAGAAAGTCGAACTGCAATTGGGACACCAGAACGGTCTTCATGAAAACGGGGTATTATCCTGCCGAGAATTCCGTACGCTCCTCGCCGCCATCGATCGCTTGCCGGTGGAACTGAAACGCTATGCGACCTTTACCTTCTGCAGTGACGAGCACTATGCCTCCTATTGCAATGATGCTCTCATCAATATCTATTCGGCGAGTGCAAAAAATGCTCCCGCGGGACGTACGTTGCCTTGGTTGGATGCAGTGAAGCATCATCGCCAGCACAACGATGACGAATATCATCAGCTAGAGTCCATCGCTGCGATGCTTCCTGGCAAGGACCGGCCTCTCGCAGAGGTGGGGGCCATGCTGAAGGCGATGGCGCAGTACAAGACGGTCATTGCCAACATTGAGAATATCGTTCGGCAGAAGCAATACGCCAATCTTCAGTCCAACCACTGGGACGCATGGTCCCTCGTCGGCCACAACATCAAGGAAATCTCCATCAGCAGTTGGGCAGAATTCAATACGGTTCTACGTTCTTTCCCCAAAGGTCGCGTCAAGGAACTGACGGAGGCGTTCTATCCGGTGTGCCGTCCCTGGAAACTCAACGACCTCACAGAAAGCGTTTTCAAGGCTATGCCGTTCACCTCCGCCGAAAAACTGGAACTCCAGGACATGGCCTTGAAGCCTTTCCTCTATTCGGGCTATAAAACCTACAATTTCCTCTTCTTCGACACGAAGGCGGAGAGTCATGATGCAGAGAATCCTTATCTGCTTCCCAAAACGCTCCGCAGTCATCTGGACCCGTTCTTCATCAAGCAGATTGATGCCAAGACGATGGCCGGTATCGACAAGTGGCGCAGGATTTTCGAGATTCAGAACTGTCTTACCGCCGACAATATCAAGGCCTTCGATGCTCTTTACCGCGAGCGTGTTGCCAGCAAGGTTTCTTCCCAGAATGCAGTGAAGGAAATCTGCGAGTTGATGGAAGCTGTTGTTGATCCGCAGAACAAGAGTAAGGAGGATGAGCAGATTCTCCTCCGCATGACTTCCACGGACTTCAAGAATGCCTTCGAGCAGATTCAATACACGGAACAGGGGCTGGCCTCCCTCGAGCATCTCCTTCAGGCAAGTATGCTGCTCCCGGAAAAGAAATGGGCTGCCTTCGTCGAACCGAAAGTCCTCGAAAATGCCATAGCCTTCATCCGCAAGTATTTCCCCCTCGGCGATCTTCACTTCTGGGAAGGCTGGTACGACCGTCGGAACGATTTCCCCCAGATTCATCTCCTCGCAAAACTCTGCCTTCGCGAAAATGATTTCAGCGAGGCCCAGAAACTCGCCAAGAAATGGCGCGAGAAGGTCGAGGAACTCTCCGCTGGCAAGAAGAAGAAAGCCTGCAAGGACTTCGTTCGCAAAACGGCCTTCGTCGTCAAAGCAACCGTGGCATGTCTGAATAAAAGTGAAAACGAAATAAATAAGAAAATGGCAAAGAAAATAGAATCTCTCTACGAGAAAGTACGATATAATGGCAACTGGTTCCAGAAACCTCTCGGCAAAGCCTTGACAATGACGGGCGTAGGACTCATCCTCGGTCTCGGCATAGGCTACGGTGTCTCCGCTCTCCTGAATCGTCCCAGCGTAGAGCCCAAGGATGCAACGAACTACATCGCCCTGACCTTTGACAAGCCCCTCATGGTATCCATCGCCGAACTCGATTCTACGGCAGCAGGAAAAGTGATGCTGGGAGATTCCGCCTTCTCTTTCACCCGTAACAACATCGACGACATCGCTCTCCTCCAGCAGAAAGTCTCTTACGATGAGTCGTACTGGAAGCTCTACTATGTCGAAGGCGACCAGAAGCCTGAAAAGGGTAAGGAGCAGTCTTGCACGATAACTCCCGACCATCCCCTCCTCACCCAGGTGCGCGAAAATCCCACCCACCATTTCTACGCCCTCGTCAACGGCGCGGACTCCCTTGTCCTCTCCGCCACCCTCTACCACACCGACGTCCTCACCTACTACTTCAACCTCGTCAAGGACATCGACCGCCAGACTTCCCCCTCCCCCTTCGCCTACTAGCACCTTATTTATATCATGTCCGAGCCTCTCATTGATAAAAAATGGAAAGAAGATAGAAAATTTCCGATCAAGAAGTTCCTCGTGGCGGGAGTCCCTATCCTGCTGCTCCTCCTTGCTGTCCTTTTCACTCCCTTCCAACGTTGCACATCCCTCGGAAAAGTGTCGAAAGAGGATGTTTATTCGCCTGCTGATTCCATGGAAATTGACAAGGGATTTGTTGGCAAGACGAACCGTATCCTTGCCCAACTCATCGAGGACGGAAACGATACCCCCGCCACCTGTCTCGACAGCCTCAACAAGAAATATCCCGGACTGACCTTCGCCCTCCCCTATGGTGAGGGCGGAAAGCAGACCATCGACGCCGCTGACCTCCGCCTTGTCGCCATTGCACCGGAATGTATCAAGGACAAGGACCTCCGCAACTTCTACTTCAACAGCCGTCTGCCACAAATCCTCAAGCAGCAAGCGGAACATGCGGCGAACAACTATTTCCGCATCTTTATCTCCGTTGACCGCAATAATCTTAAGGGGAACATCCGTCCCGTCCGCATCGAGTCCATCCGTCTTATCCCGTCGATGTTCAAGGTGGCGCTGACGAAGAATCCCTGGAAGGGTGTCATCTACGGCAACGAGAATTGTCTTTTCGATACCGCCACCGCTGTCTTCTGCAGTTATGGCAATACCGTCATTCCCATTCACAAGCAGACTCGTCCGGCATACAATGCTCCCTACAACCTCGTGGTAACAATGAAGAATCCGGGAGTCTTTACCCCCGACGAAGCCTTTACCCTCCGCCATTTCGATATCTACCAGTATTGGAAGGAAGTCTTTGCCCCGGAATCAGCTTCCAAGAACGCGACGAACTTCAATATCCTCGACAACACGACGGACAAGCAGTCTTTGGGACATGTTACCCTCTTCTGTTCCAAGAAATACCTCCATATCTCTTCTGACTGCCGTATCCGCGTATTCCAACCGGGCGAAGAGGCCCGTTTCCTCCGTGCTCGCGAACATGCCGGCATGGCGGTGGATTCTGTAAAAATCAAGGACGGTCTCAAGCTCGTCTGCTACAATGAGCAGAACCATAAACTCGGTGAATTCACTTTACACACCACCGATCCGTCGCAAATTCTTTCCAGTCTCATACAAACGAATATCGGAACGAGCCGTTACACGGTAGCCCGTACCCAGAGTGACCTCTTCACGCAGCAGATTCTCCGCGGCCTCACCCTCCACCTCTCCAATACGGACAAGGTGGACAAGGTTCAGTTAAGTATCGACCCGCTGTTGTCGCTGGAGTTCGAAAAGGAAATACAAAAATACCTCTCTGAGCTCAAAGGCCAGATCCATGCTCCCTCCAACCAGCAGCACCAGCAGTATGACATCTCGCTGACGGTGATGGATATGGCAACGGGAGAGGTTCTCGCCTCACCATTCTACACCACCATCTTCGATCCGAAGGACTATCCCGAAGAGCTGAAAATGGGAGTTCGTAACTGCGCCCTCTCGCGCCGCTATGTCGGTTCTACCTTCAAACCCATGCTCGCCCTGGCTTCCGTCATGGCCAATCCCCGTCTCCTCGACCTCACGACGCAGGGAAAGCACCATGCTGATTTTTCAAGAGAAATCGGCAGAAACAAATATGGCGCCACCTTCTTTAACCGCGATACTTATGCCTGGGCGAAGAAAGCGCAGAGCCACTGGTACGGCACTGATTTCACCAACTTCCTCGCCCATTCCGACGATGTCTATCCCGTTGCCCTTGCAGCTTTGGCGATGACGGGAGAAAGGGTGGATAATGCAACGACGACACTCCCAGTCCGCGGAAAAGACAACTTCATTCGTCTGGGCAGTAACGGCAAACTGTGTTTCGAGGACAATACCAGCATTTCCCTCCTCAGCCATCCCTTTACCCGTACCCTCTCCTATCTCTATGATGCGAATACGGAAAGTGCTTACACCACGGACCTCCACCTGTGGGATGGTCTTTTCGGTGCGGGTGAACTGACGCAGGAGGATCGCGAGTTCGGTCTGGAAGAGGTCAGTCCCGACATCACCAATCTCCATCTCAATCGTTTCCAGCAGAAGGGTGACTTCCGTTCCATCCTCGTTCCTTGGGTTTTGGGGCAGGGTGATAATGAGTGGAACTGCTTAAAGATTGCCGAGGCCTGGAGCCGCATGGTCAGCAAGCAGGATGTCCGTGCCACCTTCCTCCGCACGGATTCTGCAGCAAGTTCCATCCTCTGTCAGAAGAATGCGCTCTCGAACATTTACAGGAACGACATCAGTACCATGAACCAGACGTGGAACGGTTTCCTCGACAAGTTCAGCGCTGCGCAGGGAATGCCGGGAACCCTCGTCCCCATGCATAATGCCGTCAATGCCTTGAAAAAAAACCTCGTCCTCTTCTCGAAGACGGGAACGCCGGATGCTTACAGCCACAGCGATGAACGTCTGTTGGTGGGAAACAAGCGCTTTATGGACATCGGCATGTACTCTTTTGCACTCGTCGACCAAAGTCAGATGGTTAATATCAAGGCCAACAAGCCCAGTCATGGTATAGTGTGTATCGTCCGCATCACTCGCAGCTATACCTGTGCCCGTTGTGCCCGTTTGGGAAAGTGTTGTCCGAGTTGTGACACCTTCAAAGGCCTGGAGTCCTCCCATGCCCGCAACTTCTTCAGCAGCAACGCTTCCCGCCTCCGCATGCTCTACGATATGACCAACAAATACTTCCTTCCCCGAAAAAAATAAGGGAACTATATACGATTGGACCTTGCTGAACAAAAGTCGTCTGGAAGACGATACTAGCCTCGAAGAGGCTGTCTATAACCCCGTACATACGGAGCGATAGCGGAGGATGTGCGGGGTATATGATCAACAAGAGACAACGCGTCTGGAAGACGCTACACAGATAGTTTTATCCGCATAGCAGTAGTTTTAAAAATTTATGGCCAAGAAACGTAAACGCAGGAAAAAGAACCGCTGGAAACGCTTTACCAAAAGCATAAAACGCATGATCAAGACTCCGCTGGTGTGGGGAGGGATCATCGTGATAGCATGCACCACAATCTTCTTTGGATATAAGCTTGGGCACAGGTTTTTCCACCAAAAGCCGCAGCGGACTACGATCATCGCCAAGGACTATAACGGTATCGACATATCCAGGTACCAGACGCATATCGACTGGCAGACGGTGGCGGCGAACAAGAAAATACAATTCGTCTATATCAAGGCCACTGAGGGTGCATCCCATACAGACAGTTACTATAACCGTCATTTCCGAAATGCTAAATCGGTGGCTATCAAGGTGGGAAGTTATCATTTCTTTTCGTCCCGCTCGACGCCGGAGAAGCAGTTCGCGAATTTCAAGAAGCATGTTCGGAAGTCTGAGCAGGATCTGATACCGATGGTGGATGTTGAGGAGCGTCTGAACGCGAGAACGCCCCGTGCGACATTACAGAAGAACCTTCAGCGTTTCATGGATTTGGTGAAGGATGAATATGGGGTATATCCGCTGTTGTACAGTCAGTACACCTTCTACAAACAGAAGTTGTCGCCGGAGTTTGACCGTTACTATATTTTCATGGCGCGTTATAGTAACAATCCTCCCGTCTTGGATTATGGGGGAAAGGTAAACATCTGGCAGTTTACGGAGCACGGTCGTCTAAAGGGTGTCCGTGGTTCTGTGGATCTCGACCGTTTCTGCCAGGGAACAAGTATTGAAGATATAGAATTATAACCGCAAAGGCTTCCACCAATGGTGGTGGCCTTTGTGCGTAAAAGGTCCAAGTCCCTCTCATCAGTTTTAAGGAACCGAAGAAGAGGGCATGATCAAATCAGGGCAATCCCCATCCGTCCAAAGCATATCCCCGCAAAAACATGATACTTTTTTTGCCGTTTTTCTTGGAAGATTTGATTTTTTGATGTACTTTTGCACCCAAACACTAAATCACCGACTATGAATACCACATCATATCCATTTTCTAATACCCTTCCGACTCGTTTCCTTGCTACTCTTATCGTCCTCTGCCTGGGGATGTTTTGTTCCGAAAACGCCTTTGCACAGGATGCTCCACGCATGGTGACAAATACGGATGCTCCACGCACGGTGACGAATATGGATGCCGGATGGAAGTTCCATTTCGGTAATGCCGCTGACCCCCAGAAGGATTTTGGATGTGGAACTGAGTATTTCAATTTTCTGACGAAGGCGAACTCTATCCATAACGAAGGACCTTACTGCAGCAAGTTCGATGACAGCAACTGGAAAACTGTCGATCTCCCCTTCGACTTTGTCGTGGATCTTCCCTTTGCCCCCGAAGCGAGCCATTCTCACGGTTACAAAACCGTTGGCTATAAATATCCCGAGACTTCCGTAGGATGGTACCGCAAGACCTTCCCCATCCGCGCCGATGCAGAAGGCCGCCATTTCGAAATCAAATTCGACGGTATCTTCCGCGCCAGCCGCGTATGGGTGAACGGCTTTTACTGCGGTGGCAGCGAGAGCGGTTACCTTTCACAGGCCTACGATATCACCGACTACCTCAACTATGGCGGCGAGAACCTTATCTGCGTCCGCGCTGACGCCACCTTGGAAGAAGGCTGGTTCTACGAAGGAGCCGGAATCTACCGCCACGTTTGGCTCACCGAAACCCCACCCTTACACTTTGTTGACGATGGCATAAGCGTTTCCACCGTTTTCAAAGACAAAGACTATTCCCATGCCTTCGTCATGATGAATTCGGAGATCAAAAACGATTCTCCCGACAGCCTGAAATATGCCAAACGATTCACCCTCCTCGACGCCAACGGTCAGCAGATCTTCCAAAGCGACCGCCGACGCGAGGGTGACAACAAGCTTTTGAGGATTCCCCCCAGAGCCACCAAGAATGGCATCATCTATGTCATGCGCATCAACGACCCGCAGTTCTGGACTCCCGAGACTCCCTATCTCTATACCTTAGTAATGGACCTCCTCGACGGCGAACAGGTCATCGACCAGAAGCGCGTGAAGTTCGGCGTTCGCGAAGTCGTATTCGATAAAGACCAAGGTATGCTCCTCAACGGAAAGCCCTATAAAATCAAAGGTGTCAATCTCCACCAAGACCATGCCGGTGTAGGAGCAGGAATGCCCGACGGCCTCCTCACCTGGCGCATCAAGCAGTTGAAGAAATTCGGCTGCAACGCCTACCGCTCCTCCCATAACCCCATGACGCCCGCCATGCTCGACGTCTGCGACAGCCTCGGTATGCTCGTTATCGACGAGAACCGCCTCTCCGGCATCAGCGAATACGAAATCAAAGGTTTGGAAAGCATGATCCGCCGCGACCGCAATCACCCCAGTATCATTCTCTGGAGCGTCGGCAACGAAGAATGGGGTCTCGAATGGGACAAGAAAGGCGAGAAGATTGCCGCCACCATGCGCGACTACTGCCACCGCTTCGACGACACCCGCGAAATGACCTTCGCCACCAGCGGCGGCCCTACCGTAGAAGTTCCCGTCGATGTTGCCGGCTATAACTATATCCTCCAGAATCCCATCGAGGAACACCGTAAGAACTACCCCGAGCGCAAGTGCTACGGCAGCGAGGAAACCACAGGCTGCGGAACACGCGGCGTCTATTATCCCGATCCCGAAGGCCGCTGGATGCCCGCCATCAACCGCGAGAAGAGCGGCCGCGACAGCCTCTACAACGCCATAGAACGCGGCTGGAAATTCTATGCCGAGCGTCCCTGGGCAGCAGGCTGCTTCTACTGGACCGGCTTTGACTATCGCGGCGAGGCCAATCCGCTGAGTTATCCCGCCGTAGGATCAGAATTCGGTATCCTCGACTATTGCGGTTTCCCCAAAGACGAAGCCTACTATCTCAAGTCCTGGTGGACCGACGAGCCTACCCTTCACCTCCTCCCCCACTGGAACCTCGACGGCCATGAAGGAGAAAAGGTCAGCGTATGGGCCTACTCCAATTTGGACCAGATTGAACTTTTCGTAAACGGCAAGAGCCTCGGCCGCAAGACCATGCCCCGAAACGGCCATCTCGAATGGGATGCGACCTACAAACCCGGAAAGCTCCGTGCCGTAGGCTATAAGAACGGCAAGAAGGTCAAGGAGGAGGTCATCGAGACAACAGGGCCTGCCACACAGGTCACCCAGACCGTCGACCACGAAGGCAACATCACCGTTGTCAATCTTTCCCTCCGCGACAAGAAGGGGCGCATCGTCCCCAACGCCTGCAACGATATCACCGTCACCATCGAGGGCGACGCCCGCATCCTCGGTGCCGGCAACGGCGACCCCGCCTTCAAAGGTCAGGAGCGTCCCCGGAACAATGCCAAGACCTTCACCCTCCCCGCCTTCAACGGTTACGCTCAGGTTATCCTCGAAGGCACAGCAACCCTCACCGCAACAATAAACGAATAGGGTTTATAAGGTTTATAGGGTTTATATACATCCTCTCACCGCAACAATACAATAAATCAATACTATGTACGACGTAATTTCTGAAATCACAAAACTCACGGAGAAAGACTGCTACCACCTTGTTGAACGCCACAAGAAGCAGCACACCTACCCTCTCCACAAACACGAAGCGTACGAACTGAACTTCGTAGAAAACTGCTCCAAGAACCGCAGAATCGTCGGTGACAACATCGAAGAGCTGGGAGCCTATGACCTCGTCCTCATCGGCGGAGGTTTGGAACACATCTGGGAACAGCATGAATGTACCTCCCCGGACATCCGCGAGATCACCATCCACTTCCCCAAGGATCTGTTTACCTACCCCTTCCTCAACAAGACCCCCATGCAGCCCATTATGGATCTGCTGGAACACTCCAATGTCGGCATCGCCTTCGGTATGCAGACCATTATGAAGGTTTACGGTCTGCTGAACGAACTGGTGAACATGGAACCTGGTTTCTACAGCGTGATGAAATTCATGGAACTCCTCTATGAACTATCCATCAGCAACGACTACCATCTCCTCTCCACCAGCGCCTTTGCCCATGTCGGCGTAAGCACAGACAGCCGCCGCGTGAAGAAGGTCAAGGAATTCATCGACGGCAATTTCCGCGAGAATATCCGCCTCAACGAACTGGCCACCCTCGCCAACATGACCCCGACAGCTTTCAGCCGTTTCTTCAAGCTCCGCACTGGCAAGAGCATCTCCGAATATATCATCGATGTACGCCTTGGCCACGCCTCCCGTCTCCTAGCTGACAGCACGAATTCCGTGGTAGAAATCTGCTACGACTGCGGTTTCAACAATATCTCCAATTTCAACCGTATTTTCAAGAAGAGAAAGGGCTGTACACCCACTGAATTCCGAGAGAATTACCACAAAAAACACGTCATAGCATAAGGAAAACGCACGCTGTACTACAAACGGGCAAAATAGTGTAAGAATTATTGGAAAATTAGCCCTAATTTTGCACCGAATTTTGCAAACTCTGTAGTCATGAAGCATTTTTCCAGTCTAATACTCTCTGGCCTTGCCGCCCTCAGTGTGCAGGCTATTGAACTCCCCGATATCTTTACGGACAACATGTTATTACAGCAGAACGCTCAGGCAAAAGTCTGGGGATGGGCTGCTGCGAATAACTATGTCCAGGTCACAACCAGTTGGAACGGCGAAACCTACACCGTTCAGGTTGGCGAAGACGGTAAGTGGTTATTAGAAGTATCAACACCAGCAGCGGGCTATACTCCATATAGCATTAATTTTAAGGAGTATAAGGGTAATCCCACAACGAAGAGCAAGGTGAAGCCCATCGACGAAGTCACCTCCAACGGTGTGCTGATCGGTGAGGTATGGTTCTGCTCTGGACAGTCCAATATGGAGATGCCCCTCGGAGGTTTCTGGAACTGTCCCGTTGAAGGTGCCAACGAAACCATTGCCAGCGCAGGAAAGTACACGAAAGCCATCCGCGTTGCCACCATTCCCCATGACGGTGCAGCAACTCCCCAGCCGAAAGTCGGTGGAAAATGGGAAATCGCCAATACAGAAAATGCAAGCAAGTTCTCCGCCTGCGGATACTATTTTGCAACCACACTGAACGACATGCTCGATGTTCCCGTGGGCATCATCAACTGTTCCTGGGGCGGCAGCTGTGTTGAAGGCTGGCTGCCGAAGGAAATCCTTCTGACCTATCCCGACGGTCTCGTTCCCATGGACGATACCGACTATCATGCCAAGATGATCATGTTCAATGGTATGCTTGCTCCCCTTGCCGGCTACACCATCAAGGGGTTCCTCTGGAACCAGGGAGAATCGAATGTTGGCAGGGAAAAGGAATACATCGAGCGTTTCTCAACGATGACGAATCTGTGGCGAAAGATGTGGAACCAGCCTGGCGATGCCCTTCCTATCTACACCGTCGAACTTCCTCCCTTCCGCTACGGAGATCCCGAGGGAACTGCGGCTGCAGATTTCCGCGCTGCCCAGCACCAGATTGCCCGTCAGTTGGAGCATAGCGGCTGCGTCTGCACCAGCGACCTGTTCTACGACTATGAAATCGATCAGATCCACGGATGCAAGAAGAAGGAAATCGGCCAGCGCCTTGCCTATCTCGCCCTTACCCGCGACTATAATATTAAAGGAGTGGGCAGCGAGGCTCCCGAATATGAATATATGACCGTTGTTGATGCTAGCCAGGATGATCAGGCTGTCATTGCCGGCAGTGCGGTGACCTCCCAGAATCCTGAAGGCTGCAAGAAGATTGTCCACCTCTATTTCACCAACAGCACAGACGGTTTCGACCGTATGGCCAACATCGAAGGTTTTGAGGTTAAGGGTGAAGACGGCCAGTGGCACCCCGCTGTAGTCTGGGCATCATCAGCCTGGCAGAATGTCGAGCGTCAGGGTTGCTACCTCTCCCTCGCCTGTCCCGGTGTCAGCGATCTACGCAATATCCGCTATTGCTACAAGAACTTCGCCATCGGCAAACTCCACAATATGCGTGGCCTTCCCGTTGTTCCCTTTACCACAGAAAAATAACTTCCCATGAACATTCTCAAGACTTGTGCAGCCGTGTTGCTAAGCCTCGTTCCCACTATGTCCTTTGCCCAGAATACCAACGATTTCGTCACCGTGAAGGACGGACACTTCTACCTTGGTGACAAGGAGTATCGCTATGTCGGTACCAATCTCTGGTATGGTGCCATCCTTGGCAGCGAAGGTGTGGGCGGCAACCGTGAACGCCTTGTAAAAGAACTCGACGACCTCTGCGCTGTCGGCATCGACAATGTCCGCGTCCTCATCGGTGGTGACGGCCGTGACGGTATCCCCAGCCATATCGCTCCGAAACTCCAGAGTGAACCTGGGGTCTATGATGACAATATTCTGAAAGGCCTCGACTACCTCATGGTGGAACTGGAAAAGCGCAATATGCGCGCTATCCTCTATTTCAACAATGCCTGGGAATGGTCCGGCGGCTACGGCGCCTATCTGGACTGGGTAGGTTTCAAAGGCGATGTGAAAGGTTCTGACGGTAGCACCAAGCATTTTGACCAGACACCCGTTCCAAGCATTGACGGATGGTGGGAATATATGCAGTATGTCGGCAATTTCATCCTGAACGATGAAGCCAAAGCCCTCGCCGCACAGCACGTCCGCAACATGGTGACCCGCGTCAACAGCATCAGCGGCCAGCCCTACAAAGACTGCAAGGCCCTAATGGCCTGGGAGATTGCCAACGAACCCCGCTGCTTCGTGAACGACGATCTCCACAAGAGCAAATTCCTGGAATGGATTGACGAGCAGTCACGATTGATCAAGAGCCTCGATCGCAATCACCTCATTACTACCGGTTCGGAAGGCAGACACGGATGTGAAGAAAGTATCACCCTTTTCAAAGATATACACACTCTGCCCTGTATCGACTATGCCTGCATCCATATCTGGCCCAACAACTGGGGATGGATTGGCAAATACAACCAGAACTACGACAGTGACAAGGGAGTGAAAGCAAGTGGTCCCGATCCCGTAGTGGACAATGTGAAGGTGGCTTGTAAAAATACCCTTGAATATATCGACGAAGCCCACGAAGCGTTGGCAGGCTGCGGGCGCCCCATCGTACTCGAAGAGTTCGGTTATCCCCGCGACCGTTTCCTCTTTACCCCTGGTTCAAAGACCAAAGGCCGCGATGCCTATTACAAGTTTGTCTTCGACATCATCCATGACTCCGGCAAGATTGCAGGCTGCAATTTCTGGGGCTGGGGTGGAAGCGCCAATGTCAAACATGTCATCTGGGAACGCTGGGACGACTATGTATGCGACCCCGCCCAGGAGGAACAAGGTCTGAACTCCGTTTTCATGGTCGATAAGTCAACCTTGAAAATTATCAAGAAAGCCACAAAGAAAATCAGAAAATGAAAAGAATCATAGCAGGTTTTACCACCTTTATCATCAGTCTCTTCCTGCTGAGTGCCTCTGCCCAGATCATCGGCAAGAATATCACCGTGACGGTTACCCCCGACCATAAGGACTGGATGTACCAGACCGGCGAGAAGATTGAGTTCACCGTCAGCGTGCTGAAATCTGGCACCCTCATCGACAACGCTGAGATTACCTACGAGATGGGACCGGAAATGTATCCTACGGAAAAGAAGGACCTCACCTTGAAGACCGGCACCACAAAGATCAGCGGGAAGATGAAGAAGCCCGGCTTCTACAAACTCAAAGTCACCGCCCACGTCGATGGCAAGGACTACGAAGCATGGTGCTCCGCTGCGGTCTCTCCCGAAAAGATTGTTCCGACGGCGCAGTGTCCTGCAGATTTCGATGCATTCTGGAGCAAGGCCATAGAAGAAGCCCGCTGGACCAGCCTCGAACCCCATTTCGAATTTCTCCCTGAGCGTTCCAATGCTGACGTACTGACCTATCAGGTATCATTCCAGAATGACCGCTGGGGCCGTCGCGTATATGCCATTCTTAATATTCCCACAAAGGCCGGCAAATACCCCGCCCTCCTGCGTGTTCCCGGAGCTGGCGTCCGCCCCTACGGCGGTGACGAATGGTTTTGCAAGCAAGGTGCCATCGTCCTTGAAATCGGTATCCACGGCATTCCCGTCATCAATCCCCAGGCCTACTATGACAACCTCTTCACCGCTGCCCTCGCAGACTACTGGTGGAATGGTTCCAACGACCGTAACCGCAACTATTACAAACATGTTGTAACGGGTTGCATCCGCTCCATTGACTTTATTGAAGCCTTGGGAAATATCAAGGGACAGATTCCCGTTGATGTCGCATGGGACGGCAGGAACCTTGCCGTAACAGGCTCATCACAGGGTGGTTTCCTCACCCTTGCCACAACGGCCCTCGACAAACGTGTCAGTTGCTATGGCGCCGTCCACGCTGCCCTTTGCGACCATGAAGCCTCCCTGCATCAGGTTGCCTGCGGCTGGCCTCACTATTACTACGACGAGCAGAAGCAGACCACAAAGGAAAACGTGGATATGAATCTCGTCAACGAGTTACGCTACTACGACGGTGTGAATTTTGCCCGCCGCATAACCGTTCCCGGCTATTACAGTTTTGGTTTCAACGATAATGTCGTTCCTCCCACCACCGCTTATGGTACCTACAATGTAGCCGGTGGAGAAAAGACCCTGTCGCCCTACCAGATGACCGCCCACTTCTGGTATCAGGAACAGTGGGACGAATGGCAGGCTTATCTGCTCCAGCACCTCGGAGTGAAAAAGTAACACCCTGAGATTACCTTAATTTCTTCAATGAGAAAACTCAAAAAAACAATATATGTACAAACAATCTTTCGGCTACTTTGACGATGTAACCCGCGAGTATGTTATTACAAATCCCGCGACCCCCTTCCCCTGGATCAACTATCTGGGAAATGAAGATTTCTTTGGCCTTATCAGCAATACCGGTGGTGGCTACAATTTCTATAAAGATGCCAAATTCCGTCGTATTACCCGATATCGCTACAATGGTGTACCAATGGACAACGGTGGACGATACTTTTATATCAATGATGAAGGTACCGTTTGGAATCCCGGTTGGAAACCCTGCAAGACAGCACTTGACCGCTACGAGTGCCGTCACGGTATGAACTATACCCGCATCACGAGTCTCAAGAATGGCCTTGAAGCCAGCGTCCTCTTCTTCGTTCCCCTCAAGACCTGGGCAGAAGTTCAGAAGCTGACTTTAACCAACAACTCTGATCAAACCAAGCGCCTCCGCGTATTCTCTCTCGCAGAATGGTGCCTTTGGAACGCTGCTACCGATATGGAGAACTTCCAGCGTAACTGGTCAACCGGCGAAGTTGAAATCGAACCCGCCCTCGAACTCCCCGGCGATAACAAGGCAACGGTGATTTACCATAAGACGGAATACAAAGAACGCCGTAACCACTATGCTTATTATAGCGTAAATACCGAAGCTGAGGGTTATGATACCGACCGAGAAAGTTTCATGGGACTTTACAACGACTTCTCAGAACCCCAGACGGTTATGGCAGGTCATCCAAACAACTCCCTCGCCCATGGTTGGAGCCCCATCGCTTCCCACTATCTTGAATTCGAACTCAAGCCCGGTGAGAGCCGTGACTTTGTCTTCTTGCTCGGCTACGCTGAAAACGAACAGGACGAAAAGTTCTGCGCTGAGGATATCCAAAGAAAACGTAGTGGTGAACTCATCACTTCCCAGGACAGCGACGTTACCTTCCTCAACAAGAAGAAGGCCTACGAGACCATTGCCCGCTTCTCCACCGTTGAGGCCGTTGATGCTGCCTTCGAAGAACTCCGTGCAATGTGGGACAACCTCCTCGATAAGTTCGTGGTAAAGAGCGACGACGAGCGTTTGGACCGTATGGTGAACATCTGGAACCAGTATCAGTGCATGATTACCTTCTGTTTCAGCCGTTCTGCCTCTTTCTTCGAAAGCGGCGTCGGCCGTGGTATGGGCTTCCGCGACAGCAACCAGGACCTTGTTGGTTTCGTTCATCAGGTTCCCAGCCGTGCTCGCGAACGCATCATTGACATTGCCTCTACCCAGTTCCCCGATGGCGGTTGCTACCACCAGTATCAGCCCCTCACCAAGCGTGGAAACAACGATATCGGCGGCGGCTTCAACGATGACCCCATGTGGCTCATCTTCGGAACTGTGGCTTATATCAAGGAAACCGGCGATTTCTCCATCCTCGACGAAATGGTGCCCTGGGACAACGTTCCCGGCAGCGAAGTTTCCCTGATGGAGCACCTTCGCATCTCTTTCAACCATGTCGTTGAAAACCTCGGTCCTCACATGTTGCCCCTCATCGGCCGCGCGGACTGGAACGACTGCCTCAACCTCAACTGCTTCTCCTGGGATCCCAACGAAAGTTTCCAGACCACGGAGAACAAGACTGAAGGCTCAAAGGCAGAATCACTGATGATTGCCGGTCTCTTCGTCTTCTGCGGCAAGCAGTATGTTGAACTCTGCGAGCAGTTGGGAAAGAAGGAAGAGGCAGCACGTGCCCAGCAGTGCATCGACAATATGGTCGAGGCCGTGAAGAAGCATGGTTGGGATGGAGAATGGTATCTCCGTGCCTACGACTTCTTTGGTAATAAGATCGGTTCCGACGAGAACGAAGAAGGAAAGATCTTCATTGAAAGCCAGGGCTTCTGCACGATGGCCGGTATCGGTCTGGAAGAAGGTATGGTGGACAAGGCCCTCGATTCCTGCAAGAAGTACCTCGACTGCGAACACGGTATGGTGCTCAACAATCCCGCCTACACCACCTATCATGTAGAAATGGGTGAAATCAGCAGTTATCCCGCCGGTTACAAGGAAAATGCAGGTATCTTCTGCCACAACAATCCCTGGGTTATCATCGGTGAAACCGTTGCCGGACGTGGTAACGATGCTTGGGATCACTATACCAAGATTTGTCCCGCATGGATTACTGACCAGCAGCTTCACAAGGTAGAACCTTATGTATATTGCCAGATGGTAGCTGGTAAGGACGCTGCAAAACCCGGAGAAGGAAAGAATTCCTGGTTGACGGGTACGGCAGCATGGAACTGGTACACCATCACCCAGTTCATCCTCGGTGTCCAACCTACCTACGACGGCATCGATGTTGATCCCTGTATCCCTGAAGGATTGAAAGAGTATCATGTTAAGCGTATCCTCCGCGGTGCCGAATATGATATCACCGTCCTCAATCCCGAGGGCAAGCAGAAGGGTGTTACGCGTCTCTGCGTAGATGGTAATGACACTCCGTTGACCAACGGAAAGGCTCGCATTATGCACGCTCCCGGCAAGCACGAAGTCGTTATCACGCTGTAAGATAGAAGTCTTTCTAGTTAAAAAATAAAAGATAAAACATAATCATGAAAAGATTCCTCTTGTTCTTTGCAACTCTCCTCACCGGCTTAATGTTCTATGCCTGTGGCGGGGACGAAATTGAAGAACCCACAACCCCTCCCAGCATCTCCGTTAGTACGATAAACTTTACGAACGAAGGTGGCTCACAACGATTCAGCGTTTCCGGCGCAGAATCCGTTTCCCTACCCTCCAGCAGTTCATGGTACACCTTTGACTTCGTCAGTGCTATGAATGGTACGACCTACATCAAGGTAACCGTACAACCCAATGAAACATACGAAGTTCGCACGGCAACCGTTACGATTGTTGCTGACGGCACGAACCTTCAACTGACGGTTAACCAGGAAGCATCTCCCATGCCCGTACAGGATACTGATGCCTTCAAGATGGGCCAGGCAAGCGGTCTCGGTTGGAACCTCGGAAATAACATGGACGGTGTAAATACCTGGAGTTACAACGGCAAGGTTGTAGCAGAAGAGACAGCATGGGGTAATGCCGCAGCTACTGAAGAAACCTTCAAGGGCTTGGCTGCAAAGGGTATCAAGTGCGTCCGTATCCCTGTAACTTGGGAAGGCCATGTCGGTGATGCTCCCGACTACACCATTGACGACAAGTGGTTAGGCCGCGTCGCAGAACTCGTTGGATGGGCGAAGGCTAATGGTTTGAAAGCCATGATCAACATCCACCACGACGAAGGTGCCGGTGCTGGTCATTACGGTTTCCTCGATATCAAGACTGCAGCTTACGACAAGGCTACCAACGATGCTGTCAAGGCTCGCCTCAAAGCCATGTGGATCCAGATTGCCGAGAAGTTCAAGAACGAAGGCGACTACCTGATCTTCGAATCCATGAACGAGGTTCAGGACGGTGGCTGGGGTTGGACAAATGGTGCCAACGGTAACCTCGGTGACGGTGGCAAGCAGTATGCTACCCTCAACGAATGGCAGCAGGTATTCGTTGACGCTGTCCGTAGCACCGGTGGTGAAAACGCCAAGCGCTGGCTTGCTGTTGTCGGCTATGCCCAAAGTCCCGATCTCACCATGAAGGAACTCGTTCTTCCTTCCGATCCCACTCCCAACCGTCTGATGGTGGGTGTACACTGCTATGAGCCCTTTGAATATTGTACCAACGCTACCATCAACCAATGGGGCCACACCAGTACCGTTGCTTCAACGAAAAACGGCGAAAAGACCATTTCCACCCTTATCGAAAACCTGAAGAAGAAATATGTCGAGCAGAACATTCCCGTTTATGTCGGCGAAATGGGTTCTGTGAACCGTGAAGCCGAGAAAGACCGTAAGTTCCAGCAGTATTACATGGAATATTTTGCCCGCTGCTGCTACCTCAACGGTATCGCTTGCTACATCTGGGATAATGGTGTGAAGAATAAGTACGGCCAGGAGTGCTTCGGATATATTGACCACGGTACCGGCGAATACATCGGCTATGCTCAGAGTATCATCGAAGCCATGGTAAAGGCAACTACCTCTACCGACGAAAACTACAACCTCGAAAGCATCTATGCAACAGCACCGTAATGCTTTGAAATATACATTAAAAGGCAAGGTCATCATCAGGCCTTGCCTTTCTTTTTGCCCCAAAGATACTGGAAGGGCAAGACAAATGGAGCAAAAAAACATAGATAATGCTAAAAAACGCAAAGCAAAAATCGAGAATAATATCAAAAAGTAATAAAGTATAAAAAGTAGGCAAAAAAGTGTAAGGTTCATTTTGCAAATAAATGTATCTTTGCACCCGAATTACTATGTACACCATGCAAAACACGGTTTTATCTATGGGAAAAACGATAGAGAAACCGTAAAAAACACAAAGTACACAATAAATCATCACATATAATTAACAAACTTAAATCTCAGTGGTATGATTAAGCGACTAATGTCAGTCAGCATGTTCATGTTCGTAAGCGGTTACGCCGCTAGCGCTTGGGCAGCTTCATCCCCCATTGACAACGACATCTACGTTGTTCAGCAGGCTTCTGTTTGCAAGGGTATCGTAAAGGATGTCAATGGTGAGCCCCTCGTAGGTGCTTCCGTTACGGTCAAGGGAAACAAGACCATCGGTTCTATCACAGATGGTTCAGGTGCGTTCACTCTTAAGGGTGTCAGCAACGGTGCTACTCTCCATGTTAGCTACATCGGCTATACAGCCAAGGATGTTAAGTGGCATGGCAACGACCTCGTTGTTGAACTTGAAGAGGACGCAAACACTCTCAACGAAGCAGTCGTTGTAGGTTACGGTACGATGAAGAAGAGCGACCTCGCTGGTGCTTCTGCATCTCTCGATGAGAAGACCCTCAAGTCAGCTCCCATCACCAACCTCGACCAGGCTTTCCAGGGCCGCGTAACTGGTGTATCTGCAGTTCAGACTTCAGGTGCTCCTGGTTCTTCATCTTCTATCCGCGTCCGTGGTCAAGCTACCATTAACGCTGGTGCAGAACCTCTCTATGTAATCGACGGTGTAATCGTTCAGAGCGGTGGTCAGTCAGGTTCTGACTACGGTCTGGGCGATAAGCTCGGTAACGGTTCCGTTTCTACCATTTCTCCCCTCTCTACCATCAACCCCGCTGATATCGTTAGCATGGAAATCCTCAAGGATGCTTCCGCTACCGCTATCTACGGTGCTCAGGGTGCAAATGGTGTTGTTCTTATTACGACCAAGCGTGGTAAGGCTGGTGAAGCTAAGTTCACCTATGACGGTATGACCAACTGGTCTCGTCAGAACAGCCGTATCAACATGCTCAACCTCCGCCAATTCGCTGAATACTACGACGACCTCGTTGCTCAGGGCGAAATCTACAATGGTGACGTAGCTTATTCTGACCCCAGCACCCTCGGCAAGGGTACTAACTGGCAGGACGCTATCTTCCAGACCGCTTTCCAGCACCAGCATCAGATCGGTGCTCAGGGTGGTACTGATAAGGTAAGATACTACGTTAGCGGTGGTTACATGGATCAGGAAGGTACATTGATCGGTTCTAACTTCAACCGTTACTCTTTCCGTTCTAACCTTGATGCAGATTTGAAGAAGTGGCTGAAGATGGGTCTCAATGCTTCTTTCAGCGAAACTAAGGAAGACCTCCTCAAGGCTGACCAGGACGAAGGTATCATCATGTATTCTTTGACCACTCCTCCTGATATTCAGATTTATAATATTGATGGTGGTTATTCATCAGTTAGCAAGGAAGGTTTCACCAACCCCAATCCTATTGCTCTCGCTTTGATGAACGACATCAACCTCAAGCGTCAGAAGCTCAATGGTAACATCTTCTTCGATGTAACTCCTATCGAACACCTCACCTGGCACACAGAACTCGGTTGGGACTTCGGCTGGAACCATGCTGAAACCTTCAACCCCACCATCGACCTTGGTACCTATCACTTGACCAAGAACGAAGGTCGCGAACAGAAGAATTCCAGCAAGTACTGGACTCTCAAGAACTACTTGACCTATAACAATACTTGGGGCAAGCACAGTCTTACCGCTATGGTTGGTCAGGAATGTTGGGAATCTCAGTGGAGCTACATTTCTATCTTCAACACGGGTATGCCTTCTGACATCGTAAAGAATCCCGCCCTCGGTACTGGCGATCCCACCATCGGTTATGGTTTCGGTAGTGCAGCAATGGCTTCATTCTTTACCCGTGAAACTTATAACTACGACAACCGCTACCTCTTGACCTACACCTATCGTTATGATGGTAGTTCTAACTTCGGTCCTAACAAGCGTTGGGCTGGTTTCCACTCTTTGGCTGCTGCTTGGCGTTTCTCCGAAGAAGCATTCTTCCAGGGCATCAAGGAACGTGGTATTCTTACCAACGGTAAGCTCCGTCTCGGTTGGGGTCAGACTGGTAACTCTAACATCGGTGGTTACAAGTGGGGTTCTTCCATGAGCGTTATGGAATCTGCTCTCGGTACCTCTTATCGTCCCGGTAACATCAAGAACCTCGACGTGAAGTGGGAAACCCAGGAACAGTTCAACGTTGGTTTGGATTTGAACTTCTTCAATGACCGTTTGAACCTCGTTGTTGACCTTTACAAGAAGATGTCTAAGGACATGCTTATGCAGCTCGTTCTTCCCTCATTCATGGGTACCTCTGGTAACGCTTCTTCTGCTCTCGCTGCTCCTTATGGTAACTATGGTGACATCGAGAACAAGGGTATTGAAATCTCTTTGAACACTCGTCCCGTTCAGACTGCTAACTTCTCTTGGAGCTCTGACGTTCAGATTTCTGTAAACCGCAACAAGCTTAAGAGCCTCTCTGGTTCTACCGCTCTCGTAGGTTACGGTATGTGGACTGATGTTGTTTCTCGTTCTGTTGAAGGTGAATCTCTTTATAACTTCTACGGTTATGAAGTTGACGGCATCTATCAGAACTTCGAAGACATCATTAACTCTCCCGTTAACACTCTCCAGCAGAACAACAAGTACACTGTTGACGAAAACGGTAAGTATCACTGGTCAACCAATCCTGATGACTATAGCCGTTCCAACACTACCTTCGTAGGTGACATCAAGTTCAAGGATGTTAACGGTGACGGTAAGATTGACGAACAGGATAAGACCAACATCGGTTCTCCGATGCCTAAGTTCACCTTCGGTTGGACCAACACCTTCCGTTACAAGAACTGGGATCTCTCTATCTTCATCAATGGTTCTTATGGCAACAAGGTAGGTAACTACACCAAGATGAAGCTGACTCACATGAATTCAGCATGGACCAACCAGATGGATGACGTTCTCGATCGCGCTAAGCTCGCTGCTATCGATGCAAGCCAGACCGACTGGTACAACCACATCGACAATGTTGTAGTAACCAACCCCTCTGCAACTCTGCCTCGCGCTTCTATCAACGATCCTAACGACAACGATGCATGGAGCAGCCGTTATATTGAAGATGGTTCTTACATCCGTTTGAAGAGCGTAAGCCTCGGCTACACCTTCGACGAAAGCCTCATCAAGAAGATTGGCCTCACCAACCTCCGCCTCGCAGTCAATGCCACCAACCTCTGGACTATCACCGGTTACGATGGCTACGATCCTGAAATTGGTGCTTCTACTGCAAGCGCAAACGTATTCGGTCTTGATAACGGTCGTTATCCCTCACCGACCAGCGTTGCTGCAAGCTTAAGTGTTTCATTCTAATAACTCCTATAAATATTATATATTATGAAGACTTACATTTCTTTGAAGACTTTAGGAGTTGGTGCACTGCTTTCTTCCTCCCTCATGCTTCTTCCCTCTTGTGACGACTTCCTTGATCGTCCTACAGAGGATAATTACAATACTGAGAACTACTACGCTTCTGACGATGCTTGCATCTCTGGTGTAAACTACCTCTACAACTCACCCTGGTATGACTTCCAGCGTGGTTTCATCAAGGTTGGTGAAGTATTCTCTGGTAATATGTATTGGGGTTCAAGCCCTTACCTTAACTTCTCTGTTAACGGTACTGACACTGACCTCATCAACATGTCTTACTCTCTCTGGGCTGAAATCAGCCACTGCTCTACCGTTTACGAATCTTTGAAGGGTGCTAACGCTTCTCAGGCCGTTAAGGATCAGTGCATGGGTGAATGTCTCGCTTGGAAGGCTATGGCATACTTCTACCTCGTTCGTTCATTCGGCGATGTACCCATCATCCACAGCAACTCTGAAACTCTTGCTGAAGGTAACTACAACGAACTTCAGAAGGTACAGAAGGCTGATGTTTACGAATACATCATCCTCACCCTCGAAAAGGCTATGGAACTCCTTCCCAAGAAGTCAAGCGCTGGTCGTATCGACTACTACTGTGCAGAAGGTCTCCTCGCTAAGGTTTACCTCACCAAGGCAGGTGTTACTGGTTCTCTCAACAACGACGATCTTGCAAAGGCTGCTGCTTACGCTAAGGATGTAAAGGATAACTCCGGTCGTAGCCTCCTTGAAAAGTACGAAGATGTATTCCGCGGTTCTAACAACTGCAGCGAAGAAAGCCTCTTCGCTTGGCGCTGGACCGTTGGTGCTCACTGGACTTGCCAGAATACTTTGCAGTCTGACCTCGCTATCGAAGGTATGTGCGAAGTTGGTAATGTCTGGGGTGGTTGGGGTGGCCCCTCTACCGACCTTATGGAAGCATTCGGCGTTCTTAAGATCGACGGTCAGGGTGCTGACGCTCGTCTCGCTGAATATCCCAGCCCCGAAAGCCGCTCTGATATCGATACCCGTCGTAAGGCTACTATGATGCTCCCCGGTGACAAGTATCCTTACTTCTGGCGTGACAAGGGTGGTTTCGACTACCTCGAGTTCATCTACAACAGCACATACAACCCCTCTGCTACCGGACAGCTCCAAGGTCCTTGTGGTTGCAACAATGTTAAGCACCTCTACGGTGACGCTGCTGACCACGAAGCTGAAATGGGTTGCGCTGACGGTCGTATGGCTTCTGCTCTTGCTACTCACATCCTCCGTCTCGCTGACGTTTACCTCGTTCTCGCTGAGGCTAAGGTTCTGATGGGCCAGGGTTCTGATGCTGACGCATTGGCTGCCTTCAACGCAGTTCATCAGCGTGCTATCCCCACCGCAGCTCCTGTGACTTCTCTTACCTTCGATCAGATTTGGAAGGAACGTCGTCTTGAGTTCGCTGGTGAAGGTGACCGTTGGTATGACTTCGTTCGCCGTTCTTACTACGATGTTAACGCTTGTATCGCTGAACTCAAGTCTCAGCATCGTAACCAGATGTGGAACATGGATCCTCTCTACAAGGCATATTATGAAAGCGGACGTACCGTTTGGAACTTGGTTACCACTTCTGGTAATGTAGAATACAACTACGAAACCACCGTTCCCAACGTTACTGAAAGCTCATTCACTCTGCCCTTCCCCACTGAAGACGTTGCTCTTAATCCGAATGTGGCAAGTAGCGCTGCTCCTATCCACGTGGATGTACGTGAAACTTATTCTTATTAATCTCCAAAGAATACAGCATTATGAAAACATATAAGAATTTGGTTATCATCGCACTCGGCGCTGCCTCAGTTCTGGCTTCCTGCGTGGATGAACCTGATAAATTCGAATTGACGGCTGGCCAGCCCACCATCAATTACATCCGTTTGCAGGATGTTGCCTCTAAGGACTCTCTCTTGACCGAGGCTTATACTGCTACTCCTATCTGTATCGTCGGTGAAAATCTTACCAGCATCAAGGAAATGTACTTCAACGATGTAAAGGCTGTGCTCAATACCAGCTACATCACCAACAATACCATGCTCGTAAGCGTACCTAAGGATATCCCCGGTAGCAACACCGGTAAGATCTACATGGTTACCCGTGACGCAGATACCGTTACCTATGACTTCAAGGTACTCGTGCCCGCTCCCGTTGTTTCTTCAATGACCAACGAGTGGACCGCAATCGGCGACGAAGCTGTCATCAATGGTCAGTACTTCGTAGACGACCCCAACCAACCCCTCGCTATCACCTTCACCGGTGTTAACAACTCTACGAACATTCCTGTTACTCAAATCAAGGAAATCACTCCTTCAAGTGTTCGCTTCGTAGTTCCCGAAGGTGTTGAAGAAGGTCAGCTTAGCGTTTCTACCATTTATGGTAAGTCTGCTTCTAAGTTCTACTTCCACGACAGCCGCGGTCTCATCACCAACTTCGACGGTGCTACCGACGTTGTTCCTCAGGGTTGGAACATTTCTGCTACCTATAGCACCGAAGGCGGTGTTGACGGTCAGTACTGCCAGGTAGGTCCCGCTGAAACCGATGGTGGTTGGGTTGAAGACCTCAAGCTCCCCTTCTGGTGCGGTAACTGGAGTGGTGATCCTATGAGCATCACCTCTGGCGCAGGTATTCCTCTCCGTAACTTCATCGACTTCAGCAACTGGCAGAACATGTCATTCAAGTTCGAGCTCTACATTCCCAAGTCTAATCCTTGGTCTGCTGGTGCTCTCCAGATCATGTTCATGAACTATCAAGATGCTGCAAACGATTCTTGGCAGAACAACACCTATGGTAGAACCAGCGCTGACGGCGGTCTCGACCTCCCCCGTGCTCTCTACAATCCTTGGAAGGATACCGGTTCATTCGATACCGGCGACCAGTGGATCACTGTTACTATTCCTCTCACGGACTTCGTTTACAACGACGACGGTACCAAGTCTCCCAAGCAGATGAGCATCAACTCCTTCGATAGCTTCATTATGTGGCCTCACGAAGGTGGCGTTGCTGGTACTACCTGTACTCCCATCTTGCGTTACGATAACCTCCGCGTTGTTCCTAACCTCTAATTAATTGAGAATACTTTGCGAGGCGCCGACTACGGCGTAGATGGCGCCTCCAAAGAAACCTCTAATCAATACTACTACAATGAAAAAGAAAAATATCTTTTCAGCCATCCTTATGATGTGCCTGATGCTCGTCAGCAGCGTTGTTCTGACAGCATGTAGCGAAGAGGATGTGAACACTGACCAGTATCAGCAGGGCGTTCACCTGAATGTATACGGTCCTTCACCCGTTATGCGTGGTGGTGAACTTCGTTTCCTCGGTTCAAATCTTGATCAGGTGGCTCAGGTTATTATTCCTGGTGTTGACCCCATCACTAACATCCAAGTGGTAAAGGCTGGCGTTCCCAGTGAAATTCGTGTTACCGTTCCTCATGACGGTCCCGAACCCGGTGTTGTAACTCTCGTTACTCGCACTGACGAAAAGATCACCACCCTTACTCCGTTGACTTACTCAGAACCCATCGTTATCGAATCTGTTACCGCATCTGCTATGCCTGGTGACGTTATCGAAATCAAGGGTGACTACCTCAACCTCATCCACGCTGTTGGTTTTGCAGAAAATGAAGTTGTTGGTGAAAAGGCATTTGTTGAGCACGATCGTTACACCATCAAGGTGATCGTTCCCGAAACTGCTCGCACTGGTAAGCTCAGCCTCTATGATGTTGACATCACCGCTATGGACGATGCTTCCAGCGATGTTACCTACAACATCATTATGACTGATGAAGCTGTTGTTATCGGTACTCCTACTGTTGCTAAGTTGGCTTCTCCCCGTGGCGAAGGTGCTGCTATTACCGCTAAGGTAGGCGAAACCATTACCATCACTGGTGCTAACTTCCAACTTGTTAAGGCTATCAACTTCGGTGATGTTGAAAGCGAACTCGGTCTCGGTGTATATGGTGGCTTCACCAACTTCACCGTTAGCAAGGATGGCAAGACCATCACTTTCGCACTTCCCGCTGAAGCTACTGACGGTAGCATCAACCTCGTTGCTAAGAGCGACGTTGAAATCCCTGCTGGTAAGCTCACTACCGTAGCTCCTACTGGCCTCGCTGCTGCTCCCGCTCCTGTTAAGGCTAACAATTCTCTCACCATCACTGGTAACGACCTCGATGTTATCGCTCAGATTCAGTTCCCCAACTGCGACGTTCAGGATGTAACTGTTGCTGAAGGCAAGATCGTTGTTCAGGTTCCCGAAACCGCTCAGGAAGGCGATATCCAGCTTATCATGGTTAACGGCAAGAGAACTCCTGTTGCTTACACCCTCGTTAAGCCCGTTGTAACAAGCTTCAACCTCAATCCTGCCGCTGCTGGTAGCGAAGTTGAACTTCAGGGTACTGACCTTGACCTCGTGAAGAGCGTTGTCTTCACCGGTGGTGTTAAGGTTTCTGAATTCACCGCAGCTGCTGATGGTTCTACCCTCACCGTTAAGATTCCTCTTGACGCTGAAAGTGGTGTTATCACTCTGAACCTTGCAAACGGCACTTCTGTAGAGACTCCCGCTCTCGAAATCAGCAAGCCCGTATTCTGCTACATCATGGAACTCCCTGGTGAAGATGCAGAACTCCGTGCTGGTGAAGTATTCAGCGTTAAGGTTTCTAACGGCGACAAGCTCACTGGTGTTCAGGTAGACGGTAAGGACGTTCAGTACATCCTCAATGGTGATGTCCTCTACATCTCTGCTCCTATCACCGCTGGTAAGAAGTCAATCGTTAAGCTCGTTTCTTCTAATGGCGAAGTAGAATACAACATCGCATTCATTCCTAACACTGAAGTTAACACCGTTCTTTGGACCGGTCAGGCAGTTGTTGACGATTGGAGCAACCAGCCTTACGTACTCAGTGACGGTGGTGCTGAATTCGCAGAAGCAGGACTTGTTGCTGGTGACGTTATCACCTTCCACATGGTTCCCACTGCTGCAGACTGGAAGATTCAGTTCGTTGAAGGTCACTGGGGTCCCACCTACGCAAGCATTTGTAACATTGGTGGTGACACTGAAGGTGGCAAGTTCACTGAATACGATCTCGAAGCTAATAAGGGTAACTACTCTCTCACCCTCACTCAGGAAATGATTGACGCTGCTATGACTCAGCAGTGGTGGGGTGGTATCTTCGTTCTCAATGGCGATAACCTTATCGTTGACAAGATTACTGCTACTCACTTCAACAGCGTTGAAACTACTCTCTGGGAAGGCGAAATGATCGCTGACGATTGGGGCAACCAGCCTTACGCTCTCTCTGATGCAGGTGCAGAATTTGCAGAAAATGATGTTAAGGCAGGTCAGACCATCCGCTTCTACATCACTGCTCTTGATGCAGACTGGAAGCTCGAAATCCTCGAAGGTCACTGGGGTCCCCACTATGCTGGTTTCTGTAACTTCGGTGCAGATACAGAAGGTGGTAAGTTCACTGAATGGGATCTCGGTGCTAACGGTGGCGCTGTTTCCTTCACCCTTACTCAGGAAATGATCGACGCTGCTATGGTACAGCAGTGGTGGGGCGGTATCTTCGTCCTCAACGGTGACAACGTTAAGTGTACTAAGATTACTGTTGAATAATCCTCTTTCAGGAAACCTAATAACTTAGGTTTAATCTAATAGAAGGGAGGCGGTATTACGCCGCCTCCCTTCCTTTTTTTATCTCTTTTCCAAAGAAAACAGGCGTAGAAAGCACAACTTTCAAGGCCAAGAAACTCCCCTATATATTAAACTCACAATGCGACACATTCTTTTTCTTCTTTTTGGTTTGCTCCTCTTTGTTTCTTGTGGCAGTGAGAATAACGAAGAACCCGATCCCGTTGTTGAGGTCAAAAGTCTCAAGTTCGTCAGCGTAGATCCTGCGACTACCACCGAACTTACTCCTGGAAGCCAGTCTTTCATCCTCACTTTCGACCGCAACATTACTTTCGTTAGCTCAAAAGCCGCACAGATAACCCTTAACGGACAGTCCGTAAAAGAGGCAAAAGTAGACGGTGGCGTCAGCCCCCGCCTGGCAGTTACGGCCATTATTGATGCCAATGCTGAAAAAGTGGAACTTACCATTCCCGCAGACCTCATTACATCAGCAGAAGGTGGAAAGAATGAGAAAGTTGCACTCACTTGGAAGGTGAAGCAACCCGATCCCATTGATACTTCAATGATTGATGACCTCACCAATCCCAATGCAACTGAGGCAGCAAAGAAAGTCTATGCTTTCCTCAAGGAACAATACGGTCTCAAACAACTTTCCGGCGTACAGTCATCTGCTTCCAACACCCTTGACTTTGTTAACGCAGTAGCCACCGCTACAGGAAAGCACCCCGCATTGGCTGGTTTCGATTTCATATTCCTCGCCTACTCCCCCACCCCCTCCAGTTGGTCTTGGCAGCAAAACTACAACGATATTTCTGCAGCCAAAGAACAGTGGGAAAACAACGGTATCGTCTCTTACATGTGGCACTGGAATGTTCCTAACTCAGAAGAGGACTTCAATAATTGTGTAAACAAGGGAGCCACTGATAACATGGGATTCTATTGTACTGGTTCTAACAGCGGAAATGGCGAAACCAGTTTTGATATTCGCGAAGCCCTCAAAGAAGGCACCTGGCAAAACAAGTGCATCCTCCGCGATATTGAAGAGGTGGCTGGCTATCTGAAGAATCTTCAAGATGCAGGAATCCCTGTAATCTTCCGTCCGCTCCACGAGGCAGCAGGCAGCTATACAAAATACAATAAGAATGGCGGAGCTTGGTTCTGGTGGGGACGTTATGGTGCTGACTATTGCAAGCAGCTTTACCAGTTGCTTTACACAAAACTCGTCAACGAATACAAACTCAATAATCTCATCTGGGTCTGGACCATTGACTGCGGTGAAGGCTTCGAGTCAGCCGCAAAGGAGTGGTATCCCGGTGACAACTATGTAGATATCGTCGGCGTTGATATTTATACCGACAAGAACGCAGATTGCCAGTCCTCACAGTTCCATTTCATGAATACCATCACTGGTGGCAAGAAGTTGACGACCATTTCTGAATGCGGAAACATCTGCGATCCTACCGCACAGTTCACAGGCGGTGCAAACTGGTCCTGGTTCATGGTATGGCCCACCTCTGATTCCAATGGCAATATCACCATTGATGGCTACAAGAGCAACACATCTTCGTATTGGACCTCAACGCTCAGCAGCCCCTACATCCTCAATCGCGAGGATATGCCGTCGCTGAAATAATACGCAGGTGGCTGGAAAACCTCGCAGCGTACAAAGAAACAACGCTAACGGCAAAGAAATAACTCATAGCGGACAAAGAAACAACGCTAACGGAGAAACAAATAATTTCCGTGGACATTTATTTAACTGCGACGGACCTTTTTCTTGTTCCACCAAAGCCAATTGATATACTCACATTTGTGAATCGATATTTTCACTATAATAGAAATATTGCATCACTAATGTGACACAATAAAAACCTCGGAGGGAATTATTTATTTCTCCGACGTAGTTAACTCTTTCTGCACGATAAAAAATTAAAACTCATGAAGATATTTTCAAAACTCGCGCTTGTAGCCTTGGCTATAGTGACCTTAACCGCGTGTGGTCCTAAGAAGGCAGCCGACCCCCTTGCAGAAACCGGTCGCACCCAACGTACGGAAAATCTTTTGGCAAACATGAAGCATCAGGCAGACTCTGCCGGTTACATGTACGGCCACCAGGATGACACTGCCTACGGTATCGGTTGGTGCGGTGACAGTTGTCGTTCTGACGTTCAGTCTGTATGCAACGATTTCCCTGCAGTAATAGGTTTCGATCTCGGTCACATCGAACTTGGCGACAGCTGCAATCTCGATGGTGTTCCCTTCGATCACATGCGCCAGCTAATCTTTGACCAGTACAACCGCAATGGCGTTGTGACTATCTCCTGGCACCTCGACAATCCTTTAACAGGCGGTACCGCCTGGATCAATGATAGTCTTAAGGCAAAGGAAGCACAGACTATGAAGGAGGCTCTGAAACCCGGTGCCACCCACGATAAACTGGTTGCTTACATTGACAGTGTGGCAAAGTTCCTGAATAGCCTTGAAACTCCCTACGGCGTGAAGGTTCCCGTCATCTTCCGTCCCTGGCATGAGCACACTGGCTCATGGTTCTGGTGGGGCAAGGATTACTGCACTCCCAAGGAATACATCCAGCTTTGGCAGATGACCGTTGACCGTTTCAAGGAGAACAAGGTTACCAACGCCCTCCTCGCCTATTCTCCCGGCGGCTGTGACGAAGAGGAATATATGGAACGCTACCCGGGTGACGACATCATCGATATCATGGGTCTCGATAATTATTGCTATGCCAAGGGTGCTGGTGATACAGAAAACATCAACCGTTACATCGAAGAGGCTAACCTGCAGTTAAGCTTCATTTGCAGTCTTGCAAAGAAGCACGGAAAGGCTGCTGCTTTCACAGAAACCGGCTTCGAGGGTATTCCCCAAGAAAAGTGGTGGACGGAAACACTCGCCCAGGCTATCGGTGATCTTCCCATTGCCTACGTTCTTACCTGGCGAAATGCCCACGATAAGGTTGGCCATTTCTACGCTCCCTATCCCGGCAACATGAGCGTTGAAGACTTCGTGGCCTTCTACAATCTTCCCCGTACCCTCTTCGTTCACGATATTAACGGTCTCTATTTGAAGAAATAAAACAACTTACAAACAGCAGAAGTATGAAAAAAGTTCTTGCTACCTTTGTTCTTTTGTGTCTTCCTTTTATCTCCCTTCCAACGATGGCGAAGAAAAGCATTACACCACGCCAGCAACTTATTGAGCGTTTGGCAAAGATTCAGCAAAAAGGCTACATGTACGGCCATCAGGACGATCCTTTCTATGGTATTTCCTGGGATTGGGATGCTGACCGCTCTGACACCTACGATCTCGTTGGCGACTATCCCGGCGTGATGGGCTTTGATCTTGGTGGTATCGAAATGGCTGATGAAAAGAATCTCGACTCCGTACCTTTCACCCGTATGCGCGAGGAGATTATCCGCCACTATGAACGCGGTGGTATCATTACCTTATCCTGGCATCCTCGCAATCCGCTTCTTGGAACAACGGCTTGGATTGAAAATGATATCAAGGCCTACCAACAGGCTCGCGAGGCATTAGGAACACTCCACCAAGATAAATTGGGCGAGCAGATTCCCGTTCCCCAAACAACCGTTCACTCAGTTCTTCCAGGAGGAAGTCAGGCAGAAAAATTCCAGTTGTGGCTGCACCGTATTACGGATTTCATGCTTTCACTGAAAGATTCCAAAGGCCAGCAGATTCCTTTTATCTTCCGTCCATGGCATGAGAACAATGGTTCCTGGTTCTGGTGGGGCCAGAATAACTGCTCCGACGCAGAATTCCATGCTCTTTGGGATCTTACTCAGGATTACATCAATGTTCAGCTGAAGGACTTCATCGTATGGTCCTTCTCTCCCAACCTTTACGGCGCTTGGACCGAGGCCGACTGGCTCATTCGCTATCCCGGTGACGACCGCGTGGACCTTATTGGTGAAGATGCCTACCAATGGGGAACAGAAACCGATTTCGTGCGTGGTCTGGATGCAGACCTCACTCTGATCACTAAGATTGCTGCGGAGCACGGAAAACTTATCGCGCTCACAGAATGTGGCTATCAGAATTCCCCGGATGCTACCTGGTGGCAGCGCGTTTTCAAACCCATTATTGAGAAATATCCCATCGTCTATTTCCTTCCCTGGAGAAACTTCAAGAAGGAACATTTCGGTGCTTCCAAAGACGCCAAGACCGCTGATGATTTCCTCGAGTGGTCCAAGCAATCCAATTTCCTTTTCATCAAAGACATCAAAAAAATTAAATAACTATGTCTGATTTTGCTAACAAAGTTGCCGCTCTCCGCGCTCATCACGAAGAACTGCTCACCCGCAAGAATGCTCCCAAGGCTTGGGGCAATGGTATTTATGAAAAGTATGAAAATCCCATTCTGACGGCAGAACATACTCCACTCGAATGGCGCTATGATTTCAATGAGAAGGATAATCCCTACCTCATGCAGCGCATCATGATGAATGCGACCCTGAACAGTGGTGCTATGAAATGGAACGGCAAGTATCTCCTCGTTGTTCGTGTGGAAGGTGCTGACCGCAAGAGTTTCTTTGCAGTGGCTGAAAGCCCCAACGGCGTTGATAACTTCCGCTTCTGGGATGAGCCCATCACCATGCCCGAGGACGTTATCCCCGCAACAAACATCTACGATATGCGTCTTACCGCTCACGAAGACGGTTGGATTTACGGTGTCTTCTGTGCTGAACGTCATGACGATAGTCAGCCTGGTGATCTTTCTGCAGCAACGGCAACAGCTGGTATTGCCCGTACCAAGGACCTCAAGACCTGGTACCGTCTTCCTGATTTGAAGACCAAGAGCCAGCAGCGCAATGTTGTCCTCCACCCCGAATTTGTTTATACCGATGAGAACGGCCAAATGGTAAATGGTAAATTGCCAAATTGTAAATGCCATTATGCTTTCTATACTCGCCCTCAGGATGGCTTTATCGATGCTGGTTCCGGTGGTGGTATCGGCTGGGCACTCGTTGACGACATCGAGCACGCTGAGATTCACGAAGAAACCATCATCAATGCTCGTCATTACCACACCATTCAGGAAGTAAAGAACGGCGAAGGTCCTCATCCTATCAAGACTCCTCGCGGTTGGCTCCACCTCGCTCATGGTGTTCGCGGCTGTGCCAGCGGTCTCCGCTATGTCCTCTATTTATATATGACAGCTTTGGAAGATCCTACCCGTGTTATCGCTCAGCCTGGCGGTTACTTCATTGTTCCCGAGGGCGAAGAATATATCGGTGATGTAATGAACGTAGCCTTCGCTAACGGTTGGATTGCTGATCATGTAAGTACCAAGGAAGATGAACTCTTCGACGGCGACGATAAGGTCTTCATCTATTATGCTTCTTCTGACACTCGCATGCATGTGGCAACCTCTACCATTGATCGTCTGGTTGACTATTGTATGAATACTCCTGAAGACGGCTATTTCACCGCTGCTTCCGTTGAAACCATCAAGGCGCTCGTTGCAAAGAACAAGGCGCTCAAATAAGCCCCGTGCTTTAAAAATCAGCTCAAAAAAGCCCCCGTACCTGGCGATTCATCGTCAGGAAAAAGACAACACCATGACTCACTTATCCCCTGAGGTTCTCGATATCCTCGAAAACAACATCCTCTCCTTCTGGCTTGAAAAGATGCAAGACGAGGAGAACGGCGGTTTCTACGGCCAGATGAAAGGTGACGGCACGCTCGTAAAAGACGCCAATAAGGGCGGCATCCTTAATGCTCGCATCCTTTGGAGTTTCTCCGCTGCCTACCGCGTTCTCGGCCGCCCCGAATATCTCGCTGCTGCCACTCGTGCCAAGGACTATATCCTCGAGCATTTTGTAGACCAGGAATTTGGTGGTACCTACTGGGAACTGGACCAGCACGGCCAACCCGTAGACTCCAAGAAGCAGTTCTATGCCATCGGTTTCATGCTCTACGGTATTTCTGAATACATCCGCGCAACAAAGGATACCAGTCTTTTGGAAACCGCTTTTGCGCTCTTCGATTGTATCGAGGCTCATGCCTGGGACACTGAATTTGGAGGCTATATCGAGGCTCAGACCCTCGACTGGCAACCGATAGCCGATATGCGCCTTTCTGAACTTGATGCCAACTATCCCAAGTCCCAGAATACGCACCTGCACATCATCGAGCCTTACACCAACCTCTTCCGTTGTCTGCAAGAACTCGAAGCCACCGTTTGTTTGCAAGAACCAAGAGCCACCGTGTCAGACGATTCATCGTCTGATCTCATCAAGGCCAGAAAACCTCAGGTGGAAAAGGCGCTCCGTGGTCTCATCGATATCTTCTGCAACCGCATTCTCAACCCCGAAACTCATCACCTTGACCTGTTCTTCGATATGAACTGGACGCGCGGTGCAGGATGGCTCGAAAGCTACGGCCATGACATAGAGTGTTCCTGGCTGATGCATGAGGCAGCTCTCGTTCTTGGAGATGAAGCTGTACTAAAAGAAGTAGAACCGATCGTTCAACTTGTTGCAAAGGCTTCCGAAAAGGGCCTCAACGCTGATGGTTCCATGACTCACGAGGCCAATCTTGATAACGGCCATGTTGATGCGGACCGCCACTGGTGGGTACAAGCTGAAGCCGTCGTCGGTTTCCTCAACATCTATCAGCACTTCGGTGACGAGGATGCACTTGCTAAAGGTCTCCACTGCTGGCAGTATATCAAAGACAACCTCATTGACCACGAACTCGGAGAATGGTACTGGAGCCGTGACCCGCAGGGCAATATCAACCGTACCGACGACCACGCCGGTTTCTGGAAGTGTCCCTACCACAACAGCCGTATGTGCCTCGAAATCATCGAAAGAAAGTTATAAGTCCCCATGCTCGGTGATTCATCGCCGAAAAAAGCAAGCCCATGAAATCCCTCCTCCTTCCTCTTTTCGCCTTAACTCCCCTCTTTGCTTCTGCAGAGAAGGTTGAGTTGCGTACCCCCAACAACAGTTTTGTCCTCGATCTGAATAAAGGTGCTGAACCCCAGTTCCTCTATTATGGTCCCGCCCTCCATGCCGGCGACATCAATCATCTGCAAAGATTCAGCGATCCCAACTGGAGCCGTCCTGAGGTCTATCCCGCCTATGGCGCCGTCCACACACAGTCCGAGGTCTGTCTCGCTATGCGTCATGCCGATGGCAATCTCTCTACCCACATGCTTATTGAAGACTGGACTATTGCTCCTATCAGCGACCAGGCTCCCAATGGAGCTTCTCGCAAGGGTAATCTCCTGACGGTTACCTTGAAGGATCCTGTCTATCCTACAACGGTTCACCTCTACTATCAGACCTATGAGGATGTTGATATGATGGAATATTGGACGGATATCACCAACGGCGAGAAGCAGACGGTGACGCTCACCCAGTTCTATAATCCTCTCCTTCCCATTCACCGTGACAATGTCTATTGCACGCACTTCCACGGCTCTTGGGCGGCTGAGGCCCAGCTCGTTGAGGACCGTCTCCAGAATGGTATGCTGGTCATCAAGGATAAAGATGGTCTTCGTAATGCTACCGCCAATCGCAATGAAGTGATGATGTCTCTCGACGGTCCTGCTCGTGAAAATGAAGGTGCTGTCATTGGTGCATCCCTGCTTTATACAGGAAACTACCGCATTACGATTGATACCGACGATTCTGATTATCACTATTATTTCTCTGGCATCAATCCTGACAATTCAGAATACCATCTCCGCAAAGGCGAGACTTTCACTACTCCCCGCACTGCACTGACCTATTCCACCAAGGGTACGAATGGGGTCAGCCAGACTTTCCATCGCTGGGCACGTAAATATCAGTTACGCCATGGCAACCAGGAACGTATGATCCTCCTCAACTCCTGGGAGGGTGTCTATTTTGACATCAACCAAAAGGGAATGGACCAAATGATGCAGGATATTAAGTCCATGGGCGGTGAACTCTTCGTCATGGACGATGGTTGGTTTGGAGACAAATATCCTCGCCTCACCGACAATTCCAGTCTCGGCGACTGGGTCGTAGATACGAACAAACTTCCCGACGGTATCGAAGGTCTTCTCCGTGATGCCCGAAAGGACGGCGTTAAGTTCGGTATCTGGATTGAGCCGGAAATGACTTGTACTACTTCCGAACTATACGAAAAGCATCCCGACTGGGTCATCAAAGCTCCTGGTCGTGAACCCGTCAGAGGTCGTGGAGGCACGCAGCTTTGTCTCGACCTCAGTAACCCCAAGGTTCAGGATTTTGTTTTCAGCGTTGTTGATAATCTCTTAACGGACTATCCGGAAATCGCATATATCAAGTGGGACGCTAACGCTCCCGTTATGAATCATGGCAGCCAGTACCTCACCAAGGACGATCAGAGCCACCTTTATATTGCTCTCCATGAGGGATTGATTAAGGTTTGCCAGCGCATTCGTGCAAAATATCCAGATGTCATCATCCAGGATTGCGCCAGCGGTGGCGGTCGCGCGAACTACGGTCTCCTCCCCTATTTCGATGAATTCTGGGTAAGTGACAATACCGATGCCCTCCAGCGTATTTACATGCAGTGGGGAACGAGTTACTTCTATCCTGCCATTGCCATGGCCAGCCATATCAGCGCTGTTCCTAATCACGCTGTTTTCCGTACTACAAGCCTCAAATTCCGTTGTGATGTAGCCATGAGCGGCCGTCTGGGTATGGAAATTCAGCCTAAGAACATGACTGATGAAGAAAAGGCGCTTTGCCGTCAAGCCATCAGCGATTACAAGAGCGTTCGTCCCGTTATTCAGTTCGGTGACCTCTATCGCCTTCACTCTCCCTACGCTGGCGACAATCTCGCTTCTGAGATGTATGTAACAGAGAATAAGGACCGTGCAGTCTTCTTCTGGTGGAAACTGGAAACCTTCAAAAACCAGCACTTCCCCCGCGTAAAGATGGCAGGTCTTGATCCTGACCGTATGTACACCATCCATGAATTGAACCGCATAGATAATAAGCCCCTCTCCTTCGAAGGCCAATCTTTCAGCGGTGCTTATCTGATGAATACAGGTCTCGATATCCCATACTCTCACGATGTGGACTACAGTAAGCTTAATGACTGGTCCAGCCGCGTTCTCTTGTTAGAATAGAAACTCTTTTATGAGGCCACCGTGTGTTGCTACGATAAAGCTCACGTGGCCACCGTGTGTTGCGATTCATCGCAACATAAGCAAAGCCTAACTCATCCCCTTTATACCCATGAAAAAAATCCTTTTTCTCGCTACAGCACTTTTGACGCTCGCTGCATGCAAAACTACCCAAACAGAAGAAAGCACTTTCAGTCCTGTTCGCGTTGAAGGCAATCACTTCGTAACCGAAGCTGGTGACACGCTCATTTTCCGTGGTCTCTGCCTCTCTGATCTCCACAAGATGATAGGAGACAGCGCTTACAACGAAAAAGTCTTCACAGAGGCTGCTGCATGGGGCGCTAACATCGTTCGTTTCCCCGTTCACCCCCAGTGGATTAATGAAATCGGTTGGGACAGCTATTTCGAAAAGCTTGACCAAGGCATTGAATGGGCTAAGGCCAACAATCTCTATGTGATTATCGACTGGCACTCTATCGGCAATCTCAAGGATGAGAAGTTCTTCCAGCCTATGTACAACACGAGCAAGGAAGAAACCTTCCGTTTCTGGCATGCTGTTGCTGAACGCTACAAGGACGAGCCCGCTGTCTGCCTCTACGAAATCTTCAATGAGCCTACAACTACTGCCGACGTTGACCTCGGTGCTTGTACCTGGACTGAATGGAAGGAACTTCAGGAACAGATTATCGATACCATCCGTACTTACGACCCCAAGAAGGTTTGCCTGTGCGCTGGTTTCAACTGGGCTTACGACCTCACCCCTGTTGCTAACGAGCCCATCGCTCGCGAAAACATCGCTTATGTCGCTCATCCCTA
>DCHS01000007.1:170431-170867 GCA_002314875.1 Prevotellaceae bacterium UBA1746
TTCGTTGCTGATAAATATCCAGTTGTCTGCACAGAAATGGGCTTCTGCCTCGAAAACGAAAAGGGTGCACACATTCCCGTCATCTCTACCGATGTTTACGCTGAACGCATCACGAAGTATTTTGAACAGAAAGACATCAATTTCACGGTTTGGTGCTTCGACCCCGATTGGGCTTGCTGCCTGATTAACGATTGGAACTTTACTCCTTCAACCCAGGGAACCTTCTTTAAGAACTACCTCCAGAACAAGAAGTAATTTCTCTGCATAAAACACAAATCACCCCCAGCTGCATTCGTGCAACTGGGGGTGATTGCATATTCCGGAGCTCTCTTCTTCAAAGCCCTATTTACGATTCTACGCAACTTTTGTTTAAAAATGTTTTTGGATGAATTGCTTGAAATCTGCAAATTCCCTGGTCATTGGCAGACTCTGCTTT
>DCHS01000022.1:0-48168 GCA_002314875.1 Prevotellaceae bacterium UBA1746
TCGAATCCGTCAACGCCCACATCAAGAGTCTCTTTCGAGGCTCTTTTTTTTGTTGTTGCCGGCCAAGGCTTAGGCGCAAGCGGAGTCCAGACCGCTTCTTTAGCGCTAGTGTTGTCTTCCAGACGCATATCCATAAAAAATCCGCCTGATCGAGAGATCAGACGGATGTTTGTTTTAATAAAGCAATCTTTTTTATTAATAGATTATAATTGCCAAAATAAAAGGAGACAGCCAGCCGATGAGCCGGGTTCTGTACCTTGCAAGCAAGGCGTTCGTCATTTATCTACGATTGCCATCACTGACAACCTCTATCGTTCTACCCTCCAATGTTTATCGCCAACGATAATTGAGCGGGCCGCCCTCTGACACTGGTATACGCGAACTTTCATCTTCCGATGTGCACAGCACGCCTGTCGCCAGACGCCTGGTGAGCTCTTACCTCACCTTCTCACCCTTACCCTGCTAAGCAAGGCGGTTATTTTCTTCTGCACTCATTAGCTCTCACGAACTACTTCCCGTTAAGAAGCGGAATGCCCTTTGCTGCCCGGACTTTCCTCACATATCATAAAAATATGAGCGACGAACTGTCCGACTGCTTCCTTTGTGAGTGCAAAAGTAGAAATAATTTCCCTAAAAATACTTGCAGTTCCGCTTTTTTTCTTAAATTTGCAAATCAAAATAATCTATTCGTCATCTCGACATTACTGAATAATGAAAAAGTACCTCTTTTCACTTCTCGTTTTGCTTTTACCCAGCTACGTTTCTGCCCAGCAGAGCCGTATTTTGGGAGGCAACATTCTGACCCTTCGTACGGAGGTTGGAGGACGTCTGAATACCATGCCAATCCTTCAGTTGGATGGTGATAAGACTATGGAAATCAGTTTTGACGAAATGAGTCATGAATACCACCGTTACCTCTATCGCGTACAGCATTGTGACCTCTATTGGAATGATACCCAAGACCTCTTCTTCTCCGAATTTATGGAAGCAACACAGGAGGAGGTTCCTATCGACGACTATGTTGAGAGCCAGAATGTTACCACTCATTATACCCATTATTCCTTTGAATTTCCCAACGAGGATATGCATCCCCTTGTGTCTGGAAATTACCGCATGACTATTCTCTGTGATGATGGCGATGAACCAGAACCTGTTGCCGAGGTTTGCTTCTGTATGTTGGAGTCAAAGGTAGGTATTATCGGTGAAGTGACAACGAATACCGAACTCGACTATAATTCCCGCCATCAGCAGGTTGAAATGTCTATTGACTGCAGCAATCTTCAGACTCGTGATCTTCGTGAAGAGATTCATACGCTCGTCATGCAGAATGACCGCCTGGACAATGCCGTCTTTGACGCTCGTCCTTCCTACGTCAACGGGTCTAAACTGATTTGGGAACATCAGCGTGAACTGACATTCCCTGCTGGCAATGAATATCGTAAATACGAGATTCTCTCCTACCGCTATCCAGGTATGCACGTAGATAATATCAATTTCTTCGCTCCTTATCTCCATGCAACAATCGATGATGATGCCATTCGTCGCAACTACCTCACCGATGAGGATTTGAATGGTATCTCAGTCATTCGAAATATTGATAATCAGGATGATATCGCTGGTACGGAGTATATGCTCACTCATTTCAAACTCCTTTGTCCGGAACCTTTCGAGGATGCCGATGTTTTCATCAATGGCAAATGGACAACGGGTGGTATTTCCAAGGAATGGAAATTGACCTATGACGATGCACAACACGCCTATGTCGGTGCTTTTATGCTGAAACAGGGCTATTACAACTACCAATACCTTGTTGTTTCACGCGAGGACCAGTTGAAGCGTACTGTTTTCCATCAGCCTAAGGGCTATACCCGACCCCTTGAAGGCGATTTCTACCAGACTTCCAACGACTATCGTGTTCTCGTCTATTTCCGACAGCCTGGCGCTCGTTATGACCGCCTCGTCGGTATGTCTCTTTTGAAGTTCTGATTATTAACCGTTAAGTTTAAACTTATAATAATCATTAGAAATGGTATTCTTTCCTGTAGATCCCTTTACTGGGCTTGGTTTTAGTATTGATTTACAGACTTTTCACGAATATTTTGTGACGAGTCTCGACTATATCGGTACGCTTGCTTTTGCCATTTCTGGTATCCGCCTTGCTTCAGCAAAGACCTTCGACCTTTTCGGAGCCTATGTTGTCGGTCTTGCAACAGCCATTGGTGGTGGTACCATTCGTGATATGATGCTGGGCCTTCCCATTTTCTGGATGCACAATTCCGTTTATTTCGGAATCGTTTTCATTGCCCTCCTCCTCGTTTGGTTTTTCCAGGAACATGTTGTTCGTCGTAACAACACTTGGTTCCTCTTCGATACCGTGGGTTTGGGAATGTTTACCGTTATTGGCATTGAAAAGGCATTGAATGCAGGACAGCCAATGTGGGTGGCAATCATTATGGGTGCCCTTACAGGCGCCGGTGGTGGTGTTATCCGTGATGTATTCCTTAACGAAGTACCGTTGATTTTCCGTGCTGAAATCTATGCCATTGCCTGCGTTCTCGGAGGTCTCGTCTATTGGTTGGGAACAGCCATGGAACTTTCACAGATTACCACAGGTTTTGCCTGCGGCGTATTTGTCATTCTAACCCGTATTCTTGCTGTTCAGTTCAAACTCCGTTTGCCTGTACTCAAAGGTTCCGAAGACTCTAATTTCCCCGCATAGTTCAAGGGCAAGTGATTGGAAACTTTCCATGCAATAATAATTATTATCTCAAATGCTATCATTTTTGTTGCATGTATTCATTTTTTTTCAAGAAAATCAATTGGAGTTTAAAATAATTTCATTAAATTTGTACCGCAAAAGATTAGCAACACTTTTAGTCAAATCAATTTAATCATATAATTTCTATGGAAAATCAAGAACTGATTCTCAAGTGCGCTCAGGAAGCACAGAAATGGCTCGACTCTCCTATCTATGATGCAGAGACCAAGGCCGCAGTTAAAGCAATGCTTGACAACGAAGATAAGACAGCTCTTATCGATGCTTTCTATCAGAGTCTCGAATTTGGTACTGGTGGTCTCCGTGGTATCATGGGTCCTGGTACAAATCGTATGAATAAGTACATCGTGGGTATGGCTACCCAGGGTTTTGCAAACTACCTTCTCAAGGCTTTCCCCGGTCAGCAGATCAGCGTTGTTGTTGGTCATGACTGCCGTAACGACGGTCGTCTCTATGCTGAGAGCGTAGCAGCTATTTTCAGTGCTAACGGCATCAAGGCTTATCTCTTCGAAAGCCTCCGTCCAACTCCCGAAATCTCCTTCGCTATCCGTCAGTTGGGTGCTAAGGGTGGTGTTAATGTTACTGCAAGCCATAACCCCAAAGAATACAACGGTTACAAGGCATATTGGGAAGATGGTGCACAGGTTCTCGCTCCCCACGACAAGGGTATCATTGACGAAGTAAACAAGGTTGCTATCGAAGATGTTAAGTTCGAAGCAAATTGGGATCTCATCCAGATCATTGGTGGTGAAATGGACTACGACTATATGGTTGCTGTTCGTGAAGCTCTTATCGATCAGGACGTTATCAATCGTCAGAAGGATCTCAACATCGTTTACAGTGCAATGCATGGTACAGGTCGTGTAATGGTTCCCCTTTGCCTCCGCAGCTGGGGTTTCCAGAACATCAATGTTGTTCCCGAGCAGATGGTTATCGACGGTAATTTCCCCACCGTTGTAAGTCCCAATCCTGAGAATGCAGAGGCTATGACCCTCGGTATGAAGCTCGGTACCAAGCTCAACGCCGACCTCGTTGTTGCTACCGACCCCGACGCTGACCGTCTTGCTATCGTTTGCCGCGATAATAAGGGTGAATGGATGATTCTCAACGGTAACCAGACCGCTCTCATGTTCTGCTACTACATCATCAAGAACAAGAAGGCTCTCGGCCAGTTGAAGGATACCGACTTCCTCGTTAAGACCATCGTTACAACAGAAAGTATCGCCAACATCGCTAAGAAGGAAGGCGTTGAATGCCGTGACTGCTACACTGGTTTCAAGTGGATTGCTCGCGAAATCGCTATCTCTGAAGGCAAGCAGAAGTACATCGGTGGTGGTGAAGAGAGCTTCGGCTTCCTCCCCTACGATAAGGTTCGTGATAAGGACGCTCCCGCTTCTATCTGTCTCATCTGCGAAATTGCAGCATGGGCTAAGGATCAGGGCAAGACCCTCTACGACCTCCTTATGCAGATCTACGTTGACTATGGTTTCAGCCTCGAACACACCATCAATGTTGTTAAGCCCGGTAAGTCTGGTGCAGACGAAATCAAGGCTATGATGGAGAACTTCCGCGCTAACCGTCCTACCCAGATTGCAGGCTCCAAGGTTGTCCTCGTTAAGGACTTCGGCGTTCTTAAGAACTATGACGGTGAAGGTAATGAAAGCGTTCTCGATATGCCTGCTACCAGCAACGTTCTCCAGTGGTTCACCGAAGACGGCACCAAGATCAGTGTTCGTCCTTCCGGAACCGAGCCTAAGATCAAGTTCTACTGCGAAGTTCATGGTGAAATGGGTTGTCCCAACTGCTATGAAAGTGCTAAGGCAGAAGCTCTTGCTAAGGTTGAGCAGATCAAGAAGGATCTCAATCTCTAATCCGTTCAAGACGATTATTCCTACGTCTTAATATATTATAAGGAGGCGCTCATTCGGGTGCCTCCTTTTATTTAAGAATAAAGATTTCTGAGGGCTTTGAATTCAAGAGCCAAGTCTCTTCATTCAAAACTCATAATTCTTAATTCACCCCACATGCTTTGGTTTATATTTTGTAAAGAGGAAGTGGTTTTGACAGAAACAGGCCATATTCCTTGCAGTGACAAGTGTCCCGTGGACCTTCTTCCTTGGAACACCATTCATCAACTTCCCGACCTCGACGGCGAACCTTGTAGTACTGTTCGTATTGATTCTCCTGTTACCCCTGGAACAGTTTCTGAGGGTATGACCCTTCATCAGGTCGGTCTGCGTGCCAGTTATTTCGAACTCTCTCCTGAAGAATACAAAATGGCGGGTAAGGCCCAGGAGATTCTCTATTGGGATGCCAATACCCAGTTCTGTGGAGTCTGTGGCGGTCCCATGGAAAAAGACAGCGATATTTCGAAGAAATGTACCTGCTGTGGTAAGCAGATCTGGCCGTCTGTTGCACCGGCTATCATTGTCCTCATCCGCAGGCAAGCACCTTCAGGACGCAAGGAAGATGAAGAAATCCTCATGGTTCGTGCCCGCAACTTCCGAGGCGATTACTATGGCCTGGTTGCTGGATTCCTGGAAACCGGTGAAAGCCTCGAAGACTGTCTTCACCGTGAGGTAATGGAAGAGACCGGTATCCGCATTAAGAATGCTGTTTATAAAGCCTCCCAGCCGTGGCCTTACCCCTCAGGTCTTATGGTCGGCTATTTCGCTGAATATGAGAGTGGTGAAATTCACCTTCAAAAATCAGAACTCAGCAGTGGCGGTTGGTTCCGTCGTGACAATCTTCCAGAAATCCCCGGCAAGATGAGTCTCGCCCGCCAGTTGATTGATATGTGGCTTGCTGAGGAGTGAGAACAAGAGGTTGTGTTAAAATCAGGATTCAACCCACAAATATTCCTCAAACTTCTTGCTGATTTGATAAACTTTTCTTACCTTTGCAATCGCAAACAAGAGAGTTCGTGGTGATTCTTCACCATTTGACATATACTTATTAGGCTGTGCTGGTCAGATTGGGATACTCATCAATTTTACACACTCACCGAGTTTTGCCTCTCCCCCAATGGCGGGCCGACGCTACGCTTTAAATGCAGCGCGGAAGATCGGATTACAAAGGAGGATGTGGGCGCTCAAATCTTATTTTCTCGGAGTTGTCATCATCTTTTAACCGGCACAGCCCTTTTTGTATCCTTTTCACTCATGACGCTAACCCCTATGCAAGAGGCGGCAGGAACCGCCATTCGTAATCATTCCAACTTACTGCTTCTTTCTCCAACAGGTAGTGGCAAGACACTGGCATATCTTCTCCCCATCATCGATATGCTGCAACAGGTTCAGGCTAACGGTCAGATCCTGGCTGTTGTCGTAGTACCCAGCCGTGAACTGGCATTGCAGGTTGAGACGGTGTTCAAGGATCAGATGCGCGAGCGTCATCTTCCTTTCCGTGGAATGGCGGTTTATGGTGGTCGTCCTGCAATGGATGAGCATCGTGTCTTGCGTGAAGTAAAACCTGAAGTTCTCTTTGCAACTCCCGGTCGTCTTCTTGACCATATTAGCAAGGAGAATATCAACGTTTTCTCAACGAAAGTCCTCGTTCTCGATGAATATGACAAATGTCTGGAACTGGGTTTCCGTGATGAGATGGAGAATATCGGTGTTGAATTTAACCGCTGTCCTCAGTTCGTGCTGACATCAGCGACGTTGTTTGTTCCTGATACAGAGGAAAATGATGACAATAAGGCTGTTCGTCTGCCACGTTTTGTCACCCGTCGCAAGTTCGAAACCGTTGATTTCTTGGCAACCTGCGAAGAACTCAAAACGCGCATTGAAAAAGTCATTGTGCCTTCTCCTGCAAAAGACAAACTCGATACCCTCGGCCGTCTCCTTTCCTATCTTGATGGTCAGCAGGCCATTGTTTTCGTGGCTCATCGTGAGAGCGTTGAACGTATTTGGAAATACCTCTATGACAATAAGTTCGCTGTTGTGAGTTATCATGGTGGAATGGATCAGGATCGTCGTGAACGTGCTCTCTATCGTTTCCGTTCGGGTGCCAGCAATGTCCTCGTCAGTACGGATCTTGCTGCCCGTGGCCTTGATATTCCTACCGTAAAGGCAATCATTCATTACCATCTCCCTCTTGATAAAGCCACTTATACCCATCGTACGGGACGTACAGCTCGTTGGGAAGAGTCTGGTGCCGCCTATCTCATCGTGGGACCAGAAGAACAGATACCAGCGTTTATCGCAGAAAATGAGGAGGGTAGTGATAGTTCTGAAGAGATTAAGACACTTTCTTTGGAAAACCAGCCGATTAAAGCTTCTCGTCCAGAATGGTCGTTGCTCTATATCGGTCGTGGTAAAAAAGATAAGCTTTCGCGCGCCGACATCCTCGGTTTCCTCTGCAAGAAGGGTGGGCTGACCGCCAAGCAGATCGGCCGTATTGATCTCTCCGCTCACGCTTCCTATGCGGCAGTTTCCCGTGGATGCCTGAAGTCTCTTCTCAGCAACATCGCCGGTGAGAAGATCAAGGGCATGAAGACAATCATTGAAGAAATTAGGAAATAATCACCGGTCCGTTCCGGTGTATCAGGCTTTTTGCCTGATAATAAACACATCAAGCTATGAAGTTAAAAATCAAAGACTCTCTCCTTGCAGCAGCAGCGGAAGAAGGCATGGACGCTTTCATCCAGGTTGTTGTTGATGCGATTAAGGAATACGCTGGTGGCGAATTGACACAGGATGCCTTGGAGCATCTGCCTGCTGATTACATCACCCTGTGGGGATATGTTATCCTCCGCGATGAACTTTGTGATGGTGGATTTATTCAATTGATTCACAATGGCTACGGTCCATTCTTCTTCCTGAATCCTTTCGCCAAGGCCATGCGTCTTTGGGGCTTGAAGGACTTTTCGAAGTTCCTCTACCGTGCCCGTGAACTGTATGAGGAGCATCATGAGGCTATCGAGAAAGAGATGACCGATGAGGAATTCATGGCTCTCTATGAGCAGTATCCTGACTTCGATGATCTCGATGATGAATTCATTTCTGATGAAGAGCAGATTACTGGAGCCGTTGCCTGCTATCTCGACGACCATCTCCTCGACTTCATAGATATCATAAAAGAATAGGGACCGACCAAGTGGCCCCTGTGTGCCAAGTCTGGACTTGGCATCTCTATAATTATGGCAAAGAAAAAAGCATTGAAGCCTGCGCGCATCAATATCAAGAACAAACGCGCAGAGCATGACTACCTCGTCATTGATAAACTCATGGCGGGAATTGTTCTCACGGGTACAGAGATGAAAAGTATTCGTGCAGGAAAGGCATCTCTCGTGGATACTTTCTGCTTCATCCACGATGGTGAAATCTGGGTGAAAAATATGTACATTGCTCCCTATGAATTAGGAAGTTACAATAACCACGCCCTTCGTCGTGACCGCAAACTTCTCCTTAATAAGAAGGAGATCCGCAACCTCCAGCAGGACGCTTCCAATCCTGGCTATACTATCGTTCCCCTTCGTCTTTTCGTTGATGAGAATGGTCGTGCCAAGGTTGATATCGCCCTCTGTCGTGGTAAGCGGGAATACGACAAGCGTGACAGTATGAAGGAACGTGATGACAAGCGAGAACTTGACCGCTTCCTCAAACGATTCTAAACTATGCCTTGGCATACACATTATGAGCAGTATAGAACAACAACTAAACAGGCGCATTCTCATTCTCGATGGTGCTATGGGGTCTATGATTCAGACCTACCACCTCACAGATGAAGATTTTCAAGGCCAAAACGGTAATAACGAAATCCTTAATCTCACCCGTCCAGATGTGATAGGTGAGATTCATCGTCGTTATCTTGAGGCTGGTGCTGATATCATTTCTACTAATACTTTCTCTGCCCAGCGTATTTCTCTAGCCGATTACCATTGTGAATCGCTCGTCCACGACATCAACCTTGCCGCAGCTCGTTTGGCTCGCAGTGAGGCTGATCGTTATTCAACGGTCAATCCCGAGAAACCCCGCTATGTTGCAGGTTCGCTTGGACCTTCCAACAAAACTCTCTCGCTGTCTCCTGATGTCAACGATCCAGCTTATCGTGCTCTGACATTTGACGAGATGGCTTCTGCCTATGCTGAACAGATTGAAGGCCTTGTAGAGGGTGGAGTAGACTTGCTGCTCTTCGAGACAATCTTTGATACCCTCAACACCAAGGCTGGTCTCTTTGCGGCTCATCAAGTCTTTGAGAAATTGGGTAAGACACTGCCCATTATGGTGAGTGTTACCCTCAGTGACCGCGCAGGTCGTACACTCTCCGGTCAGACCCTGAAGGCCTTCATAACGAGTGTCTCCCATGCTAACGTTTTCAGCATCGGTCTCAACTGCTCCTTTGGTGCCGCAGACCTTCTGCCCTTCGTTAGAGAAGTGGCTGCTGATGTCGATTGCTGGGTAAGTTGCCATCCGAATGCTGGTCTTCCTAACAGTCTCGGTCAGTACGATCAGTCTCCTGAGGAAATGGCAGAACAAGTAAGACCTTTCCTTGAAGAAAGTCTTGTCAATATCCTCGGTGGCTGCTGTGGAACCACTCCCGATCATATCCAGGCGCTTGCAAATTCGGTACAAAGTTTCGAACCCCGTAAAAAGACCGTTTTTACCGCTGATAATCCGAAACAACTCCAGCTTTCCGGCCTCGAACGCTTTACGCTGACGCCCGAAGTCCGTTTTGTGAATGTCGGTGAACGCTGTAATGTGGCAGGAAGCCGTAAGTTCCTACGTTTGATTAATGAGAAGAGTTATGACGAGGCTTGCAGCATTGCCCGCAAACAAGTAGAAGATGGTGCCCTCGTCGTCGATATCAATTTGGATGACGGTCTTCTCGACGGTGAAGTGGAAATGCGGCATTTTGTCAATCTGTTATCTTCAGAACCTGATGTCGCCAGTGTACCTTTCATGATTGACTCGTCCAAATGGCCCGTCATTCAGGCAGCCTTGAAATGTTGTCAGGGTAAGTGCATCGTGAACTCCATCAGCCTTAAAAACGGTGAAGATGAATTCCTGGCTCATGCTCGTGAAATTCGCCGTTATGGTGCTGCTGTGGTAGTGATGGCTTTTGATGAAGAAGGTCAAGCGACTACCTACGATCGTCGAATTACCATCTGTGAACGTGCCTATCGTCTGCTGACGGATGAGGTAAAATTCCCTGCCGAGGACATTATCTTCGACCCCAATATACTCTCAATCTGTACGGGTATGGAGGAACACCGAACCTATGCCCTTGACTTTATCCGTGCTACGGAATGGATTCGAACGAATCTTCACGGTGCCCATGTCAGCGGTGGCGTCAGCAATCTTTCCTTCTCCTTCCGCGGTAACAACTACCTTCGTGAAGCCATGCATGCTGTTTTCCTCTATCATGCCATTCAGAAAGGTATGGATATGGGAATTGTAAATCCTTCAACGGCAGTGCAATATGAAGATATACCTGAAGATTTGCTCAAACTCCTTGAAGATGCTATCCTTCGTCCTTCTGAGGCAGCAGAGGAAGCGCTGATCGAGCGAGCGGAAGTGCTCAAAGCCGAACAACTTGCGGCTAAGGAGGCAGGTGTTAAGGTTGCAGAAACGGCTGTCATTGCGTGGCGTGAAACCACTGTTGAAGAACGCCTTGCCCACGCCTTGATTAAGGGAATTCCTGATTTCCTCGAACAAGATATTCACGAGGCATTAGAGAAGTATCCGATGGCGGTAAACATCATCGAAGGCCCGTTGATGGATGCTATGAATCAGGTTGGTGAACGCTTTGGCGCTGGAAAGATGTTCCTTCCTCAAGTTGTAAAGACTGCTCGCACGATGAAGGCAGCAGTGGCTATTCTACAACCTATTATCGAGGCTCAGAAGACGGCAGACGTGAATAATGCAAACAACTCTGAATCTGCAAAAGGTAATCGTTTTGTTATGGCAACCGTTAAGGGTGATGTCCATGATATTGGCAAGAATATTGTCAGCGTAGTTCTCGGTTGCAACAACTATGATGTTATTGATCTCGGCGTTATGGTACCTGCAGAGCAGATTGTTGAGACTGCGATTAACGAGCATGCCGATTATGTCGGTCTCTCCGGCCTTATAACCCCCAGTCTTGATGAGATGGTAAATACAGCCCGTGCCATGCAGAACGCAGGATTGACGATACCCATTCTTCTCGGTGGTGCTACCACATCAAAACTTCATACCGCCTTGAAGATAGCCCCGGTTTATGATGGTCCTGTTGTATGGGTGAAGGATGCCAGTCAGATGGTCATCGTCGCCGCTAATCTTAAGGATCCTTCCTACGCTCGTGCTATTGAAGAAGAATACGCAGCTATCCGCTCAGAACACGCTGCTAAGGATGCATCTCCCACCCGTACCCTTGAAGAGGCACGCAGCAACAAACTTGAATTGTTTTAAACATCTTTTGATAAATAATAAATCAGAGGCAGACACCCGACGGTGCCTGCCTCTGTTTATAATATGCCTTATAATTGGCAGTTATGGACGATTAGCGGATAACCTTCTTACCGTTCTCGATGAAGAGACCGTTGGAAGCATTGCGAACGCGACGACCAGAGAGATCGTAGGTAGCAGTTGTTGAAGGACGGATAACCGTGTTGATGCCAACGACGAGGTTGTTGTAAGCGTCGAGAGCAGACTGGAGAGCGTCAACATCTTCCTGGCTTGCGTTGGTAACTTCCTTGGCAGCTTCAATAGCAGCAGCAAGAGCAGCGGCAGCCTCAGGATTCACAGCATTGAAGCAATGCTCGTCAATCTGAGTGCTGTAGAGCTGGAACTCTGCCATGTGCCAGTAGCCACGGCTGTTGGTGGTGTTGGTAACGATGAAGCGGAGATAGTGATAAGATTCGCCCTTTTCGATATCGAACTGAGCTTCAGCCTTTGCGCCGGAAGTTGCATTGTCAAGATCAACCATAGCGATTTCGTCATAGCTTTCACCATCGTTGCAAGCGCAGACTGCAAACTGGGTGACATGGTCATTTGCTACTGCACGACGGGTAACCTTGATGAGGATGGTTCCTGCGAAGTCCATGGTTTCAGGTGCTTCAACATCGAGATAGTGAGTACCGTTCACTACATCACCGCCACCCCAATAAGTGTGGTAGTAAGTGCTGGCATTACCGTCGATGAGGGTTTCGAGACCACCACCATCAGTCTGTGAACCGAGGTCATTTTGGCCGAAAGGACATGAGAGCTGGTCAGCATTTTCAATCAGACCATCGCTGACGATATAGCCATTGTTGTCTTCGTAAGCCTTTTCAGCATCCTTCAAGAGAGCCTCGAGCTGCTGGCTGTACTTGACATTGTCGGGGAGGGTATAGGGGTCAGCCTCCGTGTCGTAAGAATAAGCATCATCGGTAATGGTTTCGATGCTGATGTTCTTGTAAACGATGTCATAACCACCATTGTAGCTGTTTTCTTCGTAGAGGAAACCGAGGGTGTGGTCGTGACACATTGACCAAGTACTGTATGCACTCGTTACGCGGGAAACGACGTAGAAACCGTTCCAGTTCTTTGCTAGATTTGCGGGAGTAGAATAAGAAGTAGCGTCTTCGAGATCCTTGTAGTAGATGCTGACATTGGTACGGCCACTACCACGGGGGAGAGACTGAAGAACGAGCCAGGTCTTCTGACCGTCTTCCTTGCGTACTACAGGAAGAATCTGAATTTCACCGTTACAGCCATTATCAGCGTGGAGACCGTTTACAGCACTGCTGGAGAGAGACTTAGTGCCCCAAGAACCTTCAGCCTTGTCCATATTGGTGAAAGAGAAGATGTTGTAATAGCGACCGCTGGTGTTACGGCTGGAAATCACGAGATTACCGTTGGGAAGTTCTTCAACCTTAGGTTCGTCGCCACCGGGAACGGGACTTGCGTCGCAGCCGCCAAGGAATTCCCAGGTCTGGCCGAAGTCGTCAGAATAAAGGGCCCAGTTTGCGGTTTCACTGCCGTTGTAGGATGAACCTGCGCAGTAGAGACGATAGTAGTCGCCAACCTTGGTGTAACGGCTTTGGTGAATCTTTCCGGAACCTACGAACCAACCAACAATCTGACCATACTTTGACTTGTCGAACTTGCTATAGATGAATTCTTCTTCGAGATAGCGGGGCTGTGTCCAGGTCTGTCCTTCGTCGTCAGAATACCATTGCGCCCAGCCCTGGTGGTGGGTACGAGAACCCTGGAAGAAGTTAGGAGTACCAGAACAGCTAGTCAGCATGATGCGGCCAGTCTCGCGGTCTGCAACGGTACAGGGGTCACCGTAGCCGCACTTCTGGTTGCCGACAGCAGTGTTGCCGTCACCTGTCATCTCTTCGGGAGTGATGATATCGTTCCAGGTCTCGCCATTGTCGTTAGAGGTACGGATGTGGAGGTCCAGACGACCGCCGCCGATATCGGCCTTGGTGAATCGGTAGTCAGCAGCAGCAACGAGCGTACCCTTTGCAGTGGTACAGATAGAAGGAATACGATAGGGGATGGAACCGCTGTTGTCGAATACCTTGAAGCTTGCCAGCTGAGCAGCCATAGAACGCTGAACGGTGATGGTGAGGTTTTCGAAGGTAATACCCTTGTTGCCACCAGCGAGGAGCATGGTGTAAGATTGGTTCTTACCGCCGCTAACCTCAACGTGCTGAGCTTCAGCACTTCCTTTGTAAGCAGTGCCGTCCTCGAGGGTGAGAGTTACGATGCTGCTTGCGCCGTCAACGAAGGTAAGGTCGAAACTGCATCCGCTAACTACATACTGAGAGTCAGAGGTCAGGAAAGAGTAGTTTGAACTGAGAGCTGTACCGCCGTAACCGGTGATGAAACCGTTGGTGTAAGTCATGTTGTTCACACCGCAGTTCACGTTTACGGTTGTAGGATCAGTATCAGTACTTGCCCAGTTGCTTGCCCAGTTTCCGTTAGCATTGGTAGCTGTCCAGCCGCCAGTGGTATTATTGATTTCGTAGGTCTTTTCTGCAAAAGCAAAGACTACGCTGGAACCTGCATCCTGACCGGTAGACCAGAAAGCGAGATAGTTGTCGCGATTGTTCATGGCGTAGGTTGTGCCATGTTCGTAGACATAGAATTCTTCGCCAAATTCGGGGAGGAGATTGCTTGCAGACTTAAGGTCCCATGTTGTAATGTAGCCACTGGGAACATCGTCCTTAGCAACCATGTGGGGGAAAGTACTGCCACCTGTGGTGCCGCTCATCGTCTTGCTTGCTGCAAGGACCATGTCAGGACCTGCTGCCTTGTTGTAGATGGTGTAGCTACCATCCTCATTTGCAACGCGATACCAGAGATCGTTCTCACTGAAGGTGGTTGTGTTCTGGTTCAATGCGATTTTGCTGTCGGTGCCGTCTGTATGGAGATAGAAGCCGCCAGCGGAGATCTGCATGGTTTCCCACTTGATGCCATTGGGCCATCCCTCTGCCATAGCACTCATCGTGCCGAAGATGAGGGCAAACAACGCAAGGAGTAGAGATTTTTTCATAAGAATTAATTAGGGTTGTTATTTTGTTTTTGCAAATGCAAAGTTACGAATTTTTTCGCGCACACCCAAGAATTTTGAAGGTAAAATTCAAAATTTAACATTTATATATGCATATATGCATATATTTCCCAAAACATGCAAAATCTCCGCTAGTGTTGTGTCTGAGAGTCTCGGAAAATATCGGAATCACATTATAGCAAACCTTTTTTAAGAAGAGATAAACAAAACATGGCCTTCGCCTGAGGGGGATTCTGTCAAAATTATTAAATAAAGATAGCGGAAAAGGTTAATAAATGTTGGGGAAGAGATGTTTTTAGGAAATATTCTTGGAGATATTGATAGAAAGGTGTACTTTTGCACCACATTAAGATACCAGACCGGGCCAGACTGGATTTGACAGCGGGACGAGATGGTATGTAAGCACGCAGTGAGCCTGCAGGTGGTCACTTTAATCACGGCCTGCGAGAATTTATCTGGCGAAACTTCTTACGCTCTCGCTGCTTAATCGAAGTATAGTAGATTAGCTTTATTCCAGCGCTAGGCGCAGGAACGAGACGTCACCCAAGAGCCGTTTTCCCCGAGGCTTCTTGAACCGGTGGCGCAGCATATCGGAGATAGTCAGCGTCAGCCTCGTGGCGTTGATGAAGATTTAGAGGATACGGTATTTGCCAAGGCTGTTTCCGCCCCAGCATTTACCCGACAACCCAATAGGAAACTAAGCGTGTAGAAAGCATATTGTTTCCCCGTTTGGACGAGGGTTCGATCCCCTCCTGGTCCACAGTAAGAGTTAGTCACACACATGGCTAGCTCTTTTTTAGTGCATATACACATTTTTCAGGGAACACGCAGATTTAAAACAAAAATCTACTTTTAGGCAAAAAACTGACGAATCCCAACTCATCTCTTTCCAAAATATATATTTTCTTTAATTTCTATACCAGTGCATGGGGGCAAATGATATGAGGGGTTTGTTGTGTTAACAAGTTATTGTTATATACAATCAAGTATATATATATATTATATACAATCAAGCACGCGCGCCTTTGGCAACATGTCGGTATAGAAAGTATAGATTATAGAAATTGAGATTTCCTTAAGACTCCCCCCCTCCAGTTGCTACTTATCCCTATAATAACTAAACTGGTTTATAATGTTAAATCTTTTCCCGATTTTCAAGCGGGGGTAAATTAAACTGGGCGGCGGCAAATTTTTCTTCTCACCGCAGGGAGTTCAAACTAGGCCGCACACCTTGAAAACGCTTACATTTTCAGCCACTTTCCTTGCTTCGTAACATTAATTTACGAAAAGATTCCGAATCCTCCAAATACCGCTATGTTAAAAACCTTAACAAATGTAAAAGCGTAAAGATGTTTCCATTTTGAGATTTTTGCAATATTTCTCTCTTTTTTCCTTGCATAACGTCATATAACGTCGTAACTTTGCATTGTATTACAGAACCATCATATCAACCTCAATACCCAATAAACCCTTTATAAACCTAAGAATCTCACAAACTTATATCTCTCACAGAACTATGCTTTCCTCCTTCTCACCAGTTTTCAGGATCATCACCATCGCCGCCGTCATCATCCCACTCATCGTCCTCCTCGGTATCCTCATAGCCGTACTCGTACCCTTTGTCATAGGCACTGTTGCGGCTCGTATGACGATTGTAGCGCTCGCGATTGGCATCGTCCTCGGCGTCCTCGAGGCCATGATTATAACCGTCGTCGAAGGTTCCTGTCCTCGATTTGTCTCGAATGGAAGAACTACTTGTGGTAGCGTCCGTATCCGTAGTGGTGGAGACTGTCGTGGTGTCCCTCTTCACCGAATTCAGAATCGAATCCACTTCCTCGTCTGTCAGTTCGTAGGTCACATAATCCACAGGTTTCCTATCGCCGCAACTATAGCAAACCACAGCAAAGAAAAGATACAAAAAGGGCTGTTTCATGGGTTTAAGGGTTCAAATGGGGTTCAAAAAAGGTTCAAATGGGGTTCAAAAATGTTCAAAGGAGGTTTAAAATGGTGCAAAAAGGACGCAGGCACCACCACCAGGAGCGAGCGAAAGTGTAAGGGTTGAGCCATTTCTTCCACCCACGACTTCAACCTCACGATACTGTGTTGCTGCATGATTCGTCAGATAATGTGCATCAGGAGCGTCTTCGGTGATCTTCGCACGGAAAGTCTTCGTCGGCAGGAAGTCAAGAGGAATAGTTATCGTTCGAGCTTCTTCGTTGGTAGCAGCAGCCAGAATATATTGACCCTCAGCATTCTGACGCACGGTAACGATGCATTCGCCAATCTTTCCAGCGAGCGTCTTGCTCTCCTTCCAGGGTTGCTTATGAGCAGAGAGGAATTCGAGAAGAGAAGGGTATTTCTGGTAATATTCCGGGATATCAGGAATGACAGCTGCTCCTGAATATGTGATGAAGACACGGGCAGCCTCAGCACAGACCGTAGTGGGCACTTCCTGGTTGTTGTCCACACGTGTTGTAGGTCCCTGGCGAAGGTCAAAGAAACCGTTGTTCTGATCAATAGGACCAGCGATGTTATTGACAAAAGCTGAGGTGACGAAAGTCTTGGGATAGAAGATCTGATGACCGTCTAGCTGCGCCTTACAATATTCTCTGGTCAAGGCATTGGGATAAGTTCGGGCCTGACCCCAGGGATGGACGGGATGATCATGGAAATCCACACAAAGATGATGCTTTGCACAAAGACGGGTAATGTTAACCGTTTTCGTGTTGCGTTCCGTCGGAGAACCTTCCATAAAACCGTATTTCACACCCGCAGCACCCCAAGATTCATATTGTTTCAGCGTCTCTTCAATGGGGTAGTTACTGCCAGCTACATCGTTGAGATAGAGCCATACACCGATGCCTTTGGACTTGCCATAGTCGATGATACGTTGAACGTCGCGTGCCTTTTCGCCTGTCACCGGATTGGAATCCTTTTCGAATTCAGGACCATACCAATTGGCATCGAGGACAAGACCAGTAAATCCTTGTTTCTTAGCAAAATCTATCATGCGCACCCATGACTCGTAATTCATGCCGTAATGGAAATCCTCCCAAACAGCACCGTCAATTCGCCAGTCCCAAAGATAGGTTCCCGGCTTTACCCAAGTGAAATCTCCTTTCGGTTCAGGATTGAGGAGTTCAAGGATATGAGAGTCGACGAGCGTTCCCGGAGTTCGGCCAAACATCACAACGCGCCATGCCGAAGCATCGCCTTGATGATACTGCGTTTCTTCGGAAATAATGTCAAATCGTTTACTTCCTGCCTCGGAGCGTAAAAGGAGCGGTTTGCCCTGATACAGACAGGCCTCATGAACCGCGAGATAGAGCTGATCGTTGCATTCAACCGTCATCACGGGTTGTCGGTTGCCGTCAGCATCGTTCAGAGGTTCCGGACCGATATTGTGGTTCTCGCCGTTGTAATACCAAGCGGTATAGTTTCCTGCGAAATTGAAGTCGCTCGTCTCTTTCCAGACCACCGTTTCTGCGGTGTTGACACAGCGCCAGGCAAAGCCGTCGTTATAAGCACGGAACTCGAAGGTTTTATCGTTATAAACAAGACTCAAGGCATTATAATCATCGCGAACCTCGCTGCGTTTTCCCCAAAGAGGTGTCCACACACCACGATGCTTCGTCTTTGTCATCTTGGGTTTACCGTAAGCCGTAAAGCCGATCTTGGAATCCTTCAGTACCGTCGTTCCGTCGATGGTCAGAGAATAGGACAATCTTTCATTTACCGATATCGTCATCACCGCCTTACCATCCTGCGTTTTGAGACGGTAGTCACGGGCTAATGAACTTGTAGCAATGCAGAGAGAAACGAAGAGAAAAAGGTAGCGCATGAGCCTTGATATTAATAAAATCTAAAATCTATAATCTTTATTTTATATACTTAATAAATCATTTCACCACCTTTTTGCCATTAACGACATAGATGCCACCAGGACGAGGCGTGGAAATGCGACGGCCCTGGAGATCATAGATGACGGGAGAATGGTAGACAGATGAGTTTGAATCAAGGGTATCTGCCTCGATGGTATTGATACCGAGAACATATTCCTCTTCAGAAGCAAAGACCTTGTGGTCACTGAGATCACCATAGGCAGCAACGATGGTAATGGCTGCTTTGCGAAGCGTTGCAGGCAGTGTAAAACTCTTTTCGTTACTGAGGAAGACTAACTTGCCGCTTTCATCATAAACCTTGAAACCGACAGCATCGCCGACACTGTGGAAGGTGACGAGACCGGTGGATGTGTTGAGGTTGTAATAGTCAGCATATTTCTCAGGCTTTTCACCAGTGAACATGGTGAAGAGACCGAGGTCACCGGCAGTGCCGAACTTGGAACCTTCGTAGGTACAGCAGTTCACACGATTGCCGGAATAGCCTGTGGTATAGAAACTTGCGGAGGGCTCAACGGGAGTAGCCTTGATATGGTCGTCGATGAACATGATGTTGCCAGACTTCTTGGGATACTGGCTGAGATATTCACGTGTTTCGTCAATCATCTGCTGGGTGGTGAACATCCAATAGTTGGCATAGTCACCGATATGGTAGTTGTCGATAGGCTCGAAGAAACCGTAGGCTTCGAAGAACTCCGTAAGATCTTCGCCGAGGACATCACAGACATTCTTTGCGAAGAGGAGATAGTCCTGTGTACCCTTGACGCGATAACCGCCATTGATGGTTTCATCACCGTCCTTTGCCGTCAGCGAATCGTCCCAAAGGGCTCTGGGTGTCATAGGAACGGCACGCATCTTCTTGAAAAGTTCACCGAGGAAACCCTTGTGATGACCTAAGTATTCATAGTAGAGATAGAGCTGGAAATAGAGGCGTGTACCGACGGTGATGTCGCGGTAGTTCCAGGGATCGCAATTGTTAAAATGCTCGAAATTCTTAATAGGACTGCGATAACGTGTTGTGGAAACACCCTGTTCCCAGAGATTGATGTTTGAGAACATATTGTTGGAACTTTCCGTGGTTCCAGCCATACGGATCGGTTCCTGATGGCTGTGACCCATTTCATGAGAAGGCCCCCAGAGCGTACCACCTTCATTGCCGTCATTCTGCGTCGTCAGTTTGCTGTACGAAAGAATGGTGGGAAGGGTATCGTCGTTGTAGTAAGTACCATTTGTGGAGGCATACATGTAACTGCTGCCCATGGAGAAAGTGTTCCAGACATTGCGGAAAACATCCTGAATATCATCGAGTCCCATATAGCGGCGTTCGTTGCCATTGATATGGTCCCAGATTTCAACAACCTCTCGCATCTTGGTCTCATTGATGCCTTTCACGACATCCGTTGTCCAAAGATGAACCAGATTCTCGCTCTTGAGATTGAGGACGGGACATCCCAGGAGCTGGTCTTTGAGAATTGCCCAGTCTTCGTTTGTCATACCGCGGGTGATATCGAAATAACCGGCAAGACGACCACCTTCAATATGGATGGTCTGGTCGGGGAACTTGCTCAATACAGCACCGTTATTGGCCTGATAATAAATGTAAAGACTGCTGGGTTCGGTGACCGTGATGAGATTGAGACCGGCCTTGAGGGTCACCTGCGTACCCTTGCGGTGTTCAGAAGCAGGATATTCCGTGCTGACAAGTTCAGCAGCGAGAGAGGAACCGGAAGGCGCAGCGTTGTTACAGAAGATATAGAGGACATCACCCGTATTGGCATAGATACCCGTGGGGTTGGAAAGATGGCCCATTTCATAACTGCAACCCACATATTTCTTCGCATTCATCAGACTGGGGTCGGAATAAACCTTGTAGTCTGCTATGCGGAAAAACTTTTCGAAACCTGCCTTGTAGCCTGTCTTGGGATTGGTGTAGACTTCCCAGGAATCGTTCTTAATCTTCTGAGCCATACGGACAAATGTCGTAGGAATGGAAACCTCACGCATGGCTTCGTAGAGTTCGTCATCGCTCATTGCCTGATATTCATCCTTCAACTTTGTACAAGCCTGATCAGCAAAGAATTTCTTCAAGTTGGTGTTGACGGTGGAGGTGTTCTTGGTTGCCAGGTATTCGTCATAAGCATCCTGAGCAGCCTGAACGTCAGCATCGGTGATATCCAACTTATAAGCCAGCCACTGTGCATTCTGGTCGGTGATGGCACCATTGTTGACTACACCGTCAGTGGCAAAGAGACCATTGGTAGTCTTGGACATCTCGTAGATGGTCGTCGTTGTCATCCATTCGTAGTTGCCGACACCGAGACCCATTTCGCTGGAAGCAGCGTTTGAGGTGGTGTTGTACTGGCCGTTTGTGCTCGTTCCCTTACGGGAGATACAGCGGTTTGTATAGATATTTCGGATATTGAAAGAACCCTTTTCCTCGTTGGCAACCTCGACTTTCCACATCTGGGAATAAGCTGTTTCGCTGGTTTCGAGGGTGATGAGCTTATTGTTCAGAGAAGAAGTCGTTGAGATGTTCTCCGTCAATGCTTCACCATTTGCAAGATTGATGAAACGGTAATAGCTGCCGACCTCAGGCTGTGAGTAACCCAGTTGGGCGGTGATATGGTCACGGACCTCGGAGTAAGGAGTCTCGCTTTCGAGGACTTCAACGAGTTTCCATTCAGAACCCTTGTCATTGGAGTAATACCAGTCCGTGAGCGAATTGTCGTTGGCGCCATTGAGATTGATACAGCAGCAGCCGTTTCTTGCCGTTCCATGCCAGAAGATGAGTTCGTCGTGCGAGGGCATGCTCATATAGTTCGGACTCAGTTCAGCATTCCAAACCTGCTTGCTGGAACCAGAGGTATAGTTGGTCTGTAGGAATTTTCCTGAGCCGGCATTGCGGAGGGTGACACCGCCGAGGACAGGTTCGATAATCCAATACTGGTACATTTTGTCAGCGCCTGTGGTCTGAGCAGCAGCAGAGACTACACCGCTGGCATTTTCTGTGATATAGCGGCCCGTGTTGCGGACATTCTGAAGACGGAACAAGCCACCCTTGGAGAGATTGTAGATGGCGCGATAGTCGGGATAGACATAGTCAAGATCGTAGAAATTCACTTCGTAGAGCGCCCAGTCCTGGTTGCCGTCGTTCGTTGTGTTGGCACTCCAGCCGAGGGAATTCTTACCATCGGAATCAAGACCGTAACTGCTGTCCTTGATGAACCAGTGACCGCCGCCGTTGGTATTGACGGAGAACTTACCGCCAGTGGGGCCCGTCAATTCGGCACTGTTTGTCAACGCTTTATAATAGTTGCCAAGACCAGTCTGGAGGGTATAGGATGTTCCGGACGGTACGAATTTCACGAGGTAGGGAGCCAAAGCTTTACCGGCAAGACCGTATTGGGGTTCAACACTCGTATTGGTAATTTTGTTCGCACTCTCGTAGGCATAGACCTTTCGGCCACGGTTATAGAGCACATACCACGAGTCTGTGTTGAGCTGTGTGGCAGAGGTGTTGGAATAACTCGTCGGCTTCATCGCCTCCTCTTGGGTTAACTGTGCAAAAAGACTGCCCGGAGCAGCAACACCGAGGACGGTCAGCAGAATGATAATGATTCGCTTCATTATAATAGTGATTTGTGATTCTTTGATGTATGGTTGAATACAGCCTTTCGGCTTTTGATTATAGTTTCGTGTGTTTTTCGTCTGCAAATTTACTAAAAATTTAGGCAAAGAAGGGGGGTATTCCTCTAAATATTATAGTAAAACTTGCTTTTTCCCATGAAAAGATGTAAATTTGCAGCAAAATATAGAATATGGCCCGTTATTACAGTCTTTATGAGTCGCCGGTTGGGACGCTTTGCATGGTGTCTGACGGTGAAGCATTGACCCACTTGTCTTTTCTTGGACAAAAGTATGCCAAAGACCATGCGGACTGCGAAGAAAAGTGGACATTGCCTGTTTTTGATGACACCAGACGATGGCTCGATCTTTATTTCCAAGGTCAGGATCCCGGCTTTTGGCCGAAAATGAAAGTAGAAGGATCAGAGTTTAGACAGCTGGTGTGCCAACTCATGCTGATGATACCTTTCGGGGGCACGACAACCTATGGTGAGATCGCCCGTGAGGTGGCCAGGAGGACAGGTCGGAAGACGATGTCGTCGCAGGCTGTCGGCGGTGCTGTTGGCCACAATCCCATTGGCATCATCATCCCTTGTCACCGCGTCCTTGGCAGTAACGGTTCCCTTACTGGTTATGCCGGTGGTCTTGAACGAAAAGAATATCTGTTACAATTAGAAGGAATTTTGTTATGAACAGAATCATCATTACCATAGCCATGCTGCTTTCGGGGTTAACTGCCTCGGCGCAGTTCAATGTGGAGAATCCTGCTGTACAAGAGTATATGCAGGGTTCCAAGGCATCGTTTTCTGTAGTTGAAGGCAACTTTGGCCAGCAGTATTTCGACACCCAGCGCGATTTCCGTGCTGACCAGCCCAACGATACTACCATTGTCTTCAAAGAATCAGCGAAGAAGGTAGAGGTTTATCAGGATATGAAGAAGGTACAGTCTGTCACCTTAAAAGGACAGAACGAAATCACCTTGACAAATCTTGTTCCAGGTTGCAAGTACCGCTGTATGGTCACAACGAAAGATAACAAGACGGTTGCCTATCGCTTTACCACTTGTGGCCAGGTGCGAATGATCAAGCTAGATCGCGGTTTCAATATCCGTGATTTGGGAGGTTGGAAAGGTCTTAACGGCAAGACGGTTCGTTATGAGTGGTTATACCGCGGTGGTAGTCTCGGTGGTTCTGATATGGACGGTAAGACGAGCGATATCACAGATGCTGACCGTAAGGAATTGTATCGCCTTGGTATTCGTGCTCAACTTGATCTCCGTGCTGCGACCAATGGTGGAAAATATAGCGGAGAGTCCAGCCTCCATTCTTATTCCCAGGGAAAAACCACGCTTACTGATGCTGATTTTAAGAACATCATGACGGACTACGGTGCTTATGACGAAGATGCCTCTGTGGTCGAGGATATCGCTTGGATTATCGCTAAACTTCGTCAGGGTAAACCGGTGTATTTCAATTGCCGGCAAGGTGCTGACAGAACGGGAACGATAGCCTTCATTATCGAAGGACTTCTCGGCTGTTATGATTATCAGACGGCTTCTGGCGGCAACCAGATGGCGCTCGACTACGAATTGACGGGTTTCTCCGGTGCCAACGAGGTGGACAACTGGAAAGTCTCTACGAGTTACCGCGGTGCCAGCGAGGCCTATAACAATACGCACAAGCTTTTTAGAAAGATTCTCGACCTTGACAAGGGCTCCATCCAGAAGAGTTGCTACTATTACCTCAACCAGCGTTTCGCCGATAAAGGAATCACCATTCCGAGCGAAGACCTGGACTGGTTTATCGGGTTTATGCTGAAGTAAGGTTACGGTGGTTCCGGAGGTTCCGGATTTACCGGAAGTTCCGGAAATACCGGACATTCCGGACATTCCGGATGATCCGGACATTCCGAACGCAATTAATTTTGCTCAAACTAAAACAATATGAAACAATTATACGCATTTCTTTTCTTTGGCTTATCATCATTCTGTGTTAATGCTCAGGATATTAACTATAATCTTGCTAACGAATCAGAGACTGCTGGCTGGCAGGTGCAGGATTTGAATAACGACGGTACGACTTGGCTGTGGAGCAGTGAGCTCGCAGGTATCAGCTACCGCGGTGACCTTGCAACTGGAGCTGCTGACGACCAACTCGTTTCACCTTCCTTTGCGGTGAAGGCCGGCGCTTTCTACTATATCACTTATGAACTGGAACAGCGTTCTGCCTTCGATGCCGATGATGTAGATGTTTTCATCATAACAGGTGAAGGCAATGAAGTGCTTAGCACGCTCAACATTAGCAATAGCACCGGAAATGGAACGCTGACAAAGACGGTTTGTTTCCTGTCCCAAGCCAGTGAGAATGTTTCGGTTATTTTCTATATCAAGACTCCTGATGCCAACGGCAGTCTTACCTTGAAGAAGATGAGCGTGGAAGCTGTGGCAGGTCAGACGCCGGAGATGGCCAAGGACTTGGCTGCTGTCAGCGAAAATGGCAGAGTGAAACTCTCTTGGACAGCACCCTCCGTTGACACCAACGGTGTTGATTTGATTAGCCCCGTTGATTTCTATATCTCTATCAATGACAACGAAGTAGGTCGCCTTTACACCCAGACTCCCGGCAGTGCCTGCGAATATGTCCTCGATGCCAGTGCTTACAGCGGTGAGGTGACGCTTGGTGTCCTTGCTGGAATCGGTGATGCTTACAGCGAAAATGCGACACTCCTCTTCAACCTTCAGGATGTTCAGGGTGAAGCCGTGCTTTTGAAGACCTATAAATGCAATTCCAGCGATGAGGTGGCAAAGTGGAAGATCTACGATAACAGCGGTGCCGGAAAGATGGTTTATGACCTAGGAACAATCTGGCTTCAGCATAAGCTCGGGAAGGCTTATGAAGAGGATGATTGGGCCATCTCACCTTCCTTCTCGCTCAAGGCTGACGAACGCTATTTTGTACGCTATTCTGTGGCTACCAAGCGCGACTACGGTGCTACCTTCGATGTAACAGTCGGCAAGGGTACAACGACGACTGCTCAAAGTGAAGTTCTTGATCATCAGGAACTTCTCAAGCAGAACGGTGAGGGCGAATTTGATACCAAGCAGTTCAGTGTTGAAGCAAACGGCAACTATAATGTCGGATTCCATGTGACCTATGTCCAGAATGACTTCAGTCTCTACTATGTCAGTGTTTATCACATCGTTATCATCGATGGTGTGGAGACCGCTGTAGAAGTTCCTGAGGACAATATAACTTACACTCTCGATGGTCGTAAGGTAGCCCGTCCCCAGCATGGCCTCTACATTGTCAACGGAAAGAAAATCCTGTACTAAGTTAAAGTAAAAAGTAAAAGTTAGGATTTTGTTATGAAAAAGATACTTCTCCCTATAGCCTTCGTTTTTGCACTTGGAGCACAGGCGCAAGGCAAGAACCTCGAACAGCATATCGGTTGTGAAGGTGTGCCTCTCTGGACGAGTTTGGTCTATGGTAAACTCGATGAATTTACCTTGATGGACACTGGCATCTATGTGGCCAACTACGACACCCGCCATGATGTGAACCGCGACAACAACCTCATTCCCTGTGATGCTTCCGGCGGTAGTTGCTATGCCCATGGAAAAATCTATACTTGCGAATATGACGATGCTCAGAATTTGCAGAATGTCCGTCCTCACTGGTGCTGCTACGATGCCAAGACCCAGCAGAAACTCTCTGATATCCAACTTGGTGCTGATTGTTCGGCGACAACAACCTGTCTGGCTTACGATCTTACCACCGATAAGATTTATGGTATTCTGAAGAGTTATCTTGAAACCCGCCTCGTTGAAATCAATCCAGAGACGGGTGCTATGACCGTTATCAGCGATGTCTATCCCAAGGAGAATTTCTATCTGGCTTTGGCATGCTCTCCCGAGGGAACGCTTTATGCCACCTATCTCAATGAAGAGAGTTATGACGGCGATCAGACGCAGTATCTCGTCCGACTTCGTAAAAGCGACGGTAAGGCCGCTGTCATCGGTAAGATGAACGATTTCAACCTATTTGCTGGCGATATTCCTTACAATATGAAGTACGCCCAGGCCATGTGCTTCAACCAGCAGAATGGCAAGATGTACTGGATGTATGACTCTTCAAGTGTCGCGCTCAGTCAGCAATATACGCCTATCTTTGAGGTCAATACGACCAATGCGGATATGACAATGGTCAGTTATCTGAAGCCGACCTATATGCTCAGTGGTATGTTCTTTGTAGAACCAGAGATGACGGCCCCTGGAATTGTTGGCAGTGTGTCCTATGACTTTGCAGGAACACTGACGGTAGAGGCTCCTACCTGCAACTACAAGGGTGTTGAGCAGTCAGAGAATTCACCGATTACCATTATCATTGAAGAAGATGGCAATACAGTGGTTTCTGTTTCCAGCCATTATGGTGCACTTTGTCCGATCAATGTTAGCGAAATCGGAGATGGGAATCATACTGTGCAGATTACCGTAGAGGGAGAAGATGGTCTGCAAGGTCCTACCGTTGACCGTTCTTTCTATGTCGGTCATGATACTCCAGAAGCCCCTCATGATGTTGTACTGACGGCCGAAGATAATGTTGCTACAATCACTTGGTCAGCACCGCAGAACGGAGCAAATGGAGGCTATATCGACAATGATTTTACCTACACCATCATCCGTTATCCCGGAGCTAAGACTGTTGCCAAGGATATCAAGGAAACGACTTTCACCGAGACACTTCCAGAATACCTTGCCCGTTATCGTTATACCGTAAAGGCGAGCGATGGCACAAAGACCAGCAGTGCTGCTGCCAGCAATGACTATATCATCGGAATGCCGCTTGAACCGCCTTTCTACGCAGACTTTGCCTATGTTGAAGGTCTCACGGATTATTTCTCTTTCTACGACAATAACCAAGACGGAACGAGCTGGAGTTATTACGAAGATTATCAGGCTGCCTTCTATGCCTATAATATCTATAATAAGGCCGATGACTACTTGATTTCTCCGCCTTTCCACCTCAAGAGGGGCTATGACTATTCGCTGGTTTTCGATGCTTGTTCTTATTTCAAGGATTTTCCTGAATCCTTTGAAGTCTGCTTTGGAACAGGCCGTACTCCGACTGAATTAGGAACGGTGATTTTGAGTGAAGAAAAAGTTCCTGCTGCAGAGTCCATTGACGAAATGGAGTTGTACAGCGTTCTCCTTCCTGCTGTTGAAGATGAGGGTACTTACTATTTCGCTTTCCATGTGACTTCCGAGCCTTACATGGGTATCTTCCTCCTTCGCAATATCATGCTGGGTGTTTCAGAAAGTGCTGGCATTGGTTCAGTTTCTGCGCCTTCATCATCAACTTCTTACTACGATCTCACCGGTCGCCAATTTAACCATAAGCCCAAAGGAGTTTATATCATCAACGGTCAGAAGCGTTTTTAACTATTTACTTCAAGGCTTAAATTTCGAGCTGTTTATTTTTAGGGCTTTAACTTCAAACTTTTAACATATAATTTGGCCTATGTTACCCATTGCCATTTACACCTTGACCTCTCCTCTTCACGATGAAAAAGCAGTAGAGGCAGCTACCAAGGAGTTTCTCGACTCCCTGAATCTGGAATATGATTTCCGTGGAAGTGATTACAGCGATTATGGCACTCACGATCTCGACTTGATCTATGTTCGGACGGGAGGTACGGAATCTGTCCTCTTACAGGTTTTAGGCGAACTGCGTTCCAAGAGTAATGCTCCTTTCTACCTTTTGGCCTCTGACAAGAGCAACAGCCTCGCTGCTTCGATGGAAATCCTATCTTTCCTCAACCAACACCAGATTGATGGCGAAATTCTCCATGGTTCTGCAGAGTATGTTCATCGTCGCGTGACCATTCTTTCCAAGGTTGCTTCTGCACGTCAGTACCTCAACGGCTCTCGTTTGGGTGTCATTGGCAAGCCTTCTGACTGGCTGATATCCAGCATGGTCAACCGCGAAGAGGTGAAGAACTGCCTGGGTATTGAGTTAGTGGATGTTCCTATGGAGGAACTTGTTTCTCTCATTTACGAGTCTCCTTCGGATATCGACGCTGAACTTACAGAGAAAGCTCCAAACGAGCAGATTCAACGCGCGCTTCATGGTGCAACGGCCATTTATCACGCCTTGAAAGAACTTGTTGCAAAATACAACCTTCATGGTTTGACTATTCGCTGCTTTGATCTCCTTTCTGCAGTTCATAATACAGGTTGTATCGCTTTGGCAAAACTCAACGCAGAAGGCATCATCGCAGGTTGTGAAGGCGATATTCCTGCCATGCTCTCCATGCGAATTATCCAGGCTTTGACTGGTGTCAGCGGATTCCAAGCTAATCCTGCCCGCATCAATCCTGAGACTGGCGAAATCCTTTTTGCTCACTGCACGATTCCTTTTAATATGGTCGAGCGCTATGAACTTGATACTCACTTTGAATCAGGTATCGGCGTTGGTATTCGTGGTTTCATGCCCAACGGTCCTGTGACGATCTTCAAGACCTCTGGTGATCTTTCTCGTTGTTTCGTTGCTGAAGGTACGTTGTTATATAGCCAAGGTGAACCTAATCTCTGCCGCACCCAGCAGATGATCCGTCTTAACAATCCTGAGGATGCTCACTATTTCCTCACCCATCCTATTGGTAATCACCATATCATCGTTCCTGGTCATATCAAGGATCTGCTGAAGGAACTGTAATCAAGTTTAAGGAAAAAGCTTTTCAAGTCTATAGTTAAAAGTTTTCAAGTTAAAATAAAGGAGTCACAAGGAAATACCCTGTGACTCCTTTTTATTGAGAAGAATGATTATTGATAACGTTTGGTTTTAACAATGTAGACAAGACGGGTAAGGTCGCCAGTATCTACAGCGCCATCGAGATTGACATCACGAAGACCATAAGGATCTACTGAGGTATCGGAACCATTCAGATAACTGATAAGTTTTACTACATCAAAGATGGTTACACGACCACTGGTATCAAGGTCACCGGCGCCGAAGTAATTACTGAAGAATGTTTTGAAGTCAAGAATATCATTCTTAGTCGGTCGGTTGTTCGTTGCGTTCTCTTCCAGCAATGTACTCATCTTTCCGAAATTGGGATCTGAAGTCTTGTAGAGTTGGAAATCACCCATGTGGAAATATCCACGTGTACTGGAGCCATCAGCCATATAGGTATCCCAACAGATAAACTTCAGATACTTATAGCGGGCAGGAAGGGTAAATGTCTTTTCTACCGTCTCGTCCTTGCTTGTAAAAGGCATATCGAATACTCCCAAATCTGTATTGAAATTTGTACCATCATTACCTGCAAGAATCTGGAAACGGGTGGGGTGGTCATTGTCCGCATTGTTTCGTCTCATCATTTCCATTTTGATGGTGCCGCTTATGGCCTCGTTGAGTTCAACAATGAAGTTATGACTACCAGCGGTAAGTATCACATTTGTATTCGACCAGATAGAATGCCAGAAGGTACTGGGATCACGGTCAAGGAGATATTCGAATGAACCTTCGTTTGGCTCTGTGTAAGGGCTGCTGAATTGGCTGGCTTTTGTAATTAGTCCCGTCCATTTATCCTTTTCTGGAATGGTATTGTACATATTCAACATAGAGTTGTAAAGCGTCTTGAATTCCTCATTGCGAGCACGCTGTTCAGGATCTGCATTCTCTACAGGAACAAGCATCCAGGCACTATTGGCATTCGTTGAAGTCCAACCCACTACATCACCGCTGATACTGATACTGCTTGTATTTCCCTGCTGGTTGAGATAAACATAGTTTCCAGACTGGTTGATGGGACGAATAGCCTCGGTAAAACCATCTTTTTCGTCGTAAGAGTATGGTTCGAAGAGGATTTCATTGGAAGTATTTGTAAGAGGTACTTTTTCAAGTTTTGTGACGGTACCAACGTAATGACCCGTCTTCTTGTTCTTCAACGAATAACCGCCTGTTGATGAGTTGTAGGTCAAATTCCATACATAGTTATCCGCGTCGCTTTGAGCAATATTAATGGTGTTCCAATAAGCCGTTGAGCCATTGTCATAGAGACCTTTGAACTGATCGGGATTCTGAGCGCACTGGATATAATACTGACCATCGGGATAGGGAACACGCGCCTTGGCGATATTCGTGAAAGTCGTGGTCAGATTGTTGGTAAGTGCATTAATCTGATCTGCAGTGTATCCGGAACCACTAGCATCAATGGCAGTTTTTGCAGCAGATAGAGCATTGGTAAATGCATCTGTTACTGAAGTATTGGTACACATACCAATGCGATTTCCTGGGATGGTGATGTTGGTCTTGTCCTTATACATCGCATAGGCTACCTTCAAATCACGAAGTGCCTTGTTGGCAGCGGGAATATCAATATCATAGACAACGAGGCTGAAGGAATAAGTACCAGAGCCATCACCAGGATTCATGGTGTCAATGCTGAAATAGCCGTTGTAGGAACCACCCCAACCCCAGTTGAAGTGATAATAGCCGGAAGTATTTGAACCGTCACAAACGTAGCAGTGACCAGAATTATTACGCTGACCACAGACAATGACGGGGGTACTGCTGGCAATAGCATCCTTTAATTTCTGTGACATCGTATTGATGAGGAAACTACTTGTGGTGGCCTTACAGTTATTAACACCAAAATAATTATTCAACGCGGGAGCGATATTAGCATTTTTAGCAGAAGAACCACCGGAGCCGGATGTGTTATAGTCCATCTGAACAGCAATACCGCAATGGTACATCAACAAAGCAACCGCATTACGGTTTTCCTGGGTCCAAACCTGAGAGGAATAGTTGTCGAGCATGTTATCCCAGTCATAAGAACGACCGCTGCTAAAACCGTTAACGCTTTTTTTCAATGTTTCTGTGGTATAACCGGAGCATGAACTGTTCAAAACAACAGGGTTCTTCAAATAATAAAGTACCTGCGCCATGGCTGTTGCCACACAACCTGTGATAACTCCTGAACTCACTTGCATGGAGCAGTAGTAGTTATAGGGACTCGCCTGGGCCCAAGAACAAGAGAGGAGAGGACCAACCTGGGCGGTTGTTGCCTTCTTTGCCACACGATTCATCTTAGCGGCTTGAGCATCACCTTCCTCGGTATCCAGATTGGCATAGAAGGTATTGTAGTTGTCGAGAAGGTTAAGAATACCATCAGGAACATCAACGCCAGTGAAAGAGCCTTCGTCGGAGTAGCCAATGATTTCAGGCAGTCGGTCATCACCACCAACAATCGTCCAGCCTTGGTTATCCTCATTATTAAAGATATAATAACTCAGCAATTCGTTGGGATCAGAACTTGGGGTAAAAATTCTTTGACCGAGAATGCTGTTCTCAGGAACATTAGTTCTGTCAATGAGTGTTGCTTTGAGTTGTGCTTTCTTCGTAACAGGATCGCTGTAAAAGAGGACGGGGAGATTCTTGGTCTCCAAGAAACGTACATTGGCATTTACTCCTAATGACAAAGCCTGTTGCTTTGCAATTTCCATGGCTTGCTGGCGCGAGCGGGGAGCAGCCTGTGTTGTTGCAGACCCTAATAGTAAGAACGCGAGAGTTAGAAATATCTGTTTCATAAGTGATAATTAATTGGCAAGAAAATCAACGGCGAGGTTGGTGGCTTGTTCTGCATCTTGGGAGAAGCCATGGTCAAAGCCATCAAGAAGATGCAGTTCTGCATGTTTGAAATCATGGGCATAGTGTTCGCCGTAGGAGAAAGGAACGACGACATCGCCAGTGCCATGAATTACGCTTACCTTGCCGGTATAGGTGCAAGAGCGTTCGTAGATAGGAAGATTGCGAGCGGTGAGAATGTAATTTCTTCCCAGTTTCTGTCCACCCCAAAGTTCGATGTATTCAGGAGGATTGATAGGGTCATACATTTTTCCAAAGGTATTGCCGCGAATGGCGTCCTCACGGAGAACGGCGGCAGGAGCCATCAGCACGGCCTTTTTCAATGCCTTCTTTCCTAATTCTCCAGCAAGAAGCCCAGTGACAACACCGCCTTGGGAATGACCGCAGACACTGATGTTCTTCACATAAGGAAGAGCGCGGATATATTCATAAACACATTTTGCATCTTCGAGTTCGTTGAGGACGGTCATCTGTTGGAATTCACCTTCGCTTTCGCCGTGGCCATTGAAATCAAAACGGATGCTGGCAATGCCTCGGTCGGCAAGTTTCTGGGCAATCATCGTCATCAAACCGTCATTCTTACTGCTTCCGAAACCATGGAGCAATAGGACTGCATCCACCTTCTTTCCCTTTTCAATTTTCGGGGTCTGAAGGTAGCACGAAAGTTTGCCGTGATCTCCTTGAATGGACAACGTCTCCGTCTGTTGGGCGAAGAGCGAGAGTCCAAACAGAGTAACAAATATTATGAGGAGTGTGCGTTTCATTGATTCATCATCTTACGTGTCATACCATTTTCACGAATGAGATAAACACCCTTCTGGAGGTGTTCCATATCAGGATTACCATTGGTATCGAGGGTCGTGGTTCCCATCAGTTTTCCATCGAGGGTAAATACCGTTGCCATGCCGTCTTGCTTCAAAGAGTAGATACCGTCGGTAGAGTAGCCGGCGTATTCAACGGGGGTGTCAGTCATTAAGTCGTAATCGTAGACAGTCCAATGCTTTTCCTTCATAATAGCCACATTCTCAGAACTGCAACGGTTTTGCTCGTTCTCATCCTTAGTATTTACAATGAAAATCTTTGCCTTGAAGAAATCAGGACGATCGAGAAGGTTGTTGGCAAGTATTTCCATTTCATCATCGAGAATGCGGTTGCTGAAGCAAGCGATGGTGATGAGGTAAATGTTATTGCCGGTGATGAGTTCCTGGAGTTGGTTGTTGAAGCAAGCGAGAACTTCGAGGTTGCCAAGATGAGCAACATCGAGGGTCTTGATTTCGTTGTCGTAGCAGGTCACATTGCGGAGGAGGGGATTGCCGGAAAGATCAAGTTCCTTGAGTTTGTTGGAGTAGCACCAGATTTCAGCAAGGTCCTCCATAGCAGTAAGGTTCAACTCTTCAATCTCGTTGTCAAAGCAGTAAAGATTCATCAGGAGAGGATTGCTTGTCAAGTCGAGTTCTTTGAGATTATTTCCTTGACAATACAGGAAGAGAAGTTCGGTGTTTTCAGAAAGATCAAGTTTTCCAAGATCTAGATTTTCACACATCAGACTGGTGAGCTGGGTATTCTTGCTGACATCCAAAGATTTAATCTTGGTATAGCCACAACCGAGCAAGATGAGATTGAGGTTCTTGCTGACATCGAGGGTTTCAATGGCGTTGGAATCACAACGGAGAGAGCCCAGGTTCGCCATATTTGAAACATCAATGCTGGTGAGCAGGTTGTCGTTGCAATAGATATCCGTCATATTCGGATTCTTGCTGAAATCAAGAGCGGTAATCTTGTTGTGCATACAGTTTAACATCTGTAAACTTTTAGCACCTGAGATATCAAGACTCGTGAGTTGGTTCTCTGAGCAGGAGACACCACCGAGACTGGCACAATTGGAAAGATCAAGTTCTGTCAGTTTATTTTTCGCAAGACCAAGGTTGTACATTTGGGAATTCTTCGCAAACTTGATGCTGGTAATCTCATTCGTCGTAGCGTCCAGAATTCTGAGAGAAGGAGCATCTGAAAGATCCATCTCGGTAATCTGGTTATCGTTGATACCCAAAGAGAGAACTTTACCGTTAATAGTAATGTCTTGACTGGTTACCTTATAGTCCATGATGTAATAGTTCTCAAATTCTCCATCGAGACCTTCGAAGGTTACATCACCCGTTGCCTGCATGGTAAGGTAAAGAGTTTCTCCAATAGGGAGATTGGTCTTGAACTTGATGCTCTCGGCATTAGCAGATATAGCTATTGTTGAGAGTATAAAAATTAGGAGTGATTTCAGCGTTGTCATAGTTTTAATGTTGTGTCCGGCAAGGGTAGGTTTTAGAACTGAATAGAAAGGTAGGCGCGCCATCCGTCGATGTGAGCCTTCCAAGGTTCAGAATCTTTGTAATTCTTAACATCTTTATAGTTGATGTCGCCAAAGCGTTTTTCAATACCGACACCAACAGGACCGAAGGAGAGACATCCTCCATAGGTCCAAAGGAAGGCATAATTACCCTGGAACTTGCTATCAAAACTACCGAGGATGTTGCTTTCTTCGGGCATATAGAGTCCTGCCAATGTTGGAACAAAATGACCGTAGCCCTTGATGCTGAGTTTTGAAACAGGATTGAAGGTCAACGAAAGACCGAGCGGTAGAGCATATTCTATCTCGTGAATCTGGTATTCAGAAGTAAGGACCGTTGACTCAAAAGAATAATTGGTATAAGATAAATCTACCCAGTCAACATCGATACCAAAACGAACAAGTCCTGCTATTGCGGGATGAAGGTAGAAGGTGCGTCCAGAAGTGAACGAAGCACCATAGTTACTTTTGATATGTCCGAATTCCTGGTTCGTAAGGTCATTAACGGCATCTATATTGATATGCGTTCTATCACCGAAAGGAAGTTCCTTCTGTTGAAAATCAGTGTGTATATAACTGAAATTGATATGTTTTTTATTCCATGAGCGGACAATCTGCGCGTCAGCACTGCCAAAGGCCATGATTGCCGTAATAATGAGAATGACTTTTTTCATTGTTCTAAATTAGTCGTATTAACAGTTCAATAATTTATTATTGCGTCCGCAAAATTAAGGATTATTTATAAAATAGCAAAGAAATTTGTCCATTTTTGAACTTTTTGCTAACTTTGCCCAAAATTTAATTGCAGTATTTCATTAAGGAAGCGTCATGCAGATGCTTTTTGTGACTGAAGTCAGTAAGAATAACTCTTATTAAGTATATACTTGTCTTTTAGAAAAAAAACACATATATTTTTATGCGTAGAATCTTTACAATTTTGTTCTTACTCTTTTCTTTTGTAAGTACAAATATATTTGCTGCCGTGTATAAGGCAACAGCAGAGAATATCACATTGTATGGTTATGCCATGTCAGGAGTCGGCAAAGGAATGTACTGTTTCGATGTGACTTCGCAGACCACTCCGCAATTATTGAATAACGGCGTCGGCGAGTCTTCTGGTGCAGGTTGTTATGTCAATGGTAAGTACTTCATGATGAGCCAGTTTGTTATGGGAGGAAAAGTCTATGCGAACAGTCTCTATACCTATGACGCTGAGACTTGGTCACAGATCAATTTTACAGATTTGCCTACCAATCTCGTTGCAACCAGCATTACTTACAATCCTGCTGATAGCAAGATTTACGGTTGTTTTACTGAGGGTTCCGGTTATTCTTTCGGTGTATTGAATTCTGATAACGGTTCGGTTAATACGCTTTGTGCACTGGCAAATCCCTATGTTGCCGTTGCGGCATCAGCAGATGGTACCGTTTATGCTATCACCGAAGAAGGTACTCTGGTTACTGTCAATACCACAGAAGGCTCTGCAAAGACTATCGGTGCTACCGGTCTTACTCCAAATGGTCTTCAGGATGCTTGTTTTGATTATGGCTCCAACCAACTTTACTGGGTAGCTTATGGTGATGCCTGCAAGGGTATTTACAGCGTCAACACTTCAACTGGTGCTGCAGCAAAGGTAGGCGAGTGGAGTGGTTCCGCTCCTCAGTTTGTCGGCGTTTTCTCCAAGAGTACAACGAGTGCCGTGGTCAATAGCGACCCCTCTTATGTTGATGATTTCAAGTTAGATTTTGATAAGGCAAGTCTTAGTGGTAATGTTGTTTTCTCTATGCCTACTGTTGACTATGATGGTCAGAATCTTGTTGGCAATTTGAGTTATAGTGTTGAAGTTGATGAAGTTGAAACTGCAACGGGTAAAGCTGAACCTGGTCAGCTTGTTTCTGTGCCTTTAACCGTAATAGAAGGTATACATAAATTTGCTGCCCGTGCGCTCAACGATGCTGGCAAGGGTCCTATCTCCTATATTCAGCGCTATATCGGTAATGACACCCCCAAGCAGCCGGAGAAATTTACTGCTAACAAAGATCTCGAAACAGAAGTTGTTACATTAAGTTGGAACGCTGTGACAGAAGGTGTTAACGGCGGTTATGTCAACCCTGAAGGTATGGCTTATCGAATTGTCCGCTATCCCGATGAAGCCCTGGTTATCGAGAATACTAAACAGACTTCTTGCATTGACGAAGTGCCTGTCACCAACATCGGCACCTATTACTATTCAATTACAGCCTACAACGGCGTGAAGGAGAGTGAGGCTCTCAATTCTAATCAGGTGGCTTTAGGAACTACAGATCCTATTGTACCGCCTTATAACCGCAAATTTAACGACGGAACTGGATTGGCATATTATACCGTTCTTGATGCCAATAAAGACGGCGTTACCTGGACGGAAGATGAGAAGCATGTTTTCTATATGAAACCGGAAAACAGCACAGATGGTGACGACTGGCTCTTCGCGCCTGCTTTCCGTTTGGAAGGTGGCAAAATGTACCGTCTCACTGGTTCTCTGATGTCTCCGAATCCCAATTTCTATGAGACCTTTGAGATTTGCTACGGTACAGCTCCTACTGCTGAAGCGATGACAGAAGTTGTTGTAGAAAAGCAGCAGGTCAATGAGACTTTTTATCTGGATAAGCGCATTACACCCGTAGAAGATGGTGTCTATTATGTTGGTTTCCATGCCATGAGTCCTACACCATGGGCACTCTATATCATGGAATTTGCCGTAGGTGGAGCTGAAAGCATTGAAGGTCCGGATGCTGTTACCTGCAAGGTCGTTGCAGCTCCTAAGGGCGGTATGAGTACGACGGTTTATTTTACTTGCCCTACGAAGACCATCAGCGGTAAGGATTTGAAGGAAATTACAGAAGCGGAAGTTGTTAACATTACAACAGGACTCACTGTAGCAACGATTAAGAATCCTATCATCGGCGGTAGTTACGAAGTTGTTGACAATAATCCCGTTGAGGGCGAAAACGAATACACTATTACCTGCAATAACAACGATGGTACTGGTCGTGGTGAAACTTGTTGGTGTTGGGTAGGTATTGATATTCCTTCTGCTCCTCAGAATATCAAGTGGCGTCAGGAAGGTGAACAAGCTTATATTGCCTGGGACGAACCCGTTGACATCGGTATGCACGGTGGTTATGTTGATTTAACAGACATTAAATATATTATATACAATCTCAACACCTACGAGAAGATTGCCACAGAGTGGACGGGACGCACCTACACGGATACTCCGATGATTACAGCCCTGCAGGAATCCCTTTCCTATGGTGTCTATTCCCAGAACAGCAAGGGTGTTGGTGGTGGCTATAGCAGTAATTTCTCTCCCTTCGGAAGTCCTTATGTATTGCCCTACAACGATTCTTTTGCCAATACCCGTCTGCAGACCTCTCCGTGGATTTTGGACCGCATTGTTGGCAGTAATTGTATCTGGTCCCTCGCTAATGGCGGTAGCAGTCCCGTGCTCCCTGCCGAGGATCTTGACGGTGGTAATCTCTGCTATACAGCTTTGGGAAATGGTGCTGCACGTATCGGTTCTCCTTTGGTTGACATTCAGTATATGGCAAGTCCTCTGTTGACCTTTTGGGCAAGTATTCCTGATGAAATATCTACGCTGAAAATACAAGTTACCCGCGATCCTGGTTTCGAAGGTTGGAAGGACGTCGAGATTATAAAGTCCAAAGGTTCTGGTTGGCATGAATATAACCTTGATTTAACGGAGTACACTGACTGGGACCGTTTCCAGTTCGGTTTCACGGCTTACAGTACGAGTGCTTCTAATCAGGAAATTCTCGTCGATCATGTAAGTGTTACCAACGATGTTGATTATGACCTCGCCGTCACCAGTCTTGAACTTCCCAAAACTATCCGAGTGGGTGATCAGGTTAAACTGGGTGTAGAAGTCTCTAATCTTGGTAAGAGTGAGATGAAAGGCTATGACATTGAAGTTTATATTGACGATGTCTTGGTAGATTCCAAGGAAGGTCTGAATATCTATGTTGACGCAGCCAATACTACTTATTTCACTTTACCTACTTTCCGTTCCGTTGGTGAGGCTAAGATTGAGGCTCGCGTTATCTGTAAAGGTGATCAAGGCGAAAGAAATAATGTGAAGACTCTGACCGTCAAGGTGAAGGATTCTGGTTATCCCGAGCCCGTTGATCTTGCTGCCACCGTTGATGGTAGGAATGTTCATCTCACCTGGGATGCACCCTTCGGTGTGGCTTTTGAAGAACGCACAGAGGATTGCGAAGAATTTGAATCTTGGTCTGTGGGTGGTATCGAATGTAATTTCGACGACAATCTCGAGCCCTTCGGTGAAATCGTTGACGAAGGTTATATTGGTGATTTCAAGGTTATTGACAATGATCACCGCTATACACAGTACATGGCAAGTGGTATGACTTTGGACTATCCTCACCGTGGTAAGGGAATGGCTTGCCAGGTCTTCAGTGTGAAGGAATACGGCTTCTCTTCATCTTCTATCATCGGTGCGCATAGCGGAGACAAGATGCTCGTTTTCTGGGCTTCTCCCGTGCAGAACGATGACTATTTGATTTTCCCCGAACTGGCCGAAAACGATCATCGTATCAGTTTCTGGGCTAAGTCTGCCAGCAACAAGTATGGTCTTGAAAGCTTCGAAATCATGACTTCTTCTACTGGCGATAACCGTGAAGATTTCAACTCTTTCGTCAGTGTTAAGGACGTTCCTACGGGTTACAATACTGATGATGAATCGGGTTATACGTTCTACGATTTTGAACTTCCCGATGATGCCCGTTATGTTGCCATTCACTACAATGCCAAAGATGTCCTTGCCCTCTTTGTAGATGACATTTCCTTTACATCTGCAGCGGGTATTGATGTTGAAAACACCGGTTACAATGTCTATCGTAACTATGAGAAGCTCAACAAGGATATTGTTAAAGGCTTTGAGTATGACGACATCCTTCCTGCTGACGGCTCCTATATTTATAATGTGACGACGGTTTATCCTAAAGGCGAGTCTGGTTTCTCTAACGATGCAGTGGTATCTCTTGAAAACGGTATCCGTTCACTTGCAACTTCTGATTACCTCGTTCTCTCCGAAGAGGGTGCCATCGTCATCAACGATGCTCGCGCTAACAAGGGTGGCGTCAACAATGCACAAAATACAAGTGCAGCAATCAGCATCTATGCTTCCAACGGTCAGCGTATCCGAAGTCTCCGTGCATCAGGAACTCTCCGTATTCCCGTAACACCTGGCACTTATCTCGTTAAGATCAACGACATTGTTACTCCTGTTGTAGTACGCTAAGCCTTTGAACTGAGGAAAAATTGAAAATTGTAAATCTATAAATTGTAAATCTATAAATTGTAAATGGTTAGGCGTATAATGACATTTGCATTGACATTCGCCCTCTGCGGTTCGATGTCTTTTGCAACCGATAAAATCAAGCAGGGAGAGACTCTGCATAACCTCCGCCAGAAAGCCTGGAACGAGTGGTGTAAGAAAGTACAGAGCGATACTGAAGTTTCTGTTCTCCCTTTAACACCACTTTCCGAGGGCAAACGAAGTGCATGGCAAATTCCCGCTGATCTCGAGCCCTATGCTACCATGAATTTTTTCAGCGGAACGAAAGGCGAACAACCTTCGGCAGGTTATCCTGTCTTTCTCTATCTTCATGGTAGTGGTCCGAAAGACATAGAATGGTCCACGGGATTCCGTCTTGCACAATCCTTCAACGATGCTCCTTGTGCCTATGTCATTCCACAGATTCCCAATGAGTTGAAATATTACCGTTGGTGGCAGAAGAGCAAACAGTGGGCATGGTCACATCTTTTCCGACAGTTGTTGGCTTCTCCCCAAATTGACCCGGCTCGTCTATATGTCTTTGGCATTTCGGAAGGTGGTTACGGAAGTCAGCGTTTGGCCTCTTACTACGGAGACTATTTTGCTGCTGCAGGTCCTATGGCAGGTGGTGAACCTTTGAAAAACGCTCCGGCAGAGAACCTCAGCAACATCGCTTTCAATTTCCGCACGGGTGAGAAGGACTACATGTTCTACCGCTTCTTCTTGACACAACTGACGAATCAGGCCCTTGATAGTCTTGAGAATCTCTATCCTGAGGAGTTTCATCACAAGGTAGAACTGGTTCCTGGCATGGGACACCATATTGACTACAGTTTGACAACACCCTGGCTCAGTCGTCATCATCGCAATGCCCAACCCAGACATTTCCTATGGGAAAATATGGAAATGGATTCTGTAAAGCGTGACAACTTCTACAACCTCGAGGTGTTGAAGGAAACCGATGCCTACCGTACGATGTACGAGTTTACGGCCAAGGACAATCGTGTAGATATTAATGTCCAGCGTGTTGCTTATCAGACAACATGGATTGATCCAAACTGGGAGATCGATATGATGTTCCACCGCGATTTTTCACCTGCTGAACATGGTCGTCTTCGCGTCTATCTTAGCGAGCAACTCGTTGACTTGACGAAACCTGTTACCATTGCTGTAAATGGCAAGGTTTTGTACCAGGGAAACCTAAAGATTTCTGCAGCTACCATGCGTCAATCTTTGGAAATTTGGGGCGATCCCCTTCGCATTTTCCCTTCTGCCGTGGTGCTGGAGTGGTAAAAACGAATAAGAAATTTGGTATTTTCGGCATTTTGTAGTATATTTGCATCGATAAGTACCAAGTTTCTTATTCTTTTATTCTAATTTCACTATGAAGAAAATCTACTCTTTCTTAGTCCTTATCCTATTCTGTTTTGCTCAAATGGCGGTAGCAAATACTCCCAATTTGGCAGAAGAAGATCACCCATATCCAGGCTGGCCTATCAACCAAGTTCCTGCAGATGCAGAACCTACCTATTACCTTGCCTCTGGATATTTCTATACCTATACGATTGAGGTACTTTCAGACGTTCAGATCGTTGCCTACGATAACGGTGACGGTAATATCTATTTCCATACGCTCTTTCCCCACATGATGAGTCTGCAGTATGACGAGAGTCTTGCAGAACAGAATATTCCTGCCCTTGCCCCGATTGTCGGCAAGAAGGAAGGCAACGTCATCAGCATCCCCAAACAGCACTTTTTCCATTGGTATTACAGCTATGAGGGTAAAACCTATGAACTTTATTTCTCTGCTGCAAAAGTTGAGAATGGTACAGTTGTGGAACTTGATGATGACCTTCGTTTTGAAATCTTGGGAGATGGCACCTTGCAATATATATTGGCTGAAGGTATGCGCCACGCCTATTATGGTGCTTTCGATGAAACCGGAAAAATCTGGTTATACAATGCCGATCTCACTATGGTGACCAATCCCAATAACCTTTCTGTAGTTCCTTCTTCAAAGGAGAATAAGAGTATCTATGACCTTAGTGGTCGTCGTTTGAAAGCCCCTAAAGGTCTATATATTGCTAACGGAAAGAAATTTATCCGCTAATGAAAAAGAAAATACTCCTTTCATTGTTTGTTTTGGGTAGTCTTGGAACAGCAACACTCCAAGCCCAGACTGCTGCAAAAGATTCGACCATGGCTGTTAAGATAGCAGTCAAGGCCGATAAGTTGTTGGACAAAGGAAAGGAGGACGAAGCGCTTGCACTCTATGAGCAAGCTGGTGAATTAGGTCTTCATTCTGCCCAGACTTTTCTCGTTAACGCCTACGCTGAACTAAAGCAGATTGATAAAGTTCTCTATTGGATGAACAAATTGGCTGCAGCCAACGATCCTGAATTTCTCTATGCTCTCGGTGACTACTACGAGACTGGTTTTGAGTTCGAAGGAAAAACTTATATTCTGCCCGATCTCACTAAGGCTCTTGAGTATTATGAGAAAGCTGCCGAGCTGAAATATCCCGAAGCTTTGTCTTCTCTCGGCGATCTCTATTCCGATGATTATGAAGGCAATGGTCCTGATACCGACCTTTGGAAAGCTGCTCTGTATTACCATAAGGCGGCCACCCTCGGTGATGCCTACAGCCAGCGTCGCTTAGCGATGATGTTGAAAGAGGGCAGGGGAGTACAGAAGGATTTAGCAAAGAGTTTCCGCATGATGCAGATGGCTGCCAAAAATGGTGAACCTGCTGCTATGCTGAATCTCGGAATGGCTTATCATCTTGGCGAAGGTACAGCTCAGGATTATGACCAGGCTCTAATCTGGTACACCAAGGCAAGTGAATGTTCTGATGCTGATGTTGCGGCAACGGCAAAGAACAATCTCGCCATTCTCCATGAGACGACTTCGAACGGTCATGTCACCGCTGAGACCGTCGAAATGTATCGCCAGGGTGCTGCCTTAGGCCAGGATATCTCACAGTTTAATCTTGGTCTCTGCTACTTCCAAGGTGCTGGCATTAAGCAGGATTATGACAAGGCAGCTTATTGGTTCCTTCAGGCTGCAGAACAGCATTATCAACCTGCACAGATCTATCTTGCCCGCTGCTATATCAATGGTCTCGGTGTCAGCTGCAACGATAATGAGGCCATCCGTCTCTTGGCTGAACCATGCGAAAAAGAAGACACCACGGCGCTCCAATATATGTATCACCTCTATATACAAAAGGAGAACTACGAAGAGGCTTTCAAATATGCCAAACGTGGTGCTGATTTAGGGAGTGCAATGTTAATGGGAAATGTCTCCTGGCTCTATCTCAACGGCAAGGGTGTTGATCTTAATGGCAGTCAGGCATACAAATATGCCAAGGAGGCTGCAAGACATGGCGATTATGTCGGCATCTCCAACCTTGCTATCTGCTACGAGAATGGTTATGGTGTTGACAAGAATAACGAGCAGGCTGTTACCTGTTATCAGAAGGCTTATGAAAAAGCTCCCAAGGAGGCAAAGTCTGAAGCCGCCGAGAAATGCGGTCTCTGCTATATGCGTCAGGAGAAATATGAAGACGCCCTTCGTTGGTTCAAGCTCTCCAGTACCCCAGTCGCCTATTACCATATCGGTTGGATTTACGGTTCTGGCAAAGGAGTTCCCGAGGATAAGGCCCTGGCTCTTGAATATTTCAAGAAGGCTGCCGCCCAGACAACCAACGACGAACTTCATCAAAAGGCTGAATCTGCCATCAAAATGTTGGAAAAATAACACTTTAATATATGAAACTGAAATTCAAGGTTTACACGACGAAAGAATTAGAACAGAGAGACTATCTGGAGAACACACTTCTGGGCTCTATTCTAAGCAGTAACGAATATACCAACGAAGAAAAGTTGGAGGCTATCGAGCGTGAAGCGAAGAAGCTCCAGGGTGAAGATGCAAGTCTTCTCATCCATGTCACAGGGGTTGACGAGGAAGCTAAAGTTTCCCGTCCCAAAAAGGTAAAACTCTACGATGACCACGAGAGTCACAACCACCACCATCATCGTGAAAAAGAAGAACCTGTAAAGCCCATCGGTGAAGTTAAGGCTGAAGAATTGGTTTCCGATGATCATACTGTAAACGCAGTTCAGACCGAATCTGTAACTTCAGCAGAAATTGTTCAGGCTGATGAGACATCCAAGGCAAAAAACTTCTGGCACAAGGTCAAGGTTATCTGCAGGAATTTGAAGAAGAAGTTCATTACTTTGTGTTCTCCCTTCAACAGAGCGGTACGCGATCGATGGAATGCTCTTCCTGAACAGACGCAGAAGCGCATTGCTTTGGGGGCTGCTGTTTTCCTGGTTCTCTTTGCTTTTGCGACAACCTATTTCTACTTCTTCACCGATCATCGCAGCTATGATCCTCTGTATGAACTCGAAGATCCTGTGAATGTAACCGATACTCTTGACAGTAATGCCGACTTTTTCGGTGATGCTCCAAAGACCGCCGATCCCAATGCGTTCAAGGAAGCACCTGCAACCGTTGACACTGCAAGACGTGCCGCTCCTGTTGAGGAGACAACCACTGATACCCCTGCAGAACCCGCTACAACTCCCGCACCAGCAACGCCTGCGGCAACGACTCCCACCCCTGTTCCTGCAGAACCTGCTCCTAAGGCAGAAACACCAGCAACTCCTGCTAAACAGACTACCGCTGAGCCTGTTGGCGCTCCTGATGAACACTAATTGCATATCCCCAATGAAAAAAATCATATTGCTTTTCCTGGCACTCTTTTCTTTTACGGCTTATGCCCAGGAACAAGATCCTGAGACCGTTCTTGGTTTGAAAAATGCGTATCTGAACTACTATTCTCCTTCTGGTGAAGATGGTATGTATAGCAGGCTTGTCAAGGCTGCTTTCTACGATACGGGTAATACAGGAATGACTATCCTTTATGTCTGCGTTGGTGCTTTGGAAATTGGCGATGATCCTGACTTGACGAATCATATTGCTATTGCTATTCCCAATGCGCTGATTGGCGATACCATTGACATCAAAGAACCAAATGTCGTTGTAGCTTTTTACAATATGGTTCCACAATCTTATTTCGGTGCTACAAGTGGCAGAATATGCGTTGAGAAGAGTGAGAAAGGTTACAATGTCTATTGCGCCTGCTATGATGAGGACGATGACTTGTATTTCGGAACTATCAGCAGAGGCCGAGCTTGGATGGATCGCACCGAGAAGAAGGTCTATCCCAATCAGATCAAGGTTTATTATATCGCCAGCGATGAGCATAGCCAGTACGACGATTTGGAAGAAATTCCCATAAATTCCGTTTATGTTAACGATCTTGATCCTGAGGAATATGTCTTCTATTTTGCAACACAAGAAGGTGTTACCAGTGAAGAGGCCATGCTGAACCTTGATGGTGAGCCTGCTGCTATTCTACGTGCTCCCAAGAAGTATTTCCACGATTGGATTTACGGCTATTCCGTTCTCTATAATGAACATAAAGAAGACATTTCCCATGTAGGAATTACCTTCCGTGGTGTTGACTATACGCCGGAAAATGTCCATGGTGCTAATGTTTCTGGAGGTACTTTCCTTGCTCAAGGAGCTAATTTCCATGGCATGTTGAATATGGAAGAGGACCATGTCACCCATCTCGAAGACTTCGAATTCTTCCTCTCTGCTGCTGCAGCTCTCAATGGCCGATGCATCGATGTTCACTTCACGGGCGATCCTAATTCCACCGCTTACACAGGTATCCCCTCGGTTACTATTGCCAGCGAAAGCCCCATCTATAACCTCCTTGGCCAGCGTGTGAAGCCTAATTTCCATGGCATTTTCATCGTCAACGGTAAGAAGGTAGTGCGATAAGACGCTTGTTTTTCCTTCTAAAGAAGTATTTTATTACCTAAAATAACTCCCGATTATTGGTTTTTATGCCAATTTTCGGGAGTTTTTGTTGGTTTTAGAGATGAAATATACCAATTATTCCTTTATACTTTTATACTTTTTGAATTTTATACCAGTATACCGGTATACTTTGTAGACTTTGTAGACCTTTTTAACTTTCATACTTGTATACCGGTATACTTTGTAGACTTTGTATACTTTTCTCCTCTTATTTTAACTGAAAATAGGCAATAATATGAGGTATATCGTTATTTTTGGATACTTTTTTTATAACTATTAGGCGTCGTAAACTTTACAGAATAGTGTATTTCAAGCACTTTTTTACCCCCATAATAAGGTTATACACTACGTTTTACTCCACTTTCCCTGTGTTTTCTCACCCAAAATGTTATATTTGTTACATTTGTTACACGGCCCGTTTTCGTTTTTGGGGGTAAAATTATTGAGGGGGTGGTTTGGAATTAGATATTCTATTATTAAATCAAGTATAATAATATAATATATAATATAATTAAATCAAGTACGCGCGTTTCAAAACGCCCCATGTAACAAATGTAACATTTGTAACAATTCTAACTTTTGTGGCTATTTGAAAGTGACGAGGCATATTGATTTTGGCAGGGTCTTGCCCTTTCCACATTTTTAGAAGTAAAACACCCTGGAAGATTTACCATTTACAAAGCATACCTCGTCTCTATCATTTACTCTTGAAAGCCTCTATATTTTGAACTTATCAATTCATCAACTATATCTCTTCCTAATGTTAAAGTGGTATTTAGGAACTACAACGGAGGTAAATGAAACGCCAAGCGCAGAGCGTTTGAACTGTCGCGGAGGTAATTTAAACGCCAAGCTCAGAGCGTTTTTACCCCAACAAATAGCGATTGCATTTTGCTACGTATCATTAAGTTACGCAAAAACTCCGAACTTTCCAAATATACCTATGTTAAAAATCTTAACGAGTTTTAAATTGATGAACTTCTTCCATTTTAGAAAAAATCGTCGTTTTTGTTACAATATCTTTTAGATTTCAAATTTATTGCCGTACCTTTGCCAGCGAAATCAAAGATTTCTCCTCTCAGCGCTTTTTATGTCGCACCATCGGGTCGCTCATCTTCGATGGCTCCTCCGCTGATGTACGACAAGCACCTCGCGACTACAAAGAAGTTGCCAGCGAAATCAAAGATTTCTCTTCTCAATCGTTAAACAAAAAGTAAGCAATATGAACTACATCCTCATGTTTATCTTCGTTCTGGTTGGACTCTTCTGCAATGTCTCCTTCCATATTCAGGCTGCCAATACTATGGTAACCGCTGAAAAGCATACCTACACCATCTACAGCGATGGTATGCCTGCCGATGCTGTCGTGCTGGTTGCTGGCAAGGAGTTCAGAAATCTTAATGCTCAGAACGGCCAGACGATTGTGGCTGAAATTCTGACGGAGAGTGACATCCAGGTACAGGTTGGCGAGGGCTATACCGCAAAAGTTATGCTCGACAATGCCAACTACCAGATCAACGTAATTTTCATCGATGACAGTGAAAGTGCTTTTGATCCTGCTACTGCTCCTTTGGCTTGTGCTAACTTGCTCTATGCTAAACCCGGTGCTCCTTTCCGCCATAAACTCATTGCCAATGAAGGCTTGACGGTCACCGATGTTGACTTTGGATGTATTTCTACCTTGAGCCTTAGAGAAGATCGTTTCAATATCGGTAACAAATACAAATATGTTGCTGGTACTGCGCCTGAGGCAGAAGGAGAATATGCCTATACCGTCAATCTCAAAGATGCTGAAGGTCAGCAGAAGCAGGCGATAGTTCGTCTCATTGTCAGCGACTTCCTACAGTCTCCTACACCGATGATGGCATGGCTGACCTGGAACTGGTTTGCTCGCTCTATCAGCCACTCAAAGATGGTGGAAATAGCAAAAGGTATGGAGAAGCACGGTCTCGTTGATGCCGGTTTCCGCATGATTGTCCTTGATGATGCCTGGGCTAATGAGACGCAGGATAAGTCGCAACTAAACTACGATGCTGCAAAATTCCCTTATGGTATTGCAGGCTTAAAGAAGGCTTTTCAAGACATCAATCCTCGGTTAAAACTCGGTATTTACAGCGACGCTGGTACGATGACTTGTGAATACTATCAACCCGGAAGTTTCGGTTTTGAAGCTCAGCATATTAACCTCTTCAATAGCTGGGGTGTGGATATGCTCAAATATGACTATTGCAACAGCGAGGCGAGTACGAGAATCAGCTACAGTCGCATGGGAAAAGTCATCGAAGCACTTAACAATCAGCGTCGTGAGGCCCATTCCATTCCTTTTGTCTTCAATATCTGCGAGTGGGGATCAAGCCAACCCTGGCTCTGGGGTGCTGAAGCTGGCGGTAGTAGTTGGCGGGCAACTGCTGATGTACGTGAGGATTGGATTGGTAACAGCAGCCGTCCCGGTGTCATTGCTGCCACTGACGAGGTTCGCCGTCTTTGGATGTATGGCGGTGTAAATCGCTTCAATGATCTCGATATGATGTGCATCGGTCTCCACGGACTTGGTGGTCCCAGCAACAATACTGTTAGCAACCAGGAAAATGGTGGTGCCATAATTGGTCTGACTCCTACTCAGGCACGCACCCAGATGTCACTATGGTGCATGTTCTCCAGTCCGCTATCGTTGACCTGCGACCTTCGTGAGACTCCAATGGGCGAGGCCAACAGCGAGGTTACCATGCCTGATCCGCTGATTACCGACGATGATATAGCAACGCTGACGAACCCTGAAATCATTGCCCTCAATCAGGATATCCTCGGTCAACAGGCAGAATATATGGAAGCGCTTTCAACGGGAACCACCGACTATGAAGGAAAGGGTTACGACGTCTATGTAAAGGATCTGGCTGATGGTAGTTTTGCCGTTGCCGTCGTCAATCGTTCTGATAATGAGCAGAGCAGTATAAGTCTCCCACTTCATGAACTCTATATGCAAGCTGGACGCACCTACCTTTGCCACGATGTATGGAGTAAGGCCTCATTTGAAGTAAAGGACACCCTCGCCACTGGCACACTCTCTCCTTGCGAAACCCGCGTCTTCACCTTAAAACTAAAGAAGTAAAAAGGTCTACAAAGTCTACAAAGTCTAC
>DCHS01000022.1:48219-53953 GCA_002314875.1 Prevotellaceae bacterium UBA1746
TCTACAAAGTCTACTGGTATACAAGTTAAAAAGTAAACAAAGTAAACAAAGTAAACGATATACTGGTATAAAATTCTAAAAGTATAAAAGGTATAAAGTATACTGGTATAAAAATATAATTTCATTTTTCCGTTAGACAAGAAAACTCCCGAAAGCTGGCGTGTAGTCCAACTCTCGGGAGTTATTATTTGAGGTTTATACCGTAGGGTCAACGGATAACCTTCTTGCCATTGATGATGTAAACACCGTTGGAAGCATTCTTAACACGCTGACCAGCGAGGTTAAAGATTGCATTTGAAGCATTGCTAACGCTAATGGTTTCAATGCCATCCTGGCCGCTGACGGTGATATAAGCAGGCTTGGTGATCTCAGACTTACCCCACATATTGCTTAGAGTGAAGGTGATGTCGTGAGGACCATTAGCGGTTGCTGCATCAACAACGAGATTACCACCGGTAACGCCATTGCCACTGAATACAAGGCTACCAGGACCTTCGATACCATCGGAAAGGGTAGCAGTGGTCTTGATTTCAAGGCTACCGGGAAGTGCGGGATTACCCATGATGTTGTTGTTGGGATCAAGGATTACTTCTGTAGCACCAACGGTTGCTTCACCAGCTGCACCTACGAGCTGGATATAGTCACCATACCAAGTGCTGGTACCAGAACCGAGGTTGGGGAAGTGGTTTGCTGCATCATGACTTTCGAAGGTATAGTATGCCTTGAGTTCAGCAGGTATAGTCTTGCCTTCATAGCCCTGCATAGCTTCCTTCACTTCTGCTTCGGTGAGTGCTTTGTGCCAAACCTGAACATCGTCGATAACGCCGTTGATACCAGCGTGGTAAACGTTAGAACCACCGATGTAGATAGGACTTTCATCGTATTCAACGAAGTTTGTTGTACATTCACAAACCTTCTTACCGTTGAAGAAAATCTTCTGCTTGGAACCATCGTAGCAAATCATGACATGGGTCCAGGTATTAGCATTGAGAGCATAAGTCTGGTCAGATGCAAGATGGCGGTCGGTCGTACAGTCAACGAAGGCCGTTTCGTGCTTGTTGCTGTTACCAGCGAAACTCTTGTTGCTGCTTTCGTACATGGTGTAGGAAATAACGTTGGCATCGCAGGCAAGTGAGCCGTCACTGTTGTACCATTCAGGCCAGATAATGGTCCAGAAAGCACCCCAGTTGTTGTGAGGCCATGAACGCTGGATATTACGCTTGTTGAAGAGGTTGGTACCGTACTTTGAGTGAGCGAAACCATAAGGCTTGATCCAGCAACCAACAGTGTACTGCTTCTGAGTCTTGGGAAGTGCTTCTTGAGGAATACGGAACTGATAAGCATCTTCAAGTTCGAGACCACGGGAAACCTTACCTTCACCGAGACGTTCGATGTTGTAGGTTACGCTTGCAGTGTTGTCAGCAAAAGTTAGATCGGTCTTGTCAGCAACGAAGTCGTTGGCGATGGGGAGAGCACCGGTCTCAGCGGGAGAAACCTGAACGAAACCGCGATAGTAGGTAGTTTCATTGGCACCATCGGTAAGAACAACGTCGTAAGTGCCGATTTCATTGATAGCAGCCTTGAGACCAGTACCACCAGTCTGAGCAGCCATATCCTTACCCGTTGCAGGATCTACAATCTGCCACTTGATAGCATCAGCGTGGAGGGGGTCTGTGTAAGATACCGTGAACTCTTCACCAGACTTGATGATACTCTTGTCCAAAGAGATACCGTCAACGGTAGTAGCTTCGATAGTAGTATAGTCGCTCCAGGCAATTTCACTTGCAGTCTTTCCGTCGGGAGCAACAGCACGAACACCGAAACGATATTTTTCGATGGTAGGATCGGAGAAAGCACCAACGATATAGTGAGCCCATGAAGTGGTAACACCGTCTAGAACGGGTTCCTTACCTTCTGCCTGGCTGTAAACTTCGAAATACCAAGTGTCGATGTCGGCATTGTAGGTAGGCATTGAAGGATCAGCCTGAGCAGCTGCAGACTTACCGCAGTCCCAGATGAGCTTATAGCTTACAGAGTTGTAGGTTCTCTCAAGGAACTGGCTCTTGGTGATAGTGGGCTTAACCGGGGTGTAGGATACTTCAGGAACAATACCGAATTCGCCGAAGAGCATTTCGTAGTCAGAAGCAGTATTTTCGAACTGAACACCGAGGAGGGCAACATTACCGGTCATACCGAGCTTGCTAGCTGTGCTCTTGAATTCAGTCCAAACGCCTTCTTCAGCATCGGGAATGGCAGCGTAGTGTAATTCTTTTTCAGAACCTACGAATGACCAGAAGAGCTTAGCGTGAGATTCAGTGGTGTTATTGAGTTTGTAAACAAGATTTACAGCATCGTCACCACTGACATTGAAGTTGGTCTTGAAAAGACGAATGTTAGAGCAGGCAGTAGCACCGTTCATCTTCATACAAGAACCTGCATACCAGCTGTCGTCGAAGGTGAAACCGCAGTTGATACCATCTGTAGGAACGTTGCCTTCAGCATTGGTTATCCACCAACGCCAGGTGGGGAGGTAGTCCTGAGAGGAGAGACTGTACCACTTACCGTGGAAGGTTTCCTGACCTTCACTGCGGAATGCCTTACCATTACCCAAGGAGAAACGGGTGATGAAGGGGAGTTCCTGGAGTGAACTACGAGCAGGAACGAGAGCGCAGACACCATGGAACTTCTTCATAGCAGCAGAAGAGGACTGGCTGACACCGGTTGTAGATGTTACGGTTGGAGTCTTAGCCGGGTTGCGATTACCACCAGAGAAGACTTCTTCCTGCTTCTGGAGGTAGCACTTCTGAACAGCTTCGTCGGAAGAACCGTTTTCCGTAGAGTTCTGGTAAATCATGTCGGTAGTGTGGTTACCCCAGAAAATAACAGAACAGGTGGTTCCTTTCAGACGGTTCCAGTTACCACGAGCCAGCCAGTTACCCTGGATATCATAACCAGCATAAACATCGGAAGATGAACCAGCACGAAGGCCTTCTGCGTAGCTCTGAGAAGCGGTAATGCTGCTGGACCAATCGTAGTTGAGGAAGTAGATATCGCTGACGGTCTTGCCGTTCTTAATAAACCAGTTTGCCTTGCTTGCAGTCAACTGTGAACCAAGGTCGAGATTACCGTTGTTGTTGTTGGCACCATACCAGGTTACATGGAACTGCCAACCATATTCTGCAACCTTTTCATGAACAGCAGCGAGGAAGTCCTGGAATAGAGAAGCATTCTGAATGGTTCCTTCGGGATTGAAGGTTACACCGTCAACGCCATAGTAGCGGAGGAACTTGATGAACTTGTCAAGGTACTTGAAGGTACCGTCGCTGTTCTTCTGGACGAGCATGTTGACAATCTTCTGAGGACCAGTATTGTCACCTCCCCAAGAGTCGAAGAAGATAACACCACCGCTGTTGGCAACACCGTTCTTGTGGCAAACATCGCTGTAAGCACCAACGGTACGAATCCAACTCTGTGACCAGCCGCCCTGGCTGTCAAGGTACGACCACATGCTGAAGTTGTCAGCGTCCATGACATAACGGGGAAGAGTCTGCCAGTAGGTGTCAGAGATACCCATAGGGGTACAGAGGCTGAACTTACGCTGGTTGTTCTTCTCGTTATTGAGGACCTGGGTTTCACGGTTGATGAAACGATCCTTGATCTTAACGCGAGAGATGAAGAAGTTTTCATCTTCAGATAACTGCTGACCGGGTTCCCAGGTAGGGAAGTAGTCATAGAAAGATTTGCTGTCAGTGATGTAGGTCACATATTTACCGTGTGACGGTACATACTGTGCAAAAGCGGCTCCCGCTGACAATGAGAACAGCGCAAGGAGGCTTGCTTGTTTAAAAACCTTTTTCATAAGAATGGTTTTAAGGTAATATATAGGTTGATTTGTTTTTCTGAATGATGACTATGCGAAGGCCTGATAGGGCAATGATTATATTGGCAAAGAGACGTTTAAAATGTGCTCTTAATGGCAAAAATTGCCTTAATTCAGGCTATCGGATAACCATTTTTACATAATTCAGGGCAAAATTACTTATTTCTTATGAAATAAGCAAGGAGAAAAACGGAAATATTAGGAATACTAATATATATCCCTGAAATATGTTGTATATTTGCACCATAAAAACCAAAGAAAACACATTATGAAACTCTCTTTCCTTTTAGCTTTTGCATCGTCTCTTGCCGTTCTTCCAATGAGCGCTCAGGGTTTTCATGCTATAGATAAGGACTTCGTTAACTTGAAGGGCTATCCCGCCGTTCACCGCGATATTAACAAGGCTCCAACGAGGATGCAGCGTATCAGTGCTGATGATTTAAGAGCACGCGAAGGTCAGGATTTTCCCATTGACACCATTCAGTATGTGGGGCCAAGTGGCATCAACTTCGTTCTGATGGGCGATGGCTTCAAGTCAACGCAATATGCGGTATTTACGAAATATGCCAATTCATGTATCGAACACATGTTTTCCCAAGTACCTTTTGCAGACTACCGTGACTGGTTCAACATCTATTATATCAAGGTAGATTCAAGAGAATCGGGTATATCGCATCCAGGTTATCCTTCTGGTACATGTCCTGAGGGTTCAAGCTTGAAGATCAGTAACTATGATACTTATTTCGGCGTTTATTTCGATGCTTATGGCATTCACCGCTTGATGTGTTTCGACGGCAATAAGCCCTATGAACTTCTCGACGCTTTAATTCCTGACTACGATATAGCTGGCATTCTCGGAAACAGCAAGGAATATGGTGGTTCCGGTGGTGACATCCTTATAGCCAGCGTTAACTCAGAATCCAACGAGATATTCGTTCATGAACTTGGCCATACCTTTGCCAAACTCAATGACGAATACTATGCCGGTGACGTATATCTTTATGAATCTTCTAACACCTCTAAATATTATACAGAGGAAACTTCTCCATGGAGAGCCTGGTGGGGACAAGAAGGCGTGAAAGCCTTTAAGATTGGTGGTTCTACGCTCGGTAACAAATTCTATAAACCAGTGAATGGTACTTGCAAGATGGAGTATCTCGGAAAGAACTTCTGTGCTGTATGCCGTGAGGCGCTTGTGAAGAAGATTCATAACAAGGTCAACCAGATTTGTGTTGTTGACCCGGCAGAGTCTTTGGTGAAGCCTTACGCCGATGCCACGACAGCGGTATTCCGTTTGGAAGATATTTGCGAAGTTCCAGGTTATACGGATATCACCTGGATCCTTGATGACCAGACTCTTGGTGCTTCGGAGCGTGAACTAACGCTGGATATTTCTGATTTTAAGGAAGGTGAGAAGCATAAGTTGACGGTTCTGGTTTCCGATCTCACGCCATACCTCAAACAGACACCGATTTCTTCTTTCGAGTGGACGATAGAAAAGAGTGGTGTAGTGGGTATTGAAATCACACGAGGGCAGCAACCGACAATCATCGGCGAAGAAGGTGGCATAACCATCACATCTCCTGATTACGAGCAGTTCATCATCTATGGTGCTGATGGTCGTCGTATCACATCACGCCACATCGTCGGTTCTGAGACTATTTCTCTACCACGTGGTACCTATATCGTCAGAAACCGCAAGGTGATGGTAAATTAAGAATTAGGAATTTAGAATTAAGAATTATAGCTGGCGCAGTGTATGTATGCTGCTGCTTGGTTCTGAATGAATCAATAAACAAAAAAGGAGGTAAGCGATTGCTTACCTCTTTGTGACTCGTATAGGATTCAAACCTA
>DCHS01000022.1:54084-87646 GCA_002314875.1 Prevotellaceae bacterium UBA1746
TCTATTCAGTTGAGCTAACGAGCCAAATCTTAACCTTATTGCTGTTTAGCAAGTGCAAAAGTACAGCGATTTTCCGAACTACGCAAGACTTACGTCGATTTTTTTTAGAAAAAAGTGATCAACACAGCATAAATGGCGGTTGTACATTGCAAAAGAGGTGCCTCATACGAGACACCTCTAATATTTATATAGGAAATATCGAATTAGAGCAATTTGCGGCTACCATCACCGATAACAACGTCGATAACGATGGGCTTCTTGCCATACTTAGCTTCGAACTTCTCAACAACCTTCTGCTTGAAGTTGGGAACAAGTTCGTCAGCAATGAGGTTGATGGTGCAACCACCGAAGCCACCACCCATGATACGGCTACCGGTAACACCTTCTTCGCGAGCGATGTCATTGAGGAAGTCGAGTTCTTCGCAGCTTACTTCATATTCCTTGCTAAGACCATAGTGGGTCTCATACATCATCTGACCTACCTTTTCGTAGTCACCAGCTTCGAGAGCTTCGCAGACGTTGAGAACGCGAACAACTTCACCGATGACGTAGCGAGCGCGCTTGTATTCATCTTCGGTAACTTCAGCCTTAACCTCTTCGAGCATTTCGTAGTTAGCATCGCGGAGAGATTCTACTTCAGGATGATACTTCTTGATGATTTCAGCAACATGTTCGCACTGGAGACGACGCTCGTTGTAGGGAGAACCAGCGAGTTCGTGCTTTACACAGCTGTTAACGAGAACGAGCTGATAGCCCTTGGGCTCCCAGGGGAAGTAAGCATATTCGCCAGAACGGCAATCGAGACGGAGGAGGTTACCCTTCTTACCAAGGACGCTGATAGCCTGGTCCATGATACCGCAGTTGCAACCAATGTACTTGTGTTCGGTACGCTGACCAACGCGAGCAAGTTCCATCTTTTCGATCTTGTTTTCACCGAACATATCGTTAAGAGCGAATGCATAGGTGCTTTCAAGAGCTGCTGAAGAACTCATACCTGCGCCGAGGGGTACATCACCTGCGAAAGCAGTGTTGAAACCCTGAACGGGAACACCGAGAGCCATCATTTCACGGCATACACCGTAGATGTAGCGTGCCCAAGATGCTGAGGGACCCTTTTCGTCATCGAGAGAGAACTGGGTGCGGTCCTTAAGGTCGATAGAGTAAGCGTCAACCATACGGGTGCCGTTAGGCTTGATTTCTGCAATCATACCCTGCTCAACAGCGCCGGGGAATACGAAACCATTGTTATAGTCGGTGTGCTCACCAATGAGGTTGATACGGCCGGGAGAAGCATATACTGAACCTGTAGAACCGTCGAAGTGCTTGATAAAACGACTGCGAACGTCGTCGATAGTCAATTTCATAGTTGTAAGAGATTTTGAGTATTTGATAATAGTCTTGGGGTAACAGGGATTTGAAACCCCAAGACAATTGATTTTTATTCTTCAGTCTTAGCGGGCTTAGAACCGATGAGAGCGTAGAAGAGGATATAAGCTGCTGCTGCAAGAGGAACGAAGAAGCTTGCGAGATAGCTACCGGTCAAGTCAGCAACCCAACCCTGGATACCTACAGAGATTGCGAAACCGCAAACTGCTGCCATGAAGATACCAGAAGCGATAGCAGTGTACTTACCGAGGCCTTCAGTAGCAAGGTTGAAGATACCACCCCACATTACAGAAGCGCAAAGACCTACGAGGAGGAAGAGGAAGATACCAACGGGAACTTCACCCCAAACGAGCTTCAAAGCAACCCAGTCTACACCAGGAATGCTAACGCGAACGTCAGCGGGGAGGAAGATACCGATAGCGAGGAGAACAACTGCTACAGAGCTAACGGTTGCAATCATTGCCTTGGTAGAGATCTTACCACCAACAACACCACCGAGGAGACGGCCAGCGAGCATCATAAGGAAATAAACTGCACCGAGGGTACCGCAATAAGCTGCATCCATACCGAGACCGGGAGTTGCTGCGTCGGGTGCTGCGGTGAGGTACTGAAGGATATAGGTGGGAGGACCTACTTCAACTGCACCATAGAGAGCGATAGCGAGAACACCGAGGAGGAAGTGACGATACTGGCAAGCGCCCTTAACGAGAGCCATCTGGCCTTCTTCTTCAGAAGCCTGTTCGGGTTCTTCAATCTTGGTGAAGAGGATAACAATGAATGCGATAACGAAGATAGCGAGTGCAATCATCAAAGCGGGAGTAGCATCAGAAATCTTAGCCTTTGCTGCTTCGCCGATGAGAGAACCCATGATGATATATACTGCTACTGCTGCTGCAGAGTTGAATACACCACCAATCTGGATAAGCTGGTTACCAGTGCTACCACCACCACCGAGAAGGTTAAGCATGGGGTTAACAACGGTATTGAGGATACACATACATGCACCAGAGATCAATGCACCGCAAAGATATACAGCGAAGCCCATGCTACCGCTTGCCCACTGAATGAGAATACCAACGATACCAACTACGAGACCAATAAGAGAGGTCTTCTTGTAGCCGTACTTCTTGATCAACATACCAGCGGGGAGACCCATCAAGAGGTATGCGCCGAAGTTACCGTAGTTACCAATCTGTGACAAGAAGTTGCTTGCACCAAACTGGTTCTTAACGATGACTGCCATAGGAGAACAGAGGTTCGTCACGAAGGCAATCATTGCGAAGAGGGCAATCATAACGAGAATTGCGCCCCATTGCTTTGTTTTTTGTGCCATAAGGTTAAAGTGTTTTTAGTTTTTATTATATTAAATGAATTATTTTAAATGTCACATTATTTGTCAGTACCGAACTTGTACACGGTCTTCTGGGTATAGAGCTGACCGGGACGGAGAAGAACACTGGGGAAGTGTGCGCGGTTGGGACTGTCGGGGAAGTGCTGAGCCTCGAAGCAGATACCGCTGTACTTGCCGAAGGTTGCGCCGAACTGACCCTTGTAACCGTCTGCCCAGTTATCGGTATAGAACTGAACACCAGGTTCGGTGGTGTAAACTTCCATGGTACGGCCGTGGTTGGGTTCTACTACGCGAGCAGCGAAAGAGAGTTCGCCAGCTTCGGTCTTGTTGAGAACGAAACTGTGGTCGTAACCTGTACCATTCTTGATCTGTTCATGGTCTGCATGGATGTCCTGGCCAATGGTCTTGGGAGAGGTGAAGTCGAAGGGAGTACCCTTTACCTTGAGAATTTCACCGGTAGGAATGCTGTTCTCATCAATGGGAACGTAGAAGTCAGCATTGATCTCAACAATCTGGTCGAGGCACTCAGGGGTAGGATTAGCAATACCCTGGAGGCTGAAGAAACCATGGCTGGTCATGTTGACGATGGTCTTCTTGTTGGTAGTGCCACGATAGTCGATAACGAGTTCGTTGTCGTTGGTCCATGTGTAGCGAACGGTCATAGTCAATTCACCGGGGAAACCTTCTTCATAGTAAGCACTGACATAGCGGAGCACGAGAACATTGTCACTAACCTGTTCTGCATCCCAAACGCGAGCGTGGAAACCGGTAGGACCGCCATGGAGATGGTTGGGACCATTGTTGATAGCGAGGTTGTATTCCTTGCCATTGAGGTGGAACTTACCCTTGCAGATACGGTTGCCATAGCGGCCAACGAGGGTAGAGAGGAAGGGTTCGGGGCTGTTGATGCAGTCCTCGATATTGTCATGACCCTGAATGACATTAGAGATGATGCCGTCACGGTCGGGCACCATAATGGCTACGAGGGAGCCGCCATAGTTAGTGACAGCTACTTCGTAGCCATTCTCATTGTGCAAGAAGAAAAGATCTACCTGCTTGCCGCCGATTTCCTTCTGGAAGTCCTCGCGGCGGAGTCCTGAAATTGTCTTGTATTCCATTGTTATAAAGTATTTAAAGATTTTAATGAGTTAATAAGACGCAACTTACGTGAATCAGAGGACATCATATTTTATATGCCTGCGCGCTGGTACGCATAAATTACGGAGCAAATTTACTAAAAACATTGAGAGTTGCAAAGGAAAGTGAGCAAAAAAATGATTTTTTATATGATTTCAAAAAAAGTCGGAATAAAGTTTGGTTGTTTCGAAAGAATGAATTACCTTTGCACTCGCAAAATGCAAAGTATGCCCTTTGCGGTCTCGAAATGCCTTTTGTAATGGGCTCAGCCCCCTGCTGTGCACCCATTTTCAACCAAACAACAATCTCAAAAGGAGAGGTGCTCGAGTGGTTGAAGAGGTACGCCTGGAAAGCGTATAAACGTCGAAAGCGTTTCGGGGGTTCGAATCCCCCTCTCTCCGCAAAGAAGGAAAGTCATTGGCTTTCCTTCTTTTTTTAATCTTACACGAAAACCTGTGCAGAAACAAAAACGCTTGATATGGATAGACTGGGCCAAAGCATTGCTGATTGGCCTGGTGATTTGCGGTCATATCGGCCTTGATGACAGGGGGATGAATTCGGTCTGTACGTTCTATATGCCTGCGTTCTTCATAATCTCAGGTTATCTATATAAATCACATTCGTGTTTAGATACATTACGGTCTTGCCTACCACCGGTTCTGTTAGGAATTGCTTTCAATGCAATTTTCTATACCGTTATGGGATTATTACCTTTTTGGCACGGCAACCAAATTGGTATGGGGTCTGTTGCTGGTCTTTGGAAATGCGACTTTGAACCAGGAAACGCGATTCTTTTTCCCGGCTTTTGGTTCGTTTTCGCTTGGATAATTTGTAAGCTGCTTCTTGACGGAATACCTGTAATCAGACGCAAAACAATTCGCAGAGCTATTCTTGTCATATGCGTAACATGGATGGGGGTAGAATCTGTCATTGGTGTATCTGAAAGCATTCAATACCTTTATATCTATCGAGTTATAGCGGCCATGCCGATGATGCTATTGGGAATGGAATTGAAAGAAAGCCGATGTCTGGAAAAGATTCATTCCTACCGTAATAGCGTTAAAGTTCTAATGTTTGCACTAGCAATTGGTGCTTCTACATTGATTGGTAGCTATGCAAACGAAATCGATATGTGGTGTAACCACTACGGTATGAATTTTGCTTTTTTCTTCGTCAGTTCTGCGCTGATCTCTGTTGGTTGTTTTGTAGGAATGATGTTGCTTCCCGAGAGCAGGATTATCAAGACGCTATCAACGGGAACGCTCGTTATTTTAGGACTACATTACGTATTACGGGAAGTATTGCTGTTAGCAATGAGTTTCGTGGGAATCAGTTGCAGGTCTTGGTGGGTCACACTCATCCTTTGCTGCATCATCATCGCTGTTCTCTATCCCTTCCTTCGTTGGTGCGAAGACCACGCTCCATGGCTTCTAGGTAAGAGAACGAGACACAGAGCGGCATAACTTATTTCTCACAGTTTTGAATTAATTAGCGCTCAGCGCACACAATTATATATTATATGGTATCAGTTGACGGCTTAGCAGTCGAATTTGGTGGAGAAGTGCTTTTCTCCGATATTAGTTTTGTTATTAACGACGGTGACAGAATCGCTTTGATGGGTAAGAACGGAGCGGGTAAATCAACCTTGCTGAAGATTCTTGCCGGTGTTCGTACAGCTACACGGGGCGGTGTTTCTGCTCCGAAGGATACGGTCATTGCCTACCTCCCCCAGCACTTGCTGACAGAAGATGGACGTACTGTTTTCGAAGAGACAGCCCAGGCTTTTTCCTATCTCCGGGAGATGGAAGCAGAGATCGAAGCTATTAACCAGCAGCTCACTGAGCGAACGGACTACGAGAGCGATGAGTATATGGCGCTGATTGAAAAGGTGGCTTCTATGAGCGAGAAGTTCTATGCCATTGATATGACACATTTCGAAGAAGATGTTGAGAAGATTCTTCTCGGCCTCGGCTTCGAACGTTCAGACTTCAATCGCCAGACTTCAGAATTCTCTGGTGGTTGGCGTATGCGCATAGAATTGGCAAAACTCCTTTTAAAGAATCCCGATGTCCTTCTTCTCGATGAGCCAACGAACCACCTTGATATTGAGTCTATCGGTTGGCTGGAAGAATTCCTGATGAAGAGTGGAAAGGCTGTTGTTGTAATCTCTCATGACCGCAAGTTCGTCGACAACATTACTACCCGCACCATTGAGGTTACTATGGGACGTATTTACGACTATAAAGTGCCTTATTCCCAATACCTTGAACTTCGTGCCGAACGTCGTCAGCAACAGCAGAAACAGTACGACGAACAGCAGAAGATGATTGCTGAAACCAAGGAGTTCATCGAGCGTTTCAAAGGAACCTATTCCAAGACCTACCAAGTTCAGTCTAAGGTGAAAATGTTGGAGAAACTGGAACTCGTTGAGGTTGATGAAGAAGACACCAGTCGTCTGCGTTTGAAATTCCCACCAGCTCCGCGTTCTGGGGCCTATCCTGTTATTATGGACGGGGTAGGGAAGAAGTTCCCAAAACGTGAAGATCCTTCGGTTATCAAGACTATTTTCCAGAATGCAAATTTGACGATTGAACGTGGTGACAAGGTTGCCTTTGTCGGTCGTAATGGTGAAGGAAAATCAACGCTCGTTAAATGTATCATGGGCGAACTCCAACATGAAGGAACCATTCAGTTGGGCCATAATGTTCAGATTGGCTATTTTGCTCAGAACCAAGCTGCCATGCTTGATGACGAACTTACGGTGTTCCAGACAATTGATGAGATTGCCAAAGGCGATATTCGCAAGAAAATTACCGATCTCCTCGGAGCTTTCATGTTTGGTGGTGAAGCGTCAACGAAGAAAGTAAAAGTGCTTTCCGGAGGTGAACGTACTCGTCTCGCTATCCTTAAACTACTGCTCGAGCCCGTCAACCTTCTGATTCTCGATGAGCCTACAAACCACCTCGATCTCAAGACAAAGGATGTCCTGAAGCAAGCGCTGATGGACTTTGACGGTACCCTCATCTGCGTATCCCATGACCGTGACTTCCTCGATGGTCTTTGCACCAAGGTCTATGAATTCGGCAACCAACGTGTCCGTGAGCATCTCTGTGGTGTATATGAGTTCCTCGAGACCAAGAAAATGGAAAGTTTGCAAGAGTTAGAGAAATAACTTAGAAGCACGCTTTTTCATTTTGGATAATATATACATTTGGCACAATCCAAAGCGTGACGAAGGCGTACCTACGGCACGCTGGGGCTGGCGCTAAAATCTTAATAAAATCTCTACACGCCGCACGGAAATTGTACATTGTAAATCCCTAAATGGTAAATGCAATAAATTGTACATTGTAAATCCCTAAATGGTAAATGCTGTCATTTTATATAAATAAAGAATTATGAAAGTCATACTATATAGCTCAGATCTCAGCACCGAACTGAATCTACCGTTTGCTGACGGAGGCGTTCGAGCTGGATTCCCCTCACCGGCACAAGACTATCTGACAGATTCTATTGATTTTAACCGCGACATCATTAAGAGTGCTGCAACAACATTCTATGCCCGATGTGTGGGTGATTCGATGGTCGAGGCTGGTATCGATGACGGTGATATTCTTGTCGTTGATAAGGCTCTTGAGGCTGACGACGGCAGCATTGTCATTGCTTTCGTTGATGGCGAATTCACGGTGAAGCGTATAAAGAAAGATCCAAACGACAATTGTATCTGGCTTTTACCTGAAAATCCCAACTATCCTCCCATTAAAGTTAATGAAAACGAACAGTTTGAAGTGTGGGGTGTCGTTACTTTTGTCATTAAAAACGTGTGTAAAGTCAAAAGTTAAAAGTTTGAAGTTATTCATACTAATTTCTTTTATAACTATGAACTCTTAACATTTAACAATTTCCGTGTACCTCATCTGCGACTGTGACAACTTCTATGCTTCCTGCGAGAGGGTTTTTAACCCGGCAGTGAAGGGTAAGCCTGTTGTTATCCTATCGAATAATGACGGGTGTGTTATTGCGCGAAGTAATGAAGCGAAGAAACTGGGGTATAAAATGGGCGATCCGTTCTTCAAAGTGAAGGACAAACTGGAACAGGATGGGGTAGCGGTGTTCTCATCCAACTACAACCTTTATGGCGACATGAGCCGAAGAGTGATGCAATTACTCTCAAGCTACAGCCCGGATTTTTGGCAATATAGCATCGATGAAGGATTTTTGGGTCTTCATGGATTTGAAATAAAAGCCGAAACAGAAGGAAAAAGTCTTAGTGAATATCTCCACGAGTACGGTCTTGACATTCAGAAGACGATCACCCGAGGCACAGGTATTCCTGTTACCATTGGTATTGCACCCACGAAAACTCTTGCTAAAATGGCAAGTAAGTTTGGTAAGAAATATCCAGGCTATAAACATGTTTGCATGATTGATACCGAAGAGAAGCGAGAGAAAGCTCTGAAACTTTTCCCCGTTGAAGACGTCTGGGGAATCGGCCGTCGTAGTCATGCAAAACTCGAATACTATGGGGTTCATACCGCTTGGGATCTGACGCAGAAATCAGAAGCGTGGGTGCGTAAACAGCTGATGTTACCTGGAGTAAAGACATGGATGGAATTACGTGGCTTTGACTGTATCAGCGTCGATGAGTTGCCTGAGAAAAAGAGTATTTGTACCAGCCGCAGTTTCGCTGACAAGGGCATTTCAAAAGTCGCTGATCTTGAAGAAGCATTGGCCAATTTTACTTCAAGTTGTGCTATAAAACTCCAAAAGCAACATACTGTATGTCAAAATATAACGATATTCTGCCATACTAGTCCATTTGCCAAAGAATATGAACCAGCTCGCTATATCTATCGAACCTTGACACTACCAGTGGCTACCAATGCCCAGACAGAACTTGTTGGCTATGCCATGCAGATGCTTCGCTCGGAATACATCCCCGATGATGTCTACCGTTTCAAGAAAGCAGGGTGTATAGTTTGGGAAATCACCCGTGACGATGCTATCCAGACCGATCTATTCGACACAGTAGACCGCGAGAAACAGCGTCGTTTGATAGAAGCTGTTGCTGAAGTCAATCGCAAGAACGGCCACAACATGCTCCAACTCGCCATACAGGGAGTTGGCAAGAAATGGCACCTTAAGCACGAGATGAAATCAGCACAATTCACCACGAACGTTCTTGATATCATAAAGGTAAAATAGAGAGAATAAATTATTTTCAACTACCTCCGTCCTAGTTAAAATTCCCCCCGCACCGCGTTTTACCCCCCCCCTTTTATTGCTTTTTTCACCTACTATCTTTAATTAACGAAAAAAAGCTATTATTTCCAAATATCACAGTGTTGAAACCTGAATATGTGCTACTGATAATCTGCATGTCGTTTGTTCTTTTGCCTCTATTTTTTCTTCTTTTTATTTTTTTATAAAATAAACTCTTCGTAACTTTGCACTTGATTTTCAAAGTTAATCATTATTTATGACACGAATCGAACAGGAAAAGAAGACCGTCCACAAGATGATAGCCCTCTATTGTCATCGCTATCATGATTCCTCTTCTGGCTTGTGTGCTGACTGCCAGCATGTTGAGGACTATGCTTTTCTTCGTTTGGACCACTGCAGATACGGTGCGGACAAACCTACCTGCGAAAATTGTCCGATTCATTGCTATAAACCTGAGATGCGAGAGAACATACGAACTATCATGCGTTACTCCGGTCCTCTCATGCTTCTCTATCATCCTATCTCAGCCATTCGTCATTTACTCCGATAACCCATGCAATACAATTATAAAATTCCTGCCTCTTCAGACGATCTGGTTCTTGCCGTCAGTGTCATCAAGAATGACATTGTACCAACAGGCATTCTTCAAATGGTCCACGGGATGTGCGAACACAAAGAACGCTATTACCGCTTTATGGAATATATGGCCGGACAAGGTTTTGTCTGTGTCATTCACGATCATCGTGGTCACGGTGAATCAGTAAAGAGCAATGATGATTTGGGTTATATGTATGCTGGCGGTGGAGAAGCTTTAGTTGTAGATATTCGTGTTGTCAACGAATGGATTCGTTCACAATACCCTGATCTTAAATGCGTCCTCTTCGGCCACAGCATGGGCTCACTCGCTGTGCGTTGTTTCGCGAAGAAATACGACAGCCTCATTGATGCCCTCTTTGTCTGCGGAAGTCCAAGCCATAATCCGCTGACACCTGTTGCGAAATGCATCGCCAAGACTCTTGGCCTTATATTCGGTGATCATCATCGTTCCGAACTTATTCAGAAACTGGCTTTTATGGGCTACAACAAGGGTTTCGAGGACGAAGGGTACTCCCGTGCCTGGGTTTGTTCGAATCACGAAGTATTGGAAAAATATCACCACGATCCCCTTTGCCGTTTTACCTTTACCACCAATAGTTTTACAGGTCTTTTCGACTTGATGATAAACTGTTATTCCAAGAAAAACTGGAAAGTTTCGAATGCCGATCTGCCCATCTATTTTATCAGCGGCCACAATGATCCCTGCCGCACCTCAGACAAAGCCTTCCAGCATGCAGTGAATACTATGAGAACAGTCGGTTATAATAATGTCAAAAGCCGACTCTTTGAAAATATGCGTCACGAACTACTGAACGAGATCGATGCAGAAAGCGTATGGTCCTTCGTTCTCAAAAAAATTAATGAACTATGACATTCCTAGCATCCCTCATCCTTTTCCTCGGCAGTTATTGCAGTGCTGACGAAGAAGGGGTCCGCGCCTACAGCTTTGACGAAAATACCGGCGAAGCAACTTATCTCTGTGGCACCCGAGGTCTCAGTAATCCTTCCTTTCTCTGTGTTTCCAAAAATGGCAAACATATTTATACTGTAGGCGAAGACGGCAAAACTGCTTCAGCGAATTTCCTCAACTTCGACAGAAAGGCCCATTCGCTTACCCTCATGCAGACCGCTCGCACCAACGGCAGTGCACCTTGCAACATTATCCTCTATCCCAATGAGCGTCACCTTGTTACCGCTAACTATATGGGGGGGAGCATTTCCATTTTTGATGTGAACAAAAGTGGATATTGCGCAGAACCTCCATTGGTGGAATCATTCACCGGAGCTGGTTATGACCCTGAACGTCAGGAACAGGCCCACCTCCATGCCGTGAATTTCACTCCCGATGGTAAGTATCTCGTTACCAATGATCTTGGCCATGACAAACTCCGTTTCTACAAAGCTGACGGCAGTGCCGTTGAGGTTGCTGAATACAATTTTCCCAAAGGCACGGGTCCTCGTCATCTGACTTTTGCACCCAACGGAAAATTTGCCTATCTTATCAGTGAGTTAAGTGGCGAGATTTTCACCTTTGAATATAATAAGAAAAATCCAAATCTGTTCGAACTCAAGCAAACGGTGAAAGCTGACGCTATGGATGCGAAGGGTAGTGCAGACATCCATCTTTCTCCTGACGGCCGATTCGTCTATGCCTCTCACCGACTTGAAGGTGACGGTGTAAGCATCTACAAAGTTCTCAGCGACGGAACCCTCGAGCGTGTCGGTTTCCAGGCAACAGGCATTCATCCCCGCAACTTCGCGATTACTCCGAACGGAAAATTCATGCTCGTGGCATGTCGTGACTCCAACGATGTAGAAATCTTCGAGCGCAATATTTCAACGGGTCTTCTGACCGACACTGGTAAACGCATCAGCATGTCAAAGCCCGTATGTGCAATTTTCAAAAAATACAAATAAATGGATATTTCAACCTTGACAGCTTCAATCGCAGGTATTTGTATGGCCGTATGCCAGATTCCTCAGGCAGTGAAAGTATATCAAACAAATGAAACAGAGAATATCTCCATCCTTATGCAGATCATTCTCACGTTAGGCATTGCTATGTGGTTTACAACGGGAATTCTCGTTGACAGCGTTCCGATGTATCTCAGCAATGGTTTCTGCCTCGTTTTCTGTCTCTACATTCTCGGTGTCTGTATCAAAAACAAACGAAAGTAACATGCTTCATTTTGATACTGACTATATGGAAGGCGCTCATCCGAAGGTGATGCAGCGCCTGGTTGAAACCAATCTTGAACAAACAACAGGCTATGGCTCTGATGACTATTGCAAGACAGCCAAAGACCTTGTCCGCAAAACCTGTGGCGATGAAAGTCTCGATGTACATTTCCTTGTTGGAGGTACACAGACTAACTCAACTGTCATAGACGCCTTACTTCATCATCATGAAGGCGTTCTGGCCGCAGAAACCGCGCATATCAATGTTCACGAATCAGGTGCCATTGAATCTTGTGGTCATAAAGTTCTCACACTTCCTTCTTATGAGGGAAAAGTGTGTCCTGATGATGTTCAAGCCTACATCGACAATTTCTATGCAGACGAAACCTACGAGCACATGGTAGCTCCAGGAATGCTTTATATCAGTTTCCCAACGGAATACGGCACTCTTTATAGCAAGAAAGAACTCCGGGAACTCCATGATATCTGTCTGGAGGCCAAGATTCCCATGTTCGTTGACGGCGCTCGCTTAGGCTATGGTTTGATGAGCGATGCTTGTGACATCACACTTCCGGAACTGGCTCAACTCTGTGATATCTTCTATATTGGTGGCACAAAGGTTGGACTGCTCTTCGGTGAATGTGTAGTTGCTCGCAAGGGTCTCTTGCAGCATTTCTTCCCTCTCATCAAGCAACACGGAGCGCTACTGGCCAAAGGCCGTCTCCTCGGTGTTCAGTTCGGAACGCTCTTCACCGACGACCTTTATTTCAAGATTGCACGTCATGCTATTGAGATGGCCATGAAGCTCAAAGCAGGATTCGTTCAGGCTGGTTATCAGCTGTTCCTCGATTCTCCGACCAACCAGCAGTTCTTTGTTCTTCCTAACGAAGTTATGGATCGGCTTGCTGAATTTTGTAGTTTCGAAATATGGGGAACACGAGGTGAAACGAAGACGACTGTCCGCTTCGTCACCTCATGGGCAACGACAGAAGACGCTGTTAATAAGTTACTGGAAAATGTTGGTGCTTCAAGCCTTTAAGGATGCCATACCCTCGACCTGGAAGAGTGCGAGCTGGCTTCTGCAACTGATGATTCCCATATCATTGGCGGTCACACTTCTGAAGTATTTCGGAGTTCTGGCGTGGCTTGCGCAATATCTCAATCCTCTATTCGTTCATCTCGGTCTTCCAGGCTCCTCGGCGGTTATCTTTATCTCTGGTGCTGCTGCTGGTACATATGCAGGTTTGGCAGCAATGATGAGTGTAGAACTGACCTTACGCGAGGCCACCATCTTAGGCATCATGATTGCACTTTGCCATGCACTGCCGATGGAGTGTACCGTGAACAAGAAGACAGGTTCCTCGTTTTGGGGAATGGCAGTGATTCGACTGATTGCTGCTTTTCTCTGTGCCTATCTTCTCAACATGTGGCTTGCTCCTAACGATACTCCGTATATTTACGTTGGGGCCAGCGCTGACAGCACACTTTCGGAAGTCATCTATACGTGGATTTGGTCACAGGTAAAAATGGCTGCAATGGTGTTCGCGATTATCTATCTGCTGATGGTCGTTCAGAAACTCATTGAAATGTTTCACCTCATGCAGAAACTCACACGCCTCTTTGCTCCGCTGATGACGCTGTTCGGACTTCCTCAGAATGTAGCCTATATGTGGTTAGTGGGCAATGTTCTCGGTTTGAGTTACGGTTCTGCTGTCATGCTGGAACTCGAAGAGAAAGGCATGATATCACGCGAAGAAGCAGACGCAGTGAACTATCATCTCATCATGAACCACTCTCTGCTGGAAGATACCATAGTCCTCGCTTCAACGGGAATTCCTGCGCTTCTGCTTGTCGCTGTTAGAATCGGTTTTGCTACTGTCATAGTGTGGCTTAGACGCGGATTCCAAACATTGTTTCATCAATGAAAGTCTTTTTTCTTCTCTTCAATCTTTGTCTGTGTTTACCTCTTATGGGCCAAAACCAGACGTCATCACAGGCCTTACCGCCTGTGATGGGATGGAGTGTGTGGAATCCGCTTCATCATGACCTCGGAGAAGATTACATTGACCGGCAAGCCAAAGCATTGGTTTTTCAAGGTTTTAAAAGCGTCGGATATGAATATGTCCAAAATGGCGAAGAACTCTATAAACTCCAAAATGTTGGCTTCGGATTAGAGAAGGTTCCTTCGCCGGCTTATTCCTATATGGCTGACGAGGATATCTTTGATACATGGCATTCGGTCAAAGAGTTTATTAAGAAAGGACTCTATCGCTCTGCCTGTTGTAAGCCAGGTTTTTACAACTACATGGGCAAATTAATGATTGGCCATTCTCTTTCTCAGGAGGAAGACGAAACGCTATTTGCGCTTTGGTGTATGTTGGAAAGTCCTCTGCTGTTGACTTGCGACTTGCAGAATCTTAGCCAAGCGACTCGCGATTTGATGACGAACCGTGAACTGATTGCCCTTAACCAACAGCCTCCGTTTGAGCAGGCATATGTTTTCAAGGAGTCACGCGACTGCTATTTCCTGGTGAAAGATGTTGAGACCAAATTTGGTCAGAAACGTGCTTTTGCTATATATAATAGTGGTGACAACGAGCAGAAATTCTGGGTAAACTTCGAGGATATGGATTTGCTTGGAGAAACTGCTGTTCGCGATTTGCTTCAACATGCTGACCTTGGTATAAAGGATCAGGGGATGGATGTAACGATTGCTCCTCATGCAACGCAGGTTTATCTTCTCGAAGCTGACGAACGACTTGACAGGGTAGTGTATCCGTACGAATGCGGTTTAACTCACGCCGAAAACAATTTGCTTGAGTTTGAAGAAGTCTATTGTAAACGCGGTGGTCGCAGACGAATACAGATCTGCTATTCGGAGGGCGAACATGCCCGTTTCCAACTCATCGTCAACAATCGCATTGTCAAAGATGTCAATACCCGTGGGAATCGTGGCATCATCACGCTTATCACTAAATTAAAGCCTGGCGTTAACAACATACGGTTTACGAATGCTAATGGTAAAATGCCGCATATAGACAGTTTCCGTATCAACAAATTTTAGACCAAGAAGCTTTATCACAACATTAGTATATCAACTATAATCTACCATATTTTGAAAACTCTTTTACTCTCTCTCATTCTCCTTCCTACAACTTGTCTTGCTCAGAGCTTCAAACCTACCAAAGTTTTGGAAGTACGTCCGCAGTCTCAGGTTGTAGCCTTACAAGATGGTGGCTATGCTCTAAGCACGAAAGAAAACGGCAAGGATCGCATTATCTTCTACTCTGATGGTGACTACAACGCAGCTAAGGAAAATCCTGTTCTACAGAGTTATCTGGCTTCCGTTGATGAATATCTTGCTGATTGTTCTATGCGTAATATCGCTCCTCGCTATGTTCAGCAGAAGGTAACGTTTGGTCATCCTGAAGGCGTCGAACCATTGACTACTTGCACTTGGGACCAGGGTTCTCCCTATAATGCGCTTTGTCCGCTATCAGATGGAAGCAAAACACTGACAGGTTGTGTCGGAACGGCTTTGGCTCAGGTAGTTCGTACCCTTGGAGCACCTGTAACTCTTCAAGGCACAAAGCATTACGTCTTCTATGATGAGAAGTATAATCGCGTTTGGGTAACAGAAGATCTCAGTCGTTTCACCGTTGATTACGATAATCTTTTGGATTCTTATTCTGGAGTAGAAAATTATTTGGAACGTAAGGCTATCGCTGAACTGATGTACGCCTGCGGTGTTGCAGTGTCTACGGCATTTACTACTGGTGGTAGTGGTTCCGGTAATACTTCTGCCATCATGGGTATCAATACCTATTTCAATGGCATCCATGCGGTTTGTCTTAACGAAGCTTACGAGGATTATGAACAGCGCGTTTACGATGAACTCGATGCTGGCCGTCCTTTGCTTTATACAGGTTATACTTCATCTAATGGTGGTCATGCTTTTGTCATTGACGGCTACAACAAGAGCGGTTACCTTCATGTGAATTTGGGTTGGAGTGGTAGTGGCAATTGCTACACCGCTATTAATAATATGTCTGGCTTTAATTGCAGCCAGTGTTTCAATGCTGTTTATCCAGACAATACGCCATTAAGTTTCAGTGCCGATTCACCCGTTGATGAATTGAAGGGAAAATATGCTCGGGTTGATCTCGCTAATCCTGTTGGTAATATTGAAGAAGGAAAGTGGTATTCACTCTATAATGTACGTTATTCTGACTTCATATATTCTTCTGGTGTTGGAAAGGAAATCAAGAGCTCGCATTTCGTTCCCAACGGAGAGGCAACGGATTTTGTTGCTCCTTTCCTCGTTCGCTTTACAAAAGCAGGTAACGGCTATAATATACAGGCGGGAACAGGTGACTATTTTGGTGAAATCATCTCAGGTGGCAACAAAGGAACAACAGCTACACCGACGGTGACTTATACTCATGGCTATGCCAGCCAGAATACGAACGAATATCACTGGTTCTCAACTCCTTCGTACTGTATGGCAGGTAATGATGTTACTTTAACCGGTATCTGTGGCTGGGGCCCCATTACGCCATCAGATTCAGTTGCCAACAGCTCTTGGAAGGTTTATCCTGTAGAACTCAACAATGCTCCATTTGAAAAAGACATTGTTGACAATTCAGCAGACCGTGAACTGATCGACTCTACTCGCATTTACAAATTCGTATTGGCAGTGGCTGGTAATGCAAAATATTATATGGGAACAACTTATACCGGCAATGTGGACAATGTTCCTGCTCCAATTCGAATTTCGACCACGGCCAGCAAAGCAGCTTCATTCACAGCTCATTGGAATGGTTATGGCTGGGAATTCAAAGATCTGAATGACCGTTACATCGGCATTGGAACTACACTTGCTTCTCTTGGAACGGAAAAACCTGAGACCTGGATTCTTGAACCTACAGAAAACGAAAATGAGTTCCGAATGAACAATGGTCTGGGTTATTTAGGAACTGACAAGAAAGCAATGGGTGCTGCAGTGTATCGAAACAAAACGGCAGATTGTGCTACTGGTATCTGGCGCCTCGAAGACGTTGGCTCAATCGTAGGAATAAAGCAAGCAGAAAATTCTATTGCACCTCAAACAACCTACGACCTCTCTGGCCGGCGTGTTTCTCCTTCTTCTCACGGCATTACAATTACAAACGGCAAGAAGTCCATTAAAAAATAAAATGATAATGTTTGTTGAAGAATAGTCAATAACATTAATCAATGAATTGTTGTCAATAACTCAAGAAAACCGGTTGAAGAGCTATTGTCAATAACTACAATTACCCCACTAATTTCGATTATTTCAAAGAATTATGGCTAATCAAAACTATGTCCAGGCAAACAAGGCTTGGCTGGCAGAGAAATCAAAAGAACCAGGAGTGCAACCTCTTGCACGAGGTATTTATTATAAGGTCTTGAAGAAGGGTAACAGCAATAGTGCTACACCTTCACCCGGAAGTATAATCACCGCACATTATACCGGTAAAACGATTAATGGAAAGAAGTTTGACTCATCTCGTGGTGGAGCGCCTTTGGCTTGTCGTCTTCGTGATCTCATCCAAGGTTGGTTGATCGCACTACAACAAATGCACATCGGCGACAAGTGGGAAATCTATCTACCCGCAGAAATGGGTTACGGAAAATTTTCTCAACCTGGTATCCCTGGCGGTTCTACGCTGATTTTTGAAATTGAACTTCTTGGCATTGCCTAAACTCACCGATTATGCAGAAGATTGTAATTATTGGCGCTGGCAACATGGGAGGCGCAATGATTAAAGGTTTCCTCCGCAAAACTAATGGTGCATTAACCATAACGGCTAAGACAAAGCAGACGCTTGACACTTTTGTAGGAAAATACCCAACGATTACTGTAGACCTGGACAATGCTCATGCTGTAAGGGGGGCAGATATGGTAATTCTTGCCGTTAAACCTTGGTTCATCGAACCAGTTATTGCTGAGATTCTGCCGAACCTGAACGATGCTTGTCTCGTAAGTGTTGCAGCCAATGTTCGTCATGAGCGCATAGATGTTTATGCTATGCCGAATATTGCAGCAGAAATCGGAGAAAGCATGACGTTCATCGAAGAAACACCAAAGACTGACTGCATAGAAAAGGCCATGGCTTTCTTTGAGACACTCGGAGAAGTTCAAGTAGTCCCCGAACGTCAGATGGGAGCTGGTATGATGATGGCAGGCTGTGGCATCGCCTATGTTATGCGTTATATTCGCGCTATGATGGAGGGTGGAGTAGAGATGGGACTATATCCCCGTCAGGCTCAGGAAATTGCCATGCAGACCATGCGTGGTGCTGTTGAACTTCTCGCGCACACTGGTGATCACCCAGAGGCTGCCATTGACAAAGTAACGACACCCGGTGGTGTAACGATTAAAGGTCTCAACGAGCTTGATCATGCAGGTTTCAATTCTGCCGTTATCCGTTCCCTCAAAGCTGGTTTAAAATAAAGATTTTCAACTTGCCTTGAATGTGCATTCGGGCGCACATAAGCGTGGCCCTTATCATTGATGCCGAAGTAATTGACACCCCACCTTTGATATGGAATGTCATTTGTCTGGGACAGCTAATATAAAATAAATTTTGCGCCTCGAAAGGGCATAAGAGTTAAAAACAAATCTATTATGGAATTTAAAGAAGTTATTCAGCAACGTTATTCCTGCAAGAAATATGATGGTCGTCAGATCAGTAAGGAACAATTGAACGAAATTCTTGAAGCAGGACGTGTAGCTCCTACTGCGAAGAATCTGCAAGAACAGCACATCTACGTCATCCAGAGCGTAGAGAAACTTGCAGTCGTTGACCGCCACACTCCATGCCGTTATGGCGCTCCAACGGTTCTCGTCGTTGCTTTTGATACAAAGAATGTCTATACCTATCCTACTTCTGCTGGTCCTGAGACTGACCGCCGCCAGTCAGGAATTGAAGATGCTGCTATTGTTGCAACCCATATGATGCTTGCAGCTGCCAATGCTGGTGTTGACAGTTGCTGGTTGAACTGCATCCATGTTGACGACCTTCGCAAAGACCTTGGTCTTCCAGAAAACGAAGATATTCTTATGCTGCTTGACCTGGGATTCGCTGCAGAAGACACAAAACCTCTTCCCAACCACTTCTCACGCAAACCCCTTGAAGAAACCGTAACCTATCTATAAATACAATCCTGACGACAAGGTTTTATTAAAGGAACGGATTTGAATATCCTACTTAATGTAAAAAATCCCGAACATACAAAGCGAAAGCAAGATATGTACGGGATTTTTTGTATCCAAAAGAAAAACGGACGCACAATGCAGTGCGCCCGAATCTCGGAGTTGACCATCCTCACGGACGGAAGTATATATATATATTTAATTGTCGAAGAGTTACTTCACCGCAGAAACGATAACGGCAGCCATTGAAGCGAGAGACATTGTCATGGCAAGAATCTGAGCTGTCGTCATTCGCTGGCGTTGAGTCTTGGCAGGAACGACGATATTACAGCCAGGCTGAATATCGTTCTTGCCACGAACTCGAGTCACGGTACCGTTCATGTTAATGGCAAACACGCGTGAAGACTTTGCTTTCAGATTGAAACCACCGGCCTGGTTGATGTAATAGGAAAGACCTGCACCAGGAATGTAAGCCACTGTGTTGGGATACATAACTTCGCCGTTGATAGTTACGGTGTTGTTATACTGCGGAATAGTAAGAATGTCACCGTCCTGAAGGATGATATCATAACGGTCATCTCCAGGGTGAGAGATTGCCTTATCGAGGTTAATACCAATATACTTGGTATCGCCGATCTCAAGTTTCTTGATGTCGATAGAATCGCCAGCAGCAGCAATCTTCAGCAAGTCACGCTGCATAGCCTTGTCTTCTTCTGTCATCAAACGCTGAAGACGTGCGCCTTTCAGATATGCCTGAGCGGTAACACCACCACACTGAGCAACAATATCAGAGAGGCGGCTGTTCTTCTTGGTCAAACCATAGGTACCTACGAAGGTTGCTTCACCTTTTACTGTAACGTGCTGCTGTTCAACATTACCAGGTGACTGACGAACGTAAACCTCATCAAAAGGTTCCAGAACGAATCCTTCATTGCCGTCAACGACAAAACCTTCTTTCAAAGCGAAGGTGAAGAAGTCACCCACGGTTTCAGGTGCTGTCAGCGCATGATTATCGCGATGTCGACGCATAACGTCAACCTTTGCAACAGAAGCGTTGTCCTTCATACCACCGGCCTGAAGAATCAAGTCTTCAATCGTCGTTCCTTCTGCATAGGAATAGGTTCCGGGATAAACGACCTCACCGTCAATAACGAGAACACGTTCATCTTGCTGATCAGCATGCGAGGGAATATAAACAACATCTTCATTGCGAAGCGTAATATCTGCGAGAGAGTGGTCCATCAAACCGCTTGTATTGAAGGATTTAACCTCAAGTGTACGGTCAGCCTTACGACGATGCATAATACCACGGGTAACGACTGCATCTTCTGTCAGACCTCCTGCTTTCTCAATAAGCTGACGTACAGTAGATACATTGCCGTCCATTTCGTAGTAACCGGGACGCATTACAGCACCCTTGATTTCTACGGTATTCTCGTAACGAACAAGAGTAGAATCAACGCTTACAGAGTCAGCATCACAAAGCTGGAAAGCATCGCGATCAAATTCTCCAATAGAGAAAACCTTGATGCTACCGCCTTTCTTACGAACAAGAGTCACATTGTCTTCGTATGCATCACCAGTGAAACCACCAGCATATTTCAACAAAGTGCCAACAGATTCTGTGGACTTCATTTCGTACCACATCGGACGCTTAACCTTACCCGTAAGATTTACAAGGCATTCATAAGGACCTACAACGATAACATCGTTTGATGCAAGACGAACATTGCCGCGAAGATTTCCGTTCAAGATGTAATCGTAAATATCGACTGTTGTAATGCAACGGCCGGAACGATAAACCTTGATATCACGCATGGTACCGATATCATTTGTACCACCCGCCATATACAAAGCGTGGAAAACGGTTGCAAATGCAGAGAGGGTATAGGTACCAGGCATCTGGACTTCACCCATCACGTTTACGGTAATGGTCTTTGTCTGACCAACAGTAAGTTTTATGCTTGAACCGCTGAAACGGCTTCCCAATGTACTCTTCAAACGAGCGTTAGCCTGTGCTACAGTAAGACCACTGACTGCAACAGGACCATAGCCTTCAAGGTTAATATAGCCATCAGGTGTTACTGTACATTGATACTCCTTATTGCTGGTACCATAAACATCTACATAAACAGCATCACCAGGGCCAAGATAATAGTCGCTGGGAGTCGCGATATTCATCTCTGGCTCAAAGGTAAGGTTCTTGTTGTTGAAGATGTCACGACCGAAAACCTTCTTCTTAACGACTTCCTCTTTTTCAAAAGGCATGTCCTCGTAATAACGGAGTGTGTCGGGGAAAAGGAAATCTACTTCCTCGTCCAATTCACTTACCTGCTGATTCTTGTACTTCGAACGCTGAAGAGGTGTCATCTTGGAAGTATCTACCTGACGACGCGTACGACTCTGGAAATTGGGATTTTCCTGTTGCTCTTCGCGAGCATCTCCATTAGCCTGACGCATACGGGTACCGGAACCCGTAATATCCTGAGCTCCTACAACCTTGTTCTTCTGCTGCTTCTCGTAATTGCGACGAATCTTCTGGATGCGATCAATGGTTACACCTTTTTCTACAAGATTAGTAACAATCTTTGATCGTTCTGTTCCCTTTGCCGTTTCCTTCAATATATATTCCTGAATCTGGGAATCCGTCATAGAGGATTGTGCCATAGCAGTGGGAACTGCCAGGAACAGGAACAGCAATGGGAGTATAATCTTGAAAATTTTCATAGGAAATACTTACTCTTTATTTATTTAAGAGGTAAGAGAGATTTCAAGTCAATCTTATTTAGCGTAACTTACAGAACGGGTTTCGCGGATAACGGTGATCTTCACCTGACCGGGATAAGTCATTTCGTTCTGAATACGGGTAGCGATAGACTGAGAGAGTTCTTCAATCTGACTATCGTCAATCTTGTCAGCACCAACGATGACACGAAGTTCACGACCAGCCTGAATAGCATAGGTCTTCATTACACCGGGATAAGACATGGCAATGTTCTCAAGGTCATTGAGACGCTTGATGTAAGCTTCCACAATTTCACGACGAGCACCAGGACGAGCACCGGAGATAGCATCGCAGACCTGAACAATAGGAGCGAGGAGGGTAGTCATCTCCATTTCGTCATGGTGAGCACCGATGGCGTTGCAGATGTCTGCCTTTTCCTTATACTTCTCTGCAATCTTGGCACCGTAGAGTGCGTGACAGAGTTCGCTTTCCTCATCGGGTACCTTACCAATATCGTGCAGGAGACCGGCACGCTTTGCCTTCTTGGGATTGAGACCCAATTCTGATGCCATTACAGCACAGAGATTTGCGGTTTCACGAGCATGCTGGAGAAGATTCTGACCATAGCTGGAACGATACTTCATCTTTCCGACGATACGGATAAGCTCGGGGTGGAGACCATGGATACCGAGGTCAATAGCAGTACGCTTACCGGTTTCAATGATTTCTTCTTCAACCTGCTTCTTAACCTTAGCAACAACTTCCTCGATACGAGCGGGATGGATACGGCCATCGGAGATCAGGTTGTGGAGAGCAAGGCGACAGATTTCACGGCGAACGGGGTCAAAGGCACTGATTACGATAGCTTCAGGAGTATCGTCAACGACGATTTCAACACCGGTAGCTGCTTCCAGAGCACGGATATTGCGACCTTCACGTCCAATGATTCGGCCCTTTACTTCATCGTTATCAATATGGAAAACAGTAACAGAGTTTTCGATGGCAGCTTCGGTTGCTACACGCTGGATGCTCTGAATAACAATCTTCTTTGCCTCCTTGTTTGCGGTCATCTTTGCTTCATCGATGATATCGTTGATATAACTCTGAGCCTTGGTCTGTGCCTCGGCCTTCATTGTTTCTACCAAACGATCACGAGCTTCTTCAGCAGAAAGCTGGGAGAGTTCCTCGAGCTTCTTGATTTCGCGCTGTTGTGCTTCTGCAAGTTCTTCTTCTTTCTTTGCGAGCTGAGCTTCCTTGTTGGTAACGCGCTGCTGAGCAGAATCGAGTTCTTGCTTGCGGCGTCCAAGTTCTTCCTGGCGCTGGTTAATACCCAATTCGCGCTGCTTGAGTTTGTTTTCCTGCTGAGCAATGCGGGAATTGCGCTGCTGAACTTCTTTTTCGAGTTCAGCCTTTTTGTTCAGAAATTTTTCTTTAACCTCAAGAAGTTTCTTTTCTTTGATGACTTCGGCTTCATTCTTTGCCTCCTCCATACGATTATCGTAAATTGAGGTAAGGACATATCTGAAAAGACCGAAACCAATGCCGATACCGAGGACGAGAGCGACGACAGCGGCAATTATTATAACGGTAGTGTTCATTGATTTATTATGTTAATAATAGATAGGGGCAAAAGATTTTTTACTTTTCCCCTAAAATCTCTTCAATCTCAGAAGTGAGTTGATCGATTGCTTTAGCATATGGTGTCGTATCAACATTATCTTGCTGTTGCAGATAGCGCACTGCAATATCCAGCATAACGACAGCATTATACTTTTCACTGCTCTGGTTCTGGAAACCCTGACGATACTTGTTGTATCTCTCGTTCACATAATCAGCAGCATCACGGAAAATTTTCTCCTTATCGCGGGGCACTGTAATAAGGTGCATCTGATTGCCGACAAGAAGATTAATTCCTATTTTATCGCTTGGTACTGGCATAATGAAAAGATATTAGGGGGGGAGACCATTATAGCCTCCTTCATTTTAAATATTAATGAGGGAAATACATTTATCAATCTCGCGAATCAGCTTGGCGATACGTTTCTGCGCACCTTCTGATTCATCGGAGGTGATATCTATCATTCTAGCCACCTTGAGGTCGTTGTACTTTTTCTCCCAACTGGTGACTTTGGATTCAAGCTCCTTGATGGTCTTGTCACGCTCATCAACCATAGCATAGAGCTCCTGGGCTTCCTGCTCAAGAGACTTATACTTTAAAATGAGTTGGCGCACACGTGTTTCAAACTTGTGGAGAGCCTTTTCTTCTTCTTTTGTCATAATGAATGATATTATCGTTGATAATAGCGAGTGCTGATAGAAATAAATCGTTATGGGTAGGGGAGTATAAAAACCCTAAGCCTGATTATTTCTTTTCATCAGCGGTAGCATCGCCCTTAGGTTCCTTCTTGGCAAGGATAATCACGTTGTAAACGAACTCTGTCATCCATGCGGGAGAGTATTCCAAGGTATGCTGATAGGTACGAAGATTAGCTACGCTCTTACGAACATCAGCGTCCTTCCAGTTGTCTTTGGTCATAATATCGTTGACCGTCTTTTCTGTCATGGAGCGGAGAGCGCCTTTCATAAATCCAGGAACGCGGAACTTCCACTTCATCAAGTTGCTCATCAGCATCATCAATTCCTGAGTAAAGCCTTGGAACTGGTAGAGGTAAGTCTGCATATCCTGCATTTTCTTACAACGATGCTTGATGCTGTTATCGATCTCAGTGAAGAATTCATCAGAGATACCATAAATCTCACCGAGCATCTTCTTACATTTGTTCTTTTCTCCAATACCGATACGGTTATTAACGGTAGGAACTTTAAGAGTCTGCTTGAAGACGCGGAGGTCAGGAAGCACACGAAGATCGCGGATGCCAAAATTAGCTGCCATTACGGCTTGGTAGTAAACGCGGATAAGAGTCATGAAGTCCTCTGTACCGCCAACTCTCCAACCTACTTCTTCAGCAGAAGGCTTGCGACCAAATATCTTTGAGAGTAATCCCATTTGTAGTATTTGATTATTTAATTTAATATACCATGCTCAATATGAGCAAGTTGATTATACTTTAATGACTTATTGCGGAAATAAATTTCTAGCAATGCGTGGCAAAGTTAACTCTTTCTACTGACGTGACCAAATTTTTCAAAGGTTATTTCAAAACAAAAATTCACAATTTTGTGAAATAAAAGAGTTTAGGGTAATCGTAAGCAAGCATTAATTCAACTAAAAAGGGATACAAAAAAACTCCCAGCGATATGCCAGGAGTTTTATATTGGTTGGTTTAAGGATATTTAATTACACCTAAACCCAAATAAAAGATCAAAGAAATTTGAGGAAAAATCATTAGAGATTGTCTTTCTCAATATCCTTGAAATACTTGTAAGTACCAACCTTGATTTCTTCGCAAGCAGCTTCATCACAAACGATGATAGCTCCCTTATGCATCTGAAGAGCAGAGATGGTCCAAGCCTGAGTTACAGGACCTTCAATAGCAGCCTGAAGAGCGCGAGACTTGTTGTGGCCATTGCAAACGATAAGTACTTCCTTTGCATCCATAACTGTACCAACACCTACGGTAAGAGCAGTCTTGGGCACCTTGTTAACGTCGTTGTCAAAGAAACGGCTGTTGGCGATGATAGTGTCAGTAGTCAGACTCTTCTGGCGAGTACGGCTGGTAAGGCTGGAGAAAGGTTCGTTGAAAGCAATGTGACCGTCGGGACCGATACCACCCATGAAGAGATCAATACCACCAGCAGCCTCGATAGCTGCTTCATATGCAGCACATTCAGCAACAAGGTCTTCAGCATTACCATTGAGAATATGAACATTTTCCTTCTTGATGTTGATATGGCTGAAGAAATTAGTCCACATGAAGCTGTGATAGCTTTCGGGATGTTCCTCAGGAAGAGCAACATATTCGTCCATATTAAAAGTCACTACATTTTCAAAACTTACCTTACCAGCTTCGTAAAGCTCGATGAGGTGCTTGTAGAGACCGAGAGGGCTGGAACCGGTGGGGCAACCCAGAACGAAAGGCTTTTCGGGAGTAGGATTTGCAGCATTGATTCTGCTGGCAACATACTCAGCTGCCCAGTTGGAAAGAGCAGCATAGTCAGGCTGAATAATTACGCGCATAGATATGTTTTTATTAGATTAATAATCAAAAAATATGGAGAAAAGCCATAAGAGAGAAGTCTTATTTGCTTTTTCGCTACAAAGTTACGGCATTATTTTTAATTATCAAATATCCGTTTGCTTTTTTTTCAAAAAAAAGAGGTCAGGGAGTGTTCCCTGACCCATTTGTATTACTTTTTCTTGTTATTTTCCTTTACCTCACCAAGTTCAACGGTGAAGCTGCGGTTCAAACCAGACTGAGTCTTTGCGCGAATCCAGAGAACGCGATCAGTACTCATATTTGCTTGCTTAACGGCTTCTTCGAAATCTGCAACAGAATTCATGACCTTATCGTTTATATGGGTAATGATAATACCCTTGGAAATACCGGCATCCATCATCTTGCCAGACTTGATGGATGAAACGACGATACCACACTTAAGTCCGAGTTCCTGCTTTTCTGCATCTGTCAAAGGACGGAGGGCAGCACCCATATCATCTGTATCAATGCTCTGAAGCTGAGAGGTGGTACCCTGAGCGTTGCGCAAAGTAACGGTTGTTTCACGTTCTTTCTTATTGCGGAGATAGGAAACCTTAACCTTGTCGCCAGGATGATGTGTTGCGAGAACTTCCTGAAGTTCACCGAACTTGGAAATCTTCTTGCCGTCAACCTTAACAATGACGTCACCGCTTTCAATGCCTGCATCTTCAGCAGCACCATCAGATGTAACCTCGTTTACATAAACACCAGTAGTGGTACCAAGATCAACATCCTTACCCTTATCCTTCTGCTGGTCAATGTAGTTGGTAACATCTGTTCCAGCCACACCAAGAAGTGCACGCTGAACAGCGCCAAAGTCCTTAATATCAGCAACTACCTTATTCATAATTGAAGTAGGAATTGCGAAACCATAACCAGAGTAGGAACCTGTCTGTGAGTAAAGCATAGCATTAATACCAACAAGTTCACCATTGGCATTAACAAGGGCGCCACCTGAGTTTCCGGGGTTGATAGCAGCATCGGTCTGGATAAAGCTTTCTACAGGGTTAGAGGCATTGAGGCTACGAGCCTTTGCACTAACGATACCTGCGGTGACTGTTGAAGTCAAACCATAAGGATTACCGATGGCAAGAACCCATTCGCCGATCTTCAAATCATCGCTTGAAGCAACCTTGATAGGAGTAAGATTATCAGCCTCAATCTTGATCAAAGCGAGGTCTGTATCCTTATCAGTACCGATAATACGACCTTTGAACTCACGATTGTCGTTCAACTTTACCATAATTTCGTCAGCTTCGCCAACCACATGGTTATTGGTAACAATGTAACCATCATCTGTGAGGATAACACCGGAACCGGAACCCACCTTTTTGGGAGTTTCAACCTGTCGTCTCTGCTGACCCTGACCACGGTTTCCGAAGAAATCTCCGAAGAAGTCAGAGAAGGGATCAAAATATTGTACTTCCTCCTGCTTGCTGTTGGTTGTAACCTTAATGAAAACAACCGAATTTGTAGCTTTTTCTGCAGCATAAGTCAAATCGACAGGCTGGCCAAGAGTAGGAGTATTAACGTTTTCAACATTTGCAACTGATGAATTTGCATCAACAACCTTAACGGCAACAGCAGTCATACTACTGCTAAGAAGCGCACACAAGGCTAATGTTCCAATCAATTTTTTGTTCATTTTTTATGAAATTTATTGAATCGTTTTTGAGTTTTATTTTTCGAATGCAAAATTAGAGTAATTCAAAGAATTGAGGTAAAAATGTTTGTAAAAAAACAATAAATTTGAATTCCTTTAACATTGCAAGGCAAAGTAATTATCACAGCGGCAAGTCCACGTCCCACATCAAGTCGCTCATTATGTCGTCAGAGACAAATAAACCACTTCGGGTAAGGACTAATTTTTCACCTTTTTGAACTAAATTTCCCGAAGTCAAGTGTGGCTTTGCCTGCGAAAGAATATAACCACGCTGCTTTTCTGTCAATAGAGAGAAGGGTAAGCCATCGCACGTTCTTAGTCGCGTCATAACGATTTCATCGTACAATTCTGTGGCCGTTAACTTTTCCAAAGAGAAACATTTCGGATTACCGTCATTCTTCCAATAGGCAATATAAGCACTAAGATCCGGATTGTTCCAGTGTCGGACAGAAGCTCCATCATATGAATGAGCCCCAGGTCCTAATCCAAGGTATGGTTTTCCGCACCAATAACTTGAATTATGACGGGAACGATAACCCTTACGGGCAAAGTTGGAAATCTCGTAATGCTCAAAACCTGCCTGATGAGCAGCATCAATCAGCATTTCATACTGCTTCAGGAAAGTGTCATCATCGACCTCCGTAATCTCTCCTCGCGCGCGTAATATATATAAAGGTGTTCCTTCCTCTATACTCAAAGCATAGCTGGAGAGATGGGTAACAGGAAGGGAAAATGCCGTAGATAAATCATTTCTCCAAATATCCTCACTTTGCCCAGGCAATCCGTAAATCAGATCTATACTGATATTGTCTATTCCTTCGCGGTGAAAGATTTCAATAGCTTGAAGTGCCTGCTCAGAAGTATGTCGGCGATTGATGGTCTTCAAAATATCATCATTGAAACTTTGAACACCCATACTGACACGATTTATACCCAGATCACGGAATTTTCTCACCAGTTCCGGCGTAACATCGTCAGGATTTACTTCAATGGTAATCTCTGCATTTTCTTCTATCTCGAAATTGCGATGAATGGAAGAGAAAATGGCTGTCAGTTCCTCATTATCCAATTGCGAGGGAGTCCCCCCCCCTAAATAAATTGTTGATAGAAGGCGAGGGTAGTCCTTGCTCCGCTCATCCATCTCACGGATTAAGGCATCGGTATATAAATCACGCTCCCTTTTGCCGTGCGTAGTACTGTAGAAACTACAGTAGAAACAACGCTTCTGGCAAAAGGGAACATGAATATAAAGACCTGACATAGATCAAGATAGATTATTCGGCAATATTTCCGGGAAGACGACGGCAGTTATACTGACTAGCCATGATTTCACCATAAGCTCCAGCTGAGCGGAATGCAATCAAATCGCCACGCTTGGTAGCAGGCATAGTATAATCTTTAACAAAGACATCGCTGCTTTCGCAGATAGGACCTACAACATCGTAGGTTTCAGTTGCTTCACCCTGAGCAGTAAGATTATCGATCTGATGATAACTGCCATACATAGCAGGACGAACGAGATCCGTCATACCAGCGTCAACGATAACAAACTTCTTCTGGTGGCCTTCTTTCACATAGAGTACTTTTGCGATCAGATTACCACACTGAGCAACCACTGCACGACCCAGTTCGAAATGAAGGTTCTGGTCGTCGGCAAGATTCAGACAACGCTTAAAGGTATCAAAGTATCCCTGGAAATCAGGAATAGGATTACCATCAGGATTCTGATAGTCAATGCCTAAGCCACCACCAACGTTGAGGTTCTTAACGTGAATACCCTCTGCTTCGAGCTCTGCGGTAAGTTCGTTAATACGTTCACAAAGAGCCTCAAAGGGGAAGAACTCAGTAATCTGGCTGCCGATATGGAAATGAAGACCGACGAATTGAACGTTAGCAAGTTCCTCTGCCTTACGGATAGCGGGAATCATGTCCACCATAGCAAGACCAAACTTGTTCTCATTCAAGCCTGTTGTAATCTTTGCATGAGTATGAGCATCAACATTGGGATTGATACGGAAAGCAACATTTGCAGTTACTCCCATTTCACCGGCAATCTCGTTGATAACTTCCAGTTCAGGAAGACTTTCAACATTAAACATTGAGATACCGATTTCCAAAGCCTTCTTGATTTCCCAGTCAGCCTTACCAACACCAGCAAAGACAATCTTTTCAGGTGCAAAGCCATGATTGTAAACGGTTTCAATCTCGCCACCGCTAACGCAGTCAGCACCGAGACCGGCATTTGCAATAGTTTCAATAACGGCAGGAGTCGCACATGCTTTTACTGCATAATGGACCTTAAAGTTAGGGCGATCTGCCGTTGCTGCATTGATTGCATTGAGGGTTTCACGCAGTAATCCAAGGTCATAGTAATAGAAAGGCGTTTCCATGCCTTCAAAATTCTTCTGTATCATGAGTTTTCTTAATCTAGTTTTGTGTAATTCAAGTGTTGGTAGGATTTATTTCTTTTCATTGAAAAGGGTATCCTGAAGAGCCTGGAGTGCTGCCTTCTTATCCTTCATAGAAACCAGGAAAGAGATGTTATGGTTTGAACCACCATAGCTGATCATACGAAGGGGAACATCGCGGAGTGCGTCGGTAGCGATAGTCTCAAAACCAGTGTTTTCTGAACGAAGGTCACCAACAACACAGATGATACACATATCGGTATCAACCTGAACGGTACCAATCTTCTTGAGTCGTTCAACGATAGCAGCAAGACGACTGGTCTTGTCAATCGTTACACTCACACCGACTTCTGATGTAGTAATCATATCGATAGAAGTCTTGAACTTATCGAAAATGCTGAAAACTTTGCTGAGGAAACCGCTAGCAAGGAGCATGCGGCTACTAACTATCTTGATAGCCGTAATGTTGTCTTTGGCAGCAACGGCCTTGATGGTACCTTCTTCCATATCATTATTAATAATGGTGCCGGGAGCTGCAGGGTCCATAGTGTTCTTCAAACGAACGGGAATACCAGCGTGGCGGGCAGGCTGAATACAAGTAGGATGTAAGATTTTTGCACCAAAATAGGCTAATTCGGCGCTTTCTTCAAAATTAAGCTGACGAACGGGAGTTGTTCCTTCTACGAAACGGGGGTCATTATTGTGCATACCGTCGATATCAGTCCAAATCTGAACTTCTTCTGCTTGAACAGAGGCACCGATAATGGTTGCAGTGTAGTCTGAGCCACCGCGCTGGAGGTTATCAACCTTTCCATCTTTATTGCGGCAGATAAAGCCCTGGGTTATATAAATATCGTAGCCAGGATTTTTTTTCAAAAGCTTGGTGATATTCTCACGGATATAAAGCATATCAGGTTCACCATTCTTATCAATCTTCATGAAGTCAAGAGCGGGAAGGAGGAAAGTCTTCACACCACATTCCTTCAGATAGTTGGTAACCATGTTCGTGCTCATGATTTCACCCATAGAGAGAATCTCCTTTTCAACCTCTTCGTTGAAACGATGCTCGCAGAGATGGTGGAGATCGAGGAAGATGTTGTCAAGAAGTTTGCGGGTACTGTTCTGCATCTCTTTCGTAGAATAGAGTTCAGGAATATGACCGCGATATTTATTGCGAAGATGATTGATGGTGATAGCAGCACTTTCAGAATTCTCCTTGCGAAGATAGTCGGCAATTTCAACAAGGTTGTTTGTTGTACCGCTCATTGCAGAGAGAACGATAATCTTGGGTGTACCATCAGCAGTAATCAACTTGCTGACTTCTTTCATTCTTTCAGGAGTACCTACAGAGGTACCGCCAAACTTATAGACTTGCATATAAACTATTTAGATGTGTGTTGGTTATTCGTTTTCGGGAGCTTCTTCAAGTTTAAAGGAATCAGCGACAGCAATAGGATCCAAAGCCTCATGAACAGTCTTGTTACTGCATTCATAAACGCGGCTGGGGAAATTGCGGAGATGATCCATATTGTGAGTCACAACGACTACTGCTGTACCGTTCTTGGTAAGATTACTGAGGAGTTCCATAACATCCCGAGCAGTCTGAGCATCGAGATTTCCTGTCGGTTCATCAGCCACAACAAGCCGTGGATGGTTCAGCAATGCACGTGCAATGGCTATACGCTGCTGTTCACCACCGGAGAGTTCGTGAGGATATCGTTCAAGGCGGTCAAAAAGGCCGACCTGCTCTAATACTTCCTTGATCCGGACATCACGTTCTTCCTTATTTTTCCAACCTGTTGCACGAAGGACAAAGTCAAGATTCTGATGAACGGTCTGGTGACGGAGTAGGGCGAAATCCTGGAAGACAATACCCATTTTACGACGAAGTTCGGGGATATGACGGCGTTTGAGATCGTCAAGATTAAAATCGAGAACCTTGATCGAACCCTCATCGTAATCCATCTCAGCATAGATAGTTTTCAAGAGACTACTCTTACCACTGCCAACGCGACCAACGATAAATACGAGGTCACCTTCGTTGACATGGAAATCCACGTCTTTCAGAATGACGGTTTCATCAATGGTGATACTGACGCCTTTGATTTCGATGAGCATATTGTGTACTTTTTCTTGATACTGGTTATTGAAACAGCGCTTCTGAGGGCGCAAATTGTTTTGTTTACCCCTATCCTAAAGACTTGAAAAGGATAAAGAAAATGCTGATTTTTCAAACAGCGGTGCAAAATTACAACAAAAAATTGATTTTTCACTTATTTATAATATAAAATCGTATGCGCGCACGAGATTTTTATGTAATTTTGCATCATTAAAATCACATGGAAAAGTTCGAACTTCATATTTTAGGCTGCGGAAGTGCTCTCCCAACGCTCAAGCATGCACCAAGTTCCCAGATTATCAATCTGCGGGACAAACTTTTTATGATAGACTGTGGCGAAGGAACACAGGTACAGATGCGACATACAGGCTTGCATTTCTCGCGTTTGAATCATATTTTCATTTCTCACCTTCACGGTGACCACTGTTTTGGTCTCATCGGACTCATTTCAACCTTTGGAATGATGGGAAGAACTGCCCAATTACACCTGTATAGTCCAGGTACTATGTTAGAGCAGATACTGAAGCCTCAATTGGAATTCTTTTGCAAGGATATGGCTTACGAAGTGGTTTTCCATTCTTTCTCTCCAAATCACTCAGAAACAATCTATGATGACAGAAGTGTGACCGTCAAGACTTTGCCATTGAAGCATAACGTTCCTTGCTGTGGCTTCTTCTTTGAAGAAAAGCCTCAGTTACCCCATATCCGGAAAGATATGATTGATTTCCTGAAAATTCCGATTTTCGAAATCAATCGTATCAAAGCCGGCGGTGACTGGACGGATACTGAAGGAAAAATCTGGAAACACGAGCAACTTACCATCCCAACTCCTCCCGGCCGCAAATATGCTTACGTCAGCGATACCATGCCCAACGAGAAACTGATTGATATTATCAGCGGTTGCGATTTACTATATCACGAGGCTACATTTGCAGAAAACGAAAAGGCCAGGGCTAAGGAGACGAATCACAGTACAGCACGCCAAGCTGCAGAGTTTGCAGTAATGGCTCAGGTGAAAAAACTAGCCATCGGTCATTTCTCTGCCCGCTATGATGATGACAAGATTCTCCAAAAAGAGGCAAAAGATGTCTTCCCAAATGTCATTTTGTGCCATGAAAAGATGAAAATTGTACTCTGATTGTTTATTTTTACTAAAATATTGGCGCAGTATTGCGAATTTATGCGTAAATTTGCGCGAAATTTATAGTTCTAATTTCATTAGACTTCCAAAAGAACATTAACAACACATAAAAAATAGACTAACTATGAACGAAATTGATTGGGCCAACATTGGTTTTGGCTACATGCACACAGATTACAACGTTCGTTGCTACTATCGCAATGGCAAGTGGGGCGAAATTGAAGTATCCTCTGTAGAAACCATCAATATCCATATGGCAGCAACCTGTCTGCACTATGGTCAGGAGGCTTTCGAAGG
>DCHS01000022.1:87809-89332 GCA_002314875.1 Prevotellaceae bacterium UBA1746
CCCTATGAAAGTGGTTCTGCACTCTATATCCGTCCTCTCCTCATCGGTACCGGTGCTCAGGTTGGTGTTCATCCTGCTGACGAATATCTCTTCCTGATTTTCGTTACTCCTGTAGGACCTTATTTCAAGGGCGGTTTTGCGACTACCAACTACTGCATCACCCGTGACTATGACCGCGCTGCTCCTCTTGGAACCGGTCGTTACAAGGTCGGTGGAAACTACGCTGCCAGCCTTCGTGCAAACACCGAGGCTCATGCCCAGGGTTACAGCTGCGAGTTCTATCTTGATTCTAAGGAAAGAAAGTACATCGACGAATGCGGTGCCGCAAACTTCATCGCTATTAAGGACAACACCTATATTACTCCCAAGAGTACTTCCATCCTTCCTTCCATTACCAACAAGAGTATGCAGCAGCTTGCTCTCGATCTTGGTTTGAAGGTTGAATGTCGCCAGATTCCCGTTGAAGAACTCGATACCTTCGAGGAAGCTGGTGCTTGTGGTACAGCAGCCGTCATCAGTCCCATTGGTTTCATCGATGATCCCTCAACAGGCAAGCGTTATACCTTCTCAAAGGATGGCCAGCCTGGTCCTGTTTGCAAGCAACTCTATACCAAATTCCGTAATATCCAGTACGGTCTCGAACCCGACGTTCACGGTTGGATGACCGTCATTGATTAATCCATCGCCTCGTTTATCGCTCCTGGCTGATGGTCACAAGAAAACGAATTATGAAGAAATTACTTATTCTTCCCTTGTCCCTAATGCTCCTTGCTGGTTTCACAGGTTGTAACAGCGAGAAGCAGAAACAGCAAGAGAAGGAACTCGAAGAACTCCGCGCGCTGGCTGATATGGACCGCCGTGAAATGGAGAACCAGTACGAACAGTTCGCTCTACAGTATGACGAACTCAAAAAGGGTATCCGTGATGACTCCCTCATCGCTAAATTAGAAGAGGAGCGAAAGCACACAGAGGCTCTTTTGGAAGAACTTCGCCGTACCAAGCAGAATGATGCGGCAGAAATCCGTCGTTTGAAGAAAGAACTTGAAAGCGTTCGTGCCGTTCTCCGTACCTATATCCTCCAGGTTGACAGTCTATCCCGTGAGAATGGTCGTCTGACCAACGAACGAAACGACGCACTCAGTCGTCTCGGTGATGCTAATTCTCAGATTTCATCTTTGAACGAAGAGAAGAGCAAGTTGAACGACAAGGTTCAGATTGCAGCACAGTTGAATGCAACCGGAATCAGCGTATCTGGCGTTAAGAAGAACGGAAAGGCTGCCAAGAAGACCAAGGATATTACCCGTTTCGATGTTGGTTTCTCCATCAACCGCAATGTGACAGCAGCCACTGGTGAACGTCGTGTCTATGTTCGTATGATGAATCCTTCCGGAGGTGTTGTCAATCCCTCAGGAAAGTTCAATTACGAAAACAAGAGTCTTGACTGCTCGGCTACGAAGACCATTGAGTTTACCGGCGAAGAACAGCGCATCAATCTTGTTGTTAATGCAGGAAATGATTTCCTT
>DCHS01000022.1:89509-92164 GCA_002314875.1 Prevotellaceae bacterium UBA1746
GCAGCTAATGCTCAAGCCTACAGTTCTTACGCTAACAAGTGGCATTGGGACAAGGGTACCATTGTTGTTGATACCCCCGCACGCCCCGCTGGTCAGCAGGATGTTATTGGTCTCACCGAAAAGAAACACGAGACCGTACGCGTAGGTTTCGTTGGTCTTGGCATGCGTGGTCCTTGGGCTGTTATGCGTTTCGTAAACATTCCTGGTGTTGAAGTTGTTGCTCTTTGCGACTACGAGCAGGAACGTGCAGAAAAGTGCCAGAAGTACATGCGCGAAAAGGGTCTGGCTCCTGCTGCTGTCTACTACGGCGAAAAGGGTTATGAAGATCTTTGCAAACGTGACGATATTGACCTCGTTTACGTTGCTACTGACTGGGATCATCACTTCCCTGTAGCAAAGTGCGCTCTTGAAAACGGTAAGAACACTGCTATCGAAGTTCCTTCTGCAATGAACCTCGACCAGTGCTGGGAGCTCATCAATCTTTCCGAGCAGACCCGCAAGCACTGTATGATTCTTGAAAACTGCTGCTACGACTACTTCGAAATGACTGCTCTCAACATGGAACAGCAGGGTGTTTTCGGTGAAGTGATTCGCGCAGAAGGTGCTTATATCCACAACCTCACTCCTTATTGGGAAGAATATTGGCACAATCCTGATGGTTCTGACCCCGATGAACTTCGCTGGCGTATGAAGTACAACATGGAAAACCGTGGTGACGTTTATGCTACTCACGGTCTCGGTCCTGTTGCTCAGTGTATGGACATTCACCGTGGTGACCGTTTCACAACTCTCGTTGCTATGGATACCAAGAGTGTTATTGGTAAGGAATGGGTTGAAAACAAGACTGGTAAGGAGTGCAAGGAATACCGCAATGGTGACCACACAACCACTTTGATGCGTACAGCTAGTGGTAAGGTTGTTGAAATCCAGCACAACGTTATGACTCCCCAGCCTTACAACCGTCTCTTCAAGTTGACCGGTACCAAGGGTTATGCTACCAAGTATCCCGAAGAAAACATTGCCATCAGCGGTGACGCAGTTAAGAAGAACGGTATTCAGATGGACGACCTCAGCGGTCACTCCTTCCTTCCCGATGATCAGCGTGAGGCTTTGATGAAGAAGTATTATCATCCTATCCTTGCGAAGTATGGTGAACTTGGCCGTCAGATGGGTCACGGTGGTATGGACTTCATCATGGACAGCCGTCTGGTTTACTGTCTCCAGAATGGTCTTCCCCTCGATATGGACGTTTATGACATGGCTGAGTGGTGCTGTCTTGCAGAACTCGGTAGTCTTTCCATGGACAACAACTGCGCTGCTGTAAGTTTCCCCGACTTCACCCGTGGTTACTGGAAGAAGGACAAGGGTTTCCATCACGCTTATGCAACTCCTGAACAGGAAGGCATCCAGGAAGCAATAGCAAACGAAGCTACTGAAGCTCAGAAGGCTTCTGTTGCAAAGTGCAAGCTCTGGGATCTCTATGACGCAGTAAAGAATGCAGCAAACGACAAGGCAAAGGTTAAGGCTCAGAAGGCTTATGACAAGGCATTTGCTAACTACCGTAAGGCTTACGACAAGGCTGTTTCTGCCAGCATCCTCAATCACGAGAAGTAATCCTCGCTGATTAATACAATAGAACCCGGTATCGAAAGGTACCGGGTTTTTTCTTTGCCATCTTGTCGCTTTCAGGAAATTTCAGTATCTTTGCGCACAAATAAACAACTCATCTTATGAAGAAAATTCTCTTTGTCTGTCACGGCAACATTTGCAGAAGTCCGATGGCAGAATTTGTAATGAAGAAATTAGTCGCTGATGCTGGTCGTGAAGACGAATTTGAAATCGCTTCAGCAGCAACAAGCACTGAGGAAATCGGTAATAGCGTCTATCCTCCTGCACGTCGTAAATTAGCCGAACACGGCATTGGATGTGCCGGAAAGACAGCACGTCAGCTTACTCGTCGTGATTACGATTATTATGATCTCCTCATTGCCATGGATCACAATAATATCCGCAATATGCACCGTATGTTAGGTGGTGATCCGGAAAATAAGATTCATCTTCTTCTCGATTTCACCGATCGTGCAGGCTATGAAGTTGCAGACCCTTGGTACACCGGCAACTTCGATGCAACTTACCGCGATGTTGTAGATGGATGTTCTGAACTTTTAAAGCAATTATAATAATGAATTTTGTTGACATAGCCTTAAAGATTGCGGTAGAAGGACATGCCGGTCAGACGGACAGGGATGGTGAAGCCTACATTCTCCACCCGCTGACCGTAGGATTGAAAGGAAAGACGGACGAAGAACGTGCAACAGGTTTTCTGCACGATGTACTCGAAGATACACACTTCACTGAAGATGATTTAAGGAAAGAGGGAATACCGACGAGTATCATTGAAGCACTGAAACTGCTCACGCACGACAAATCAACTCCGTATTTTGACTACGTTCAGCGTATTATCGATTCCAACAATCCTCTGGCACTCAGAGTGAAGTTTTACGATGTGACGCATAATTTCGAAAGAGGAAAGGCTTATCCCGACTTACAGAAGAAGCACGGTAAAGCCCTCGAAATGGTCTCTGCTGCCATAGCTGAACAAGAGAAAGTCTCACTGTACGAACCTCAACAAGAAACCCAATATGCCATATTTGC
>DCHS01000022.1:92229-94257 GCA_002314875.1 Prevotellaceae bacterium UBA1746
ACCTTTTCAGGCTTTACGGGTGGAGTAGAGGAGTACCCAAGTTATGAGGATGTCCGCCATCATCGCACCCATCATGTGGAGGCTGTTCTCGTTGAATATAATCAGAATCAGACGGATTACGAAACGCTCTGTAAACTGTTCTTTGAAATCCACGATCCTGCCCAGACAAACGGACAAGGCCATGATGAAGGGCCTCAATATCGGAGCTGCATTTTCTTCCGAAACGAAGAACAGCGTTCTACGACTTTGCGTCTCATGGATGAGTTAAGGAAAAAGGGATACGAAGTGAATACTCTTTTACTTCCTGCAACTAAATTCTGGATAGCAGAACAACTTCACCAAAACTATTACGAGCGTACCAATGGCGAACCTTATTGTCATTTTCGCTCTCATAAGTTTTAGACAAATCAAGCGTAGAGCTTCTCCCGAAGCCCTACGCTTTCTTCCTAAATTAACTAAACCTATGAAAAAACTTTTAATGTCTTAATTGCTACATATAGTGATATTTATGTGAATACTCATTCGTTTTGTTCATCTCAATATAAGTTCTATTTTATTTCGATCATCAGAGGCTGATTCGGTTTTGCCTCCGGAGAGAGCTTGGGAAGATTGATGGTAAGTACGCCATCCGTCATCGTAGCTCCAATATTGGGAACATCGACGTCATCGGGTAAGATGAAGGTCTGCTCAAACTTTGAGTAACAGAAGTCACGACGATGATATTTCTTGGGGTCAGCCTTGTCGGCATCATTGTTGCACGTCTTCTTCTCCATAGAAATCATGAGGTTGCCTTCTTTGGTCAACTGAATCTTGAAGTCATCCTTATTCATTCCCGGAGCAGCAACTTCAACCTGGTAGGTCTTGCTGTCTTCGCTGACATTAACAGCGGGCTTTGCATTGTTCAACTGAGCGGTATAAATATGCTCGTCAAAGAGGTTATTCAAAAGGCTGGGGAACCAACCGTTAACAGTGTTAATTGCATTAGGTAGCATAGTTTTAATCTCCTATATATTAAGTTGTTATTATGTGAGTCCAGGTAACGAATCTTCTTCGATTACACTTTGATAAATGCAAAGGAAATGCCATCTGCCAGAATGTCTGCAAATTTAACTTTCAGTAACTTTTCGTCGGTCAAAATTGCGATTTTTCTGCCAAAATGGTCTTTTCTGCACTGACCAGTTGAAAGGTCATCGAAGGGTAAAAACATGAAAAAGACAAAAAGACAAAAGACAAAAAAGACAAATAGACAATAGACAAATAGACAAAATATAGGGATGATACACTGTCACTCACTCTTTAGAGAAGGCCAGGAAGTTTTTTGTAGCCACCCGTCTTGCGGATTTGAGGAAGAACATCCTCGAACACCCAGTTCTGAAGCATCTCGGCATCAGGCTTGCGACTCTGGAAGATACAGAGGTAAAGGTTAGGCTCGTTGATGAAAACATTTACTGTAAAGATTGCATCGTGTTGGTTATAGGTAGGGGTGTCCACGATATGTACACCCCTCTCTTGCATTCTACTCTTAACGTTTCTGGTGTTTTGAATTTCCAATGCTTTTCAGACATCATTGATGCAAAAGTAGTACTTCCCATATATTTCGGATCATCGGACAGGGCCGAACTGAGGATGTGTAAAGACCATTGAACACTGGGCTAGGGACGGCAGTTGCCCTTTCATGGCGCACCAATGATTNNACCTTACTAGTAGTGACCCCAGCTTCTTGCATTCTCGACATTACTCTTGACGGATTATCAAGACCAGAAGATACAGCGGTAAATATTAGGCTCGTTAAAGAAGGTCATTTGCTGTAAAACTTTGGAACCGTGTTGGTTATAGGTAGGGGTATAATTACTAATGACCCCCCTAAATTGCATTCTACTCTTAACGTTTCTGNNGCCCTTTCATGGCGCACCAATGATTGTCATCCTATACCCTCTGGGCCAAATAGTATATAACAACAAAATATAAAAACTGAAGTGTCTTTTTGAGATAAACAAGTTTGGAAAAAAATCTATTTTGTCTTTTTTG
>DCHS01000054.1:0-2017 GCA_002314875.1 Prevotellaceae bacterium UBA1746
ACCCACATATCGTCGATGAAGACATCCTTCGGTTCTTCGAGGCGGAACCACAGGCGGTAAATCGGATCATCACAGCCATAACTGTGGGTCTGACGATAACGGAACGCGGGAGTTTCGGAACGGTCCAATGCGGGAACGGCGAGCGTTTTTACAAAAGTGAAATCCTTCGGAAGCAGACCGTTCAGCGTGTAGAACTCCTTGGCATAGTATTTCACCCCAAGATAATCCTCCAACAGCGTGACAACGCCATAAATCGCGCCTTTATCGCCTCCGCTATTAATATATAAGGAACCGTCCTTCGTCAACAACTGAAAACCATCCTCGGTAGCCGTTGATGTAGTTTTTCCGATAACAACATCACCTTTCTTTGCACGTGCAGAACTTTTTTCACTTGCAGAACCTTTTATTAGAGGCATTTCTACTCCCGTCAGACGCTGTACGAAGTCCTGCAAAAGTTCTGCAGCCTGCGTAGTTGCCGTCTCACCATTCGCACAAACGATATGACCCGATGCCTTACCGTTCTTCACCAGTGTCACCTGCGCCTGTGCTGTCATGGCAAATGCCACCAAAAGCAAAAGGATTATCTTTTTCATAGTTTCCGGAAAGTTGGTTTGTCTGCAAAGTTACAACAAAAAACACAAGTAAACAAGTTTACTCCTTAAATCGAAGGAAAGTTTTTGGCACTTTAAAGATTAATCGTTAAATTTGTAGCCGATTCAAGTAAAACCCTTTTCTGATTATCCTATAAAACACATACTATGAAATTATCCAAGATTTTTGCGCTGGCAGGTGCGACTTTCGCCATGCTTCCGTTAGCAGCACAAGAGGCGCCTGCTCCCATCGCTCCCCTACCTCAAGCCAAGCAAATAACCTGGCAAAAGATGGAAACCTACGCCTTCGTTCACTATGGCCTCAATACCTTCTGCGACCGAGAATGGGGCTATGGCGACACTGATCCTCAAGTTTTCAATCCCTCACAAATGGATGTGGATCAGTGGGTACGAACCTTCAAGGAAGCAGGAATGAAGGGCGTCATCATCGTTGCCAAACACCATGACGGTTTTACGATGTGGCCCTGCGAGTTGACAGAATACAACATCACAAAATCGGCTTATAACGGCCCTAAGAACAAAGACGGTAAGGTCGATGTCATTCAGGAACTCCGCAATGCCTGCGACAAATACGGCTTGCAGATGGGACTTTATCTCTCACCGTGGGACCGAAACTTTGCAGGTTACGGCACGCAGGAATACATTGACTACTATTACAAGCAACTCGAGCAGGTAATGACACGCTACGGCCAGTTCTTTGAGGTTTGGTTCGATGGTGCAAACGGTGGAGACGGCTATTATGGTGGAGCCCGCGAGAAACGAACCATCGACCGTCGCACCTATTACAATTTCCCGAAGATTAACGAAATGGTCGGTCGTTGGCAACCCAATGCCGTTATCTTCTCTGACGGCGGTCCTGGTTGTCGCTGGGTAGGCAATGAAAGCGGTTATGCCAGTGCGACCAACTGGGCCTTCCTCCGTGGAAAAGAAGTTTATCCCGGTTACCCGCAATACCGCGAATTGCAGTACGGCCACGCTGACGGCGATACCTGGATTCCTTCTGAGTGTAACACCAGTATCCGTCCGGGCTGGTTCTATCATCCCGAAGAAGACGACAAGGTAAAGACACCAGAGCAACTCGCAGACCTCTATTATCGCTCTGTAGGCCACAACGGTACTTTCCTCCTCAACTTCCCCATTGACCGTAAAGGCCGTGTTCATCCTGTAGACAGCGCGAACGCCATTGCTTTCCATAACCTTATTTCAAAGGAACTCAAAACAAATCTCCTTCGCCATGTTCCTGCTACCATCAGTTGCTGCCGCGGTGAACATTACAATGGCACACAACTCACCGATGGCGATTGGGACAGCTACTGGGCAACTCCCGATGGCGTAACAAGCGGAACGGCAGAATTCTCCTTTGCAACACCGATTGCTATCAACCGCCTGATGCTGCAGGAATACAT
>DCHS01000054.1:2088-18517 GCA_002314875.1 Prevotellaceae bacterium UBA1746
AAGTGGCAGACGCTGGACTGCGGCGAAGAGACTACCACCATCGGTTATAAGCGCATTCTTCGCTTCAAGACCGTCAAGGCTACAGGTCTTCGCGTTAACATTACAGATGCTCGTGGTCCACTTTGTATCAATAATATCGAAGCCTTCTACGGCGGTACTGGAAGCGATGATGTCTTCACCCAGAAGGCTCAGGAATTCAAGACGATTGACTTTAAGGTCAAAAGCAAGACGAAGCGAGATGTAATTCTTGATCTGGGCGATGAGAGAGCAGTGAATGCTTTCCACTATATGCCCGACCAAAGCGAATACAACAAGGGCCTCGTTCACGATTACGAACTATGGACATGCGATGAAAGCGGAAAGCCCCTCTTCCTCATCCGCCAAGGCGAGTTCTCCAACATCGAGCACAACCCCATTCTCCAGTCTATCTTCTTTGCTCCAACTAAAACGAAATACCTCCTCTTCCGTGCGGTAAAGATGGTGAAGGAAAGTGAAGCCATCGACTACGATAAACTCGGTGTAGAAGATATTTAAAAAGACACAGCACAGCGGTTTTAGACATGAAAACTCCCAGCAGATTCATTCCTGCTGGGAGTTTTTATTACATAGAAACTCCCGATAAGCTGCGAGGCCTATCGGGAGTTATTATGTTCTTTCAGATTACTGAAACAAGTTCAGCACTGCTGAAATGATTCTTTTGGGATTACTTGAGAAGAGTGTAGTAGTCCTTCTTAGCCCAGAAGAGGGGAGTGTAATAACCAGTAGATTCGCTGTAGTTCTTAGCGATAGCTTCCTGGCACTTATCTCCGTTGTAAGTCAACTCATCGCTAGGATAGGGAAGACGGTGAGGAGGAGTAGGATAGCCAGTCATCTGAGTATCAGTAGTGAACTTAACAACGGGGTAACCAGTACGACGAACAACATTCCAAGCTTCGAGCTCGTTCATGAAGCCGTGGTTGATCCAGAGCTGAGTAGCAACACACTTCTGGCTGCCATCCCAGATCTTTTCAGCGTAAGCGCGAGCATCAGCTTCAGTAGCAACGACGAGCTCACGATAACCCTGGTAGCTATCATTACCAGCCTTACCGATGGTACTGTTGGTCTTGAGGTTCCAGTAGTATTCGTTAGAAAGAGCAACACCGTCAACGAAAGCAGCCTTTGCCTTAGCTTCGTCCTTAGAAACACCGTAGCCCATTACATAAGCTTCAGCCTTGCTAAGAGCAACTTCAGCAGCGCTCATCCAGATACCGTCGATATGACCGTTACCCTGGTACTGAGCCCAACCTGCAACTGCTACAGAGTCAATAACAGCGTAGTAGTTAGCCTGCATACCCTTCTGAACGTATTCCTTATTCTTCTCAGAAGAAATCTGGTCAATCTGAGAGTTGGTAAGGCTCAAGTCGTAGCTGAGATATGCACCTTCGGGGTTAGGATCGTACATTGCAGCGAGACGGGGGTCAGTATCTGCAGTGGGAAGACCATCAGCAGGAACATTCATAGCAGCGAGCATAGCGGGAGAGCAAGAAGCCTCGAAACGACCGTTGAGGGCCTGAGAGATGCTCTTACCGTAGTTGAAGGTATCGTTGCTAGTGTCACAAGCTACACCCTGATTGTCATCGTTAGATTCGATAACGGGATACTTGCTAGGATTGTTGAGGATTTCAGCGATTGCAGCCTTAGCTTCGCTCTGGCAGTCACCAGCGGTAGCAAGGTGGAGAGCAATACGGAGGCGGAGAGAGTTCACATACTTCTGCCACTTAGCCTGGCTACCTGCAGCGAGAGTGTAGTCCTGACGTCCGAGTGAAGCAAGACCAGTAGAGCTAACAGAACCACCGAGGAAATCACCAGCTTCCTTGAGGTCAGCGAGAATCTGCTTGTAAGCAGTTACGTCATCATCGTAAGCGGGCTTTGCAGCAGCGAAGTCACCAGTTGACCAAAGAGAACCTGCCTGAGAATAGGGAACGTCACCGAAGAGTGAGAGCATTTCGTGGAGCTGGCCCTGAAGAACAGAACGGCTGATGAAGTAGAATACCTTGTTTACTTCCTTCTGGCTGTCGTCGAGATCGTTGTAAGTCTTTTCGAGTACACGATACTGAGTCAACATGTCATAGAAGTTGGTCCAACGGGTGTTGAAGTAAGCTTCGGTAGCACCCTGATAACGACCCTTGGTATTTGCGTCACCGATAACACCAGAGAAACGACCAGAAGTGGTAGACTGGGTGTAGTAACGATAATATACGGGGTTCATCCAAGTATTACCCTTCTGAAGAACAGCAGTAAATACCTGAGGTACACCTACGGTAGTAGTCTTAGCGGGATCTGCATATCTATCTTCGAAAGCAGAATCAGAACATGCAACCATAGACATAAGAGCTACCGCAGCGCACGATGCAAAAAATATCTTTTTCATTTTCTTTGTCTTTTAATGTTAGAAATAAAATTCTAAGTATACTGTAGTAACTCAGGAATTACTTGATAGTAACGATTGCGATACGGTTAGCATGTTCGCTATCAGCACCCTTAGCATTAACGCGAACTACGTTCACGCCCTTATCCTTAAGATACTTAGCAACAGCGTCTGCACGCTTCTGAGAAAGAACCTGGTTAGCATCAGCGTTACCCTCGGGAGAAGCATAAGCAACAACTTCTACGGTAGAGCCAGCCTTGATACCACTAAGTTCAGCAGTATTCTGGATTTCAGAAGAGTTAACGGGGAAGGTTACAACGTAAGTGTTCTGAACGAGACCGCCGTCCTTAACAACTTCCTTAACAACTTCCTTTTCTACTACCTTTTCAACGATCTTTTCAACGGGCTTCTCAACTACCTTTTCAACATACTGAACAGGAGCGGGGATAGCTACGTTAGAAGAAGATGCCTTACCGGTAGCACCGAAGGTTGCACGGAGAGATACACCGAAGGTACGAGCACTTGCGGTAGAACCACCAATCTGAGCCTGATAGATCCAGTTGGTACCGTCAGTAGTTTCAGCATCGAACATCTTCAAGGTACGATATACATAGAAGGGGTTACGAGCGTAAGCAGAAACGGTGAGGCGGCTGCATGCGATCTTCTTGGTCCATACTTCGGGAAGAGTGTAACCGAGGCTGATTTCACGACACTTAACATAGGTGTTGTTCTGAACACAGGGTTCGTAAGACTGGTTTGCACCAGAACCCCAACCGAGCTGACCATCGTTAGCCTCGAACTGAGTTACGATGATGTCGTTAGGAGTACCGTCTTCCTTAACACCTTCCTGGATAAGACCGTTATCCCATACATAGTGACCGTTGATCATGGTTTCGCCACGAACATAACCGTCGATAGGATCTACGCGATGGAGTGAAGACTTATCAGTTACGTCATCAGTATCACTGTAGTAGAAGAGACCACCAGTAGAAGCGTCACGAACGCCTACAGATTCCTTGATGTTACCAACTGCCATCATGTACTGGTAAGGCAAGTTAAGAACTGCACCACCTACACGGTAGTCGAATGCGATGTCAAGAGTAAGGTTCTTGTAAGAGAGGCTGGTACCGAAACCACCAGTTACCTTAGGCATAGCGTTACCTACCTTGTGCATTTCGCTCTTGTCAGCGATGTAGAGACCGTCAGAACCTACGAGGAGGTTACCGTTATCGTCACGCTTCCAAGTGTAAGCATACCAGTTACCCATAGGTTCACCTACGTTAGACTCGAGGCGAACAGCACCGTCGGTTGAGTAGTGCTGGAGAGAGGTAAGACCGTCAGCAAGACGCTTAACCTCATTGCGGTTCCATGCGAAGTTACCGCGGAGTTCCCAACGCCAGTCACGAGTCTGAACGGGAGTACCGTAAACACTAAGTTCAACACCCTGGTTGGTAAGGTCACCGACGTTCATCATCATTGAACGACCACCCATTGATGCTGCAGAAGTGGTGGGAAGAATCTGGTCCTTGATATCGTTGTAGTAGAAGTTGAATTCCATACCGAGACGGTTGTTGAACCACTTGTTCTCGATACCGATTTCATATTCGTGCTTGTTTTCAGGCTTCAAGAGAGCGTTACCAAGACTTGTATCAATATAATTATATACATAGGTCTGGCCGTGCTGGAGAGAACCCTGGCTGTAAGCGCTCACTGCTCTGTAGATTTCAGCAGCGTTACCTACAATACCGTAAGAGAAACGGATCTTACCATAGTTCCACCAAGTAGGACACTTGTCACCCAACATTGTGGTGTAAAGTACGCTCAAACTTGCAGAGGGATACCAGAACACATTGTTGCCAGTGGTCATGGTAGAGGTCTTTTCCTGACGGATAGTACCTTCAGCGTACAACCAGCTGTTGAAGCCGTAGCTCAAAGTTGCGAACATACCAGTCTTGAGGTAGTTCTGCTCCTTCATGCCAGCGTTCTTCTGACCTACAGATGCTGCGAGGTTGAACCAGTTTTCCTGGGTAAGACCCTGGCTGGTACCTACGCTGCTGAGGCGATACCCTTCAGAACGAGCATTCCAACCCAAGTTAGCGGTGATGTTGTGAATGTCATTGAAGGTCTTGTCATAAGAAAGCATTACGTCACCGTAAACAATCTGATACTGGCTGTTGCTCTGACCGAAGTAGTCGCTGTACTGACCGTTGGTAGAGAATACGTGAGCGTTTTCAGAGTAGTTCTTATTGGTGGTGTGGTCAACGGTGAGGTCAGTTGCAATACGACCTGCAAGAGTCAAACCAGGAACGATTTCCCAAGTAGGATTAACCTGACCGATGAAACGATTGTGGTTTTCTTCCTGAACCTTACCCATGATGTTCCAGAAGTACTCGCTTACCATTGAGGTAGAGCCCATAGGACTGTAAAGGAACTGCTCATCGGGAGTAAGAGTATTGTAAGTACCACCATTAGCACCGTAAACACTATTCATATAGCCAAGGCTGGTAACAGTGTGGTCACGGATGTAAGCAACATCGGTGAAACCACCGAACATACCAGAGTAGTTGTTGGTAAGACGGCTGATACGATAGGGACGGTTCTTGATGTACTGGTTCAAATAAGATGCAGTGTAGTTGATCTTAACACCCTTGCAAACATCGAAAGTACCATTGAGGTTGAAGTTGTGCTTGTGGTTGTTAGAGTTGTACTGCATAGCTCTTACATCGTTGAAGGTGTAAGAAAGACGTACATTGTTACGCTCTGAAGAGTTAACCAAAGAAACGTTGTAGGTCTGGTTGATACCAGTGCGGAAGATATCTGCCCACTGATTGTGATCGATAGGAGCGTACTCACGGGTAGTACCATCGAAATAGGTTACCTGCTGGCCATTCTTCTGCAACCATGCGCGACCAGCCTCGTAGCTGGGACCGAATGAATAGTAGGTTTCACTGTTAGTGGTGGTAATGGTGTTACCGTTGCGGTCGAGACGGAGCTGACGGAAACCAGAGAGAGCGATGGGATCCTTGTCACCGAATACGTAGTTATCGTAACCAGGACCGTACTGCTTCTGGATTTCGGGCATGTAAGCAACGAAGTCACCACTTACGTTAGCAGTGAAGTCAACGGTAGTAGTACCACCACCGTTCTTACCCTTCTTGGTAGTAATCATGACAACACCGTTAGCAGCTTCAGAACCGTAAAGTGCTGATGCAGCTGCACCCTTCAAGATAGAGAGATTCTCGATATCTTCGGGGTTGATGTCGACCATACCGTTGGAGTTAATACGCTGGTTGTCCCAGTAACCGTCGTTGTTAGTGTTACCGTTGTGAACGGGTACACCATCAACTACGATGAGAGGCTGAGTGTTACCAGTAATTGAAGAAAGACCACGGATAGAGAAAGATACTGCGGAAGTACCACCACCAGGAGCAGCCTGAACGCGTACACCGGAAGCCTTACCATAGAGGCCAGCTGCGATGTTGGGGCCACCAGTCTTGGTGAGTTCGTCAGCGTTGATGGTGCTGACTGCATAACCTACCTTCTTAGCGTCCTTCTTGATACCCATTGCGGTTACAACAACTTCACCGAGTGCGTTGTTGTCTTCTTCAAGAACGATGTTGAGGGGCTGACCGTCCCACTTTACTTCCTTAGCCTGATAGCCGATGAAAGAAACACGGAGGGTCTGACCTGCCTTGACGTTAGCGATGGAGAAATGGCCATCGTTGTCCACCATTGCACCCTTGGTAGTTCCCTTCACAACAACGGAAGCACCAGTAAGAGGTTCGCCAGTGGCGTCGACTACGGTACCAGTAACAGTACCATTCTGCTGAACGATCTCGATCGTTTCGATCGGAGAGGTCTCTGCATATGCTGATGCCATGGGGAGAGCCATCGCAAACAGCATGAAGCTGATAGTCTTGATTCGTTTGTTCATATAAATATATAAATTAAGGAATGTGAATTTTAGACCGCAAAAGTAATAAAAAGATTCTTTTACACCAAACAATATTAAAGTTTTTTTAACTTTTTGCCAAAATATTGCACATTTCTACCGATTTTGGACATTTTTTGGACATTTTTATAACAAATTCTTGCATTTTGAAAACTACACATAACGAAAAAAAGGGAAATTAGTCAACACAAAAGACGTACCATTAATGACCATTTTCGACCAAAACCGCTTCATTCTCGCCCAAAAGCGGTTTTCAGACAGTTTTTTTTGTATTTTTAAACCTAAAAATATCAATGAATTTCGCTATATTTTCTTTACACTTTTAACACAAAAAAAGTACTTTTTACGTCGATACGCTCTGTTTGATTTTCCGCGACAGCAACCGTATCCGGGCTTCAAAAATGCATTTTTCAACCTAAAAGAGAGAAAAAACATGTTCAAAATATCTTAAAGATATTAAAAAAAGCCTTATTTCTTTCGAAAAACCATATTTTCTTTGTATCTTTGCCGCGCTAAATTATGAGGCTTTGCCTTCATAACAACCAGAATAATACTAACAAAAAATCAAATAATGGGAAAAATCATCGCTATCGCCAACCAAAAAGGTGGTGTCGGAAAAACTACCACCTCGATGAACCTTTCCGCCTCTCTCGCAACGCTTGGCAAAAAGGTTCTACTCGTCGACTGTGACCCTCAGGCCAATGCCTCCAGTGGTATCGGCGTTGACGTCGGCCAGATCGACTGCTCGGTCTATGAGGCCATGGTCGGTATTAAGGATGTTCGCGAAACCATTTATACCACCGATGTCGAAAATCTCGACGTCGTACCATCACATGTCAACCTTACCGGTGCAGACATTGAACTTATGGAGTTTGAAAAACGCGAATATGTCGTACAGAAGATGCTCGATGTCGTACTCAAGGATTACGACTACATCATCATCGACTGTTCTCCTTCTTTAGGTCTTATCACCGTCAATGCACTTGTTGCCGCCAACTCGGTCATCATCCCCGTTCAGTGTGAATATTTCGCTCTCGAGGGTATCAGCCAGTTGTTGAACACCATCCGAATGATCAAGAAAAAGCTGAACCCACAACTCGAAATCGAAGGTTTCCTACTCACGATGTACGACCGCCGTCTCCGTCTGGCCAACCAGATCTACGACGAGGTAAAGCGCCATTTCCAGGAACTTGTTTTCAAGACGGTCATCCAGCGCAACGTAAAGCTTTCGGAGGCTCCTTCTCATGGTGTCCCCGCCATCCTTTACGACCCCGAGAGTATCGGTGCCATCAACCACTTGGCGCTTGCTCGCGAAATCATTGAAAAAAACAAATAACTAGCAATCAATGGCAGTACGCAAAAAATACACTTCCGGTCTTGGCCGCGGCCTTGACGCTCTCATCTCTACAGGTGAGGTGCATGTCAGCGGTTCTTCCAGCATCAACGAAGTGGACATTACGCTGATTAAGGCAAACCCTAACCAGCCCCGCCGCGAGTTTGACCCTGAGGCTCTCGAAGAGCTTGCTGAAAGCATTCGCCAGATTGGTATCATCCAGCCCGTCACCCTTCGCAAGATGGAGGATGACACTTACCAGATCATCGCCGGAGAACGCCGTTGGCGCGCCAGCCAGATGGCAGGTCTCAAAACCATTCCCGCCTATGTCCGCACCGCTGACGACGAGAAGATGATGCAGATGGCGCTCGTTGAGAACATCCAGCGTGAAGATCTCAACGCCATCGAAATCGCTTTGGCTTATCAGAATCTCATCGAACAGTATAACCTGACGCAGGACGCGCTTTCTGAAAAGGTAGGCAAGAAGCGTGCAACAATCGCTAACTACCTTCGTCTTCTCAAACTTCCCGCCACGGTTCAGATGGCGCTCCAGAAGCGTGAGATGGACCAAGGTCATGCCCGTGCGCTCCTCGGTCTTGAACAGCCGACCCAACAGGTGAAACTCTTCAAGGAAATTCAGAAGAAGGGCTACTCAGTCCGTCAGGTTGAGGATATTGTAAAAGCCATCAACAACGGCGAGACTCCAAAGCCCGGAGCAAAGGGTGCAAGCAGCAAGAAGACGCTCCCCGAAGAATATGCTCCTCTCCGCGACCGTCTTTCTTCCTTCTTCAACACCAAGGTCCAGATGACCTGTTCTGGCGGTAAGGGTAATATCACCATTCCCTTTGCCACAGAAGAAGAACTCGAGCACATCATCGCTTTGCTCGACAAACTCAGATAGTCAGATTCCATCCCCCGTTAGGATTTGACACAAACACTCCAAACTTGACTATTTCCCTAAAACATACGCATACACTGGTGCTGCTCATCATCATGATGGTAGCACCATTAGGTGTTTTTGCCCAAAACGGCCTCCCCGACACCATTCAGGTTTCGGAACACGGCCGTATTATTGCCCACGATAGCATTTCTGTTGCTCCGCAGGGCGATTTTGTTGGTGCAGGAAGTGCCGTCAGAGAAACATCTTTCGCAGACTCCACCTCTCGTATGCCCCTTGCTGTAACCTCGACCGACAAGAAAATGCTCCGTGCAAAGCGTGAGCATAAGATTTTCGCTCCCGACCCCCAGAGAGCACTCTGGCTCAGTTTCGTCGTTCCCGGCGGTGGCCAGATTTACAACCGCAAGTATTGGAAACTCCCCATTTTCTATGGCGGTTTCCTCGGCTGTATGTACGCATTTACCTGGAACCAGCAAATGTATATGGACTACTCGCAGGCCTATCTGGATATTATGGATGACAATCCAGATACCCATAGTTATCTCACGATGTTCCCCTCGAGTTATGAGATTGACAAGAATGTCAGTCGCTATCAGACACTGTTCAAGAACCGTAAGGACCGCTTCCGTCGTTACCGCGACCTCTCGGCCTTCTGTTTTATCGGCGTCTATCTCCTTTCCGTCGTGGATGCTTATGTCGATGCCCAGTTATCGGTTTTCGACATTACCCCCGATCTTTCCCTACATGTATCACCGGCCGTTCTGGATAGTCCCAACAACCGCTATGGAAGTTACGGACTTGGTGCTACATTCAATTTCTAAGAAATCACATCGCACAAATATCAATATTATCTCATGAAAAAAATCTTTTATATCATCCTTTCCCTTTCACTCTGTACAGCGGGAATAGGCACTGCCGCCCATTTCTCGCCCTCAGCCTTGGACCTCACTGCGGTTAACGATACCATTGATCCTGCCGACAGTGACACCCTCGATGAAGAGGACGAGGATGAATATGATGACGAAGAAGACGAAGAAGAAAATGAAGACGAATTCGGCGACTATACCCCCGAGGGTGAAGACGAGTTCGGAGAAATGCTTTCAGACAATGATACCATCACCGTGGTAAACGACGAGGAAACTGCCGTTAATGACACCATTTCCGATAGCGAGCTTCCTGAAGGTATGCTCATCGACGTCGATCAGGAAATGAAGGAGTGGAATGCCCAGCAGTATCTTTCAACCGATTCTACCATTGTTGTAACAGATAAGGGCCTTATGACGGACGAAGAATACATAGCTCGTCTCCGTCGTATCCCCGCTGTCATGGAAATGCCTTACAACGATGTTGTCCGCCAGTATATCGAAAAGTACACGACTCGTCTGAGACGCTCTGTAAGTTACATGCTTGGCGCACAGAATTTCTACATTCCCATTTTCGAGGATGCTTTGGAAGCAGAAAGTCTTCCTCTAGAACTTCGTTATCTCCCCATCATCGAGAGCGCTCTTGATCCCACCGCAACCAGTCGTGTTGGTGCTGCCGGTCTCTGGCAGTTCATGCCCTCAACGGCTAAGTCTCTGGGACTTGAAACCAACAGCCTCGTTGACGAGCGCCGTGACGTCATCAAATCCAGCCAGGCTGCTGCCAAGTATTTCAAGCAACTATATAGCCGTTTCGGCGACTGGACACTTGTAATTGCCGCTTACAACTGCGGTCCTACCAATGTTCAAAAGGCTATTGAACGCGCTGGCGGCAGTACAGACTACTGGCAGATCTATCCCTATCTCCCTCGCGAGACCCGTGGCTATGTTCCTGCTTTCATCGCAGCAAACTACGCCATGTACTATTACTGCGAGCATGGCATCATTCCTATGCAGGCCAAACTCCCGCTTGAAAGCGATACCGTAGTCGTAAGTCGCGACCTCCACTTCCAGCAGGTTGTTGACCTCTGCGGTGTTGATATGGATCAGGTAAAGGCCCTCAACCCCCAGTACCGTCGTGACATCGTTCCCGGTTACTGGAAACCCTGCGCGATTCGTCTTCCCATGGATGCAGTCAGTAAATTCATTCAGTGGGGTGACAGTATCTACAACTACAAAGCGAGCGAACTTCTTCCCCGCCGTTCCGTTGCTGCTGTAAACGATACTTATGTTCCCGCTGTACAAAAAACCCAGACTCGCAGTTATGACAGAGGCCGCTCTGACTATCGTTCCTCAAAGAGTTACTCCAGCAAATCTAAGAATTCCCGCAATTCAAAGAACTCCAAGTCCAAGTCTAAGTCTAGCTCCAAGAGCAAGAAGGAACGCACTTCTAACGTAACCATCAAGAAGGGTGATACGCTGGAAAGCATCGCACGTCGTAATGGTACCACCGTTGCAAAACTCAAGAAGATCAATGGTATCAAGGGCGACAACATCCGCGAAGGCAAGAAGCTCAAAGTAAAGTAATTTGATCAAGACCTATTGACTTTACTTAGCTTTTTGCGAATAAACCTATTATCTTCAAATCGTCCCCATCATGGACAGTAAACCACTTACAACTCAGGAACAACACGATGAAGAGTTGATTCAGGCAGCATTTGAGCGTTTGAAGGAGAGCTATATGAGCTCCAACCATCGTGGAAAAATCGACTTAATCACCAAGGCATTCAATTTTGCCAAAGCCGCTCATAAAGGTGTTCGTCGAAGAAGTGGAGAGCCTTATATTCTCCATCCCCTTGCAGTTGCTCTAGTCTGCTGCGAGGAGATTGGTCTGGGTAGCACAACCATCTGTGCCGCACTCCTCCATGATGTGGTTGAAGATACAGAATATACCCGAGACGACATTGCCAATATCTTTGGCGAAAAGGTAGCAAATATTGTTGAAGGTGTAACGAAAGTCGGCGGTGGAATCTTTGCTGACCGTGGCAGTACGCAGGCAGAAACTTTCAAGAAGATACTTCTTACGATGAGCGATGATATCCGCGTCATCCTCGTCAAGATTGCCGACCGTCTCCACAATATGCGTACGCTGGCCTCCATGCCTCAGCATAAGCAGATGAAGATTGTTGGCGAAACCCTTTTCATCTATGCTCCCCTCGCAGATCGTCTGGGCCTGAACCGTATTAAAACGGAACTCGAGAATTTGTCTTTCAAGTACGAACATCCCGAGGAACTCAAGATGATTCAGCAGAATCTTCGTGACTCTCAGTTGGAGCGCGACGACGCCATCAAAGACTTTACACCTGCCATCTGCGAAGCGCTCGACAAGATGGGTGTGGATTATACCATAAAAGCCCGTATCAAGAGTCCCTACTCTATCTGGCAGAAGATGGTACGAAAAAAGGTTTCTTTCCAGGAAGTCTTTGACATCCTTGCCATCCGTATTGTTTTCAAGCCGAAAGACCGCAAACAGGAAATTGCAGAGAGTTATGCGATCTATGCAGCCCTAACTCAGATCTATACCCCTCATCCCACTCGTTTCCGCGACTGGCTCGCTGTTCCCAAAGCGAACGGCTATCAGGCTCTCCATAATACCTTTATGTCTAAACAAGGTAAATGGATTGAGGTACAGATTCGAAGTGACCGTATGGACGACATTGCGGAACAAGGTTTTGCGGCACATTGGAAATACAAAGACGATGGTGCTGCCTACGACGAGCACGAACTGGATTCATGGGTTAACAGCATCAAGCAGATTCTTGACGACCCGCAGCCGGATACGCTAGACTTGCTTGATACCATCAAGTTGAACCTCTTCGTTTCCGAAATCAATGTATTCTCACCAAAGGGCGATATACTCACACTCCCACAAGGTGCCAGTGTGCTGGACTTCGCTTTCGCCATCCATACCGTTGTAGGAAGTCACTGTATGAGTGCGAAGGTCAATCATCGCCTCGTTCCGCTCAGTCATCATCTGCAGAGCGGTGATCAGGTGGATATTATTACCGGAAACGATAACAATATCCAGCCAGACTGGCTGGAATTTGCTCAAACCGCCAAGGCAAAGAGTAAGATTGCTGCCTATCTCCGCCGTCAGGACCGCGAGAAGCAACACCAGGGAGAAGATATGGTTCGTGAATTCCTCGCTAAAAATGAATTCGAGGCAAACAACTCCCATATCAACAAACTCTATACTTTCCACAACTTTACCCGCCCCGATGAACTCTACCTTGCAGTAGGAAAGGGAATGGTATCTTTGGGAGAGGCTGACCTCGCCCATCTGAAAGGAAAGAAGTTCCGTCCTCGCAAAAAGGGCTGGCGACGTTTCGTTCCCTTTATTAAAGGAAACAGCAGCGATGACATTCAGCATATCGAGGGTTCCGTTGAAGAATTCATCAAGAACATCAATCGCTCGAAAACACTCCTCCTTAACGAGGAAACTCTCGAGAAATGCACCATCTGCCCTCATTGCCACCCCATTCCAGGCGACGAGGCGCTAGGCTTTATTAACCAATCTACACATCAGTTGGAAATCCACCGACGTGACTGTGATGTTGCCATGAAACACAAAATCAGTTTCGGAAAAGACATCATCGCCGTTGATTGGGAAACCCACCGCCGGGAGTACTTTGACTCCTATATATATTTAGAAGGACGCGATGCGCAAGGCGTTCTGCAAAGTATCGCCAATGTCCTCACCACCTTCCAGCAATATCTCCTCCGCAGCATCAGTCTGCAATCGAAGGATGGTATTTTCGAAGGGGAAATGGTGATCAGCGTCTTCGATATTCAGGATGTCACAATCATCTGCAACCAACTCATGCAGATTGACCAGGTGACCAAAGCCGTTCGGAAATAAAAAAATTTTACCGTTTTATCGGCCAAATAAGTTTTGCTAACAAAAATTGCCAAAATATCCAGTTTTCTACCGATTTTGTAGTCTAAGGGGGTGCAAAATGTAGATTTTTTGCAGATTTTTTGATATTTGTAGTTTGCAATTGAAAAGAATGTTGTAATTTTGCAACGATTTTTTTCGTACCCATCTCAACGGGATGGGAATTATACGAGAATTATTCACTCTTTCAGATTAGTCAATAAATAATATATATTATGGATTCTTTCGGAGGCGACTTATTGTCAGCAAACAACTTTCAAACAAACAAATCAAGTCTCATGGAGACTTTCTTCCAATCGCACTCCTATCAGATTGAGCACACTAATGTTCCCGTTCGTCGTGCCCTGATGGACTCCATCGATTGGAGCTACCGTCTCATCGGCATCCGTGGTCCCCGCGGTGTCGGCCGTACCTCTTTCCTGTTGCAGTACGCTAAGGAAAATTTCCAGCCCCGTCTGCGTCAGTGTCTCTACATCAACATGAACTCGTTCTACTTCCAGGGCCGCAAGCTCGTGGATTTTGCCGGTGATTTCGTAAAGTCAGGCGGTCAGGTCCTTCTTGTGGACCAGGCTTTCAAAATCCCCAACTGGAGAGAGCAGCTCATTGAATGCTACGAAAAGTATCCCTATCTCCGTATCGTTTACTCTACCACCTCTGTTCGTGGTGGCGAAAACGATCACACTGAACTCAACAGCATTTCCCGTCAGTACTGGCTCCACGGTTTCTCTTTCCGTGAGTTTATCAACCTCCAGACTGGCGAAAACTTCCGCGCTTACAACTTGAAGGAACTCCTTGAGGATCATCGCACCATCGCTAAGCAGATTCGTGCAAAGGTGAACCCCATGGAACACTTCAATAACTATATCCATCACGGTTATTACCCCTTCTTCCTCGAAGGTCGTAACTTCACCGAGGCTCTTCTCAAGGCAATGAACATGATGATTGAGGTAGATATCCTCTTCATCAAGCAGATTGAGTTGAAGTACCTCGAGAAGATCAAGAAACTCCTCTATCTCCTTGCCATCAGCGAAACTCCCGCTCCCAATGTCAGCAAGCTCGCAGAGGAAATCGGTACCAGCCGTGCTACCGTGATGAACTACCTCAAATACCTGGAAGAGGCTCGTCTTATCAACCTTATCTACAAGGAAGGCGAACAGTTCCCCAAAAAGCCCGCTGCTGTGCTTCTGCACAACACAAATCTCATCTACTCCATCTACACGCCTAACATCAGCGAACAGCAGACCATGGAGACCTTCTTTGTTAACAGCCTCTGGCGTCATCACACCGTCAACAAGGGCAAGCGAGATGGTATCTATCGCATCAACAGCAATGTTGACATCTGCGTTTGCGACCGCTATAAGCGCGTGAAGACGGATGCTAACACCATCCTGGGACGCTACAACTGTGACCTGGGCCGTGCAGACAATGAGATTCCTCTTTGGCTCTTCGGATTCCTCTTCTAATCAAGAAGTTAGAACCAACATCGTAAGAAGTTAGGACAGCATCGTTCTGTCTTAACTTCTTAACTACTTAAAAATGAGGGGCTGAATTCCCTCGTTTTGCATGCTTTTTCGCGCGCACTCTTACGCTTGCGAGAAACCAGAAATGCACAATTACTCACAATCACATATATTCATTTAAACAGAATTATGGCAAAGAAATTTATCACTTGTGATGGTAATCAGGCTGCTGCTCATATCGCTTATATGTTTAGCGAAGTAGCTGCTATTTACCCCATCACTCCCTCATCTACAATGGCTGAATATGTAGATGAATGGGCAGCTCAGGGCCGCAAGAACATGTTCGGTGAAACTGTCCTCGTTCAGGAAATGCAATCAGAAGGCGGTGCCGCAGGTGCTGTTCATGGTTCTCTCCAGGCAGGTGCTCTCACCACTACCTTTACGGCTTCTCAGGGTCTTCTCCTCATGATTCCTAACATGTACAAGATCGCTGGTGAATTCCTCCCCTGCGTCTTCCATGTTTCCGCTCGTACTTTGGCTTCTCACAGCCTCTGTATCTTCGGCGATCATCAGGATGTTATGTCAACCCGTCAGACTGGTTTCGCTATGCTCGCAGAAGGTTCAGTACAGGAAGTTATGGACCTCGCTGGTGTTGCTCACCTCGCTGCTATCAAGAGTCGCGTTCCTTTCGTAAACTTCTTCGACGGTTTCCGTACTTCTCACGAAATCCAGAAGATCGAATGCCTTGAGACCGAACAGCTCTCACCGCTGGTAGATCAGGAAGCGCTCGCTGAATTCCGCAATCGCGCTCTCACCCCCGAACACCCCGTTGCTCGTGGTATGGCTGAGAACCCCGATACTTTCTTCGCTCATCGCGAAAGCTGCAACCCCTTCTACGATGCAGTTCCTGAAATCGTTGAAGAGTACATGCACAAGATCAGCGAAATCACCGGTCGCAAGTATGAGTTGTTCAGCTACTATGGTGCTGATGATGCTGACCGCGTAATCGTTCTCATGGGTTCTGCTTCTGAAGCAGCTCGTGAAGCTATCGATCACCTCACCGCTCAGGGTGAAAAGGTCGGTCTCGTTAGCGTTCACCTCTATCGTCCTTTCAGCACCAAGCACCTCCTCGCAGCAGTTCCCAAGACCTGTAAGCGTATTGCTGTGCTTGACCGCACCAAGGAACCCGGTGCTAACGGCGAACCTCTCTACCTCGATGTTAAGGAAGCATTCTACGGCCAGCCCGGTGCACCTGAAATCGTTGGCGGTCGCTACGGTCTCGGTTCTAACGACACCACTCCCGCTCAGATCCTCTCTGTATACGAAAACCTCGCACTTCCCCAGCCCAAGAACCACTTCACTCTCGGTATCGTTGATGATGTTACTTTCACCAGCCTTCCCCAGAAGGAAGAAATCGCTCTCGGTGGCGAAGGTATGTTCCAGGCTAAGTTCTATGGTCTCGGTGCTGATGGTACTGTAGGTGCTAACAAGAACTCTATAAAGATCATCGGTGACCACACTGATAAGTACATCCAGGCTTACTTCCAGTATGACTCTAAGAAGA
>DCHS01000035.1:0-3667 GCA_002314875.1 Prevotellaceae bacterium UBA1746
ATTTTATAATAGATTATTAGATTCCAACCTACCCCCCACTAACTTTCCCCCCCAAAAAACGAAATAAACCAGTTTACTTTGTTTACTTTGTTTACTTTTTATGGTCTTTTTTTCTTCAAATCTTGCGTTTTCCAAAAAAAGAATAGACCATTTTAGGAAAAGTCACATCACAGCGTGATAGAAACATTCTCGAAATTAATAGAGAAAAAACAGCAATTATTCTATATTTCGAGAAAAAAAGAACAGATATTATTTCATTTTCAAGAATTATTTGTACCTTTGCAAATTGAAATATCAAAAAGCTGAATTCAAAAAATACTATACAAAATGAAAAAGACTTTTCTCTCTATCGCTACTGTTCTTTTGATGGCAGGTAGTGGCATCATGGTTTCAAGCTGTGATCTCGGTACCGTAGGTTCTACTCTTGCAAACGGCGCTGTTAATTCTCTTCTTTCTGGCAACACTTCTGCAAGCAGCATTGCGAGCAGTGCCTTGACTTCCATTCTTTCTGGTGACAGCAATACCCAGAGCACACTTGGTACCATTGCTAACAGTCTCCTCAGCAGTTTCATGAACAAGGGTACAAGTTTCACCTACTCTGGCTCTTCTGCTATTGAAGCTCTCTCTGGTACTTATGAACCCATGGCTTACAATTCTATTGGCAAGGGTACTCCTACCCTCGCTGTTGGTCTCACCACCAATCAGGCAACTGTTGCTAAGAGTACCACCGCTGCGCTCACCATTCCTGCTTACACCGTAGCAAGCGGCATCACCACCAGCGAATTGACCATCGCTAACCTCGGTGTTACCACCAGCGGCAGCACTTCTACCATTGCCTTGACTGACAACAGTGGTTTCAGCGGCAGTCCTACCTGCACCGTCAACGGTAAGAGTTACGAAGCAAAGACCTGCTACATCACCTCTTGTACCGTTACCGGCAGCACCCTCAAGCTTGAAATCACCGTTTACTACGGTAGCCAGTACACCAACCCCATCAACATCTCTTATACTGGTACCCTTCAGTAATCCATTCTGATTCCATATCCTAAAAATGTGAGTGGCTCACCAACTTTGCCGCTCACATTTTTGGTTTTTCGGCTTTCCACCTTTGTACATCGCTATATGAAGAGAATCGGTATTCTTTCCGACACCCACGGCTACTGGGATGAACGCTATGCCAAGCATTTTGCTGAGTGTGACGAGATTTGGCATGCAGGAGACATTGGCAGTCATGAACTTGCGGTTCGTCTTAATGAAATTGCTCCCCTTCGTGCCGTCCATGGCAATATCGATAGTGCTGACATTCGCCGTCTTTATCCTGAGATTCTCCGTTTTCGCTGTGAAGAGGCTGATATTTTAATCAAGCATATCGGCGGTTATCCCGGTCGCTATGATTATTCCGTCAAATCGCTGCTCTTTCGCGATCCACCTCACCTTTTCATTTCCGGTCATAGTCATATTCTGAAAATCATGACGGACCAAGGCCTTCGCCTCAACAACAATCCCGAAATCCCCATGCTTCACATTAATCCTGGGGCAGCGGGCATTCAAGGCTGGCAGACGGTTCGTACACTTGTCCGGCTGACGGTTGATGGCCAGAAATTCAAAGATGTAGAAGTTATCGAACTCGATGTGAAATAATTTTCATTCATGAAACCCTGTCTTTTCTCTCTTCGCATGAAGGTTCGCGATTACGAATGCGACCTGCAAGGCATTGTCAACAATGCGAACTATCAGCATTATACGGAACACACCCGCCACGAATTTCTTCTTTCAAAAGGCGTGAGTTTTGCTGATCTCCACCAACGTGGTATCGATGCCGTTGTGGCTCGAATGAATATGGTTTTCAAACAGCCATTGCGCAGTGGCGATGAATTCATCTGTACGCTGAATATCAAAAAGGAGGGCATCAAATATATTTTCCTTCAGGATATTTATCGGGCAAGCGATGAAAAGCTCGTCTTTACTTCCGAAATCACAACGGTTACCCTGATCAACGGCCGTCTCAGCGATTGCGAAGAACTCAACACCACCTTCAATCTCTAATTCTCTCCCACACCTGGAATTAAATTCAATCAGTTCTGGTGTGAGGACTTTAGTCCGAAAAATATGCGTTACCTCATTGCCTCTGACATCCACGGGTCATTACCTGCCCTTGAAAAAATACTCGAATACTATCACGAGAACCATTTTGATATGCTCATTCTCTTAGGAGACATTTTGAACTATGGTCCTCGCAATGGTGTTCCAGAAGGTTTAGACTGCCCCGGCATTGTAGAACGACTGAATGCAATGGCAGACAAAATCATCTGCGTTCGCGGAAACTGTGATTCTGAAGTAGATCAGATGCTACTGAATTTCGACATGCTCGGAACCTATGCCATTCTCGTTGACGGCCAGCATCGCTATTTCCTTACACACGGCCATGTTTTCAATCCCCAAAACCGTCCCCAAGGCCATTATGACGCTATTTTTTATGGTCACACCCATCTGCAAGGAAAGACGGAAGTTGACGGCCAACTCTTTGTAAACACCGGTAGCCCTACCTTTCCGAAAGGTGGCAATCCTCCCACCATCGCAACACTCTGTGATGGAAAAATTGAAATCGTAGAACTGCACTAATTCATAATTCATAATTTGAAAGCCCTCGCCCTCGATCTTGACGGTACTTTGATGACCACCGATAAGCGGTTGTCAAAGCGTAACCTGGACGCGATTATTCACGCTCAGGAGCAAGGGGTTTTGCTCATCATCGCCTCTGGTCGTCCTACCTATGGAATCGCTCCCATTGCTGATTGCCTGCGATTGAAAGATTTTGGTGGTTATGTGTTAGCTTTCAACGGAGGTCAAATCATCAATTGGAAAACGAAAGAAATCATCTTTCAGCAGAATCTTGATCCCGCTCTCCTTCCCCGTTTGCAACGCTGGGCACATCATTTCGATTTGCCTTTGATGTCCTATCGCGGAAATATCATTATTACAGAGAAACCTACCGATGCCTATATTCTTAGGAATGCAAAAACGAACAGCATGCCGGTAGAAGGTGTTGAGGACCTTACTGAAGAACTCAATCTTCTTCCTACTCCACCAACCAAATGCCTGATGACCGGTGACCCAGAACAACTGGCGCAGGCAGAAGCAGAGATGAAAACTGATCTTGGAGATGAAATGGAAATCTACCGTTCCACCCCCTATTATCTCGAACTTGTTCCGAAAGGAATCGATAAGGGCCGTGCCTTAGGCTTTATTCTCAAGCGTCATCATCTCTCCCGGGAAGACCTTATCGCTTGCGGTGACAGCGATAACGATATGGCTATGATTGAATATGCAGGAATGGGCGTAGCCATGGCTAACGCAGAAGCACCCCTTCTCGCCGCTGCTGATTATATCACCGCCAGCAATGATGAAGACGGCGTTGCCCAGGTCATCGAAAGATTCCTACTGTAACACGCATTAATACCATTGGAATTATACCCCCTTATTTTTAACATTTTATGACAAAACGGCAGAAATGGCATCCATTACTGCCGTTTTGTACTATTTTTGGCATACTGAAGGGATGTTGGCACATGCGTTGCTAATTGAAAGGGCAAATTCCAAAAACTGAAAATAATAACAAATAAAAATAAAAAACAATTATGGGAAAAATTATTGGTATTGACTTAGG
>DCHS01000035.1:3680-112146 GCA_002314875.1 Prevotellaceae bacterium UBA1746
TTAGGTACTACTAACTCATGTGTATCTGTATTCGAAGGTAGCGAACCTATCGTTATCGCAAATAGCGAAGGTAAGCGCACCACTCCTTCTGTTGTAGGTTTCACTGGTGATGGTGAGCGCAAGGTCGGTGATCCCGCAAAGCGTCAGGCTATCACCAACCCCAAGAAGACCGTTTATTCTATCAAGCGCTTCATGGGTGAAAACTGGAACCAGGTTCAGAAGGAAATCACCCGCGTTCCCTACGATGTAGTTAACGAAGGTGGCATGCCCCGCGTTGCTATCGACGGTCGCAACTACACTCCTCAGGAAATCAGCGCTATGGTTCTCCAGAAGATGAAGAAGACTGCTGAAGACTATCTCGGTCAGGAAGTAACCGAAGCTGTTATCACCGTTCCCGCATACTTCTCTGACTCTCAGCGCCAGGCTACCAAGGAAGCTGGTCAGATCGCAGGTCTCGAGGTAAAGCGTATCGTTAACGAACCTACTGCTGCTGCTCTTGCTTATGGTATTGACAAGGCAAACAAGGATATGAAAATCGCAGTATTCGACCTCGGTGGTGGTACTTTCGATATCTCAATCCTCGAATTCGGTGGCGGTGTATTTGAAGTTCTTTCTACCAATGGTGATACTCACCTCGGTGGTGACGACTTCGACCAGGTAATCATCGACTGGCTTGTTCAGGAATTCAAGGCTGAAGAAGGTGCTGACCTCACTGCTGATCCCATGGCAATGCAGCGTTTGAAGGAAGCAGCTGAAAAGGCTAAGATTGAACTTTCAAGCTCAAACAGCACAGAAATCAACCTTCCCTATATCACTGCTACAGCTACCGGTCCTAAGCACTTGATGAAGACCCTCACCAAGGCTAAGTTCGAACAGCTCGCTCACGGTCTTATCCAAGCTTGCCGCATTCCTTGTGAAAATGCGCTCCGCGACGCAGGTTGCAGCAAGAGCGAAATTGACGAAGTAATCCTCGTTGGTGGTTCAAGCCGTATCCCCGCTGTTCAGCAGCTCGTTCAGGAATTCTTCGGCAAGACTCCTTCTAAGGGTGTTAATCCCGATGAAGTTGTTGCAGTCGGTGCTGCTATCCAGGGTGCTATCCTCAACCAGGAAGTTGGTCAGGACATCGTTCTCCTCGATGTTACTCCTCTTTCAATGGGTATCGAAACCCTCGGTGGCGTAATGACCAAGCTCGTTGAAGCAAACACTACCATCCCCTGCAAGCGCAGCCAGGTATTCTCTACTGCTGAAGACAATCAGCCTGAGGTTACCATCCACGTTCTCCAGGGTGAACGTACCATGGCAGCTCAGAACAAGAGCATCGGCCGTTTCAACCTCGCTGGTATCGCTCCCGCTCGTCGTGGTGTTCCCCAGATTGAAGTTACCTTCGATATCGACGCTAACGGTATCTTGAATGTAAGTGCTAAGGATAAGGCTACCGGTAAGGAGCAGAGCATCCGTATCGAGGCTTCCAGCAACCTTTCTCAGGAAGATATCCAGCGCATGAAGGCTGAGGCAGAAGCTAATGCTGACGCTGACAAGAAGGAAGCAGAACGCATCGGCAAGATCAATCAGGCTGACAGCATGATTTTCCAGACCGAAAATATGCTTCAGGAAAACGGTGATAAGATTCCCGCTGATGTAAAGGCAGAAATCGAAGCTGCAGTAAGCAAGCTCAAGGATGCTCACAAGGCGCAGGACATCGCTGCTATCGACGCTGCTATCGCAGAACTTAACGCAGTTGTTGGCAAGATGTATCAGGGTGCTCAGGGTCAGCCCGGTGCTCAGCCTGGTCCCGACATGAATGGTGGTTTCAACCAGGGTCCTCAGCAGCCTAACAATGGTGGCAACGATGACATCCAGGACGCTGACTTCGAGGAGGTTAAGTAATCGCAAGAAGTAAGTTACAATAAATAGAAAATCGGTGTGGCTCAATGAGTCGCACCGATTTCTTTTTTATTGATGTATAAACACTAACCTTCGAACTTTGCCAAACCGCGGAGCAAATGGCGAAGACAACTGAGCATCTGCTGCGATTCCTGAATAATATTGAGAAATACAGTGGTGGATTCGATATTGACAGTCTGCTGTTGCATGATGTCGATAATCCGCTTTCGGTATTCTGAAAGACTGTTCTGAATGGACGTTGCTCTTTGGCGAAGCAGAGCGATTGAGTTATCGTTAATTTTTGATTCTGTCAGCGTCTTCTCTGTCTGAAGAAACAAGTCTGCAATCTGCTTCTGGATGCGAAGGAAATCGTATGTCAGTTCACCAGAAACTGGTGTGAAATTATTGCCGATATGTTCGCGGCAAGGATCGTTAATGCGCTTCAGGCAGTACTGCATCTGTTCCATGCTGCTGTTGGCAAGGAAATACCAGGTATTCTTCTCTACGGCAAGAATAGGATCTATTTTTCGAAGACCAATAATCTCTCTACGACGAGCACGCTTCAATTGCTTACGAGCAGTCTCTATCTCATGTGTTGCCTGACGAAGTGGCCGGTATTCCTCACGAAGGAAGGCTGTGGTTATTATCTGGTATGTTGCATTCGCAGACTGTAGTTGCTCGATCACATTATGACTGATGTGCATACGAAGCAATTGCCAGCACTCCGTCTTGTCTTGTGTGCGAAGGATTTGCTTGAAGAGCAGATCATTCTCGTTTGCATCTCTTGTGTCCTTGAACTTCAAGTTGCTACGAACAAGTAGGAATATAGCCAAAGCAATGGCAAGGCCCATAGCCACGAACGAACCGAAGTGCAGGATGTTGGTTACAAGATAGCACATAATGAAGGCCGCACCTGCTGTAACGAACCATCCACCAATGACACTCATCACACCTGTAATGCGAAATACGGCACTCTCACGGCTCCAAGCGCGGTCAGCAAGACTTGAGCCCATAGCCACCATAAAGGTGACGTAAGTGGTGGAAAGAGGCAGTTTCATACTTGTTCCAAATGCCACCAAAAGACCTGCCAGTACAAGATTCACTGCAGCACGTATCTGGTCAAAGGCTGCACCCTCAGGCAAAACAGCCTCATCGGAATTGAAGCGCGAATCAATCCATCTTCCAACCGGCTTTGGTATGAATCCAGCAATGGCAGCTGCAGTCTTCTGAGTGTTGCGAACCAGTATTCGTGCCACCGCACTCGAACCGAACATCTCATCACCCTCATCCTGTCGGGAAAGGTCAACGGAGGTCTTCACTACATTCTGCGCCTTCTTTGAGAATACCAATGCCAACACCATTACCACGCCTGCAAGCACAAGATACAAAGTAGGAGTGTGAGCGCTCTCCATCAGCGATGTCATCATAAATGAAGACGCATCACCAGAGCCGTTTGCCATAAAATCATTGTAGGCATCAAGACCTGTGAGCGGTACGCCTACGAAGTTGACAAGATCATTGCTGGCAAAGGAGAATGCGAGAAGTCCCGTTCCCAACAAAACTACTATTCTCGATACCCAACTTATGATTTTGGGATATCTGAAAGTAAAAATCATGCGACTTATCCACATGACCACCGTACCCAAAAAGAATGCAATAGCAACACTCAAGAATATACTGAAAATACAACTCAAGGCCTTCTCCGTATTGAGCAAATCACCCAATGTAAGTACCACACCATCAGCATTAGTGGCGCCACTAATAATCTGAATGAGTGCAATTGCAAAAGCACCACCCAACAATTCAAACACCATGCTGACAGTCGTTGATGTCGGCATGCCCAATGTATTGAAGATGTCAAGCAATATGACGTCCGTCACCATGACCGCCAAGAACACACACATCACGTCATAGAACGAGAAATACTGCGGTGTCATGATACCATGGCGAGCCACATCCATCATACCGTTACTCATTGCCGCACCAGCAAACACACCGATGGCAGCAATCAAAACGATGGCCCTGAACTTCGCTACCTTTGCACCAATAGCCGAATTCAGGAAGTTCACAGCGTCATTGCTCACTCCGACCACCAGGTCGAAAACTGCAAGAACGATAAGGAATAGTACAATTCCAAAATATAAAGAATTCATCATTTCATTTACAATTTAACCATGTACAATTTAACCATTTACCATGTACAATTTGCCATGCGGGTCACATGGACAATTGGTTCCATTTACAATTTAAGCTTTTACCATGTACAATTGCATAATTAATCGTCGTCGTCCAAGTTCCAATAGTCATCGTCTATGGCTGAATCTGTTAGGGAACGTGGAATTTCAATTTCGTCAAAATCTTTTTCTTTTGTCATAATATATATAAATAGAGGAATGATTACCCTCTGATTTTCACTGCAAAAGTACAGGCAGAAAATTACAATTCCGTGTCAACTATATGACAAAAAAATTGCAACCCCGTAATGTAACAGGATTGCAATATCTTGAAAGGAAAAATATCAGGAATTTATTCTACGCCAGCATCGCAGATATGAAAAAAACTCATCCTCAAACTTTCAACTTCTGCTTGATGGTTTCGGTGTTCGCTCTTGAAACAGGAATCTGTTTGTCCATGCCAAAAATCTGGAGCAGATAGGAGGAGTTGTTGCTCTGAAGACTGATCACGAAATTGATATTCACCAAAAACGCACGATGGCACTGAACAATGCAGTCGACATCGTTCAGTGTCTCGCGTATTTGTTTGAGTGTGGTGCGGAGTGTGACCGTCTTTGTTTCGTTGCCTGCAATGTAACAAATAGAAGTATAATTGGCCATTGACTCAACATAAATGATGTTGCTCGGAATAACTTCCAACTCGGAACCTACGCCCTGCCCTACAATCTTTACCATGGCCGGAACAAGTTCTTCATGCTCTGCACTTTCCATGGTTTTGTCTTCCTCTTGTATCTTCTCCTGACGTTTCTCCAGCAACGCATTGATGGCTTTAATCTCCTCAAGTTCGTCCTGCAACTTCTGATTTCGGAAAGAAAAAACGTCAAAGATAGCCAATATAACACTGATGAAAAAAACATACATGCCTAACTCCATGATACCATGGAAATTGAGATGCCCGTTCGCGAAAAGATATGCCAATGGATCATGCATGTGGAACCAACCATTATAGATCAGCAGCAATGTCGCAAGAACAGGCACATTGACAAGATATAGAATGGCTCTATGAAGAGCGAATTGCTGGATTGTGCGAGGTGTGGAGAATCTCGAATAAGTTAATGCCGTAGCAATACCTGTGGAAAGAACAACAGACAGAAAGGCAATTGCTGTTTCGCAGAGAATAAACAAGATTCGTCCTTCTTTAATCTGATCTATTCCAAAGGGTTGAATTAGAGCAAGAATAAGAAGAACATACACACTTGATTTGGCAGAAGCTCGTAAGATAAAATAGAGTTGGTGCATGGCAGATTTCGGTTTTTGCTTGCAAAGTTAAGGAATTATTTACAAACTCCTGTCACTAAAACAGCAAAACATACAAGCCTGATGCAACAAGACAAGGAATTAAACCGATCAACATACCATAGATAGAACGGACAAAATGATAGGTCTTTTGATGATAGGCCTTGTCCATGTGCTCGGTTCCAGGAAGACGGACAGCCTTGATATTTGCAAAGAGGACCCAATCAAGGAAGAAGCAGTCGTACCAGTCGATGATGGTCCATAATCCATAACTCACGAGAAAAGCCTCAGTAAAGTTCCTTGCCCCGACAAACCCTATCAGCAGCAATATGAAAACTAATGCGATCAGCAAACCGATGCACTTTTTTATCAGCACTTTTACTGAGAAGAACTCAGACGGAATGCGCTCGTGAGTCTTAAAGTATTCCTCCTGGATATCTTTCGGGAAATCGTGTATCCACCACACAGGGTTCTTTATAAGAGGAATGAGTATCATGGCTGTAAATAGTGCTACCAACACTATTGCCGTTATAATGAATTTTATCAAAAACATATTTCTATTGATATTCCATTTCAACGCATTCCCATATCTCTTCATCGATTGTATATGATTCTTTTCCTATGGTCTTGAATCCAACCGACTCATAGCAATGAAGTGCTGATGGATTGTTGAGGAAAACACCTAAAGAGAAATGAGTTGCATTGAGATTTTGCTTAGCGTAATCTATAGTTTGAAGGATGAGTTGTTTGCCATATCCTTTGCCTCGAAGAGTATCGTTAACGATAATAAAACCAAGTCTAACTATTTGAGGATTAGATAAATTAGGAATGCGAATCATAATATGGCCAATGATATTCCCTTCTTCATCCTCGGCTGTAAGGGGGTGAATGTTGTCAGCATCATATTGTTGAACCATATCCTCTGGTGTTGCAGGATAATCAGGGTATCTGTCAGCACTCCATTTGCGAAATTCTGACTTGTTCTTTGTCCAACTAAGAATAGTTGAAGCATCGTTTATATTAAAAGTTCGTAATTTCATACCTATTTCTTTATTACTGCAAATGCAACACCAAAGGCTTGTGCAGAACACTACTGAAGGAATTTGTTGGTACCATTGAGATATTGGCGGAAGACCATAGCAATCCAAAACTCCACTTATAACTCTTCCTTTGCATAGTCCACAGCACGATTGATATAGTCGTTGAAAGGCTTTGTGGTAAGGAACAGCTTTGAAACGCGCTGAACGAGATCAGGTTGAAGGATAAAATCATCATCAACTTTTGTGAGCAGGCAATAGCTTTTCAGCCGCATAAAATCTGCGTATGGTGCATCGGCAGGATATTCCTTAGGAACACGTTTTAATGCTCCGTCCATATCAACAACAAATGTGGGATCTGCCTTATCAAGAACTTCTGCCTTGAATTCATCCCATCCATCGCTAATGTCTTCTCGCAGAATCTTGATGGCCTGGGGCTCATAGCAATAGTTGCCGGCAGCAAGCATATGGTAATGAGGATATTCATCAGCACCACCAGTACCAATATGGAAATAATAACCAGCATGCATGGATTTCTTTCCACCCTTTGAGAGGAATACTCCGAAATGTGTCTTGTATGGACTCTTGTCGTTGCTGAAGCGTGTATCGCGATAGATGCGGTAGGTACAATCTTTTATCGTCAGTTTAGCAATGTCGGGATCGTACTGGCCAATGGCATGAATCAACTCTTCGCAGAGGGAATACCACTTCTGAAGCACCTCCTGATATCTGCTCTTGTTGGCGGTGAACCACTCTTTGTTGTTATTGCATGAAAGGTCGCGCAGGAATTGTAATATCTCGTTCATTTTGCTGTTATCATTGATGGTATGATTAAAGTCCGTTATCTCAATATTTTGTAAAATGATACTTTTCTCTTAATTCATTCTGTTCTTCTTCTGGGAGCGAATGGAAATAGGCTTTCCAACCCGGACAGAAATTAATATGCCAACGCCAGAAACGACCTATCAATGATTTGGGTTTTCTGTCATATTTTAGGCGCATAGGGCATTGTGCGCAGTTATTTTGCTTTTCCATTTATAACATTATTACTTTATTCGTTTTACATGGAGATCGGCTTTCATCTCCCATGACTTTCCATCTTCTGTAAGGACCTTACTTCGATGCAAAAGATCCGATTTCTATCAGGTTGCCATCGGGATCGGCAACGTAGCAGGTACGCTGACCCCAAGGTTCCGTTGTAGGTGGGAGAATCGATGTGGCACCACAGGCCAATGCATGCTGATATTCCTTATCAACATCAGCAAAAGTGGGGACATCAAAAGCCAACTCTACTGTACCATTGAGACCTTCCGGATACTGGAATTTATGCGAAACCATTTGTTCAAAGGCATCACGAGGGAAAAGGATAATGCGCATTGCACCTAATGCCATTTCCACATTGGGCTGAACGCCATCCCATTCGGTAGTAAAACCGAAGGCTTTCGTATAGAACTCAACGGTAGCTTTATTGTCACGGGTAAAGAGGCCAATGGTATTGAACCTGAAGCGTTCCTTGGGAGCCAGAAGTTTCAGTACTCTTACCGGCTTATCATTGCCCACTAACAAGTTAGGACAGGTGGTTTCTTCACCGGTTGCATGGAAACCACATTTCTCCATCACCTTGCCAGAAGCAGGATTGTCTACGAAGTGTGTTCCCCACAACGCAGAATAGCCTTGCTCCTTGAAACAATGATCAATGACGAGTTGCAACGCTTCCGTGCAGAGACCTTGGTTCCAATAGGGCCGAGCCACCCAATAGCCCACTTCACCGCAATCTGAATCAATGGTGATGTTGCTGTTCTCAGCACGATGATAGCCGACGCAGCCAACAATCGCATTTGTTTCCTTCAAAACAATCGCCCAGGTTGTGTCATTGTTGAAATAGGTATGAATGGTTTCGAGGCTTTCCTCTACAGACTGGTGAGGAGGCCAGCCTGCACGAAGTCCCAACTCCGGGTCAGAGGCACATTTGAAAAGCGCCTCTGCATCAGCATCACGCCATCTACGAAGAACTATTCTGTCTGTTTCCATATATCTGTTTTTATTTAATTTCAACGCCTCCGAGAAGACAACTGGCATTCAGCACAATTGTCTTGGAAGCATGGCCGTTCATGTAGGATTTCTTGTTGCCAACACCACCCAGCAGACAGTTGCTGCAAACGTGGAACGCCACATCTTCAGGAGCAATAATCTCCACGCCGCCCATGAAGGTGGAAACCTCTATGACAGCGTTTTCTGCAATCGCAGCACCACGAAGATCAATCGTTACACCACCGCAGAAAGCCTTGATTTGAGCACCAGAAAACTTGCGACCGTTGAAATTATAACGACTGCCACTGAAAGCAACGGATGACCTGACAACTTCATCCTCATTCAGGTTGGACATATCCACTTCCATCATTCGCTCTACCTGCTCCGGATTACGATGTCCGATGAGGAATTTCAGACCAACAAAAATGATGAGGGCTGGAATGATATACTTTCTCCATTCGCCAAACCATTCCCATTCAAAGTGGAACAATCCTGCTCTATCCAATACCATATAAACACCTATGGCAATAATGATTAATCCAATAATACTTCTTCTCATAATAACGCTAATTTAGTGATTGTTAATAATGTTGACTCTAATAGTTGCTTCTTGATATTCTCTAAGGTTTATTATAACGTTCTGTTTATCAAATAGATGTTTCTTCACATAGCAAAGATTGTCACATGCAAGGATGATGGGCTTCTCATCTATATAGATGCACCAATCACCAAACATCTTAAGGGCTCGTATAACGCCTGCCCCCTGAAGTTGGGAGCAGACGAATTCAATATACTCTGTTGTACAAGCCATTAATTTATCTTCTTTTCAGTATTACCAACTCTGCATCAGCACCGTCCTGACCATACTCAGAAACGAGGATGAATTTTTCGTTGCAAGCAATACCAAAGCAGCGACCTTCTGCGTTCAATTTCTCAACTTGCGTTCCCCAATATGATTCTTCATTATCAAGAAGATACACAGCATTTCCATTGATGTGATACTCCATATTCACAAAAGAACCTTGAAGAACGAAAAGGTTATCAATGACAGGCATATCCTTGATTGCCAACGCGTTGATTTCTTCAATCATCTGCTGCTTCTGAGGATTGGTTGCGTGAGGCAAATCTTCGCATGGCGTGTTCCAACGCTTCAGATTGGGATAATACTGACGAAGAATTTCTTTGTATTCCTCGCGGGTCAACTGCTGGCCAGCATCCTGATTGTACTGATCAACAAACTGTGAGCAGAATTCGACCATCTCTTCCATGGTGAAATCACCAGTAAAAGCACCATCTTTGAAGCAGTAAATACAGTATTCTTCGTTCTTTGAACCATCGGCATTCGTTCCGAGAATTTCATCGGTCAAAGGCATGCCACAACTTTGGCAGAATTTTTGTTCGTTATTATTCATAATGATTATAAATCAAAAAGTTAAGATTATTATTCCGTTATTTAAATATTTTCAACGGGGACCTGAATGATGGAGAGCCACTTTTCGGGATCCTCCTGATTCCAGGCACCATCGATGTAACAGCAGCGGGGCTGGCCTGCGATACGATAGCCCTGCTCCTCTATATATTTAAAGAGTTCAACATAGGACTGGTAGAAGCGGTCGTAAGGACCGTAATGCTTCATGCTAATTGCCACTGGAACTTCAGAAATACGTTTGAACTGGATGATAGCAGAGTCTGTTCCCATTTCCTCAACCTGTTCGCAGTATTCGATATCAATGTTCGTGGGTGTGTATTCCTTGTTATGTTCTACAGTGAAGCAATATCCAGGAGGAGGACATTTGCAACCGAGACGCTGCATTTCCGGACCGATCTTGTTCACACAGAGGAGACCGAGAGATTCGTAACTGGGAATGGTTTCACGATGAGATGCCACGATGATTTCTGGCAAGGACTGAATAGAGAATTTTTCCATTGAATTCATTTCTTTTAATGAGCCTCTCCATTCGAGCAATTGGGCGCGACGTGCCAGAAGTTGTTTTAGTTGTCGCTCGGTATCGTCAATCTTTTCCGAAAGCTGATCGATACTTGGTTTGTGAGAATGATCGTCATAAAGGTCTTTTATTTCTTCAAGAGAAAAACCTAAACGCTGCAATTCTCTAATGCTATTAAGCTTCTGCATCTGGTCAATGCAATAATAGCGATACCCAGTCCACTCGTCCACCTCGTCAGGCAACAAGAGACCTTTCTGCTCGTAATGACGCAAGGTCTTTACGGTGACCTGCATCATCTGGGAGAACTCTCCGATTTTTAATTTCATTTTGTAACTCATAAATGCATTTACAATTTTACAATGTACAATGTACCATTTTTTCTTTGTTCTCGAAAACGAGTGCAAAAGTAATGCATGACCTTAGGGACGAGTCAAGGGAAAGGGTAAATATTTAAGATTATTTAAGATTTCGGGCATCAAAATCTCCTCTAAATAAAAGAGGAAACACCTTTGTAAGCATCTTCGTAAAGCTCGTATGTTGTAATCTGCATGCAAAGGTAAGGACAATTTTCTTTCTCTCCTAATTTCTGGGATAAAAAGCAATAATATGGGATAAACGGATAATCTGCTTCTCGTCAAGACTGCCATTCGTCACTATAAATCATCGTCTTGCCGATTACTCTGCGATTTGTTTGCACATGTCAATTATTATTGCTACTTTTGCGCCCAAATCACAAAAACTGTAACTAATAATATAAGATATGGTAAAAAAATTACTCCTTTTTGTTCTTACATTGGTCATCAGTGCGACCGTTAACGTCTATGCGCAAAGCCATAAGGTTACCTTTGAATCCGTCGGCAATGGTTCCATCAGCATGAAGCAGATGAGTTCTGCCAATGGTTGGAGCTGGGAATCCTTTGAGAGCGGTGCAGAATTTGAAGAGGGAACCTGGCTTCAGACCCTCACCGTTGCTGATGCCGGCTACAAGTTGATTTCTCTCACTTGCAACGAGATTGACGTTACTTCTCAGATCAAAAGCGATAAGTACTACAATATGCAGGTGGGTAGCGAAGATGTCCATTTCGTTGCTACCTTCGAGGGAAACCCTGATGCCGAGATCGAAGAGGTTACTTATTATGTAACGGCAAACGGTACGGCAGCTTTCTCTACCTATTATGGGAAGAAAGAACTCTCTCTCGAATCCGACGGACAGACTGTTGCCGACGCTGAGACGGGTGATTGCTTCGCATTCAAAGGCACTGCCCAGGTGAATCGTGGCGAACACCTTGTCCTGGCACTTACTCCGGAAAGCGGCAAGCAGGTCACCTCTCTCCTTGTCAATGATCAGGAGATGTTCGAGAAGGTTAACCATGACGCTCTCCCCTACACCTACATCACTCCTGAAATCGACGGTCCCATGGTCATCAAGGTTTTCTTTGGAGATAATACCGACGGCATCAAGGCTATCGAAGAGCAGAAGGCTTCTTTCCCCTGCTACAATCTCCAGGGACAGCGTGTGAACAAGGCTCAGCACGGCATCATCATCCATAAGGGTCGTAAAGCAGTTTTCTAATCCATTACTTCTTTGGGAAAGTAAAACAAAAGACATTAAACGCGGGGATTTTCCCTGCGTTTTTTTGCGCCTATCTTACGAAAAAGTGAACTTTCGTAAGTTCTTGTATTAACTTTTGTGAAAAAGGATATTATTCTCCTTCAATTACTTGCAAAAGGCTGAAAAGTGGCGTATCTTTGCAGTGTCTTAAATGACATATATAACTTTTCTAAAGTTGATTAAGCGTTTTTTCATACAGATATTAGATTTAAGGTAATTAAAAGATTGGTTGTCGGGAGACAATCAATTTTTTTTGTGCTTAATCACGCACAGAAAACTGGATAATTCGAAGGAAAATTGAATTTTCTTTGAATTATCTTGGAGTATTCATGAGAATATTCTATCTTTGCACGAAGAAAGAAATACCGATAATACTAATACCTAATATAAAACTCAATGAGAAAGTATTCCATATTCCTGGTGATTGCGATTTGCACAATGATCATGACAGCATGTTCTGAGGACTATGAGGGCAACGAACCTTCTGATGTTGTAGAAGTAAGCCTGTCTGACGATGGCTTGTACCATGAAGGCCTCTGCTTCAGAATTCCCAATACGGCAGAAGCAGAAGTAATGAAAGCAGATCCCAAGTATTTTGAATCCATCGGATTCTGCCAGATTCCCTCTGAAATCAAATACAACAACATCTGCTACAGGGTAACCCGCATTGCTGACGGAGCATTCAAGGGCTGCAAGGGTTTGAACACAATCTCCATTCCTACCTCTGTGCTGGGTATTGGCAATTATGCCTTTCAGGATTGTGCAGGCCTTAATATGATTACCATCCCCAATTCCGTAAAGAACATCGGTGGTGGTGCATTCTATGACTGTACCGCTTTGAGTTATGTCAGCATCCCCAGTTCCGTTACCAATATCGGTAGTTCTGCCTTTGCTGGTTGCGAAAGTCTGACACTGATTGAGGTTCAGGATGGCAACACGGTCTATGACAGCCGTTCACAGTGCAATGGTGTCATCGAGACAGCTACCAATACCTTGATTTGTGGAAGCAAATACACCGTCATCCCTTCTTCTGTTACCAGTATCGGCGATGGTGCATTCGAGGGCATTCATAGTCTTACCTCTATGTCTATCCCTTCTTCTGTCACCCGCATTGGTGCAACTGCGTTCTACGGATGTACCAACCTTACCTCAATGACGCTTCCAGAATCCGTAACTTCTATTGGTGACGGTGCATTCTTAGGTTGTACTAGCATGTCGACCATCGAACTTCCCAATTCTTTGACAAGCATCGGTGCAACAGCGTTTTACAGATGTTCTGCATTGAGATCAATTACTATCCCTCGCGCTACTTCCCATATCGGCGATGGTTCATTCGACGGTTGCAGCAGCCTGAAAGAATTCCATGTAAAACATACTACACCTCCTACTTTCGGCTATCTTGGCATCGCCTATAATGACTGCATACTTTATGTTCCCGATGGTTCAAAAGCAAAATATGAACAGCAGGAACCTTGGAACCGCTTCAAGGGAATCCTCGAAGAATAATACCTATCGGATTATATTTTAAAACATTGATAAAAACAAAGCAAGGAAAGCCAAACGACTTTCCTTGCTTTTATTTTTGCTTTAATATTAAGCGAGTTCTATAAATTATCTTTTTTAGAACCTACTTTGCATTGAAGTTGGTTACTTCTTCTGAGCTTTCTTCTTGGCTTTTTCCAATTTCTCCTGCTTCTTCAAAGCCTCTTTTGCCTGCTCTTCAGTACAGGGACCATTGGAAACTACTGTAGCCTTGATAACCTTGGTCTTCGTTTTCTTCTGATTACCGTAGGTGATTGTCGTAACAACAGTCTTGGTTACTACGGTAGTCTGCTTATTTCCCTTCGGTGCTGCCTTCTTCTGTGCTGCAGCCGACATGGGTAGCAATAATGCTATCGACAATAAAAGAATGATTCTATTCATAATCGTTTTTATTTAACAATCACCTTACGACCGTTCTGGATGAAAACGCCAGGACGGAGGTGGGTTACGCGTTGACCCTGGAGGTTATAAATGGGCTGTGTACCCTCTTCTGCACTGACAGAGGTGATGCCAATGGGATCAATCTTTGCCAAAGCCTCAGCAGCGGCTTTCGTTACATTGTAGCCGGGAGCTGTGATTACGGTCCAACGACAACCGGGATCGTCAACGGTCCACTGGCAAACAGGCTTTGCTGCCAACTGGGGAGAAGCACAGAGATAACCCTTTTCTGCTGAGGTATCCTGACGGAAGGCAAAGTTGCCGTTCTTCTGTGTTACCTCAATTTCTACGGGGTCGTCGGTGAAAGTACAAGGCTGTGAAGTATTATCAAAGACAGGAATAGTCACAAACTGATGACGACCGACATTATAGAGATAGTACTTGTTGTTAAACTTCAAGATCAGCCACAACGCAGCAGGATCATCGCGATCGACAGGAGCTGCGAAGGTTTCCGTACTGCTTTCTCCGAGCCAAAGATTGTCGGTTCCTTCATTGGCAAGAAGGACACCGTATCCATTGACATTTTCAAGGGTATAAGCCATTGCATTGCTCAACTTGAACTTCGAGGTGATGACTTCTGTCTCAATAATTTCGCCACCCTGATCTTCAGGATCGGGAGTAGCAACAGGAGCATATTCATCATCAGCAGGGAGACAGGCTGCGCTCTTCACTTCGGTAACGAGTTTCTCGACATTGGAATTAATGATATAGCTGGCAGCACGGGCCAAAGAACCCTTCTTGTCGGCATTCACATCATTTCCCAAATCCCAGTAGAAGATACCGCCCAAATCCTGATTCACAACATATTGTGAACGCCATACGGTCTGGTCGAAACCCGTGAGGGCAAAACTTTCACCAGCATCATTGACATATTCCGTAGCATCATTGGGAAAACTTTCGTTCCAGAACCAACGATAGCCCTGAATAGCCGTTCCATTGCTACCCTTGGAAGTTGTCGTCGCATAGGAGAGGATAATCTTCTCCTTGGGATAACCCCAGTTCACGAAACTGGTAGCCGCACTGGTATAACCGTCCTGGGTATAGTTGCTGGTCTGAGGACCATAGATCTGGAAGTTGAAGTAGTCGATGTACTTCATATAGGATGTCGGGAAGTTGTAGGTCACCTTATGGGGGGATACACTGAGGATCTTTCCAGACTTCATGTTCTGCTTGGCCACCTGACACATCTGTGCGATATTCGTCCATCCTGACTCGTTGTAGAGCCATTCAAAGTCAATGTCCACACCATCGATGTAGGGATCGTTGGCAATAGCTGCAAGGGCCTTTCCCATCTTCTGACGCTTGGTGGCATTGGCCATGGTACCTGCCAAGTCGTTGGGCTGGACAGCAGTCACAATGAACTTTACACCACGCATACCCTCGGTATAGGAACGCATCTTGTCGATATAGCCCTGAACTGAATAGCAGTCGAATCCGGGATCTTCTTCTTTGTCGAAGGTATAACAAGCCGCCATCTTGTACCAGTCCCAGGCACCCATGGCAACGTCTGCTCCGGGCATGGGAATGGAACCACCTGCGCTGACAGAACGGGAAGAGGTCCAGAACTGGCACTCATCAAGTTTACCGACAAGACCTTCACCGAGAGTCACCTTAGTGGTACTGACATCCTGCATTTCAGGAGAAGTGAACTGACTGCTGTTGAAGCCGACATGGAACCACTTACCTGTGCTCTTGTTGCTGGCCACCTTGACATCCGTTCCATTGCAACGGGCAATGATCTCACCTTCTGCTCCCAGACGGAGACTGAGTCCCTTGTTATCTGCTGATTCCTTACGCATGATGTAAGCTCCTTCTGTCCAGGTATCCACATACACCCAACTTTCGAAGGTATAGGCAGCCTCGCTGGAAGGCAGTGCAGCAGCAGGGAGTGTCATACAGGATGCTGACGTAGGGAGGGAGAGGATACCGCTACGACCGCTGAAAGTGGCTTCGTAAACGGCACCGTCTGTCAGTGATCCAGCCTCGTTATCGCTGTACAACTTGGCAGAGCCGTCATCGTAGGTCCAGATACCGAGAATGCTGATATGATTGGAGAGGGAATAGTGAGCGGCATCGATCTGACGGTCAAAGAAGCGCTCGACATTACCATAGGCAAGATTGATGCGATATTTCATCACATCATTATCGGTCACCTTCTCCTTGGCAACACCGGTAGCGGAAAGGGTACCGTTGTAGGAATTCTTATAATCCACCAGATTGGGGCACTGCTCCTGATCCATCTTCCAATAACCCAGAACCTGAGACCAGTTAGGATTGTAGGAATTGAGGGTATTACGATAGAAACTCTCATATTCCGTACCCAACCATTTTGACCAAAGACGGACTTCGTCGATACGGCCTTTATAGCCTCCTCCCAGCCAGAGACTGTTCTCCTTGGCAGGAAGCGTCAGGTACTCCGTGAGCTCATAAGAGGACTTGTTGTTCAAGGTAACTTCCGTCGCACCTTTTTTGGAGCGAAGAGTCACCTGGCACCACTTCTTGGTAGCAATCTGCTGACTGCTGACTGTGATGTGGTTCGTACCATCGTTGAACACGAGGGCATGTTCGTTACCCATTTTTATACTGAATTGTCCCGAACGCACAAGAGCGGCACCCTTCGTCCATTCTGACGGACAGAACCAGAACTGGAGGGTGTAGGAGTTTCCTGCCGTCATCTTGGTGATACGGCCAAGATTGACGATGCCTTCATCCGCAGTGAAACGGAGGGCATAGTTATCAACCTGAGCTATTGCACCCATTGTAGTCAGTAATACGACGAGGAGTGCAAAAATTCTCTTCATGACACAAAAAGATAAAGATTAAGACTTGGCCTAATTACACGAACATGATCAGGCTTCTGAAGCAGCAAGGAGAATCTCACTGAGCGAAGGATGAGCATGAACCGTTGAGGCAATGTCGTGGATATTTCCACCGCGCTGCATCAAGACGGTTACTTCGTGAATGATATCTGAAGCATGGGCACCGAGAATATGGGCACCGAGAATCGTACCATCAGGAGCGGTCAGCAACTTGATGAGACCGTCTTCGGCTTCCATGGAAAGGGCCTTACCGTTGGCACGGTAGAATGACTTGTGAGCTGCATATTCAATACCCTGTTCCGTGAGCTGTTCTTCGGTCTTACCTACCATAGCAGCCTCGGGAACGGTGAATACGGCTCCAGGGATGATGTCGAGGTTATAGGGTGCTTCCTTACCGAGAATGTGGTCGACGGCAGCATAACCCTGGAAGGTGGCAGCATGTGCCAACTGGCAGAGCCCATTGATGTCACCAATGGCATAAATACCGGGAACATTGGTCTGCATGTGTTCGTCAACAACGATGCCACGACGGGAAGTTTCAATACCGACATCAGCGAGATTGAGGCTGTCGAGGTTGGCACCACGGCCCACTGCCATCAGGACAACATCAGCCTCAACACTCTGGAGTTTGCCCTTCTCTTCGTAATCAACGACAAGAGGTGTTCCTTCGTGAATGGCCTTGGCACCAGCTCCGACATGGAAGGCAATGCCCTGCTTCTTGAGACTGGTACGGAGACGCTTGGCAAGATCACGGTCGAAGTTGGGAAGGATTTCCTTGCAGAATTCGATAACGGTAACTTCGCTGCCAAAGCTGCGGAAAATTGCAGCAAATTCAAGACCGATGACACCACCGCCGATGATAGCGAGACGCTTGGGGAGTTCGGTAAGCTGGAGCATTTCAGTACTCGTCACTACACCTTCGGCATGAGCGCCTTCGATGGGGAGGAACTTCGTCACACTACCGGTAGCAATGATGATGTTCTTGGCTTCAAAAGTCTCTTCGCCAACAGAAACGGTATGGGTATCGACAAAGCGTGCTTCGCCTTGAACGAGGGTGATACCGGGTGTCTTCATCAACATAGCAATTCCAGCCTGGAGTTGACCGACAACCTGATCCTTACGGGCAATGGCTGCTGCGAGATCGAAGGATATTTCGCCAGTGGTGATACCCTGGCCTGCTGCCTTGCGGACTTCAGAGAGAACTTCTGCTGTATGGCAGAGACACTTGGTAGGAATACAACCAGCATTGAGACAGGTGCCACCGAGTGCTGCCTTTTCTATCACAACGACTTCCAGGCCAGCCTTCGCTGCCTTCACCGCTGTTTCATAGCCACCAGGGCCAGCACCAATTATGATTAAATCTTTCAAGTTTAAAAGTAAAAGTTTAAAGTTAAAAAAGAAAATTCTAAAAGTTAAAAGTAAAAGCCAAAACACAATGGTTCCAGCTTTTAACTTTTATCTTTTAACTTATAATGCCTTAAAGGTGAACTTGGGTTCCTTGACAGCCTTCACATCGTCAAGACGACGGATGGGAGTAGAATGAGGAGCTGTCTTGAGCAACTGCTTGTCAGCCTTGGCTTCTTCGGCGATAGTCTTCATCACTTCGATGAAGGCATCGAGGGTATCCTTGCTTTCGGTTTCGGTAGGTTCGATCATCATTGCCTCATGGAAAAGGAGGGGGAAGTAGATCGTAGGAGCATGGAAACCGTAATCGAGGAGGCGCTTGGCAACATCAAGGGTCGTAACATGGTCAGCATCGTGATGATCGCCGGCATATTCGTCCTTCAAGCCGTCAAAAACAAATTCGTGCTTGCAGAGACCATCGATGGGGAGTTTGTAATGGCTGCGGAGGCACTCCTTGATATAGTTGGCATTGAGAACGCTGAGCTTACCTGCCAAGGGAATGTTTTCCTTACCCAATGAAAGGAGGTAGGCAAAGGCGCGGATAATGATGGCGAAGTTGCCAAGATAACCGCTGACACTGCCGAGAGACTGTTCGTCAGCAACGAGTTCGTAGAGACCAGTCTCTTCGTTCTTTACCACCTGAGGATTGGGAAGGCAGTGTTCCAAACCTTCGCGAACACCGACGGGACCACTGCCAGGACCACCACCACCATGAGGTGTTGAGAAGGTCTTGTGAAGGTTGATGTGCATTACATCGAAGCCCATATCACCAGGACGGCAGACACCGAGCATCGGGTTGAGGTTAGCTCCGTCGTAGTACATCAGACCACCGCACTCGTGAACGAGACGGGCGATTTCAGGAATCTTGGTCTCAAAGATACCGAGGGTATTGGGGTTGGTCATCATCATACCAGCGATGTCGGGACCGAGGAGAGGCTTCAAATCCTCAACGTCAACAGTTCCGTCAGCGGTTGACTTTACCTGGACAATCTGGAAACCAGCAACAGCAGCAGATGCGGGATTGGTTCCATGAGCAGAGTCGGGAACGATAATCTTCGTACGGGCAACATCGCCACGCTGACGATGATAGGTGCTGATAACCATCAGACCGGTCAACTCACCGTGAGCACCAGCATAGGGATTCAAGGTGAAGCGGGAAAGACCGGCAATTTCACTCAACATAGCCTGAACCTCGTCATAGACACGGAGAGCACCCTGAGCATATTCTGCGGGAACAGCGGGATGGATATTAAAGTCCTGAAGGGCTGCCATTTCCTCGTTGATTTTGGGGTTGTACTTCATCGTACAGCTACCAAGAGGATAGAAGCCGGTGTCAACGCCGAAGTTGTTGTTGGACATATTGGTGTAGTGACGGACAACGGTGAGTTCATCACATTCGGGAAGAATCGTTGCGCTCTGGCGACGAAGGCCTTCGGGAAGGTCTGTCAATGCATAACCTTCCACCTCACACTGAGGAAGAGAATAGCCTACACGACCGGGCTTTGAGAGCTCAAAAACGAGCTTGCCATAATATACGTTATTCATAATTATTGGTAGGGCTTAAGGTTATACATTTTCTTCCTCAGGACTTTCGAGGAAATAGTTGATATGTTCGATGAGGTAGTCAACCAATGCCTTGGGAGTCTTCTCGGTACATGCCAGGGTGAGGCAGTTCTCCATTCCTTCGGTGGGAACACCAAAGAGGAAGCGGCTGTCGAGCAACTGGCCGCGGAGATCTTCAGTACCAGTGTAACGAACGGTGAATTCGTTGAGGAAGGGCTGGCCGGGGAATACTTCTTCGAAAACGCCGGTTTCCAAAAGACGGTCGCGGAGGTAATGAGCGTGAGCATAGCTCTGCTCGTTAACTTCCTGAACACCCTTGGGACCCATGAGGCTGAGATAAGAAGCAACGTAGAGGCACATGAAACCCTGAGCGGTACAGATATTGGAGGTCGCCTTTTCACGACGGATATGCTGTTCGCGAGCCTGCATGGTGAGGACGAATGCACGCTGGCCGTTAGCGTCTGTGGTAGCACCAACAAGACGGCCGGGCATCTTGCGAACGAGAGCATTGGTCGTACAGAGATAACCAATGTAAGGACCACCGTAACCCATGGGAATACCGAGGCTCTGGCCGTCACCGCAAGCGATGTCAGCACCCCACTCTCCTGGAGTCCTGAGGACTGCAAGAGCGGAAGCAACAGTATTGATGGCAAAGAGGGCCTTGTGGGCATGGCAAAGATCAGCGAGACCGCTGAAGTCTTCGATAAGACCGTAACGGTTGGGCTGAGCCACGATGAGACCTGCTACATCGTCAGCCTCGATGAGTTGCTGGGCAACAGCCTTGTCCATGTGACCATTAGCGTCAGCAGGAACAACAACGAGATCTACTCCGTGGAACTTGGCATAGGTTTCTACTACGCGGAGAACATTGGGAAGGAAAGTTCCGCTGATCAGAACGCGGTTGCGTTTCTTGGCAGCAGCAACGCACATCAACATGGCTTCTGCAGTTGCGGTAGTACCGTCGTACATAGAAGCGTTGGAGATATCGAGACCAGTGAGGTCAGCCATCATGGTCTGATATTCGAAGATGTACTGAAGGGTTCCCTGAGAAATCTCAGCCTGATAAGGAGTATAGCTGGTACTGAATTCAGAACGGCCAGCGAGGAAAGGAACAACACTGGGAGTGTAATGGTCATAGACACCGCAGCCTGCGAAGCAAGCGAAGTTCTGGTTGTCATAAGCCACACCCTCAATGATCTGGCGTACCTCAAGTTCGCTCTTTGCACTGGGAAGATTAAGTTCGCGGTGCAATTTAAGTTCTTCGGGAATCTCAGCATAGAGATCGTCGAGGCTCTTCACACCAATGACATCCAGCATCTGCTGAACATCTTCGGCGGTATGGGGAAAATACTTATACATTGTTCAAGTATGAAGTTAATGGTTGAAAACGTTGCAAGTTGCAAGTTAAAAGTTAAAAGTCAAACACAAGAGTTGAACTTTTAACTTTTATCTAATAACTTTTCACTTGAACTATTCGCAGATTGCCTCGTAAGCCTTAGCGTCGAGGAGAGCCTCGAGTTCAGAAGGATCGCTGAGACGAACCTTGATAATCCAGTTTTCAAAAGCGTCCTGGTTGACGAGTTCGGGCTCATCTTCGAGAGCTTCGTTAACTTCTACTACGGTACCGCTAACGGGACAGAAAAGGTCGCTGGCAGCCTTTACGCTTTCTACAGCACCGAATTCTTCGCCTGCAGTAACTTCGTCGTCAACTTCGGGCATATCAACGTAAACAACGTTACCCAACTGATCCTGAGCGTAATCGGTAATACCAACATAACCGAATTCACCTTCTACTCTTACATATTCGTGGCTCTCTGCATAGTAGAGGCCTTCAATAACTTTTGCCATTTTGTTTATCTATTATTTTGTGATTAATTATTGCTGATTATTTCTTGTAGCTCTTATCGTAGAAGCGCTTCTTGATGACAACGCCATTCTGGAGCTTGCGGTGGATGCGGACCTGGACGGGAGTGCCGAGCTTGGCGAACTCAATCTTAACGAGAGCCATACATACGCTCTTGCCGGTAGAGATGCTGTTGTAACCCGTAGTGACTTCACCGACAACTTCGTCGTTGACAACAACTTCGTAACCGTGGCGGGGAATGGCACGACCTTCGAGTTCGATACCGACAATCTTACGGGTAACTCCTTCGATCTTCTGACGAGCAACAACTTCCTTGCCGACGAATTCTTCCTTGTCAACCTTGACGAACATGCCGAGACCAGCCTCGATGGGAGTGAGGTCGTCGGTCAATTCATCACCGTAGAGGGGAAGACCCACTTCGAAGCGGAGGGTATCGCGACAACCGAGACCGCAAGGCTTAGCCTCGCCGCTCTCGATGAGCTTGTCCCAGTTCTTCTGGGTAAAGGCATGACTTCCGTAGATTTCGAAACCATCTTCACCAGTATAACCTGTACGGCTGACGATGATGGTCTCACCGTCAACTTCCATCTTCTTGAAGGTGTAGAATACGAGTTCCTCACAAGCCAGACCGAGAACCTTCTCGACAACGGCTTCTGCCTTGGGACCCTGAACAGCGAGCTGTCCGTAATATTCACTCTGGTTTTCGGTAACAACATCGAAGTTCTTAGCCTGAAGTTCAATCCAGTTGTAGTCCTTGTCGATGTTTGCTGCGTTGATGACGAGGAAGAATCGTTCATCACCCTCCTTGTAAACGAGGAGGTCATCGATGGTACCACCATTGGGATGGAGCATCATACCGTAGAAAATCTTACCAACAGGAGCACCAGCGATGTCATTGGTAAAGATGTGCTGAACAAAACGCTCTGCCTCGGGACCGGTTACGAGAACTTCTCCCATGTGGCTTACATCGAACACACCGCAAGCCGTACGGACTGCTACATGTTCATCGGTAATGTCGGTGTACTGGATAGGCATTTCAAAGCCTCCGAAGGACACCATCTTAGCGTTCAGTGCGATATGTCTTTCGTAAAGACATGTTCTTTTGTCGCTCATAGTAGTTACAAATGGTTTTAGTGAGTTATTTCTGTATTAAATAGATTGATCAAGTTTTCTGCGCTGAGACCACGGATGCTCCGCTCGGGATGTTCGGCCTCAATGACGGCTGCTATTGTCTCCGGTGTGAAGGTTTTTCCCTCAAAAGCCTCAGCAAAGGCAACATGGGCATCTGCGGTTTCAAAGTAGTCACCGCAAAGGGTTATCGTCCGGATTACACTGCCTCGGAGTGCAAGGTGGATTTCAAGGGTTCCACAGCCTTCCACGCGTCCACCCCTTATTATATTAGCGCGCGCGGATGAACCAAAAAGAAACTCGGGAGTATAGTACTCCTGTTCCAGTTCCCCGATGGCCCTGAGATCTTCGTCTTCAAGGGTCAGGGTGATGTGTGTCAGTCGCTTACGGAGTTCCTCCTGAAGCTGAGCCACATCGATGTCAAGGTAGTCTTTCAGCAGCGCCACACGGCTTCTGACACTCTTCACACCCGCTGATTTCAGTTTGGAAACATCGGGATGCAAAGCGCCTTCCATGAGTTCCGGATTGGTATCATAGAGCATGGTACCGTGAACGATGTTGCGGTCGGTCTGGTGGTAAAAGGCATTGCCACAGACTTTTCCGCCCGCCAAGCCTTCCTTTCCTTCGAGGAGGATGTCATTGCGTCCGGAGACCGTTGTCTCAGCACCAAGTGCATTAAGACATTCACTCACAACCTGGGCATATTCTGCGAAGAGGGGCTCAACAGGACCAGCTCCGGTAATAAGGCTGACCATAATGTTCCGCTCATCAGCGAAAATAGCACCACCACCGCTTTTCCTGCGGATGACATCAATGCCATGTGACGCACAGAAGTCAAGATCCACCTCCTGATGTGCCACCTGGTTACGGCCCATGACGACCGTAGGTCGCAGACGCCAGGTAAAAAGGAAGTTTCCTTGCGGGAAACGGCTGGCGACATATTCCTCGGCAGCGAGATAGAATGCTGCACGACGAAAATTGGAAACACCTTCCGGCATCTCGATAAAACAAGCGGGGAAATGGGTTTCCGATGTGTTTGCAGATGACATTGTGCGTACTATCCGAACAGCGTTTTGACGATTCTGCGTGCAAAGTTAGGAAGGATTCTTGAAATAGGCAAAATAACTTGTATCTTTTTTTCGTAGAAAAAGGAAATATTTCTTTTCCGACAGAAAAACACTGCATTCAAAAGTGAAACGAAAACCATGCAAAATGCGAGTAAAAATTGTAAATATTTAGGAAAACTTGTAAAAAAACGAAAAAATTCCCAAGTAAGGCTTGTTTTATTCGCTCGTTTTGCTTAATTTTGCAAGCACACATTTCTTAGAAAATGCCGTCCCCCTATTGAAAACTATGAAACTGAGACTAACCATTCTCTTCATTACCATCATAACCTTTGGCGCGTGCAGCCGTTTGAGCCATGAGCCAAAGACTCCTTTGCGTTTCCAGAGCATTCTGGAACTGCAGGCCTATGTTGCTGACACGCTCAACCCCAAAGACAGTATCAGCCACGCCATTCTTTTAACAGCATTGAAACATAACTCTGCGAAAGAACCTGAAAAAGGCATGGCCTATATCGATTCCCTCTATACGCAGAGCAATCACGCCTACGATCTGTACGAACCGGACATCTACATCTGCAAGGCCTTCCTGAGTATCCAGCGCAATGCTCCCGACACAACGGTGATGTGGCTGAACAAGGGTCTTGCTGACATTGAGAAGGATATGGGGCATCAGATGATCATCCAGCGCTATGCCTGTGCAGCCTTCATCTGCCGTATGCTCTATACCCCAGAGTCAGTCGATATGTGCTACGACATCTGCCAGAGAGCAATGGAATATGGCCAGAAGCATCCTGATGCAGAGATCATTTCGGATATATACAACTATCTGGCTTGGGCTCAGAACTATAAGGGAATGTTTCAGGAGAGCATGAAGAATACCAAGAAAGCCATTGCCATCTCCCACAAGAACAATAACAATGTCCAGGAGGCTTGGAGCTATACCGTCCTCAGCTATGGTTTCCGTCAGGAACACATGGAAAAACTTGAGATGTTAACGGCCAAGAAGGCATATCAACTCGCCCAGCACAAGAACATGCTGATGGAGATCGACATCTTTGCAGCACGTGTTATGGGGTGGGCTTACGAAGACTACCAGAATAAGGACTCCGCTATATATTATTTTAAGGAAGCTATCAATGTTGCCGAATGTCTCGGTGACCCATTGTGTGCTGCTCAGATCAGTGAGTCTGACCTCAGGCGTGTTGAGGAAAACGGCTGCCGCCAGCCGGACTCTCTGTCTATCATCCGCTCCACCCGTCTGGATCTCTTTACAGACCAGTTGATTGAATCGGGCAAGCTGGACTTGAGGGAGAAGGACTTCACTCCTGCCATCGAACGCGAGAAACGCCGTTTCATGCTGCTGATGTTCAGTTCCATTGCCCTTATCTTTGCCTTGCTGATAGCCATTCAACTGACCTATGTGTATTTCAAGAAATACCGTCGCCGGATGAAGAAACATATCGACGATGCAAACGGACAACTTGATATCGCCCAAGCCTCTCTTGAGGAGGAACGCGGCAAGTTGACTCACACATCATCGCGTCTGCAGGAAGCCTATGCTCTCCTTCAGGAACGCCAGGATGACCTCTACAGACTCCAGGAGGAACAAGAACGCAAGCAGAATCTCATCGAGGAACTGCAGCGTCTCCATCACCGCGAGAATTTCTCTCTGGAAGACATCCAGAAGGATCCGCGTCAGTTCACCAAGGACTTCCTTGCCGACAATCCGCAGTTCGAGGCGAATCTCAAGGAGCGACTCGGCAATCTCTCGAACCACGATGCCCTCCTCTGCATCCTCATCGCGCTCCGCGTATCCAAGGAAGATGCAGTCAACATCTTTAACATCCGTATGGAGAGCATGAATGTGGCCCGCCACCGCCTCCGTTCCAAACTCAACCTCACCCGTACTGACAACCTCGAACAGGTCCTCCGTTCCATGCTGTAGAGCACGTTTCATCTGGAAAAACCGGAACCTTCGGAACTACAGGAACCTCTGCTCCCAACGTCACTAATAAAACCTCATATATGAAAGCACTGTTTATCACTTCAGCAGCCTTCCTCATGGCCACCAGTTGCCTGGCCTGGGGACAGAAGGGCCACGACACAACGTGCGCCATCGCTCAGAATCATCTGACGGAGACTGCCAAGCAGCAGATTTCCGCCGTTCTTGACGGCAAGTCCATCGTCTATTGGTCCAACTGGCTCGACAATGCCAGCAATACGCCTGAGTATGCGTACTCAAAGACCTGGCACTACAAGAATGTCAACGCTGATCAGAATTACGACGAAGTAAAGCCCTTTCCCCAAGGCGACATCGTTACCGCTCTCAATGAGCAGGTGAACATCCTCCTCTCCTGCCAGAAGCGCAAGCACGAGGCAGGTACGGATCTCTGGGCTTTGAAGGCTCAGGAATCTCTGGCATTGAAGATGGTCATCCACCTTCTCGGTGATGTCCACCAGCCGATGCACATGGGCCATGCTACCGATCTTGGCGGAAACCGCGTGATGTTGAACTTCTTCCGCACCGAGGCTAATCTTCATGGTGTATGGGATACGAAACTGGTTGAAAGTGCTCATGCCTGGAGCCACACGGAATGGGTTGAGGAACTTGACCGTCTTTCTCCTGAGGAACAGGCGAATGTTGCAGCAGGCACGATTGATGACTGGGCGAGAGAAACGGCAACACTGACCGCTGCCGTATATTACGATTCCCCCGAAGGTTCCAACCTCTCCTACGACTATGTTGCCAAGTGGACTCCAATCGTTGAGCAGCAGTTTATCCGCGGTGGAATCCGCCTTGCCGGTCTCCTTAACTATATCTACGCGAATTAATTAATCCAGAATCTCCGGTATTTCCGGAACCTCCGGATCCCCCCCCAAAAAACAAAACAATATGAAAAAGTTATTCTTAACTCTCGTTCTTTCTGTGCTCGGTATGATGGCTTGGGCTGATGATAATGCACAGAACTGCGTAATCGTAGAATTTCAGAATGGCGAAACCATGGCCATTGCTCTTGCCCACCAGCCAAAGGTAACCTTTGAAAACGAAGACCTCGTGTTGACTGCAGAGGATGTTGAAAGCCGCTATGCCCGGACCGACATCCATCGTTTCTACTTTGAAATGACCATCGACGGCATCAAGGTTGTTGAGTCTTCCGAAAAGCCTTCTTCCGGTGATCTCTATGACACCAACGGCCGCAAGGTTGGCCACTATGCCGGCACCCTCTCTACCGCCAATCTTCCCTTCGGCGTCTATGTCGTCAAGACCACTTCTGGCAAGAGTTTCAAGATTATCAGAAAATAAGGATGATGGAAGGTGCTCCTGTCAAGAAATTTCCAATGCCTACAAAGCGTTATGTGCAGGTATTGAATCTTCGTAATAAACCCGAACTGTTAGAGGCTTACAAGAAGCAGCATTCTCCCGAAGAGATGTGGCCTGAGATTATGGAAGGCATCCGCAGTGTCGGTATCCTCGAAATGGAAATCTTCATCGAGCGCAACCATCTCGTCATGGTTGTCGAGGCTCCTGAAGACTTTAACTGGGACGAGGCAATGGCTCGTCTAGCTACCCTCCCCCGCCAGCAGGAGTGGGAGGACTGGAATGCACAGTTCCAGGATTGCGAACCCGGTGAGACTTCCGACGAAAAGTGGAAGTCCATGGACCGCATGTTCTACCTCTATTAAAAATTAAACTCTCCTAAAAATGTTGAAAACTGAAGAGAAAGCTTGCCCGCCCGTAGTTTCAAAACGCTGGTGGGTGTTAAGGAGTTTGCGCCAGGGTGTCAAAGTTCGTGACATCCTGACGAAGGAAAGGAACGACTACGAAGAGGAGTTCGATTTCTTTCTGCCTACCGAATTTGTCTTGACAAAAGACAAGAATGGTAAGCAACACCGTGTCGAGCGCACGGTGATGTTCAATTATGTTTTTGCTCATTGCAGTCTGGCCCATGTGCTGAATTTTACAGAGAAGAATAAGGAGACCATCCTCCCCATCTTCAAACGTAGGGATGAAAGCCAGAATATGTCGCAGAAGGACATGACGGACTTCGAGCGTGATGAGAAGATACAGCCCGAACGCATCCTCTCCATCCCTGATCTCCAGATGAAGATGTTCATCCACACCGTCAATGCCTACAAGAACAACATCCCCTTCCTCCGTCCCGAAGAAGTTGATTTGACAAAGGGTGACAAGGTGCGAATTATCGGTGGTGAATTTGATGGTATCGAAGGCGTCCTTCTCACCCAGCAGGGAAAAGACGGAGGCCGTGTCCTCGTCAGTGTCAGCGATGTTCTCTGCGTTCCTACCCTCGAAATCCAGCCGCAGTTCATCGAGGTCCTTGAGTTTGCAAAGGGCGGCAAACACGTTTACAAAAAATTCGATTCTTTCATCAACAAAATCCGTCCTGCCCTCAGGGATACCCTTGCAAACAAGATCCAGGAAGGCGACTGGTCAGCGAAGACCCGCCGTGCAAGTGCCGAGGAGAAACTCCAAGGTGCCGATTCCAGAATCATCATCGGCCAGGCGCGCCAGTTCGGCGAGCACCATCCCTACTACAACGACATCCTCGTCTTCGTCCGTCGTTTCAGCAATTTCCAGCCGGAAACCACCAACCAGCAGTGCAAGCAGTTCACCTTCCTCCTTATGGCCCACAAAGTCCTGGGCAACGAACCGGAAGTGGCGCGTTACGCAGGACTTTGCATTGACAAACTGCCGAAGATCAAGGCAACGATGACGCGCACCTTCACGCTCGTCTATCTCTACGCTTGTACGGGAGTCGATACCTACCGCCAGTTAGCGGAGGTTGAAATGGTAGAATGGGGAGAAATCGGAGCTTCCGACAAAACCCGCCAAATGCTCCGTGAAGACCTCGACTATTTCCAGGCACTGAAATTATAACTCCTCTCGACACGGTCCTCGAGACGGTCTTCGAGGTTGACGAAGAAGTTGTAGCCCGTCATCTTTTCAATGGCGTCAACACTCATGGCCGCTGACCTCATCGTCTGGTACGAATCGTTGTTCGCATAATAGAAACCAATCGCTTTCTCCTGGCCTTTGCGGGTGGAAAGCACGACTTTAAAGAAACCATTGGGAACGCGCACCTTGTGTTCGCGCCCGATGGTTTTTATTTTTCTGTCATCATTGAATACGGGACCGGTGACGATATAGATCTTGCCCTCGTGTCTTGCCCAATAGCGGCAGGAACTCTCGAGTTTCTCCCATGCTCCGGTATTGAGTTCATGGTCCTGGGGACACATGTTACTCATATAGAAACACTGGTTCATGGCCTTCGTACTGTACTTGTTGTCACCGGCGGGACACATGTGACCACGGTCATAGCCGGAGCCGGAATAGTCCCTCGTCGTCACACGGGAGGCAGCGGGGATGTCACGGTCAGGGAAAAATTCGTCGGGACGGTCGGCCTGTGCCTTTGCCTCCTCGCGTGTCAGTTCCCAGGCCACCCAGTTCGGACAGTTCGTCGTCGTGTTGAAGGACATCGTGTAATTCTCGCGGTGAATGATGAGTTCGCCCTCGTGGGTCTCAGGAACCTCCATCAACCGTGCCGTAACTTCCTCAACGCCAGTATTGATTCCCTTGGGATTATAACCGTTCTGAGCGCCGTTTTGAGTTTTTCGCCCCCCTTCCAGAACCATGCCTTGAACGCCGTTCTGAGCGCCGTTTTGCAGGAACTCTTCCTTTTGCCCGTCTTCGGCACTGTCATTAGACTTCATACCATTCCACACCGCCATGCCAGAGAGTATCAGGGCGCAGAGTCCCAGTTTTATCAATGAATTCTTTTTCATACTTTGAACATTATTTGCCGCAAAGGTACGGAAATTTCCCAAAATAATTAAAAATTATTTGCGAATTTCGAAGATAATTCGTATTTTTGCGAATGAAAAAGAAATAAATACAAAGAAAACACGCAACTATTTTCACGAGAGACAATAGAAAACTATTCCCGAGAAGCATTTTCGAGAAATCTAAAACTATAAATCACTAAATTACCAACCCTATGGAAAAAAGATTCAGAAGTGTAGGTCTTGTACTATTTCTGATGAGTCTTCCCGTGACGACAGCTTTTGCTGAGACCCGTCCATTGGAAACCATCACAATCGTACAGCAGACCAGTACCTGTAAAGGTCAGATCAACGATGAGAACGGTGAACCTCTCATCGGCGCGTCCGTTCGCGTGCAGGGAACCAAACTTGGCACCTCTACCACGAATGACGGCCAGTTCAGCATCTCCGGTGTCAAGAACGGCGCAAAACTCCTCATCTCCTACATCGGTTACGAAACCCAGGAAATTGTATGGAACGGCCAGCCCATCCTCCTCAACATGGTAGCAACTTCTGACAATCTTGACGAAGTTGTCGTTGTAGGTTACGGTGTCCAGAAGAAGGTGAACCTTACTGGTGCCGTTTCTACGGTGAAGGGCGAAGATATGGAAACCCGTCCCGTTGCTGATGCTGTTCAGGCATTGCAGGGTATGGTTCCCGGTCTTTATGTCAAGAGTGATGTTGGCCCTGGCAATTCAGGTACCATCTCTCTCCGCGGTCAGGGTAACCTCTCAGGAAGTTCTGCTCCCTATATCCTCGTTGACGGTGTAGAAATGCAACTTTCCGATGTCAACCCCAACGACATTCTCAACATCTCCGTTCTCAAGGACGCTGCTGCCTGTGCCATCTACGGTGCACGCGCTGCTTATGGTGTAATCCTTGTTACCACCAAGCGTGGTGAGGCCGGCAAGATGCGCGTCAACTATCAGGGCAATACCGCATGGACCACTCCCACAACGCTCCCCGACATGGTGGACAGCTATTCTTTCGCACAGTACTGGAACGACGGTTGTACCAATGCCAACAGTGCTCGTCTTTACAGCGACGAAAAACTCGCATTGCTCAAGCAGTATTGCGAAGATCCTTCCAGTGTTGATCCCTGGCAGGAACTTCCCGCCGGTGCTTCCATGAACCCTGCTTTTGAAAACTCAGAAAAGGGTATCGGTAACACCGACTATTTCGATTTGCATTATAAGAACTTCGCTTTCAAGCAGAAGCACGACATCAGCCTCTCCGGTGGTACGAAAAAGGCACAGTACTTCGTAAGCGGTGGCTACTATAGTGAAGACGGTATTCTTCGCTATGCGGACATCAGCATGAAGCGTTATAATTTCAGCACGAACCTTACTTCACAGCTCACAAAGTGGTTGAAGTTGAAGGTGAACTCCAAGATTTTCCACGGTGACCGTGCGACACCCTTCGGTGACGGTGGTTTGAGTTACGGTTTCTATCACTCCCTCGCTCGTTTCCGTCCTACCGTTTGTGATGTTGACCCCAATGGCAACTTCACCGAACTCACCATGATTCCTTATCTCCAGAGCGGAACCCGCACCAATCGCGGCACTGACGGCGTTCATGCTACCGGTGGTGTGGAAATCACTCCGTTGAAGAACTGGAACATCATCGCTGACTACACCTACAAGATGCGTCATTCTGAATATGAGGCTTTGAATGTGGCTCCTAACATCATCGCTGCTGACGGTGTGACCACCAGCAAGGGTGTTCGTTCAGAATTGAACATCTATCCTGACGGCAAGTACACCCGTTCTATGGACCGTACTCGTTATCAGAGTGTGAACATCTATACCAACTATCTCCTCGAAGTGGGCAAGCACAATGCTACCTTCTTGGTTGGTTTCCAGCAGGAAGATAATTCCTACTCTTACATGCACAGCAGCATCACGGGTCTTTATTCAACGGCTAATCCCAACCTCAGCATGGGTACCGGCGACCAGACCGTGACGGATACTCGTAATGGTTGGGCAACCCGCGGTTTCTTCGGCCGTATCAATTATTCCTTCGCTGACCGCTATCTCGTTGAGGTCAATGGCCGTTACGACGGTTCCAGCCGTTTCGCTGCTGACCACCGTTGGGGTTTCTTCCCCTCTGTTTCTGTAGGTTGGAACATCCATAAGGAAAAGTTCATGCAGAATGTGACTTGGGTGAACAATCTCAAGCTCCGCGGCTCATGGGGTCTTCTCGGTAACCAGGCTGGTGCAGCTCTCTACACCTATGCTGCAACGATGAACCTCAACGGCAGTCTTGGTAGTTACATCTTCTCTGATGGCCGTACCATCTACACCCTCGCTCCGGGTGTTGTGAATCCGCTGACCACATGGGAAAAGGTTGAAAGCAAGGACCTCGGTCTTGACTTCGGCTTCTTTAACAACCGCTTGACCGGTAGTTTCGACGTCTTCCAGCGTGACACCAAGGATATGCTCGGTCCCGGTGAGGACTATCCTGATTTCTTCGGTGCAACTGCTCCTCAAACAAATAACGCACGTATGCGTAACCGTGGTTGGGAATTGGCTCTTATGTGGCGTGGCCGAATTGGCAAGGACATCTCCTACAGCATTGGCGGTAGTCTTTCTGATGCAACGAGCGAAGTTACAGAATATGCTAACCCAACTGGCACCAATCCTTCTGGCAACTGGTACACCGGTAAGAAGGTGGGTGAAATCTGGGGTTATCGTGCAGACGGTCTGATTCAGAACCAGGCAGAGGCTGACGAGTTCAACAAACTCGACTGCTCATACATCAGCGCCAAGGACTGGACTCCCGGTGATGTTCGCTACATAGACCTCAATGGTGATGGCAAGATCAATCGCGGTAGCAATGTTCTCGGTGATATGGGTGACCAGGAGGTCATCGGTAACACAACTCCTCGCTACCAGTACACCATCAACGGTAACATCTCTTGGAAGGGTCTCAGCCTCAGTCTGATGTTCCAGGGTGTCGGCAAGCGCGATTGGAATCCCGGTAGTGCAGTTTACTTCTGGGGTTGCGGTCCTTACGCTCAGGTTACGGTATTCCCCGAACATCTCGACTACTGGACTGAAAGCAACACCGACGCTTACTATCCCAAACCTTACATCCACAGTGCTGGTGGTGTAGGTCCGTATCGTAATAAGAACATCCAGACCTCTGACCGCTATCTCCAGAGCGCTCGCTATTGCCGTCTGAAGAATGTGACCTTGTCATACGACATTCCCGCCGTAGCTCTCCACAAGTTGCACCTCACCAAGTTACAGGTTTATTTCAGTGCAGAGAATCTCTTGACCTTCACTCCGCTTTCCAGTATCTTCGATCCTGAAAGCATCTATACCTCCAACAGCTACACCAGCGAAGGTGGTAAGAACTATCCTATGAACAAGGTTCTCTCTTGTGGTCTCATTGTTAACCTCTAAATGCTCGTAATTATGAAACTTAAACATATCCTCATTGCCCTTTCGGCTCCTCTACTCCTTACGGGCTGCTTTGACCTTGACAAAGAACCCGAGGGCGTACTTTCAACTGCCAATCCTTTTGCCAGCACTGGTGAAATGGAGAACTATATCGATCAGTTCTATGAAACAGCAGTTCGTTCACAAGGCTTTGATGCTGGTGGTGGCAACCATATCGCCGGTACCGATGTGAACAGTGACAACATGGCGGGTTCTGCTGCCAATACGCGTCTCGCTGGTCAGCTCACCCTCGGTGGTGCTTCCAGCCTTACCAACTACACCTACATCCGCAATGTCAACTTCTTCCTCAACAATCTTGACAATTGTGCTGAGAAGGGTTCAACGGCTTACAATCAGTTGGCTGGTGAAGGCTACTATTTCCGCGCATGGTATTACTACCAGCTCTTCATCAACTACGGTCCTATTTCTTGGGTTGACAAACCGCTTGACCCGAATATGGAACAGATGCAGCTCAAGCGCGACAGCCGTACTGTGGTTGCTGACCATATCCTCGCTGACCTCGATCAGGCCATCAGTCTGCTTTCTGAAAAGAACAACTGCGCCGGCATGCGTATTCACCGCGATGTGGCTCGTGCTTTGAAGAGCGAAGTGGCTCTCTTTGAGGGTACTTGGGAAAAGTACCACAAGGCTGAAGGTGACGCTTTCTATGACAAGTCTATCTCTGACGCTAAGATTCAGAATTATCTCCAGCAGGCGGCTGATGCTGCCAAGGCAGTGATGGACCGCGGTGTTTGGAAGATTTATTCTACCGGAAATACTGCCGACGACTATCGCAAGATGTTCCAGACTACCGATCTTTCCAACAATTCCGAAGTGCTTTGGTTCAAGAAGTACGACGGTGACCAGGTGGGTAACAGCGTTGACCGTTATCTCAACCAAGGCGGTGGCGGTGTCGGCATCACGGCTTCGCTCGTTGACGATTATCTGACCCTCGACGGTCGTCCTTTCGTTGGCGAAGAGCGTACGGCTGCCAAGAAGGTTTGGGGTCAGGAATTGGCTCCGACTCTCCGTGACCCCCGTCTTAGCCAGACGGTTGTTACTCCCGGTGTTGTGCTCCGTAGTGACGAAAGTGCTTATGTTCTTCCTCCTCTCGTAGGTTCCAGTGCTTATAACTACAACACTTCCGGCTACTCCATGCTGAAGCACGTTCAGATTGACTGGACCGGTAGTCTCGATGCTGAATACAAGGGTGCTACTCCTGCTATCCAGTGCCGTTATGCTGATGTTCTTCTCAACTATGCTGAGGCTCTCGCTGAACTCGATGGCGCTGGCAATGCCCAGAAGATCATTGCTGCCGTTCAGCCCCTCCGTGACCGCGTTGGTATGCCTGCAATGGACTTCGAGCGTGAGTACAATACGGCTAGCGATTATGGTTTCAGTGGTCTTAACAAATATGTTCAGGCTGTTCGCCGTGAACGTCGTGTTGAACAGGCTTGCGAAGGCCGTCGTCTCACTGACATCCTCCGTTGGGCTGCTGCTGACGAACTCATCGTTAACAAATGGCCCCAGGGTGCGCTCTTCGTTGGCAGTAACCTCGAGAACAATGAATTCTACGGTGGCAAACTCGTTTACGATCAGGCTGCTGGCAACAACATCTACCTCAGCGGTCATGCTGGAGATGCTCTCCGTTACATCGTTCCCATTAACCCCAACGGTTATCCCAACGGTTATCAGTTCAATGTGAACCGTGACTATCTCCTTCCCATCCAGACTCGTATGTTGACCCTCACCAACGGTCTCTGGGAACAGAATCCCGGTTGGTAATACAACTTTAGTTAAATAAACACAGCCCCCGTCCTCACACAGAGGACGGGGGCTTTTGTTTCCCTATAACAAGGGATTAGAAGTTGTAGCCGAGGCCGAGACCAAGGACTGCCTTGAACTGGGCACGCTCGCAGGAGTAGCCGTCACGCTCGATCATCACACCATTGTAGTAACGGAAAGATGTAGAGACGGTAGCCTGGAGACACTTGAGGAACTGATAGGAAAGGGCAACATCCCAATCTACATCGAAGTTACCGAAGCGGCGGTTGTTATCGCGGTAGATAGGCTTGTCGTGACCGTTGCGGCCAATCTCCGTCTTGTCCCAGGAGTAGGGGGTATAGAGGCCGAGGGTCGTCAGCACCTTGACATCCTTGTAGCTGTAATTGATGGCGCCCTTGAAAGAGAAACCAAGTTCAGCACGGGTATTGATGCCATAGTCCTTGTTGTTCTGGTCGTCATACTTCCATACGGCATACTTGTCCTTGAGACTCTGCTCGAGACCACCGGCAGCGAGGGGATAGAGGTCGCTGTACTCATCGTTCATCGCATCGCTGACCAACACGGTAGTGAAACGGCCGGCAAGGGGAGAGAAGTAAAGGGAGAAGATATCATTGGGCTTCCAGTCCAAACCGAGGGAGATGTCGGTGTAAGCAGGAGCAAAGGCCTTGGAGATGATGGGATTGTTCTCGTTGAGACCCTTATAGTCACGGCCGAGGGCATACTGGGTACGGAAACCGAAGAGGCCGGTAGCATACCAGTTTTTGGCAAATTCATAACCGAGCTTGGAGGCGAAGACGAACTTATCGTTGGACTTCTGAACCTTGTCAGCGGTCTGGTCGATATAGGACATACCGTATTCAGTGTCGAGGTTGGTATCCCATGCAAGCTTGTCCTTATGATAGAGGAGGCGCATACGGGCGAAGAGAACACCGTTGAGGTTGTTGTTACCACCGGAAGCCCAGTTGATGAGACCGGTAGCAGCAGCGTTGGCACCGACAATGCCAGAGAACTTCCAGACTTTCTCGCCAGTATCGACTTTCTTGAGGTCACCCTGAGCATCAGCAGCAGCCTTTGCCTGGTCCTGGACCGTGGACTTGTTGACATCCTGAGCATGTACAGACATGACAGACAACATACACGCAAGAAGTAAGATCTTTTTCATTTTCCTATTTTTGTTGCTTTTTGATAATTTGTTGGTTATTATTTCGTTCGGAGAGCAAAACCACCACCGGGTGCCATGTGAACGGTCAATTGGCGGTTAGCGGGAAGTTTCACGGTTTCCTTCTTGTAATCACGGGCTGCACGATGAGCATTCACACCATCACGGAAAAGCGTCACCTCATGCTGACCTTCAGGAAGGAAGGAGAGGTCGAGGGTTACATCGCGCGCCTCCCAATTGTTGATACCGCCAACATACCATTCGTCGCCACTACGACGAGCGATGCAGGCATATTCAGCTACCTTGCCGCAAATTGCACGGGCTTCGTCCCAAACCGTCGGAACGCTGGCAATGAAACCCGTACATTCAGGTTCACCAAGGTAATTGGAAGGAGAGTCACAGAGCATGTTGAGAGGGGAGAAGAAAACAATGTATTCACCCAACTGATGACAACGCGTACCAGGACTCATGCCTTCGTTGTTGCAAGAACGAACATTGCCCTTGCTGGCATTGCGCATAGCGCCCTGGGTGTAGTCTGCACGACCGGCAAAAAGACGGATGTAGGGAATCGTAACATCGTAGTCCACCTGATTGGCATTGGCATTCCACTTCATGTTTTCCAGACCATAGATACCCTCGTAATTGACAACATTGGGGTATTTACGGCTCAAACCGGTAGGCTTGTAGATGCCGTGGAAATCAAGAATCATATGATACTTTGCAGCGGTAGCGGCAGCAGTTTCAAGGAACTCAGGAATGCCCTGGTCATCAGAGTCCATAAAGTCAATCTTGAAGCCTTTCACACCCTTTTCTGCATAGTACTTCGTAATGCCTTCAATGTCTTTTTGGAAGGGGAAGAAACCTGCCCAGAGGATAATGCCGACACCTTTTTCCTTACCATAGCGGATGATTTCATCTAGGTCAACATTGGGAACTACCTGATAGAGATCAGCAATACGGCTGGGTGACCATCCTTCATCAAGGATAATGTACTCTACCCCACTCTTTGCAGCAAAATCAATATAATATTTATAGGTGGCAGTGTTGACACCTGACTCAAAATCAACACCATAGATATTCCAGTCGTTCCACCAGTCCCAAGCTACCTTGCCAGGTTTTACCCAAGAGAAATCAGCCTGCGCCTCCATAGGAGAAGCCAGACGATAGACGAGGTCATTGTCCATCAGCTGAGCGTCATCAGTACTGATACCAATGAGACGCCAAGGGAAAGTCTCCTGCTGTCCAACGCTGCGGGCAATATAGTCCTCGGTACCCTTGACATACATGGAAATACCCCAATCGGGATCGCCCTCACGAAGGGTAGGATAGGAAGCGAACACGCCCTTCAGAGTCTTTGAACCGTCACCATTGTAGAGCGACATGCCGGGATAATGCAGAAGGTCGCTCTCACTGATGCAGAGCTTCACACCGTCATTAGCCTCAATGAGGAGAGGCAAGAATGCAAGATGTTCCTTGTCCCACTCCGAAAGACGGTGATGAGCATAAGTGTTTTCAAAACTATTGTGGTGCTGAGTCTCCAACGTTTCATCGTTCTGATGGACATAAGGAATATAAGCGTTCCAATCTTCGGGGAATGCAAAATTCGCTTCTTCGCTCTTCACGCAGAAAGGCTTCTTTGAAGCGGAAACGAAACGATAAGCGACACCGTCATTGTAAGCACGGAACTCAACGCTGAACAGCTTGTAGCGAAGAGTGAGTTGCTGATAGTTGTCTTCAACCTTAGCCTTCTTATAGGCCACAGCATCGAAAGTATTTTCAACATCTTTCTTTGTAGCTTTCAACAATTTAGCCTTACCACCGTAAATGGTGCCATCGGTGAGTGTCATGGAAATCTGTGACGGACTGAGGAGGGTTTTTCCGTCTAACAAAACACTGTAGGCAATGCCGTCAGCACAGTCCACTTTTACCGCAATGCGGTCATTAGGAGAAGTAATTGTCGAAACTTGTGCCATCGCTGCCGTACCCCAAGCCAGCGATGCAAGGCCTAAAACGATTGCTTTTTTCATAATATAGAGATTAAATGTCTTATTTCCTTAGTTATTCTTATCTGTTGGCTTCCATCACATCTGCCATGACAGAAGCATTATTTCACCACCTTCCTGCCATTCTGAATGTAGAAGCGGAGACCATCCAATGAGGTGACGAGGCGGCCTGAAAGGTCGTAGCAGGGTGTTGCAGAAGTCTTTGCAACAGGGAAAGTGACACCATCGGGTTCACCGAGTTTGACATACTGATAATCCGAAACCTCGGAGTAGTTCTCGTAGCCGTAATAGTCAAAGCGGAAGGCCTTGACCGTATAGGCATACTGTCCTTCCCATTCAAGATCATCAAAGGTCGTGTCATAGCATTCGGCATCACATCTATTCTCGTCCACGAGTGTATAGCGAGTCGTTGACTCCTCAATTTGCTGGGTGATGACGAAGTCATCGATGAAGAAACTGTTGAGACCAGCGGGCTCGATGGCAATTCGCATGTCCTTCATACCATCATCCATCGTCCATGTGGCTTCAACATAACCGCTGGCAGGAATATTGACAACGTGGATGTTCAACGACTGCTTGCCGCTTTCATCGACGATGATGTTTTCTGTATTATAGATGTTCAAAGTCTCAGCCTTAGCGTTGGTATAGGCCTTGAGACTAATGGTATATACACCTTTGCTGGCACTGAGATCAAGCACCGGTGTCTTTAAGTAGTTGTAACCACGATAACCCTGGGTCTTAGAACCCTGAGTCGTACCAATCATTCCCTCAGCGACAGCCAGTTTATTACCAATCCAGCCCAGGTGATCAGCATAGCCGTCAAGACCATCCACAGAATAAGGAACCTCAACAGAACCTACATAGGTATCCTTGAAGTAATCAGCGAAAACACTGACATCCTCACCGGCTTCCAACTGGTCAACGCGGTAGTTTGAGACGATATATTCCCATGCCTTGGGCGTATGTTCCCAATTCGCAGTGTAAGAACTCTCAGTGACCTCCAATGGTTTAAGTGTTACCGGTTTCAGGAAACCATCGACGCACTTGTCTGCAGACTTATGGCTGCTTGCAGCACCCTTGACAGCGGAAACATTATAGAAGTAGGTCTCTTCGGCATCGAGGCCGTCGAGGGCGTAGGAAGTGCCTGTAACACGCTCATTCTTCTTGACATAGACAGGAGCATACTGCGCATAGTCCATGCCCTGAACAAGGAGTTTTCCTACATTGCGACTGCCCTCGGCATGGAGAGAAATGCGAACGCTGGAGATTTCAGGAACGACTTGTGAGAAAGCCTCAAAAATGTCCAGATCATAGTTAGTGGCAAAGTAATTGCTGTTACCCTCGCCATAAATGATGCGTTCACCGCCAGCATTATACAATTCAATGAGGAAGTTGCTGGTGTTGTCAGCCGTCACACCTTCATTGTCATATTGCAAAGCAGCCAAAACGAGTTTGCGAAACTGACCATCAGCCAATGTAAGTTCCACATAGTCACCGTCTTTCTCCAATGCCCAACCTTTCAATTCAGAAAGATATTTTCCATTGGAAGTCACACATTCGGGCAGTGTGCTCTTTGAAAAGTCAGCCGTTTCCTCCAGCAGATTACTTACATCTTCACGATAGACATTCAGCAAGTAAGACTGTGCTCCCTCTACACTCCCCCAATGGGCAACGAAAGCCGAACCAGTGAAGTCTGAATAATCGCCGATTTCAGGTGTTGCCAAAGTTTGTGCAGAAAGCGTGGCAGCAGACATTGCCAAACCAACTAATGCGAAATGAAGTTTTTTCATAGTTGCTTTCATATAATATTAATATAGGAGTTGCAAATTTACAACTTTTTCCGCAATAAGAAAGGCGATTCAAAAAAAATGTGTATATTTGCCGATGCAAACACGATTAGTTATGAAAAGAATACTCTTTATTGCTCTTACGCTGATGCTGGCCGCAATTCCCGTCAGCGCACAATCTACGAAGTTCTACGATGAGACGATTGACCCCATAGAACAAATTGACGCCGCAGTAGCAAAGGCGCAAGCAGACGGCAAGTATGTCATCTGTCAAGTAGGTGGAAACTGGTGCAAGTGGTGTCGCTGGTTTGGTAAATTCATCACAGAGGACCAGGAGATCAACCAGGTGATTCAGGATAACTTTGTCTATATCCATGTCAATTACACCGACGGCAAGGATCCCCGCACTCAGGAAGCAATGAAACGTCTGAAGAATCCTGCCCGCTTCGGTTTCCCCGTCCTCGTCATCTTAGACACCGACGGCAACGTCATCCATACGCAGCAGAGTGACTACCTCGAAGAGGGTGAGGGCTACAACCACAAGCGAGTCCTTGACTTCTTTAACCATTGGACCCCCACTGCTGTCACCACACTGAAAATCAGATAGTTTGTCTAAAAGACTATACAGCCTCGAAGAGGCGGTCATTAACCGGGTACACCGAAGGTGTGCTCGGTTTTGGTATAAAAAAGAGCACAGTGTCTGGAAGACAACACCTCGTCATACAAAAAAAGAAATGGAAAAACAAGGAAAAAAGTAATTGCAAACCTTGCAGGCTCTTAGTTGCAAGCCTTGCAGGCGCGTGACGTGCGTATAAAGAGAAAAAACATCGTACTTTTGCAGCCAGAAACGCGAAGAATTTGCGCTGAACAAAAGCAAAAAAACTACATCAAAAATGCAAAACGAAGAACTTCTTATAGAGATGGAACCTATCAAGGACAAGAGCCGTGGCATCATTAAGGTCATCGGCGTAGGTGGTGGCGGTGGCAATGCCGTCAGAAATATGTATCGTAAAGGCTGCGAGGGCGTCAGTTATGCTGTGTGCAACACAGATAGCCAGGCTCTCTCACGCACTGAAATTCCCGTTCGCATCCAGTTGGGAAAGGAAGGTCTCGGTGTCGGCGGCGATCCAGTCAAGGGTCGCGCCAAGGCTGAAGAAAGCCTGAAAGAACTGGAGAGTCTCCTCAACGACGGCACACAGATGGTCTTCATCACGGCCGGTATGGGAGGAGGAACTGGAACGGGTGCAGCGCCTGTCATCGCTCAGATGGCTCGCGAGCGTGGCATCCTGACCATTGGCGTCGTCACCATCCCCTTTGCCTTTGAAAAGCGCAAACGTATTGAAAAAGCCCTCGTCGGCGTACAGCAGCTGAGCAGCCAGGTTGATGCTCTCCTCGTCATCAACAACGAGCGTCTGATGGAGATTTATGCCGATGGTAACACCACCTGTACGGAAGCCTTCGAACATGCTGATGACATCCTCACGGTTTCAACCCGCAGCATTGCCGAAGTCATCACCATAGAGGGTATTATCAACCGCGACTTCTGCGATGTCAAATCGGTCATGCAGGACGGTGGAAGTGCGATCATCTCCATCGGTCACGGCAAGGGCGAGCATCGTATCCTCAAAGCTGTCGAAGAGGCACTGGACTCACCATTGCTTACAGGTGTTGACATTGAGAATGCCCAAAAGATGCTCTGTATTGTCTATACTGGAACCAAGCGTCCGGTAAAGATTACCGAGATGTCGGAAATCTATGACTTCATGGACATGCTGAATCCTGATCTTGAGGTCTTCTTCGGCCTTTATCCCGACGAGGAACTGGACGAGGATGTCAAGGTATCCATCATTGCCACGGGCTTCAACAGCATCACCTGTCAGGATACACCGAAGTTGAGCACCGATGAGATGACGCAACTGCTCAAAGAACATTATTATGGTCCCGACAAGAGATCAAAGAGAAATAACGAACCTGCCACTTCAGCACCAGAACAACCTACAGAACTTAACGATAATACTTCTGAAGTTGCTGTGGTGTCAGGCGTTGTGGCTCCCGCAGGTGAAGAACCTGCGGGGGCAGCACCTCAACCTGCTGCCGCTATTGAGGACCCCCCAACAGAAAAGGAAGAGAGAAAAGAGAGTAAAAAAAGAAAGAAGGGTAAAAGTTGGATTACCACCCTTCAGGAATACCTTATCGATATTGTCAAGGAAGACGAAACCTATTCGGTGGAATAAAAAAAGTGGCTCGCAGTTTTTGCGAGCCACCATATCAAAAACTATACTTGTGCGTTCCAGCAGACGAGGGTTTGAGGAACGAGAATCTGACGAGCCTCGGAACGGCCACCGGTGATGTAATACTTCATAGCGATTGTCTCGTCGAGGACATGACGCAAAGCCTCATGAATACGGCTGATCTTCTCGTGGATGGAATTGTCCAACGGATCACAAATTCGGACGATGCTCTTGCGATCCTTCTTCTCGTGGAAGGCAGAACCCTTGATGCACTTGTAAATCTCCAGAAGTTCCTTGAAATAGTCACCCATCTCCTTGAGGATAATGCCTTCAGGATGACGAAGGAAAAGCAAGAAAACAGCACGGGGGAGCGGACGAAGCTGTACCTCGACATTATTATACTCCGGAAGGAAGATGCGGTAGTCACTCGTGATGTAAAGACGTGAGAGGGTGCGCTGTGGACGCAGAAGTTCAAGGAGAGAATCTTCGTTGACCCCCAGATTGCGGAGTTCCTGGATGGCATCGCGAACCTTGTCCATCTTTGCCATCACAGCATCAGGATACAGCGTCTGTTCCTTTGCTCGGGAGCGGTATTTTTCATCTATAATAGAATAGTAGTCATTGAGTTGTTCCTGACTGAGCAAGTCGCCATAGAAAGAGTCAAAAAGACCCTTTCGATTCTCAATCTGCTTCTCCATAACATGATACTGCTCTTCGCGGTATTCTCTTTCACTCTGCACCAGAAGGCCCGTCTTTTGTTCCTTCATAAGTGTCTTAAAATCAGCGGGGATGTTTTTTTCGTCCATAGTCGTTCTACTTTATCGGCGCAAAATTACAGAAATATTCTGAAAGCGCCAATAATATTTTTCTTTGCAAACCTTGCAACGCTTATTTTTCTTCAATTTCCGCATCAGCTATTTCAGAGTCTGAAGAACCTGATTTTCTCCAGTTTTTGAAAGCTTGAAGTTCCTGATGTAACTGCGTGATGGCCCATACGACGATGGTGGCATCATCAACAAAGCCTGCAATCGGCGCTATATCCGGGATGACATCCAACGGATTGACGACATACACCACAGCAGCAACGGCAAGGGCAAGATTTCTCACGGAGTACTGCTTGTACTCCCCTTTTGACACGCCCTTGACATACTGCAAGAGCAGTGACAAATCGTCAACAACTGATTGCAATCCTGACTTCTGAAGGAAGTTTTCTCCTTCGTCTGCAAGATTTTCCATCTTTTCAGCATCAGCAAGATAGGACTTGGTCTTCTTGACCCACATCTTGCGAAATACGTTAATCAATAAGTTCTTGTTCATGATTCGTTCTGTTTAGGGTTAACCAATCGTATTATCTGGGATTCCGCTCAGGGAATCAATCAATAAAGGTAAAGCCCACATCCTCAACGGCTTGTTTGATTGCTTCAGCGGAAGCAGGACCAGTAACGCGGGCTTCTTTTGTGGCTATATCAACGATGACATCCGAAACACCGGGGACGGCGAGAATGGCCTTGGTGACGGCATTGCAGCAGTGGTTGCAATTCATACCGCCGATATGGTGGACAGTTACAGCCTCATCAGTAACGACCTCTTTAGCCTTCTTTTTGAAAACCTTCGGAACAACGAGAGCGTTGATCAGAAGAATTGTCAAGAGGATCGTACAACCCCAGGCGAACCATGAGTCAGGTTCTGCGCAGCAGGCGTGTTGCATCTGGAGATTGGCGAGGAAATCAACGATGCCGTGGAATTGCAAATAATCAATCAATGTGCCAAAACCTATGGCGCCGAGGATAATCGCTGCCAGATAGGTAGCCAAGGTGCGTGTGCCCAAGACTTTACGAACAACGAGGATGGACGCTACATTGCAGGCAGGTCCCGCCATAAGGAGGACGAGGGCTGCACCTGGAGTGAGGCCTTTCAGCATCAGTGCCACTGCAATAGGAATACTTCCTGTGGCACACAGATACATCGGAACGGCGATGCAGAGAACGAGGAGCATTGAGGCCCAGGTATTGCCCTGGAACACAGCAAAGAGACTGTCAGGAACAAATATGGTGATGAGTCCTGCTGCTACAAGACCGATGACAAGCCACTTGCCGATGTCCTGCATCATCTCCACAAAGGCATAGTGCAGCGCCACACGGAGTCTATGGGCAATGCCATCGGAACCTCCGGAACTGCCGGAACATCCGGAATTACCGGAAACACCGGAACACCCGGAGTCTCCTCCGAACGCATTGACGAGGACTCCACCAAAGACAGAGGTGACGAGAGCGGCAATGGGACGAAGCAGAGCAAAGGGCCATCCCATCAGGCTGTAAGTTGCGATGATGGAGTCCACACCCGTCTGGGGAGTGGCAATCATAAAGGCCGCTGTAGCACCTTTTGAAGCTCCCTCCTTACGAAGCGACATCGCAGTAGGGATAACGCCACAGGAGCAAAGAGGAAGGGGAATACCGAAGAGTGCAGCATAGATAACGCTCTTCAAATTCGGTTGCGCTAAATACTGAGAATAATAGCGGCCAGGGATGAATGCATGCATCAGTCCTGCCAGGAAGAAACCCAGCAGGAGATACGGTGACATCTCATTGATTAAATGAAGAATTTCTTGCAATGCCTTTTACCTTATTCTTTGTTGTCAGGATGATTGATAGCAGAAACGATGGTTTTGCGAATCTTCATCGGTTGCTCGATGCAATGTACCCTGTGAGAGGTTCCGCCACTGCCGACGAGTTCGATGCAGCCAGTGCCAATGATGCGCTGCCAGAAAGTCTGGTAGAAATTCACCGTCTCAATCTTGAAAAGAGGGATCTCTGTCATCTCAATGCTGAAGATACCGTCTTTCTGGATGAAGCGGTTCGTCGTCACTGCAAATTCTGTGCGGCTGCGGAGGATTCTGCCAACGAGATAAACACAGAGCGCAAGGACGAGAGCCACACCTCCAACGATGTAGAGAAGGGGATTCACGAGCATGGAGCCAGCAATAAATGCGCCAATTCCAACAAGAATAAAAACGAAGGTAAAAAAGAGGTACCACCAGATGTAACTCCAATGAAGACGTCCGTTCAGCACAATCTTCTCGCCTTTTTCGAGGCTGTCAGTAATATAGTTTGCCATGGAATATGAATTTTGAATTTTGAATTATGAATTATTTATTGGGGATTTTCAGTTTGCAACTGCGGGCATGACGACCGACATTCCAGGAGACAACATAGACGTCAGGAAGGAGGGACGAAAGATCGAGAGGAGCGGTGATGTTGCCAGCAGCAACACGACGACCGGAAGCGTTGGTAACAGTAACAGTGCCTTCCAAAGTGGAGAGGTCTGCCTCATCGGGTGAAATGCGCAGCTGATGGGTATCAGGATTGTAGAGCACGCGGTACTCCACTTCGGCATAGAACTCATTGAGAGAGGTGATGATTGAAGTTTCTTCTACCTCCCACTGACGATTGGGCTTGCGTTCATTGTCCTCATTATTGGTCCAACTGATGATGCGGTTGCCATTGGAAGAACTACCGCCCGCATTGTTCCAAGCCAAATATGTACCCATATTTTCAATGACCCAACTGCTGGCAGTCTTGACAAAGCGCCACTGCTGACGGGGATTGCTGGAAGAGGCATCATCCAAAAGGAGTTGTGTTCCCACCGTATTGTATTCGTCAGCACAATCGGTGATGGCAAGACCGCTGTCAGGAGACACAATCATATAATAATTAGCCTTTGTTCCCTGTACCAACTGCCAGGTCTGGGTGGACTCACGGTTTGAATCATCGGACCATGTACAAACCTGCTGGCCATAGTCTCCAGTGATGTCCAAAAGATGCTGGTTACCAACATTACGGATGCGGAAGTAATGAGAGGTATCGAAGGTTCCATATTTGCCGGTATCATCCTCCGGTTCATCTATATAGGCAGAGAAGTACTTGCTGAGATAGAGGGCATGTTCCCTAACGAAGTCCTTCAGATAGTCCACACCCTCTTGATAGGTGCTGTACAGTGTGACTTCGTTGTAAACGCGCTTATCGATTCTATACTTGTCATAATTCAATGCCTGAGTCTCATCGATGACCACTGCCATGCTGTCAATATAGGCCAGCGTACGATCGACAATCCCCGCATCAATAGCCTTCTTCCACTCACGGGCTGCAAGGGCATCGAACCAGGGGTCCGTTGTCATCTGCTGGACCCAGGGTCTGATGACACCGCTTCCGAAACCATCCCTACTCATCATCAGTTCGGTAGCCTCACCGATGCGATTGCAGTTATTGAAGGCAATGTCGTAGTCCCACATCGGACCCCAATAAAGGAGGGGATCATCAGCTTCTTTATAGATGTTGGCACTCCAATAACCATCGGGGTTGCCGGTGAATTCCGTAGCAAGATACCAGCTGATGAGGGTCGTAGAGTCTACCAGAGCACGGTAGCCTTTCTCGGGGTCGGTGTACTTTCCAGAAAAAAGAGCGTCTTCGAATGCCTGAAGGACTTTGCGGATATAAAGTATCTGGTCGTCATTGATTACCTCTTCGTCAGGTGACTTGATATTGCAGGGCACACTACGATTGGTTCTGAAACGTACATCGCCGTCATAAAAACCATCGCACTCAACGAGATAGCCACCAGTGATGTTGCTCTCCGCAGTCGCTGGTTCCTCCTGTTCCGTAATATCCACACGATGCTTGTGAATATCAATATGATCGGTAATCTGATAGGTACCTAGATATTCGCCATTGAGGACAAGGTCCACAAAACGGGCTCCAGGGGTAAAGGGCTGACCAAGTTCTGTACCGATGAAACTGGCAACGGCATTGCGGAGCATAGTCTTGTCAGCATGATTTGCCATCAATACCCAGTTCTTGGAATTTGCATAGCCTTTTCCCAGCCACTTCACCTTCTTGTTGAACTTGATGCGGTAGGGTTTCTTCTCCAAGCCCCATGTAGAATTGCCGCGTCCTCTGACACGAACAGAATCATATACGGCTATGGAGTCACCGAAAACTTCGGTAATCCTGGCGTATTTCCATGTCGTCTTGTCGGTGATGCCGCTCTTGTCAAAAGTGTTAAGATAGACCGTAGCAACATCACTCATCTGCTCCTGTGCGAAGGCCACAAGCCCCGTAAACAGGCAGATGATAAAAACTATTGTTTTGATAAAACCGTTCATTTCTGTGCTTTGTCCTTAATGCTGGCGTCCTTCCCAGATGTACTTGTGATTCTGAGCGGTGATGGCATGAAGGAGGGCTGTGCCATTGTTACTGCTGTCAGTGATGTAGTCAGACATTACCACGCCAAGGCGGCCGGAAAGCCCATCGATGAGAGTCTTGGTTGTGGCATTCATGTTCTTAGCCTTAGTGGCAATAGATGTTCCCAAAGAATAAGCAATACTGGTATGGGTTACATAAAAAGTATTATTATTGGTATCACCAGATGCCGAAGAGAGCATTGTACTTACCAATTGGGATTTTTTTGTGTAATCTACATCTTCGTAAGTATCCTCGATATTGAGGTTACAGGTTCGGGTGCCGTATTGCGTTAAAAGATAGCCATTGAAAGAAGAAGTGTTGTCGCTCCAGTTTTTGCAATAAGCGCCATAGACGATATCGAAATAGTCCTCCCAATATTCATTGCGTGTCAGCACCAACACTTTGCCACGGCAGTCGTCGAGGGTTGTATTCTTGTCGATTCTGGGAACAAGATAACCAGAATTGTCAGCAAGGTAGTTGCGAATGGTATTTCGCCATCTGTCTACATGGGCTGTTCCAGAAGAACTCTCCTGCTGAAGGAAGACAACAGCACATTCCGTAGGATGATTACGAACGAAATTAATGATTGTATTCATAGCATCCTTGAACTTGACACCCGTAGAAGCAATACCATGGTAAATGGTCATATTATCAATGCTGAGAGAACTTTCGCTACCGGTATAAGTGGGACGGAGGTCAAAGCCACGGACACCCTTGGCGAGCATAGTTGCAAGGTTGTCTTCTTGAGTCTTTGCTGCAAAAGCAGTGATTGAGGAGCAACCATCCGTACACGCATCGTGAGCACTCGGCGTCGAGAGCATGGTGATATAAGAATTGCCGGGAAGCGTTGCCATCCAAAGGTGATCAGCCGAAGTGTTGGTGAATTTCAAGGTCTTCTGACTGGAAGCGGGAATGGCATCTGCGAACTTCTGACTGTAATAAGCCTCATCCTTGGTGCGTACCGTCACTGTCACACCGTTCTTCAAATCAACGGGGAGAAGATAGGCCGTCACTACTCCACTGCCAACAACACGGACAACATCGCTTTGAACAGAAGATGCATAGGTGGTCTTATTGCCTGCAGAAAGCGATAACTGGCCATTGACGAAGGAATAGTTCATCGGACCGGCAATCACCTCTTTACCATTGGCAAAGACACTGACGCTCTCAACATTGCTGATAGCACTGACATCAATGGTCAACGTCGTCAAGAGATTCTTTAAATCGCCCTCGCCAAGAGAAGGGAGTTCCTCGGTCACCATATAGGCTGGCGATGTGTTATCGCTTGCTTTCTGCAAGGCATAGACATGCGCGCCTACAGCGTGTTTCTGCAAGGCATCAATCAGTTGCACTTCGTCACCGATCGTAATAGTGTTGTTACCATCCAGATCGTCTTCACGAACCTTGAGGCCGCCAAGGATTTTCTGGGAGAGAACGGTGACATCCGCCTCGTTCAATTGCTTGTCGCGATTGATATCATAATTCTTGGTCTGGGCAGAAGCCAGCGTACTGAAGAAGAAACTTACAAGAAGAAAGAGTATATGATGTTTCATGGTTTTAGGTTTTCAGCGTGCAAAAATACAGATATTTTTGGAATAGACAAAATAACACACAAAAAAATCTGCAGCACCGGAGGGCACTGCAGATTCTTCACATACCTTGTAAAAGCTTTTTTTATCCTTTTACCTTTATTTTCCTTGCTTCAGGAGGTGTTCACGCACATCTTTCCAATGATAAAACGGCCATTGGTCGGTCGCAATAGGAAGGTGGCGCTCACGCTCGTTCAGCATGATTTTCACGAGAATATCATCGTCAGAAGTTTCCACTAACTTGCCCTTCTTCTTCGCAGGAGTTTTGTGGAAGAAGACCAATTGGATGTTTCCTGCCATCGGAGCGATTTTCCAGTCAGCAAAATTCTTATAGAAATCTTCCGGACGGTTGGTGCTGTTATAACAGTCGTCAATCTGCAACTGACCTGCAAGAGGAATCAGATTGCCATCGTGGCCAAAACGCAGGGTTGCACCGTGAGCATTTAGGTTGATGACGGAATCGGCAGTAGCAACGATATTGCGGACGAGAGGCTTGGCATTGGCCAGGAGTAAGCCGTTGCTGCCAGCATAGGGGCCATCGCATACATAGAAGCGATAGTTAAAGGCTTGCCAGAGGTCGAAGATTTCGTCAGGTTCCCAAAGATCGAGGAAACTAACATCACTGACCATATCCTGCATATCGACAGTCACCCAGTAGAAACCCCACATGAGGTCGTGAGGATTGACATTCTTACGAACATATTCGGCATCGGTGAAGAGTGCCTTCATCATACGTTCGGGACGAGTGTGCTCGGCCTCAAACTTACGATACTCCTCACGCCAAGGGCCTTTTTCGCCCGTAAACTCATTGGAGATATCAGTATGATGATTCAGATAACGCTGCCAGCGGTCATTGCTCTCACGAGTAGTGCGGAGAGCAGGATTGAATTCCTTGAGACGCTCGCAGAAGGCATCCATTGTGAGAACAACACGAATGCTCGTGGTTGCCCTGGCCTCAACAAAGGCATTACCTTGGAATACCTGGGGGAATGATTGGAACATGCGCTGTGCGATGCCGCGCTGCTGCTGAACTCCGACGGGACTGAGGGCACCGCCCATTCCCTCTGCTTCTGGCCAAATGGCATGGAGACGCTCGAGGGCGCTCTTTCCGAGTTCAGTGAGCACACCTGCCTTCTGAGCCTTTTCCATAGCCTCAATGACCACTGCATAATCCTTGTCGCTAATGAGATAGCGGGATCCATGACGGCCGTAATGGCTGATGTAAAAAGGTTCATAACCTTTGGGGGCAGGGGTATTCTCAGCCGTTGTTACCGGATAGGCATAATAAACGCCACCACAACGATTGAGATCGGCATAAACTTCCTCACGTGTAGTCTGCGCACCTCCCACCATCGGCAGGAGGGCGAGACCCACGAGGGATGATCGCAAGGGATTTACAATCCAATTATTCCTAAACAATTCAAGGTTACCCATACTTGCGATCATTATTGATTAGTAACCTGGATTCTGCTTCAGAGTGGGGTTAGAAGACATTTCAGACTCAGGGATGGGGAAGAGTTGGAAGTGATCATCAACATCTTCACCGAGACGAACTGCATTCTTCCAATCCCAGTTGTTGCCCTTGGTAAACTTGCCGTAACGTATGAGGTCGGTACGACGAGTCAACTCAGAAGCCATTTCACGCTGACGTTCAGCGAGGATGAAGTTGAGGTCTAACTGGCTTTCTGCAATTTCACCACTGACATCGCTGCGAACACCTGCCTTGGCATACTTACCGCTCATATAAGCACGGTTACGAACTTCGTTCACATACTTGAGGGCTTCGCTCTTCTGGCCAGCACCACGAAGAATTGCCTCTGCTGCCATCAGATAAGCGTCAGCGGTACGGAACATAGGCCAATCGATGCTTGAATAGTTGGTACCTGCAGGTGCTTCCTTGTCGTCCTTGGTGACGTTACGCCATTTGATGTAACCATAACCACAGGTAAAGGTAGAAGTCATTGCTTCCTTGTCGTCCCAGGTTTCCTTGCGCTGACCATCGAGAGCAGTCATGAACTGAGCACGCTTGTCGGCCTTTCCGTTGCCCCATACATCATCAACATTGAAGAGTACATCTGCGGGATCAAATGCGTCAACAAGAGTAGTCTTTGCACGAACATTACCCCAACCACGGGTTTCAACACCAGTCTGGTAGAGACCGTTCATAGCACCATTAACGAATGCCTTAACATAGAAGTTGGTACCTGCAGAACTCTGTGCCTTCTGACCGTCCTGAGCAAGAGGCCAGATGATTTCTGAACAATCGTCATTGTCAGCGAGGAAGATCTGACGCCAGTCAGAAGCGAGGGGATACTTGCCGCATTCGATGACCTTCTTTGCATAAGCAAGACAGTCTGAATAACGATTTCCACAACCCCAGGTTTCTGCGTTAAGGTACATACGGCTCAAGAGGAACCATGCTGCAGCCTTGTCAACGCGAGCGTAATCATTTGCACCAGCATCCTTGAGAACTTCATTAGTAGAACCGTCACCGAGGATAGCGAGGAGTTCCTTTTCTGCATATTCGAAGGTTGCCTTTCGGGTCATCTGCTCAGGAATATCCTTTGCACCGGTGTTTTCATCTACGAAGGGAACACCACCAAAAAGGTCACAGAGCATTTCGTAGCAGTAAGCACGGAGGAAACGGACTTCTGCACGCTGAGCAAGATAATCGTTCTGGAGATCGCCCCATACGCCACGAGCCTTGAGGTTTTCTTCTGTACACTGGCGAAGATATTCGTCGCAGTAAGCAATAGTCATGTAAAGACGAGACCAGGTCCACTTGATAACGCTCGCATTGGCTGCATCCCACTGAAGATTGAGACACTTGCGGAGACCGTTGGAACTTGAAGGCATGATGAAATCATCGGTACAAAGTTCCTGGAGGTAGAAGAGAAGGCGGACATAGCCGGAGTAACCTTCATTAGCACCCTGAAGGTCGCCGTCACCACCGTCACCACCCTTCTGGCCGGTGAGAATGAGAGAACCGTAGCACTTGGCTAACATACCCATGTAACCATCCTTCGTGCTGTAAACCTGTTCGCTGACAAGATTGTTGTCATCAAGGGGCTGGGTGTCAAGATCTCCTACACAAGAAGTGAAAGAGAATGCTGCACAAGCTGCCACGAACGCACTTAAAATATATTTTTTCATTGTGTTGAGCAATTTTTGAGGGTTATTAAGTTTGAGGAGTTATCAACTTTCTTTATGGATTAGAAAGTAAGATTAACGCCGATGTTATAGGTACGGGGACGAGGATATTTGTTACGGTCAATACCGTTTTCAATTTCAGGATCCACGCCGGTGTACTTTGTAATCGTAGCAACATTGCTTACACCTGCTGTCAGACGCAAAGAACTGGTGTTGTTCCAAAGGTGGTCGAAGGTGTAACCGAGGGTAATGTTGTCAAACTTGAAGAAGTCACCCTTTTCAAGCCAATAGTCGGTATAAAGCTGCTGGAGTTCGAAACCGCTCTCCATGGTGCTGCGAAGGATGTTAGCATAATAGCCCTGGTCGCTGTAAACGCCTTGCTTGTACTGGTCTGCACGAACGTAGTTGTAAACATACTGGCCGAAGCTTCCGTGACCGTTGATAGCGAGATCCCAGTTCTTATAGCTCAACTGAGTGTTGAAGCCGAGGTAGTACTTGGGAAGTGCGCTCTTGCCGGTAGCACGACGATATTCGGTAGTACCTACACTGCCGTCCTTCTGGATGAACTGACCTTCAAGGGGCTTGCCATTGTTGTCGTAAGCCTGCTCTGCAAGGTAGAAGGTGTAAGGACGCTCGTCAACCATGAAGACCTGAACATACTTACCGGTACCACTGATAGCACCTGTAGTCACGTAGTTGGTCTCGCTTTCGATAACGTTCAACTTGGTAATCTTAGAATCGCTCCAAGTGAAGTTGAGGCCAACGGTCCAGTTCCAGTCACGAGTCTTAACGGGAACAGCATTGAGGCTGATTTCAAGACCCTTGTTCTCCATCTTACCAATGTTGGTGGTAACGATGCTACTGAAGTTCGTACCGCTGATAACGTCGATAGTATTCAAGAGGTTATCGGTGTAGCGCTTATAGTAGTCAATGCTACCATAGATACGGTTACCAATGAAACCGAAGTCGATACCGCCGTTCCAGGTTGCTGTGCTTTCCCACTTGATATCAGGATCGTAAGCATTGGGACGATAGGTGCGGTACCAGGTGTTACCGAGGCGGTAGCTGGATTCAGGCTGGCCGTAGGTGAAGGTTCCCATGTAGGGGTAGTCGTTCAAGATATCCTGCTGACCGGTAACACCGTAGCTGGCACGAATCTTAAGGTCTGAGAGAACATTCTGCTCCTTGAAGAATTCTTCCTGGCTGACACGCCATGCGAGAGCAACAGAGGGGAAGAGACCCCAACGGTTGTTGGAAGAGAATCGGCTGGAAGCATCGGTACGCATGGTAGCGGTAATGAGGTAACGGTCTGCATAAGAGTAGTTTGCACGACCATAGAAGCTGACGAGGTAATATTCGCTCTCACTGCTGAACGGTGTAGAGAAGTCTTCACCAGCAGTGGTCTGGTTAGTATAGTCGTAGCTGTTCCAGAAGTGCTGCCAACCGTAACCGCCCATGATACCGAACTGATGAACCTTGTTCCAGGTGTGATCGTAGTTCAAGTAAGCATCGAGGAGGTAGTTCTTCTTCTTGTGGGTTGAGTTGTAATTCTGACCAGTACCGTCCTTCTTAAAGTCGGTGTACATGGTACCTGCGAGGTCGGGTGTTACACTGCTATACTTACTGCGAAGAATATCGTAGCCGAGGTTAACATTAGCCTTCAAATCTTCAAAACCATGAACCTTGTAAACGAGGTTAGCACTTCCGATTGAACGGAGAACCTTATTCCTGTTGTTTTCAAGTTCGAGGGTGGAAACAGGGTTGTTGGGCTGGATAGCCATAGGAGCACCACCGTTTTCCCAAATGAAGTAACCGAGACCGGGATCTGTAGCTGCGGTGCTGCTTCCCGTCATAGGAGAACGGGTAGGATCGTAATTCAACGCGCTGCTGAATACGGAACCGCTCACCTGACGATTGTTTTCATTAGAAACCTTAAGATTAAGGGTTGCTGTGAGGTGATTGTCGAAGAAAGAGGGAGCAATATTTCCACCGAAAGTAGTACGCTGGTAATTGCTGTTACGGATAATACCGTTCTGGTCGTTATAACCTACACTTACACGGAAAGGAGTATCAATCTTCTTAATCTTGCCGCTTACTGCTACGTTCTGGTCAGTACTGAATGCGGTCTGAGTAACTTCCTTCACCCAGTCGGTGTTGGCATTGCCGAAGTCAGGATTTGAAGGAACACCAGTTACAGTGGGAACGAATGCCTTGAATTCTTCTGCACTAAGAACATCAAGAGTCTTGGCAATCTGGCTGATTGCAAAGTTTGCACTATAGTCAACCTTGATGCGGTCAGCACCCTTCTTGGTGGTAATAACGATGACACCGTTTGAAGCACGGCTACCGTAGATAGCGGTTGCACTTGCGTCCTTCAATACAGAGAAAGTTTCGATATCGTTGGGATTGATGGAACCGATAATGTTCTTTGCACCCTCAATAGTTGAGTTATCAACAGGAACACCGTCAATAACGATCAACGGATCGTTGGAAGCGGAAAGAGAAGCACCGCTACGGATACGGATTGTTGCACCATCGCCAGGAGCACCACCGTTAGTAACGATGTTTACACCGGCAACCTTACCCACCAAAGCATCTTGTGCGCTTACACGGTTACCCTTGTTGAGTTCATCGGGCTTGATAGCCTGGATACTACCGGTTGCATCGCTCTTACGAACGCTACCGTAACCGATAACCACAGCTTCGCCGAGGTCATTTGCGGTTTCCTCGAGGGTTACTGCGAGTTCGCCACCAGTCCATTTTACATCCTGCGTAGTAAAGCCGATGCAAGAGATAGTGATAGTTTCACCTGCCTTAACACCGGTCAATGTGAATGCACCATCGTTATCACAAATGGTACCCTTGTTACTGTTCTTGATTCGTACGGTGGCACCGACTACGGGTTCACCATTCGCATCCTTAACAACACCCTTGCAGGCGTTCTGTTGCTGTACGATAGCAATGGTTTCAGCAGCATAGGCATGGCTTGCGCCCAAGCTCAGGAAACCGAAAGCTAACAGCATACTCAATCTGACTGATTTCTTGTTCATGGTCTTGATGAGGTTTTTGGTTATAAATATATATATTAGATGTGTTTTTCTATAATTCTATGCAAGAACCGCTTACTTTTATTTTGCTTTCTTGAGTTTGCGATTGCAAAGGTACGGCAAGAAATGCAGTTTGTCAAGAGCACGAAAGATTTGGTAAGTCTTTGGTAAATACAAAACCGCTGATAATCAGAGAAAATCCAATTATCAGCGGATATAAAAAAGTAAGTTTTAAGTAAGGCAAAAACTGTTAGTTTGGCATGTCTATAGCGCCTATGGTATGCTCAAGATGTCCACTTTGAGTTAAAGCCTTTGTACACGCTCTACAAACTCCTCACGGGGGATACCGACATGGCTGCGAACCTTCACGCGGTAGTTATAAATCGTCTGCGATGAATAACCAAGGAAAGAGGCTATCTTTGTGCTGTCGGTGATACCCAGACGGACGAGCGCATAAATACGAAGTTCCGGAGAGAGAAGTTCACCGGCCTTCGGCTGGAATCTCTCGCCATCATTCATCAGGGCATTGAACTTTTCTATAAAGTTCGGGAAGAGCTCGAGGAATATGGCATCAAACTGACGGAAGAGATCCTTCTTCGACTTGGCACCGACAGGAGAATTGAGGGCTGTGAGCAGTTCCTTTTCATTTCCCTTCTTAGCCTTTCTCAGCAACGAGATACGGTAATCCTCCATATCGTTGATATAAAGCGAGCAGATATTGAAGAGCTGGGCAATATATTCTTCCTTGATTTTATTGGCCTCCCGCAACTGAGCATTCAAGGTGGCGAGTTCTTCGGTATGTTCGGTTAAGCGTTCCTCATGCGCTGAGAGTTCACGATTCTTTTCATCAAGTACTTTCTTCACTTCTGCCAAGTTCTTGTTTCTACGCGAGAGAACATATAGCAATCCCAGAAGACCGATAATAGACACACCAAGAACTAGCATGAAGATCCATGTTTCAAATCTGTCTTTCTTAATGGCCTCTTCTCGTGCTGCTGTTATGATCGGCAAGAATTCTGCAACCTGAACCAGACGGTTGCGAGCATCACTGAACATGATGTCATTCAACGCAGTAGTAATATAATAATAGGCGTGTTGCAGATCGCCCATTTCATAGAGTTGCTGGCCCAACGTCTGCAAAGCGGTATAACTCTTCTTGCCTTCTTTTTTATCCAAAATAGATGCCTGGGCGAGATAGATGACACTCTGCATATTATCTCCCATCAGTTTATATAGTTCTGCCAAAACCGTACAGGTAACCGCATTATTCCAAACGGAATCCGGCTGAGATTTCTCATATTCCACCAAATAAGCAAGCGCCTCGCGGTACTTTCCCTCGGACTTCATTATCTGACTGATATTGCTCACAGCACCAGAGGTATCAGAGGGTCTAATCGCTGCAATGGAGTCGCGATAAGCACGCATTTTTCGCTGGTATTCCATGCGCTCTTCGTCATTAGATGAAGTTTGGGAAAGGGCGTAATACAGACTGTGATTCAAGTAAAAATACTGACTGGCATGAGTAGAAACGTACTTGCGATCGGTCTGGCGAAGTCGATTTGCTGCCTCTTCATAGCGGGCCAGGCGCATCAATCCCTCTGCTTCTGCCAACAAGGCCTGCTGTAAGAGTTCATGATCATGGAGGGATTCTGCCAGAGTGTGGCAGGTACGAGCGTAATAATAAGTGGAATCTTCACGATACTTTTTGTAACGCTGGAAAAGAATATAGGAATGTTCGTAGCGGGAACGGTCGTCCACTGCCTCATTGAAGGCCATACGATGACGATAGATACTTTGCTGGCGCTCTGCATCGATTTTTGGCGTACGTTCTATCACGGCGTCCAATTCGCGGAGAAGCGAATCCAAACGATGTCTCTGTGCAAATGTCGTACTTGCCGTCAATAATAATATTAATAGGAGTAAAAAGCGTTTCATAGTATAAAGTTTGTGCTTGCAAAAGTAGACAAAAAACAGCATTCCTCCAAGTTTTTTCTCAAAAATTGCACTTTGCAACTTAGTTGCGAACTCTTCGTTTTACCTTTGCACCCAGAAACTAGAAAAAAGACGCTTTGGCGTTTGTAAAACTTTATATTATGTCACACGATCTTCATCACGAAAAAGGATGTAACGGACACTGCCATGAGCACGAGCATGGTTCTCATGGTAAACTTGCCGCTATCATCATTTCCGCCGTACTCCTCGGCATTGCAGTCTATATTGAACACACTTTTCAACTTCCTCTATGGCAGTTGTTACTCATCTATCTCGTCCCCTATCTCATTGTAGGCCACGAGACACTGAAAGAGGCTGCTGAAGGCCTCATACATGGCGAAGCACTCAACGAGGACTTTCTGATGAGTATTGCCACTATCGGCGCTCTCGCCATCGGTTTTCTCCCTGGCGCTGAGAACCAGTTCCCTGAAGCAGTCTTCGTCATGCTGTTCTTCCAGATCGGCGAACTCTTTGAAGGCTATGCAGAAGGAAAGAGCCGTGAAAGCATCAGCCATCTAATGGACATCCGTCCCGATGTAGCTAATGTAGAACGAGAAGGAACAGTCTCTGCTGTCGCTCCCGACACCATTAATGTAGGTGAGATTATCGTTGTCCGTCCTGGCGAGAAAATTCCTCTCGACGGCATAATCATTGAAGGTGCATCAAGTCTCAACACGGTAGCCTTGACGGGCGAAAGTGCTCCGCGAGAAGTTGCTGTGGACGATGAAATCATCTCCGGCTGCGTCAACCTCTCCGGCGTTCTCCGTATTCGCACCACGAAGTCTTTCGGCGAGAGTACGGTTTCCAAAATTATCAACCTCGTTGAAAATGCCAGCGAAAGCAAGTCGAAGAGCGAGAACTTCATTTCCCGCTTTGCCCATATCTACACCCCCATCGTTGTCATCGGTGCTGCACTCATTGCCGTCCTTCCACCACTCTTCGGATTCGGAAGTTTCTCAACATGGCTACTCCGCGCTTTGACCTTCCTCGTTGTCAGTTGTCCCTGCGCCCTCGTCATCTCTGTTCCTCTGACCTTCTTTGGCGGCATTGGCGGTGCTTCCCGCAAGGGTATTCTCATCAAGGGTTCCAGCTATATGGATACACTGGCCAAGGTCGGAACGGTTGTCTTCGACAAGACAGGAACGCTTACCAAGGGTGTATTCAGGGTCTCTGCAGTCCATACTGGCAGTCACGACCATGATGAGGAGAAGGAGCATCATCTCCTGCATCTTGCCGCCCATGTAGAGCATTTCTCTACACACCCTATTGCAGCTGCTCTCCGCGAAGCTTTCCCCTGCGAACACGATGACTGTGTTACAACGGATGTGCGTGAAATTGCCGGACACGGTATTGAAGCTGTTGTCAACGGGCAGAAGGTTGCTGTCGGTAATAAGAAGATGATGCGAGCTTCTATTGCAAATCTTGATGAATCGCTTTTGGAGTGCCAGCATGTTGGAACGATTATCCACATCGCCATCGACGGCGAATACGCAGGCCATATCGTCATCAGCGACCAGGCTAAGGAAGATGCCCAAGAGGCCATTACAGCCCTCAAGAAGGCAGGAGTGGAACGCACGGTTATGCTCACAGGAGATCGCGAAGAGGTTGCGGAAAATGTTGCCCAGGATCTTGGTCTCGATGAGTATTATGCTGAACTGCTGCCTACGGATAAGGTGACGCATGTAGAGCGTCTTCTTGCTTCCGCCAAGGCACTAAAAAATCCCCGACTGGCATTTGTCGGAGATGGTATCAATGATGCACCTGTATTAGCGCGTGCTGATGTCGGTATTGCCATGGGGGGGCTCGGCAGTGATGCCGCTATCGAAGCTGCTGACATTGTCCTGATGGACGATCAGCCTTCAAAGATAGCTACTGCCATTGCCATTGCAAAACGCACACTGCGTATTGCTGCTCAAAATACCTGGTTCGCTATTGGTGTCAAGGTGGCGGTCCTCATCCTTGCTACCTTTGGTCTCGCAACAATGTGGATGGCTGTCTTCGCAGATGTCGGCGTCACTGTCCTCGCTGTCCTCAACGCTATGAGAGCTTTGAGAACTAGGGAATAACCCATCGAACACTCTACAAGCTAGCGATAAACTCAAGGCGCTCACCTTGAGTTTATCTCCAAGAATGTCTGCATTTTGCACAGACGCCCTTTACGACATACTCCGTCTCTGTCACCTCAAAATCCTGAGGGATAGGGACGGTTGGTATTTCTACCTGGTCCAAACACCAGGTCTTGTGGCAGACGGTACAAGTAAGATGAACATGGCCATGATGATGCTCGTGGTCGTCGCAATGGCACACGCAGTATTTCTGACTGCCAGAACCGTCATCGATGAGATGCAACAAATGGGCATCAGCAAAGAGCGTCAAGGCCCTGAAAATCGTGGACTTATCCACGGTTACCAGAGCATCTTCAAGGTCAGATAGACTGAAAGCGTCATGCATACGTTCGCGGATGGTACGCCATACCAACAGGCGGACGGCTGTCACACGAATTTCCGCAGCAGATAGTTCTTCTTCAAAAGTCATAGTCATGAATTTTCTGCAAAAATACGACTTTTCTTGTTTAAGAACAAGTTTTTCCAAATTTATTCGTACTTTTGCAGTTCTTTAAACCCTATAAACCCATAAACTCAATAAACTTTGGTAGGTGCCTGCCGTAGGCAGGTCCATAAACCCCATAAACCTTATAAACCTTATAAACCTTATAAACTCCTAATCTTATCGCCTCCTCCTTTCTTCCCATACTCTCCATCACCGGCTCCGACAATACGGGCGGTAGCGGTATTCAGGCTGACATCCAAACTATCTCAGCCTTGGGAGGATATGCCATGTCGGCTGTGACCGCTATCACCATTCAAGACGAACACCACATTCAGCGCATACAGCCTCTTCCCGCTGAACTTATCCTAGGCCAGACGCGATCTGTCCTTCAAGCACAAGTACCGGCAGCCATCAAGATTGGTCTTCTCCCCGATGCAGAAACCATTCATGCCTTACGTGATGAAATCGGAGGCTATCCCAATATCGTCTGTGCCCCGGGTATCATCTCCTCCCACGGCCATTCCCTCCTCGACGAGAAAGGTCTGCATGCGCTCCGCCACAGCCTTCTACCGCAAACCCGCGTCCTGACCATTCGCTGTGATGCCGCAGAAATACTGCTGGGCATGGCCATTCGAACGCAAGACGATATGCTGACAGCAGCAAAGACTTTTACCGAACTTGGAACAGAGGCTGTACTGCTCCGCGGAGGCCATACGGTTGAAGGACGACTGACTGCACTCCTCTACACCGCTGATGAACACCGTTTCTTTTCTTCACCCAATATGAAGGGCTGGCAGCGTCATGGTGTCGGAGGAGCACTTTCTACCGCCATCACTGTCTATCTTGCCTTGGGGGACGATGTTTTTTCAGCAGTCTCCCATGCTCACACCTATGTCCACAGCCAGATTGTCTATGCTGTGTCCTCCCCCGAGAAACCTTGTCGTGCGACGGATCTTTATAACCAACTGATGACGCTTCTTTCAGCGCATTATCAGGAGGCTCACGATGTTGCGTTCTATGCCGACCGTCTCTGCATTACCACCCGCTATCTGGGACAGATTACTGAGAAGATCCTTGGGAAAAGTCCCAAGCAAATCATCGCAGACTATCTCCTGCAAGAGGCCCTCACCCTCCTCGGTAATTCCCGCATGACCATCCAGGAAATCTCCCATTATCTCGGATTCTCCTCTCAAGCCTCGTTCTGCAACTTCTTCCGCAAGCAGACGGGTAAAACGCCTTCAAATCACCGCCTGGATTTATAAATATCGGAATACATTTTAATCAAAAAGGAACGAATTTTTGTTCGTTCCTTTTTTTTTGCCCTCCTTTGCAGCACAATAACAGAAAACCTAAAAATTAAAAATGCAATATGGAAAATCGTACTATTCTCAACCGTAATCTCGCCCAGATGTTGAAGGGCGGTGTTATCATGGATGTAACAACCCCGGAACAGGCTCGCATTGCCGAAGCTGCCGGTGCTTGCGCTGTTATGGCTCTGGAGCGCATTCCCGCTGATATTCGCGCTGCAGGTGGTGTTTCTCGTATGAGTGACCCGAAGATGATTCGCGGTATTCAAGAGGCTGTTACCATCCCCGTTATGGCAAAGTGCCGCATCGGTCATTTTGCTGAGGCACAAATTCTCGAAGCCATTGAGATTGACTATATCGACGAAAGCGAAGTGCTTTCTCCCGCCGACGATATCTACCACATCGACAAACGCCAGTTCAAGGTGCCTTTTGTTTGCGGTGCAAAAGATCTCGGAGAAGCGCTCCGTCGCATCAACGAAGGTGCAACGATGATTCGTACTAAGGGTGAACCGGGAACGGGTGATATCATTCAGGCTGTTCGCCATATGCGCATGATGCAGAGCGAAATCCGTCGCATCAAGGGTATGGAGAAGGATGAACTCTACGAAGTTGCCAAGCAACTCCGCGTTCCCTTCGATCTCGTAGAATATGTTCACGAAAACGGCAAACTCCCCGTAGTTAATTTTGCTGCAGGCGGTGTTGCAACTCCCGCTGATGCTGCCCTCATGATGCAGCTCGGTGCGGAAGGTGTATTTGTTGGCAGTGGTATATTCAAAAGCGGTAATCCCGAAAAGCGTGCCCAGGCCATCGTCAAAGCGGTTACCAACTATGACAATCCCAAGATTCTCGCAGAACTTAGCGAAGATCTCGGTGAGGCTATGGTAGGTATCAACGAGAGTGAAATCCAGCTTCTCATGGCAGAGAGAGGAAAATAATCATACGAAAAGAATGGTGGTTCTATTCAAATAAATAGTTCCACCATTCTTCAAAATTAAGTCATTATGATAGCTATTCTTGCGCTTCAGGGAGCATTTGCTGAACATCAGCAGATGCTCTGTCGGTTAGGTGAGGAAAGCGTCCTCATCCGTAATCTTGCAGACTGGAATTCCTTCATCTCGATTTCAGATTGCCCCAAAGGTCTCATCCTTCCTGGTGGTGAGAGCACGACGATGATGCGTCTGATGAAAGATCTGGAACTCTTGCAGCCTATCCGCGAGGCCATCGTAGGCGGACTCCCTGTCTTCGGAACTTGTGCCGGCCTCATTCTCCTTGATCATGATCATCTGAATACCATGGACATCATAGCCAAACGCAATGCCTACGGTCGTCAGTTGGGAAGTTTCGAGATTTCCCACGATATCAAAGGCCTTGGCGCGATTCCTATGACTTTCATCCGTGCGCCTTATATCGCAGAAGCAGGCCCCAACGTTGAAGTTCTCTCCACCTACGACGGCCGCATCATCGCTGCTCGTCAAGGTCAGCAACTCGTCACCGCCTTCCATCCTGAACTCACCACAGACACTCGCGTCCACGAGTTGTTCATCAAGGAATATATGATTTCTGCAAAGTAATCCTTGTGTTTCTTTCCTTATAAAAACATTTGGTTCCATGATTCGAATGTCATAGAACCATTTTTTTTTGTAGAAAATCGCTACATTCGCTACATGTTTTTAGGATAAAAAGTTGAAATTGAAGCCATTACGAATGTAGCGATTTTTATGGCAACAACTGATGATTCTTTGTTTTTTATACCTATATTGTTAATTTCCAGCTTGTTACTTTTGGATAATACTATGAGATGATTACAATTTGGGGAAGATATCTGAATAATCTTTCTTGTAAGTCTCCTTTGCTTTTTCCTGTTCAGCTGTTGCCTTTTTATGTCAGATAGTAAACTAACGGCTGATGCTATGAAGATTCGTCCGCGGACGAATATACATTCGTCGTAGGGCGAATATTCTGTCGTCCGCGGACGAATGTTCTGTCGCCGTAGGACGAATGTACTCTTTTAGTTTTTCCAAACCTTTCCTCCCTGGATATACATACCGTGCTGAGGAGGAGCGGAAAGACGACGCCCCTGGAGGTCATAGATAGGAGCAATAGAACTGGCATTTTCGCTTGAAAGAGCATCAACACCAGAGGGGTAGTCGCCCCACTGTTGTTTCAGCCAGTTTACTCGCCAAGAGAGATTGGAGAGCATACGTTGCTTGCAGGACTCTGTATCAGAATAGTTGTACTTGGACCAACGGCGGCCGTCATAAACAGCAGCAGTGGCGTACTTGGCCACACGCTCGTCAATCCACAATTTCAGGCGATCGTAGTCCTCAACGAGGAATTCTTTCCAAACCTCACGGACAGCAGTCTGAAAACTGTTCCACTTGGACATCTCGCGAATCCAATACTGGTCGAATGAGGGGCCGTCATAAATGAATCGCTCTGCATGACGGTTGAAGGAATTGCCAAAGTCCCAGACAGGCCCCCAGGTCCAAAGAGCATCTTCACCACAATCCTTATAGAAATAACAACTGCCGTGAAATGACTCTGTATCCTCCATGATTTCCTGAACAACGTAATAACGCGCGAGAGCATCCTTGTCGATGACAGTCTCCCAGGCTGACGAGGTAATGGGAGTATCGTAAATCAAATCGTTGAGGGCGATAAGCTGGGACTTGATGTATTCGCGTTGAGCAGAAGATAATTCTTCGGGGGAGTGGAAGGTAAAGCGGATTTCCTGGCCATTATCTTCTTTGAAAACAACCTGACCATTAGCACTGTAATTATCGATTTCAACCAACCAACCTCCTGTAACATCAGCATCAGAAAGGTCATCCTGCTCCGTAATGTTAACATGATTAGCGCCCACGCGGACGGGTTCAGTGATAAAGTATAAACCCAGATAATCTCCATTGAGAATAAGTTCTACTGGCTCAGAGGCAGGAGTCCAGGCGAGATGAAGGAGACGACTGATTTCAAAACCCACCTCATTGCGAAGACCTCCCATATTGTCGTCAGCATTGGCCATGAGACAAAAATTACGAGCCTTATTCAACTTGCACAACGATGCTTTCTCGTCTAACTTTATTCGGTAGGGCTTCTTATCGAAACCGCTCCAAGTCCAATTTCCACGACCACGAATCTTTAACGGAAGGGGCTCTGCTTCACTGCCAAAGGAAGCAGAAAGCTCGTCGTGACCCATATTGTCGAGCCAATAGGTGCCGGTAACATAGTCTGTCTTTGAACTTACACTCTGGCCGTTATCTGTTTGAATATGAAGGATTGGAAGGGTTCCCGACCATTCTTGAGAAGGCACAACTCGGCCTTGTACCCAACTGCCTTGCGCCCAATTATCACCAGAAGAAGGTACAAAGGTACCGCCAGGAATAATTGTGGCTGAGGTGGTTGCTGTACGATTGCAGTTGAGGGTCTTGCTGATATATTCCTTGAGATCCGTGAAAGTCATGTCTTTTTGGCCATCCTCCAATTCTGTTCCTGCGAAGGTATAGCGGTACTGGTCAGGAACAGCGCTGGGAAAGTTGATGCTCCACAAGCCATCACCATCGTTGGTCATTGTGACTACATGGCTCACGGCACGGCTATCTTCACCATAGACAAACTTGACTACGGTGTATTTCGTCTTGGAATTATCAAAATAAAATGTTCCCTGGGGAATATCAACGTTGCACCAACCTCTAAGACAGAAAAACGAGAGGAAGACAACGAAAAAGTATTTTGGTGACATATTATATCACAAGTTAACTCACATTTTTGATAACGGAAAAGAAATCGCACTCAACAAAGAGGACTTCTAAGGCTTTGGGCTATTGAAAAAACAACCCTTACAATACCAATCGGTTATTGATGCCATCGGGGAGTTCCTCTTCGTAATGGGTGACCATAATGAGGGTCTTGTCTGGACGCTTGCAGAAAGTATCAATAACACGGCGGACATGCTCACGACGATAGGTGTCGAGGCCGTGGAGGGGCTCGTCAAGGATGAGCAGTGCTGGGTCTTTCACGAATGCGCGCGCGAGGAGACAAAGACGCTGCTCGCCGCTACTAAGTGTCAGGAACATGCGGTCTGCTAGTTCTTCAATACCGAAGACACGCATCCAGAAGTGACAGATATCCATCTGGTCAGGACGGGGCCGCTTGTAGAGACCTACGCTGTCGTGGAGGCCAGAGGCAACGATTTCAATGGCTGGACGATTCTGCTTGTAGGCACGATGGAATTCAGGACTGACGAAACCAATATGTTTCTTGATTTCCCAAATGCTTTCACCTGTTCCACGGCGACGGCCAAAGAGGGAAATATCGCAAGCATAAGCGGCAGGGTGGTCGGCACAAATCAGAGAGAGGAGCGTACTCTTTCCGCTGCCATTTGCACCTTGTAAAGCCCAGGTCTCTCCTCTTCTCACGGTCCAGTTCAGTCCGTTATAGAGGACGCGGTTACTCTCCGGGAGAGTTAATGATAAATCGCGCACAGCGATGATTTCGTCGGTCAGTTCTCCGTCTTTCGTTAAATTTGCTATTGGCTGTATGGGTAATTCTAGAATCTGATTGACAGCGTCAGAGAGGGTTTTAGAACCATATCCAAAGGAATTGCTTTCATTACCGAGCGATTCGGGAACTTGATCTGTCTGGCTCTGATTCCATATTTCCAGATATTCTTCACGAGTTTGCTTGGGCCCAAGAAAGCCTACATGCTGGCAATCTCCGTTCCGTTCTATGGCTACGACATGAGTCATATAGGAAGGAATGTCATCGAACATGGACTGCACCATGATGATCTGCACTTCGCCACAGTCCACCAGCAACTGAAAGAACTCGCCGAGCTGCTTTCGCATAGGAGCATCGAGACCGATGAATGGATTATCGACAATCAGCACACGAGGACGCTTCACGAGGTTTTTGAAGAGCTGATATCGTCTCATTTCCCCGCTAGATAATAAAACCATGCGTTTTTCAAGCAAACCGCGCATTTTGAAGGTATCCAGGAGCGTTGAAGGACGAGGATTTGTAGTACCCAGCAAATCATCGAGGAGAACATCAATATCATAATTTTCACTTCCTGCTTCGCGAGCCTCGTCTTCTGTAAGACCATGGCCGGCAGCACGGGCTTCGTCAGCAGTAAGTCCGCTACCACCTCCCGTCAAAGAGCGTAACAATACCGTCTTTACCAACGGACTTTCATCACGATCCTGACTATTGAAACGCTGTTGGAAATAGTAGGGTTTCTCAACGGTCCCAAGTGCATCTTCAAAAGTCAACTGGATGATATTTCCATAGGCACGATTCGGAATGTTTTCACCATTGGAATCCTTTCCGAAATCATAGGTGAGTGACCCTGAAACGAGTGGACTTTTGCCGGTGAGCATTTCAACCAATAAACTCTTTCCTGAGCCATTCTCACCGACGATAACGATGTGTTCACCAGCCTCCACCACGATATTTACAGGATCTGCTAAACGCTTCTCCGGATGCCGTGCAACTGCATTTTCAAGGGCAATAGTTTGTCGAGTCATTAGTGTAAAAATATCTAGTTTTTGCAGATTCTACAAATCTTATGAAGGTATTATCTCGTTAAAAATAAGAGAACATCTACCATTTATTATGTTGGTCATTTCTTCGGATTGATTTCTTCCCATTTTGGTATTTCCGGTAAGAAAGTAATCTTATTGGCTTCATAGTCGATATGGCAGCAGAAATGGCGCATGCCATTAGAGACGATCAAATAGTCGGCACGAAGCATTGCGTTATAACTTTGGATCTGCAAGAATACTTCTTGGGTGATTGAAATACCAGGTGCCTTATATTCTACGATAACCAAAGGATCTCCTGTCTGAGGGGAAAAGATAACGGTGTCGCAACGGCGACTGACGCCATTCACATCCACACCAACCTCGTTCTGCAATAGAGCAGCAGGAACGCCCTGCTGGTTTAAAAGGAACGAAACAAAATGCTGCCTTACCCATTCCTCAGCAGTCAACGTCACAAACTTCTTTCGCTGGTCGTCAAAAATCATCTGTCTCCCACTTGTGTTCTTCTGAACACGCGGGGTTATCGGTGGCAAATTAAGAATAGGTAATGGCATAGGAAGATAAAAGAATTAATCTGTAGGCAGTAAATTTCCTACCTAACATGTGCAAAGGTACAAAAAATCCGGTTACCCTCAAAAGGCAACCGGAATTATTTGTATTTACTCCTTATTTATAATAAAGAGACTAAGCTCCATTATTTGTTGTTTGGAACGAAACTCTCATAGGTACCATCGTCAAAAAAGACGCGAATTTCCTTAATTTTACGCTTTGGCCTGTCAACTTCATTCGCTTTTTTAAGCTGCGAGAGTGCTGCCGCAAGTTGGATTTCAGTAGGTTGTACGGGATTTTCGTACACTTTTACCTCTTGAAGAGAGGGTACAGAAGCCTTTGGAGGATCGAAAAGAGAACCTTGATTAGGGGTAGTGCTTCCGCCATTTTGACCAATCTGAAGATTTGCAGTACCTGCCGATGTCTCTCCAGAGAGGGGTAGAAGCATATCTCCCTCGCCAAACAATAACCAGTTAATGTTGATTGCAGGGAATGCCATATGAATAGACTGTACCAGATTATTGGTAGGAGCAGTCCTACCTCTATATATACTGGATATGGTTGCTGGTGCAACACAAAGTTCTTTAGCAAAGTCATTTTGAGAGAGACCGAAATGGTCCATCACCTGGCGTACACGATCCTTCATCTTGTTTTGGTATTTATCAGGAGAGAATATATGAATTTTTTAGTGGGTCGGAAGAGGTAACCCAGAATTGTTCTAAAAAAAATGCCCTAATGAGAGAGTAGAGATGCATTCAATTTTAGTTCGAAAGATATTTTTTAGGGCAATGAAAGTCAGAGGGGGTACCTTTTCTTAGCGCCTACAAAGGTAAAACAATATTTTGAGATACGCAAGTATTGTAGATTAAAAACTCAAAAATAAAATTTTAGAGTTCGATTTTCTAAAACAACAAATACAAACAATACCGATTACAAATACAAACACAAAATTTACAACCACAAATACAAAGCTAAATCGGGTGGTTTAGAGTTAATGTAGCAAAAATAGTTAAAACTTTGGCTTTTACTATACTATTACTAGTAAACACAGGGTTTTCTACAAATCTCATGCATACACGCATCAATACACCTCCATACATGGTCAATAATACAAACAAGCACTTGTATGTGGTTGGTTTTTAATTACTTATACACGGCATATCTTAATGCATAAAATAGATTTCAGTATTCTAAATTCAATCTTTCGAACGACATTTATGTATGTATACATTTACAAATGACCCTATATAGGTAGTGGAACACTGACGTGAGATTTGTCTTTGTCGTTTAGAATTCTATTGTTTATGTTTGCAAATTTCAGTACGTAAATCCAAATAAATGTTAATGTTGATTTTAAATGGGCAAAAATGAACGAGAATCGAAAATTCGGATCTATCGCAAAGAAAGGGGCGAATACTGAAATTTCGCGCGATTCTCAGGGCATTACAAATAACGTTAACTCCCTGATACTCTATATAAAACAATCAAAAATCCATGTAATAGCAAATATCGCTAAAAAGTTTATTTACACCTTAAAAATGGGGATTTTGAGGGAGTTTTACTTTTTAAACACATCTCTAAACCTTCGTTTACAGCCCAAAAACACCCTTTTAGAGGCCAAAATTTAGTTTTTCTGCATTGTAAACTCCCATTTTAGAACTCTAATCCTCTATTTTGAGCCTCTTCTACAAGGCTAAATCAAGAAGATTTTTACTCTTCTAGAACGAACACGAAACCTGACACAAATAGAAACAGTCCCACTCCTGGTTCAAAAAATGAGAAACACTACCCTCGGTGGATCCTCAGAAAAAGCCTTGAAAAATTCTGCGCGATGGAATTTTCTCTGGCAAATTATCAATTCTCAGGAGTTCCGTTCGAGCGTTCTTTTCTTCACCTCCCCTTCACTCCTCTACACCCCAGATTGAAACAAAACAAAAAAAGGCGAGACCGTGAAGGCCTCGCCAAGAATTGTATTCAGAAAAGTCTTTCAATGGAGGATGAAGAACATCAACTCTTTCATCAGATCCGAATTGCTGGTTGCCGGAGAATCGACGCCTTTTGAGCGAGCATCAGTTCGGCGAATTTGACCAATGATATCCATCACCTTTCTTCCACTATAATTTCGCATTGCAGGAATGATGGTTTTCTCACACCTGTAAGGGTTCATTGAAAGCCATGAAGCGAGTGCTGAAGGCGATTTTTCCGGAGCGTAATAAGCGAGCATCAGATTTTGGAAGAATCCGAAGACCATTGGAAGGGTATTTTGTATCGGATTTTGCTTGGGGTTCTTATCAAAGTAGTTCGTAATCTGTCTAACTTTGAGAATATTTTTGTTTGCAAGCGCATCGACAAGTTCAAAAACATTGAATTCTTTCGAGATTCCGATGTGCGTTGCCACCAGATCATCCGTAACAACACGCTTCCCTTCTGGCAATGAAAGAATCAATTTGTCGAGCTCGCTGGCTATACGATTAAGGTCTGCGCCGATATATTCAGCGAGCATGACTTCAGCTTGGGGCTCGATGCCTAATTTCTTTCTGCGAAGATAATTTCGAATCCATTCCGGCAACTTATATTCGCGTAATTTCTCACTCTCATAAAGCACGCCAACACTTTCCAGAGCTTTCACTACTCCGCTCTTTCGGCGGTCGATTGTACCATTTTTATGGCAGAAAATCAATACCGTCGTCGGCTGGGGATTTTTGAGATAAGCTTCCAACAAATCGATGTCCTTCAAACCCTGTGCCTCACGAACCATCACCACCTGTCGTTCCGCTCCCATGGGGTAACCCAAAGCAGCCTGAACGACACTGTGCGTATCAGTTTCAGGACCGAAAAGCGTGAGCATATTGAAGTCACGCTCCTCTGGCTGAAGAACATGATCAACGATAAACTCAGCCAAATGATCGATATAATAACTCTCCTCACCCATTAAGTAGTAGACCGGCTTGATATTGCCCGCCAAAACATCATTAATTATTTTTTCATGGGTGATGCCATTACCAGTTTTCTTTGCCACCTTTTGTTTTTTATTAATAGAAACTTAAAGCAAAAAAGCTTAAAGCAGAGGCTGTTAATTCTTTTAGGTTTACCACTCAAACTTCATATGGCGAACGGTCTTACGGTCTCCCTGGAGGAAACGTAAAGACTCGATGCCAATACGAACATGCGTTTCTGCAAAATTTGCCGTTACCTGATTGTCCGATTTTTCCGTTTTCACTCCCTCTGGCGTCATCGGATTATCACTGACAAGAAGGAGGGCCCCCGTTGGAATATGATTGTAGAAGCCACAGGTGAAAAGCGTCGCAGTTTCCATATCTACACACATGGCTCGCGTCTTGCGAAGGTATTCCTTAAAGCCTTCATCATGTTCCCAAACACGGCGGTTCGTTGTGTAAACCGTACCCGTCCAATAATCCTGGCCAGCATCGCGCAAAGCCGTTGACACTGCTCGCTGGAGCATGAAGGCAGGAAGCGCAGGAACTTCAGGCGGGAAATAGTCATTGGAAGTACCCTCACCGCGGATACCTGCCAACGGAAGAATATAGTCACCAAGATGAGTCTTTTTTGAGATACCTCCCGTCTTTCCGAGGAAGAGGGCTGCACGCGGTTTTATACTGGACAAAAGGTCCATGATAAGCGCCGCGTTCGGAGATCCCATACCAAAATTAATTATTGTAATTCCCTGTGCGGATGCAGTTCGCATATTAGCATTGAACCCCACAGGTTCTACCCCCATCTGCTCGCAGAATATATCAACATAATTATTGAAATTTGTGAGCAAAAGAAGGTCAGAAAACTCCTCCAACGGAGTCTTCGTGTAGCGCTGTAGCCAGTTGCCACAGATCTCTTCTTTACTTTTTAATGTAGTGTCCAAATTGTTTCAAATTCTATGGGGTATTCCTCATGATGAGAATTCTTGAAATCTCAGGGAACCTCCCCGTTAGTGTATTACTTGTTAATAAAGGAGTGCAATATTACGGAAAAAAATTAGATTGAACGGAAAAAACATGAAATATTTTGGCAACTATAACATTTTTTCGTACTTTTGCAGTCGAAATGAAAATAAAAGAAGTCGTAGAGGCCCTTGAAAGGTTTGCTCCTCTGCCGCTGCAGGAAGACTATGATAATGCCGGCTTGCAGATTGGATTAACAGAGAGCAAGTGTTCAGGGGCATTATTGTGTCTTGACGTTACAGAGGATGTCATTGACACGGCCATCGCAGAAGGCTGCAATCTCATTGTAGCCCACCACCCTTTGCTCTTCCGTGGACTAAAGCGGATTGGAGACGAAGGCTATGTTGAACGCTGTGTTCGTCGCGCCATTTTAGGCGGGCTGACGATCTATGCAGCCCATACGAACCTCGACAATGCTCCCGATGGAGTTTGTTTTGAAATGGCAAAGCGACTCGGGCTGCAGGATGTTCGCTTCCTCGATCCTATCCCTAATGGAAATGGTGGCAGCGGAGTCATCGGAAAGCTTGCAGTTTCTACGAATCCAATTGACTTCTTAAAACAAGCTAAGGAAGTCTTTCAAGTAGAAAACCTCATGCATAATGCAGGTCCAGAACACGATATTCAGACCGTAGCATTGTGTGGAGGAGCAGGAGAATTCCTCATTGATACCGCCTATCACCATGGCGCTGACGTCTTTCTCACGGGAGAAATCGGGTATCATCGCTTCTTCGGCTACGAAAAGAAACTATGGATTGGTGCTCTCGGCCATTTTCAGAGCGAGCGCTACACCATTCAGTTAATGCACCGTATCCTTGCAGAAGCTCATCCCGATCTGGTCATCAAGGACTACGCTCCTACCACCAATCCCATAAACTACCTCTAATATTTAAAGAAATAATCCGCAAACAACATTAATAAAAATATAATCATTATGGCAACTCGTACAAAAGAAGTTCTGCCCTCTGATATGACTATCGAGCAGAAACTCAAGAACCTTTACCAGTTACAGACCAAGCTTACCGAGATCGATAAGATCAAGACCCTCCGCGGTGAACTTCCCCTCGAAGTTCAGGACCTCGAAGACGAAATCGAAGGTCTTCACCACCGTCTCGCTAAATACGATCAGGAAATCCGCGATTTCGAAACTGAAATCAACGCTAAGCAGCAGGACATTCGTGAAGCTCGCGAATTGATGGAACGTTATCAGAAGCAGCTCAATGATGTTCGTAACAATCGCGAATACGATAACCTCCAGAAGGAAATCGAATTCCAGGGTCTCGAAATCGAACTTCTCAACAAGAAGATTCGCGAAATCGAGCACGCTATCAGCGCTCGCATCGTTGATCTTGACAAGGGTCGTGCTACTCTCGAAAGCCGTTCTGGTGACCTCGAACTCAAGAAGAGCGAGCTCGATGAAATCATCACCGAAACCCGCGCTGAAGAAGAAAAGCTTCGTGAAAAAGCACGCAGCATCGAACTTACCATCGAGCCCCGTCTCCTCGCTGCTTTCAAGCGTATCCGTAAGAGCTCACGCAATGGTCTCGCTATCGTTTACGTTCAGCGTGATGCTTGCGGTGGTTGCTTCAATAAGATTCCGCCCCAGCGCCAGCTCGACGTTCGTAGCCGCAAAAAGATCATTCCTTGCGAATACTGTGGCCGTATCCTCATCGACCCCGAATTGGCAGGTGTAAAGCTTGAAACTAAGGCTGAAGAAGCTCCCAAGAAGAAGCGCGCTATCCGTCGTGTTAAGACTGATAAGGCTGAATAATCTACTCTGAATGAAGATTCTTCTTCTCGTTGTTGGTAAAACAACAGACAAACATCTTGACACGCTCATCAACGAATATGTTGGGCGTGTCAAGCATTATATACCCTTCGACCTCGAGGTTATTCCTGAACTCAAAAACGCGAAGGCGCTGACCTTTGAACAACAGAAAGAACGCGAAGGCGAACTGATTGTAAAGAGTCTCCGTGACGGTGATTATCTTGTGCTTCTTGACGAAGGTGGCAAGGAGTTCCGCTCCATCGAATTTGCCCAATATCTTGAACGCAAGCAGACAAGTGTTGCTCGCCGTTTGGTCTTCGTCATCGGTGGTCCTTATGGTTTCTCGCCGAAGGTCTATGAATTAGCCAAAGAGAAGATTTCCCTCTCACGAATGACCTTCAGCCACCAGATGGTTCGCCTCTTCATCACCGAGCAGATCTACCGCGCCATGACTATCCTTCGTGGAGAGCCCTACCACCACGAATAGCGTACGCTTAGCCATCTTCTCGCCTTTTGCGAAGCCCAATAATAAGGGCCTTATACACTAATGCCAGCAATCCCGATTATCCGTCGAGATTGCTGGCATTATTTTTTCATCTCCAATAACAGAGCCCCCTGGGACCTGATGTCATAAACCGGAAGATGGGCGGCGGCAGCCTCTTGCAGAAAGAGGTCGTGATAATAATCTGAAAGGCAGCCGTCGAGGGCAATGAGCGAAGGGTGATAACGCAGTAGATAATCGGAAAGATGACCTTTTGCACCACGGCTTATCAACAGAACATCAACGGATAAAGGCGTTGAAATGGAACTGCCACAATCTTCCGATTGAGGAGGTGTTTGTGCAGAATTAGGAGACGATTGCAAATCAAAATTACTCACCCACCGGGCGGGCATGGACTTATTGGCAATGGCCATGCGTTGGCCTGCAAACGCGAGAATATTCCCCTCACTAAAACGATACTTCTGCGCGTTCTCTTCATCACCGTTCAGCAGACAATGAATCTCCATGCGAGAAGGACGATTGTAAACGGAAATCCCTGTGAAAGAATGGTTTTTAAAATCAACGACGAGTTCTCCGACGGCAATGAAAAAGACGATAACGATAGAGATGGACCAGCGATAACGAATACGCAGATGACGCGCCACCAACCAAAACAAGAGCAGCAAGTAACACCCTGCGACTCCCCACCACGATAAAGACAATTCTACCGAGGAGAAAGGCAGGCTCGTCAAGCCATGCAGCACGAATGCCAATGCCTGATAACCAGCTTTCAGGCATAAGGCTATCGGCGCCTGGAGAAATGGAAAAAGCAAAAAGAGAATTGCCCCTCCCAACAGCACATAACTGATGGGAATCGTCACCCAGTTTGAAAGCACTCCAATGAAAGAGACAACACCGAAATAATGAGCTACCAAAGGTAAGGTAACAAGCTGTGCGATAAGAGAGACGAGGATGAAACGAAGAGGATGAAAATACCATTTTCCCAACCTGTATTCCTGCGTGTAAATCGGCTGCTGGGTCATCCACTGAATACCCGCAACAGAAAGCGCTGACAATTGCAGACCGACATCGAACAAAGCATTCGGAGTGGCAACAAGAATGATGATAAGAGCTAATATCAGCGACTGAAACGGATATTGCTGAAGACGAAAAACCATCATCAGTTCCCATATCGTCAGCATAATTGCAGCACGTAGCAAAGAGATTGGAATACCCGCCAACGTCACAAAAAGCCAGACCATCGTCAGCAACAGCGCCGTTGCCAGCCACCGCCCTATCCTACCCCGTTCCAAGGGCTTGAACAGCCACCTCAGCAGCCATAGAAGAATGGCCAGATGAAGACCTGAAAGAGCAAGGACATGACTGGTTCCTGAACGGCTGTAAAGTTCCCGTACAGAGGAATCAATGCGGGTTTTATCTCCCAAAGTCATCGCCGATAACACGGCTAATGTTTCGCCTTCAAAATATCGACCATATTCCTGCACCAGATGGCTTCGGAAACGCAGGAGGCGCTCACGGAAAGTTAGATATTCATAGGCCCCGATGCACTTCCAATCTCTTGCCGGACAGAACGCCGTTCCCGTTATGCCATGATGGCGCAGATAGGCGGCATAATCCATCTCACCGGGATTGCCTGCATTGTGGGGAAGGGTTATTTTAGAATAAAAAACGACCAAATCGCCTGGAAGCAGAGAAGGGACGAGGTTATCTGTAGATGGTCTAAAACCTCCAACACTATCCTTCTTTGCCAGCGTCAACTGCACATGTTCATCGTTCATCAGTAGGCGCACATCAACGCGCTGGGCATGGGCTGAAATTTTGGGAACATCGAGGACAACAGCCTGATAGGTGGCAGGTGTCTGCGCCCACTCTGGAACTCTTTTTCCCAGACCGTATGGGCAGAAAATATCCCCTGTTATTATTCCAACGATGATAAACAGTAAGAATAATAGCAAAGGATAACGCAATAATATGTCCCGCCAAAGGCGTTCTATATTTCTTATCATAATCATGGGGCGAGCAACCCCGTTTTAGCCAATTTTTACAGTTAAAGTTTTTAAGATAATACTGTTTGAACCAGAGTATTGTTAAGTGGAGTCAATTACTGGTCGCTATTCTCGATATATCCCTGATATTGCTCTGGGAGAGCAGACATAATGATGGCATAACTTTCGTCCATCATGCGCTTGATATTATCAGGACCCTTGCATTCAGGGATGAGGGGCTTATGGATCACAAGGCGAAGGGTATGACGCTCAATGAAGTTAAAGCCCTTGGTACGGGGAAGTATATCGAAAGAACCGTCAATGGTAATAGGAACAACGGGGAGCTGCAGGGTGTCTGCCAACTGGAAGGCGCCGCGGCGGAAGAATCCCATGTGACCAGTGAAAGTGCGTGAACCTTCGGGGAAAACACAGAGCGAAGCACCACCATCGAGGGCTTTCTTGGCGTCCGTCATGGTCTTCACAATGGCACGGCGGCTGCTTTTATCGACCATAATGAATCCTGCCTTACGACATGCCATACCAACGAAAGGAATATCAGCGAGGCTCTTCTTCATCATCCACTTGAATTCATGATGAAGATAGCCATAAATACCAAAGATATCGAAAGCGCCCTGATGGTTGGAGACAAAGACATAACTCGTCTTATAATCAACATTGTCAGCACCTTCAACTTTTACAGGAATCAGCAATAGTTTCAGCAATGCCCAAGCCCAATAGCCACCAATATAGGTTGCTCCAAAGGAGGTCAGGCCAACCAGCGAAAAAAACGCCAGCAGCAAGGAACAAATCAAGGTATGCAGCAACCCCAAAGGCAGGGCGATAAACAATTGGTAGGCTTTGTAAAGCATTTGTGTCAAGATAGTTAACCAAGTATCGTATTTACGAAAACTTGAATTGATTAGTTCTTCAGTAAGAATTTGCGAAGGTCTTCGGGCTTACGGTTACGGCGGGCAGCATAGTCTGCAAGCTGTTCGTCGGTGACTTCGCCTATGGAGAAATAACGCGCCTTGGGATGTGCAAACATCAAGCCACATGTAGAGGCGTGGGGCTGCATCATGCCATTTTCTGTCAGCGTAATCCCGATGGCCTCAAAAGGCAAGTAACGCTGAATATCGAAGATGAAACTCTGATCGGGCAAGGAGGGATAACCCACTGCAGGGCGGATACCTTGGAAACGCTCATGATGAAGGTCATCGGGAGTAAGATTTTCATCGGGAGCATAGCCCCAGGCGCTCTTTCTGACCTCAACATGCAGCATCTCTGCCCCAGCTTCTGCAAGACGGTCGAGGACGGTCTGACGGAGCATCTTGCTATACGGATCATCGCTCGTCTTTGTCTCAATATTAGGAGCACAACAGGGGCAACTGTTCATGCGCTCATCAACGGTCGTGGCAAAGAGTCCTATGTGATCGGCAATCTGCGAGGCATCTTCATAACCTTTCGGCGCTATAAAATCAGAAAGGCAGAGACAGGGTTCATCAATCTTCGTATGCTGCTGACGAAGGAAACACAAGCGTCCTTCGCCCTCCTCCATTTCCAGCACCACATCATCGCCGTCGCTATAACAAGGATACAACTGAAACACACCACGAACGGCCACCCCGTTCAGACTGAGGTGGTTCAACAGGCGTTCTGCGTCAGCACGCAGTTCCTCTGCCTCCGGAGTCTCTGCTTTGACTCCCCAGGCATAATAAAAATAAGTCCAGTTGATGAAAGGGCGAAGAAAATAGATGGAATAGATACGAAACATCTTATCTATCGTTCCTCTTGAAATGATTAGGAGTGAAGGTTATCTGTTGTCCGTGATAGTTTTCGTTGGTGATATGGCCGTTGTGATAGAGCATGAAGCCGTTCACATAGGTACGGAGGATGCGCCACTGGAAAACATGGCCTTCCATCGGGCTCCAGTTACACTTCGAAAGAATCATGCGGGTAGCGAGTGTCCAGGGCATATTGGGCTTTACAATCACGAGGTCTGCCATATAGCCGGGGCGGATATAGCCACGATTCTCAATATAGAAACGCTCTGCGGGATTATGGCACATCAATTGTACGAGGCGTTCAATGGTCAATACGCCTTCGTCAACGAGACCCAGCATGGAACAGAGTGAGAACTGTACCATGGGAATACCGCTCGCTGCCTTTGCTGCTCCACCGCGCTTATCGTCGATGGTGTGAGGAGCGTGGTCTGTGCCGATACAGAAGATTCGGCCGTCATTCAATGCCTTGCGGAGTTCATCGCGGTCAGCACGGGTTTTAACGGCAGGATTGCACTTGATACGGGCGCCGAGACGCTTGTAGTCTTCATCGCAGAAGAGGAGATGGGGCAGACATACCTCAGCAGTTATCTGGGTGTCGCCAGGGGTGAAGAGGTCCAGTTCGCGAGCCGTTGAGACATGGGCGACATGAAGGCGTGCATTGTTTTCCTTGGCCAGACGAACAGCGAGTTCGGTGCTGCGGTAGCAGGCTTCCTCTGAACGGATGACGGAATGCATCTCGATGGGCACATTCTCGCCGTATTTTTCCTTTGCAGCACGCATATTCTCTTCCACCATATCGGTATCTTCGCAGTGTACCATGATAGGCAGACGGGAATTGGCGAAAATGGTATTCAGTGCCTCTTCGCTTTCCACCTGCAAGTTGCCGGTACTATTGCCCATAAAGAGCTTGATGCCAACGGTCTTGCGCTTGTTAATCTGGTGTATTTCCTCTGCATTCTCAGAAGTTGCACCAAAGAAGAAGCCATAGTTGACATGGCTCTTGGAATGTGCGATAGCAATCTTTTCTGCCAGTGCCTGCTTTGTAGAGGTCGGAGGAACGCAGTTAGGCATATCGATGACGGTGGTCACACCACCAGCTGCTGCCGCTTTGCTCTCGGTATCAAAGTCTGCCTTACGGGTGAGACCAGGATCGCGGAAATGGACATGGTCGTCGATGACACCAGGGAACACAAAGCAACCCTCGGCATCGAACACTTCGTCAGCGGGGAGGACAGGCGCCATATCGCGGCCTTCTATCACTTCGTCAATACGATCGTCGTCGATGACGATACTACCGATAAACACTCGACCTTCATTGACGATCGATGCATTCTTTATAAGGACTCTACTATGCACTTTTGTATAAATTAAAAGTTTATTTCTTTGGCTTGATTTGGCCGGTCAATGCAGCCCAGCGAAGGCGCATAACGCCGAAGAGGGCTTCACCGAAGATGCCACCGGACATCTTGCTCGTTCCGAGTTCACGATTGACGAAGATTACAGGAACTTCCTTCACCTTGAAACCTAACTTGTAGGAGGTGAACTTCATTTCGATCTGGAAAGCATAGCCCTTGAAACGGATGGCATCGAGGTCGATGGTCTCAAGCACTTTGCGACGATAGCAGACAAAACCTGCTGTGGTGTCACGGAGTTTCACTCCGAGAACGGTACGAACATAGGCCGAAGCATAATAACTCATGAGAACACGACCGATGGGCCAGTTCACAACGTTGACACCGGTGATGTAGCGTGAGCCTACGCTGACATCGTTACCTTCAACGGCACAGGCATTGTAGAGGCGGGGAAGATCCTTGGGATCGTGGCTGAAGTCTGCGTCCATCTCGAACACATACTCATAGCCATGCTCGAGGGCCCATTTGAAACCTGCAATGTAAGCGGTGCCAAGACCGAGTTTGCCTGAACGCTCAACAATATGAAGGCGGTCAGGGAGTTCTTCGGCGATGAGACGCTTAACAATGTCAGCGGTACCGTCGGGACTTCCGTCATCGATGACAAGAATATCAAACTGGTGTTCTTCAAGACCTGTTACAGCCTTGATGATTGCCTCGATATTTTCCTTTTCGTTATAGGTAGGGATAATAACAATACTATCAGATTGTGGCATAATAAGGGAATTTTAGTTTTATTTTTGCAAATTTACGACTAACCTATGAATGCACAAAGGAAACAAGCGTTTTTTTTACATTGAATGAAAACAAAACTTTGCAATTGTTTTGCTATCGCCAAATATTTTGCTGATTTTTAAGCCTTTAGTTTGTCGTCACAAAAAGATGCCGTAATTTTGCAGTCGAATAAAGCCAAAAGCATTTATCATGCTGCCCCGTAAGGCAGTTTTTCACTATAAAAGCGATCCAACGCAAAAACTATTAATTATTGACTAAAAATCCTGCCACAGTGCCAGACTGCTGAAGTTTTGCCGGCAGGTACACCGATTTGTTTGAAGGTGTACAAGTTCTTAGGTTAGGACGAGCTGTGCTAGCGACTCCGATAAAGATTATTTAAGGTAACCCTTGGAACGCTTTTACATCTCTCTTTTCGGAGATGACACAGCGCGAAGACCCCTCGGTCTCCGCGCTTCTTTTTTTCATATACAAAATCAAAGGTTATCATGTAGTTTTTAGGCACAAAAGTAAAAACCACCTTTTTATTATATTCAAGAATTTGTTAAGGAGTGATCTTCAAATGTGATGGTCTCAAATTCAAATAAATTCAATTGAATTATTGAGAAGAAGAGAATTCATCAATTCACAAATTCATGATAAATAAAGACAACTATATCCTTTGTGCCAAATTGTATATAACCTCCAAATCAAAAGGTGCACCAAACGCTCGGTTTGGTGCACCTTTATAATATTATTTCGCTAAACGCTTAGTTTGCGATGGTGGGAGTGGGATAGAGACGGTCGGTCTTGGACTCGTTGAGATGACGGCAATAGAACATGTCGTGGAGCATTTCCTCAGAGAGGGGCTTGAGGGTACCGTCGTCTTCGAGAGCCTTCATATCGGCCTTGAATTCGTCGTACATCTCCTGTGTCATGACATAGTTGTAATTGCCGTAGTCACCGATACGGTAAGCACCGATACGGAACCAACCCCACTTCTCGAAGAAATCGAAGAGGTTGTAGCCATAGAGACGGCTGCACTTACGGACATAGTTCAATGCGAAGGGAAGACCATTGTCCTCACGGCTTGCATTACCCTTGTTCAGGTAATTGTAGTTCGTTGTCTCGTTAGCCCATACAGAGTTCGGGAAGGTGCTCTTGAGGAGGCTGTAACCAGGCTGGCCACCAACGGTCTTGTTCTGGTTCTGAGCAGCAGCGATGAGTTCATACTTGTCAATACCGTCCTTCTTTTCGATATCTGAACCACCTTCGTTTTCCTGGCGGCGGAGGGCTTCGAAGAGATCGGGATAGAAGTCGAGGTACTTACCACCGTCCTTCTCGAGATAGATCTTAGCGTAGTTTCCAACGAGGATGAAGGGAGCGAGGAGGTCGCCGACACCGGTATCCCAGATGGAGAGACCGCGACTCATATTGTCGTTGAGGTTATAGATTACGCTATCCTTTTCTGCGAGACAAGCATTGCGGAGACCCTTTGAATAGCTGTAGTTTGAACTACTGCTGTTTGCCCAGGTATAGATGTCATGACGACGACGGCTGACGATATTGCCGTTAACGAGGTCAACTTCATAACCGTTGTCACCGGACTTGGTAGGCATCACCTTTTCCCAGAAGAACTTACGACCCTGATCCCAGCTTGAACGCTCATAGAGATAACCCATGTGCATTACATTGAAATAAGAGAAGATGTTGTTGGAAACTTCTCCGAGACCACCCCAGCAGAGGTAGGGAGTCATCTGGTGCTGATGTCCCCATTCGTGAGAGAGCCCCCAGATAGCATCGTTATCGTTATACATCAAGGTCTGGCAGTTGAGGACGCGGCTTTCCTGATCATGGTGGAAACTTACGCCGAAGCCACCCTGGAACATATAATAGGTGTAGTTCACATAGGCCATGGTGCGGTTACGGGGTACGCGATTGTACTTTTCGAAACCGATTTCACGATGTTCCCAGGTAATGAGGGAGTCGAGGACATTGATGAACTGGCGATAACCGTTGGCCTTTCCGTCGCTGGCCTTGCAGTAGTCATAGAGACCCTTGGCAGTCCAAACAGAGTGAACGCGCTTACCCCATACGTCCATACAGGTGTTCTTGGCATTCTTGCAGAGTTCCTTCATTTCGGCGTTGCTCTTTTCAGGAGAAAGATAACCGTTGACTTCGCCGTTTACAAAGTGAACCTTGATGTTGGGAAGATTGTCTGCATCATCATTATAATAGCAGATGTAGGCGAGACCATCGTACTGGGCTGCGGGAATACCGGTGTAGGAGAGGATGTTTTCGTAATCGATGACATTGAGACCGTTACGGAGTGAATAGGTCTGGGTTGAAGGACCACTACCGTCGAAGTTGCCACCTTCCTTACCAGTCCACCATGCGGTAACAGCAAGGCTTACGCTGCAACCTTCGGGAATACCGCTGACTACGATGGCATGCTTGCCCTTGCCGACATTGATACCGGTAACACCGGCGCGCTGGTCGTAGAGTTTGCCGGGAGCCTTCCACATATCGGAGAGGGTCTGAACGGGGATGAAGCACTCGTATTCAGCAACACGGTACTTGGTATCGTACTTACCTTCGAAGAGCTGGACAGCGAGGGACTTCACAAAGGGATTCTCGATGTTGTCGATGTCTGCCTGGGTAACACCGGGACGGAGAGTTGAATAAACATCGTCACCGAAGATACTCAGTTCTTCCTTGAGGTCGGTGTTCTCTGCCATAAACTTCATTTCTGCACAGCAAATCTGATCCTGACCACCATTCTGCATCTTGAACTGGATGGAGGTGACATTTTCACGGATATCATTGGGAAGAAGGATGGAGTGGCTGCCGCCGTCCTTACCCCAGTTGAAGCTGCCGACGAGGGTGTAGGTGCTTTCACCGGTGTGCTTGATGTAGAGATCGAGGTCACCGGGGGTACCATTGCCGGCACCACTACCCTGGCGGGGAACATAGTCGATGTAGTCGATATGCTTGCCAGTGGTGAAGTTGTAGGTCATGGTCAAAGGCCACTTAGTAGGAGATGAGGTTGACCAGGGGCTCTCGAAATAGGTATTTACATTGTTGTCATTGGTATATTCGATGCCGTTGCTGCCTTCGGTCTGGCTGGCCTTGCAACTGTTTGCGAGGATACGGGTGTCTTCAGGAAGGGAACCTACGCTCTCGTTACGAGTCTGCGTAATGTTCATCATCTGGTTCAAACCGATTTCTGCATTGGAGAAGGCAATGCTGGCAGTACGGTCACTACCGTAGTAGTTAGGACTTACATGGATGTAAACTGAACCATTCTGACCCTTGCGGACGGTAGCCCAGTCTGCCGTTGAGGTTACCTCGTAGGATACATTGGCATCAACGATGAAGCAAAGGGTACGCTCGCGGTAGTCAACGGTAGGATTGTGGGGAACGAGAATGGTGGGGATGTCGCTGTTGATGGCAGCAGAAACACGCACGGGGGCAAACATCAGTCCCACGAATGCACATGCCAAGATATACTTTAGAATTTTCATAAGTGTCTGATGTTATTTGATAATGATTTTCTTTCCGTTCATAATATAGATACCACCCTGAGCCTGGTTTACGCGGCGACCCTGGAGGTCATAGGCTGCAGTGGTTTCTGTCTCTGCTTCAATGTTTTCAATTCCCTCTGCATTGGGATTAAGAACAGCGAAATGGTTGGTGTTGATGACGAGGTCGGGATAACCGGCATCGGTCAACTGCACGAAGAGGTCCTTGAATTCCTTCAGCACGGTGATCTTACCGCTGACGAGGCTGTAGTCAAGGTCGGGGTGTGCCGCTGCTGCCTTTTCGAGGAGGCGGGCTTCACCGTTCTCTACGCTGTAAACGGCAAACTGTACACTGCTGCTGGTAGAACCTGCGGTGTGCTTGCTGAGGTCAAGCTGGTACTCGGTCTTGCTACGATCGCTGTAGGAGGGATTCATCGTCAACCAGGGAAGATAGCCTGAACCCCATGAACCTTCGTGAAGACCCAAACCAGTGATATCGAGGTCTGCCTGAGGTGCATAGTTGAAATATACGCTGGGCTTATAGGCTGACTTGGGGAGACTGCTGAAGGTCAACGCGTTGCCACCGCAGTCATACACCTGAAGAGCGGGCTTGTTGGGAAGTACCAGAGAGGAAGCACCGTTGTTGGCAATTGTCAGGGTGTTGATCTTGGTTGAAGCTGAGAGGTCGAGGCTGGACACTTCATTTTCATCGAGGAGCATCTGTTCGAGAGCGGGAAGACCTGTTTCGGGAAGATTCACCTTGGTGATGCTGTTGTTACGGGCATCGAGCAAGGAGAGGTTCGCAGGACCGGTCAAAGTCAGGGTGCTGATGGCATTGCCCTTGACTACCAAGGCGTCGAGACCGGTCATCTTGGTGAGGGTCAGAGTCTTGTAGTTGTTGTCAGCAAGATTGAGGTAGTTAAGGCCGGCTGAAGCGAAGGAGAATGAGGTCGCGGTGATCTCATTGCCAGCGAGGTTCAGGGTCTCGAGGTTGGGTTGCTTGCTGGTACTCAGGGTTACGACCTTGAGGGCATTGTTGGCCACATTGAGGTCGCGGAGTTCGCTCAATTTGGAAACATCAATCGTTGCAAGACTGTTGTCCTGGAGATAGAGGCTTTCGAGTTCTGCAGCACCACTGAGGTCAATCGCTGTAAGACCGCTGTTTTCAGCAGAGAGCATGACAAGGCCCTTGGCTGCTTCCAGCGTGATGGTCTCACCAGCAACAGTGCCGGTGATTTCCTGAATACCGCCAACGGTTTCAGGAACATAACTGACGGGGGTTCCATTTCCCCAGTCAACGGTGACACCCGAACGTGTAGCATTGACAAGAAGCTTCATCTGGCTACCGACTGCATTGGATGTCGTCATAACTACCTTCTGGCTATCTGCAGCAGCCGTCAGTGCAGCGCAGAGCAAGAGGGCAGAAAGAAAGGTTCGTTTCATTTATTGATAGTTAAAGATAAAAATACTTTATAGTTGCTCCAAGTGCTCAACGAGGGCCTTGGAGAGGCTTTCGAAGGTTTCGGGCATGCGGTCTGGACGCAGGGCGCCGCGATAGGGGTTGTCGCTGGCGAGGGCAAGACGAATCTTTTCTGCGATTTCGTCTTCGTTCTCAGGGTCAACGAGGAAACCGTTACTTCCCTCCTCTATCAAGCACTGACTGCCAGCGACCTTGGAGACGATGGCCATACAGCCACCGAGGAGAGCTTCGTTAACCACAGCACCGAAGGCTTCTTGATAACTGGCGAGGATGGAGCAGGTGGCGATATTGTACCAGGCATAGAGGACATCGCCTTCCAATCGTCCTGTGAAGATGATGTTGTCATGACCCTTTGCCAAAGCCTGGAGTCTTTCCTTCTCGCTGCCGTCGCCGACGATGACGAAACGGGCATCTTCGGGGGCAACTTTGAGAAAGGCGGGGATGACACGCTCGAGGTTCTTCAAATGGACCAGACGGCCGACGAAGAGGAGGACGCGCTTGCCTTGCAGTTGGTATTGCTCGACGTACTGGTCGCTGAGGGGCAGGAGGCGCTGAAGGCGTTCGCGGGCTTTCACATCGTCTGAGATGATGGGGAAATAGTATCCGCGGCCGTAGCGTTGCTGATACCACGCAGCCACACGGGGCTCGACGTTGATAATCTCGTCCAACTGGGGAGCGAGAACATCGACTTCCTTCTTATGGCGCCAGGGGAAGAACTTCGGATCGGTGACCATCTTGTAACTGTCATCGACGAGGCTCACGATCTTGTATTTCCCTCGCGTCAGTATGCGGTGGAAGGCCGTTACGAACGCTGCCAGAAGGAATTCGTCAACGATGACGATGTCGGGCTTCGTTGCGGATATTTTCTTCCACACCGCCAAAGACCATCTGGCACTTCCCATCTCCTCCTTTATTATATATAAAGGGGTGAACTTGAATTGGCGTTCCAGTTGGGCATAGTCGAAGGACTGGTCCTTGAGGTTCCGCCAGTAAAGGCACACCTCGGCATCAAATCGCTCCGCCAGCGTATTGAACAAGTCAATGCGGTACGGAGCTATGATGGGATGAAAAACCAGTATCTTCTTTTTCATATAATTAGTACGCCCTGAAAGGGCATTGGCTTCCACAGCCCAGGGCAGCGCCCTGGGTATTGTTTGATGTAGTAATCCACGCCCTGTAAGAGCAAAAGTCTTATTCTTCAACGGGCGTTTCGGGTTCTTCCTTCTTCTTACCAAGATACTCGGGAAGACTCATACCGACCTGGTCGAAGAGGTCGGAGAGAGGGGGAACGGCCTTCATGAGACCACTGACGAAATTCGCCGTGGAGGTCTTGCCATCGGCTGCACCATTTCCACCATCCCATACGGTGACCTTATCGATGTTGATGCCCTTGATGGCCTCAACCTGGGTCTTGACGAGTTCGGGAAGTTTTTCGAGGAGAAGGAGGGTGTATGCCTTTGTGGCGTCACCACCGGCAGCCTGGATCATCTTGTCATAACCCTGAGCCTGCTTGGTGAGGATTTCGAAGAGACCCTTTGCCTCTGCCTCCATCTTGGCGAAGATAGCATCAGCCTCACCCTTCGCATTGACACGCTTCTGTTCAGCAGCAGCTTCTGCTTCGATGACAACTCTGCGCTTCTCAACTTCCTGGGCAACGAGGATGTTCGCCTGCTGGCTGGCACGCTCACGTTCAGCACGGGCCAATTCAGCCTTCTGTTCTGCGGAATATGCTTCTTCCAAAGCCTTTGCCTGGGCTACCTTTTCAGCAGCAACGGCACGGCGCTGAGCCTCTGCTTCCTTTTCACGGCGGGCAGCATCGGAATTTGCAATTTCCACCTTTGCAGCATTTTCACCGGCAACAGCCTCAGCGTTGGCAGCGGAGGTACGGATACGGGTATCTTTCTGAGCTTCTGCACGACCGATTTCACCAATCTTCTCCTGCTCAGCAACCTTTACCTTAGCAGCATTGATAGCAGTAGCAGCGGCTTCCTGACCGAGGGCTTCGATATAGCCGCTCTCGTCCTTGATATCGGTAACGTTGACATTGATCAACTTCAGACCGACCTTCTTCAACTCGATCTCGACATTCTTCATGATGTTCTCCTGGAACTTGTCGCGGTCGCTGTTGAGTTCCTCGATGGACATTGAGGCGATAACGAGACGGAGCTGACCGAAGAGGATATCTCGTGCCATCTCCTGAATTTCATTCGGGGTGAGGCCGAGGAGACGTTCAGCAGCGTTGTTCATAGAATCACCCTCTGTAGAGATACCGACGGTAAAGCGGCAGGGAACATCCACGCGGATATTCTGGCGGGAGAGGGCGTTCGTCAGATTGGCTTCAATGGAAATAGGGGTCAGACTCAGATAAGCATAGTCCTGGATGATGGGCCATACGAAAGTACCGCCACCATGGATACACTTGGCACTACCACCGTGAGTCGTCGTACCATAGATAACGAGAATCTTGTCAGAGGGGCAACGACGATAGCGGTTCAACAGAGCAGCAACGAGGACAACAGCCACGACCACTGCGATTACGGGAAGAATTGCAATTTCCATATGATTAGTATTTAATTCTTAATTCAAAATTCTTCATTCAAAATTTCCTCTACTTCTACCGTGGACTCATCGATGGCATTGATGATCTTCACCTTGGCGCCGGTGGGGATTTCGGTGGCGCTGGAAGCCTGGAGTTCGTGGAGCGATCCCTGCCAACTTACCTGGACCTTTCCCATCTCCTGACCACCGGGGATGCGGAGATAGACTTCTGCTACACTGCCGATGACAGCGGAGGTGCGGAAAGTATTGTCCTTTCCCAATTTGAGGACCTGACGGAGGAGGAAGGCGATGAGGAACATAAAGATGACACCCACGGCAATTGCGATGACAGCGAGGATGGCCTTATTATCTATTGCGGGATAGAAGAGGGCTCCCGTCCATCCGAAACCGAGGAGGAAGCATACAACAGTCTTGATGGAAACGAGGTTCAGGCCGTCGGCATCGAAATCGACATCGCCGCCGCTGAAATCAGCATCGGTATCAAAACCCATGAAAAGGATAATCGCCTGGATGGCGAAGACAACGCTGCTGACGAGGGCGAGGGCCCAGTAAATCATCTCCATAGCGTCTGCGTTGTGAATCATGTCTTGAAATTCGTTCATATTATTAAATTTAGTGATAAACGTGAGGGGGAAAGGTGAAAACGATTTGTATCCCCATCGGTAAGTTGTACCGTACTCTTTATAGGATGGGGGGAAAAACGATCATTCCATCCATCAGTACAGTATACTGTACTCATTATTTGGGTGCTAAGGTAGGGAAAAGGCGAGAAAACTCCAAGAAAAAACGGACAAATCAACACTTTTTCGTGCTGAACTGTCCGTTTTGTATGTTCCCAGTTACCAAGCAGGGCTGATAACGCTATTTTTCTTTGAAAAATTTATCGATGGCTTCGGCGGTTTTGCGTCCACTGGCAATAGCGCGAACAACGAGAGAAGCTCCCGATCCCGCATCACCGGCAACGAAGACATTCTTCGGGAAGTCAGGAAGTTGCGGCTTGAGGAATCCCATAGCGAGGAAGACGATATCGGCATCGATGACCTCCTTCTTGCCATCCAACTTCATGATGGGACGACCACCCTCAGGATTGGGTTCCCAGATGACTCCCTCCACTTCAACACCTTTGACACGACCTTTGGAATCGCCGATGAACTGGTTGGTATTGAGGAGCCAACGACGCTCACAACCTTCCTCATGGCTGGAGGTAGTCTTGAGGATGACGGGCCAGTTGGGCCAGGGAGTTCCTGGATTGTGACCCACAGGAGGTTTCGGCATAATCTCAATCTGCGTAACACTCACCGCACCCTGACGATGAGCGGTACCGATACAGTCGCTACCGGTATCACCACCACCGATGACGAGGACACGCTTGTTCTTTGCCGTCACACGCTCCTCCTTGCCAAATTCGATGCCCGCCAACACACGGTTCTGCTGGGAGAGGAGTTCGAGGGCGAGATGGACACCTTTGAGTTCACGGCCAGGGACATTGAGATCGCGGGCGGTGGGAGTTCCCGTGCTGACAACATAGGCGTCGAAGCCGTCGAGGATGGCATTCTCATCGCTGAAGTCGCCCTTCGCCAATTTGTCAAGGGAGACAGGACTGTCATAAACGAATTTCACACCCTCGTCCATCATGACACGGATACGGCGGTCGATGACCTTCTTGTTGAGTTTGAAGTTGGGGATACCGTAGCGGAGGAGACCGCCAGCGGCTTCATTCTTCTCAACGACTGTCACCTCATAGCCTTTGAGATTCAGCTGGTTGGCAGCGGCGAGACCTGCAGGACCAGCGCCGATGACAGCGACGCGCTTGCCGTTGCGTTCCGGGTGTTCAATGGTGACATAGCCCTCCTGATAAGCACGTTCAGCGATGGCACATTCGTTCTCACGGTTCGTCACCGCCTCACCGGTAGTGAGATAGAGGACGCAGGACTTCTCGCAGAGGGCGGGACAGATACGGCCCGTAAATTCGGGGAAGTCGTTCGTTTTCTTTAAAAGTTTGTAGGCCCGTTCCCATTCGCCGTGGTAGAGGGCATCGTTCCATTCCGGATCTTTGTTGCCGAGGGGGCATGCCCAGTGGCAGAAGGGTACGCCGCAGTCCATACAGCGGCTCGCCTGTTCCTGGCGGTCACGGGTATTGAGGGTTTGTTCCACTTCACCGAAGTCGTGGATACGGTCATTGACGGGGCGGTAACCGGCCTCCTTGCGAGGCACAGTCAGAAATGCTTTAGGGTTTCCCATATATTATTCTAGTGCGCTGCACCTATTAATAATCACGTTGAATGTCAGTAATCTTTTGCTGGAGTTTGGCCATCTTTTCCTCTTCGAGGACACGCTTGTATTCGATGGGGACCACCTGGATGAATTCATCTACATAATGATTCCAATCATCGAGCATGGTACGAGCGAGAGCACTGCCGGTGTAACGGTAATGCTGACGGATGAGTTCGTGAAGTTCCTTACGATAAGCAGGTTCTTCGACGAGATTGATTTCCACCATATCCATATTACAGAAGTAGTCGAAATCATGGTTCTTGTCCCAGACATAGGCCACACCACCACTCATACCGGCAGCAAAGTTACGGCCTGTCTCACCGAGGACAACCACGCGGCCACCGGTCATATATTCGCAGCAATGGTCACCAGCACCTTCAATGACAGCGATAGCACCGGAATTACGAACGCCGAAACGCTCACCGACGCGGCCGTTGACATAGAGTTCACCGGTAGTAGCACCGTAGAGACCCGTGTTTCCAGCGATGATATTGTCCTCCGCAACAAAACTGCTGCGGGTAGGAGGCATAATGCTGATGCGGCCACCAGAGAGACCCTTTCCGAAATAGTCGTTACACTCGCCTTCGAGTTTGAAATTCACACCAGCGGTAAGGAAGGCACCGAAGGACTGTCCGGCAGAACCCTTGAACTTGATATTGATGGTAGAATCGGGGAGTCCCATCTCACCGAACTTGCGGGCGATGACACCACTGAGCATGGTACCCACGGCACGATCCGTATTCTTAACGGCAAAGTCGAGATTCACCTCTTCCTGCTCCTCGATGGCCCTTGTGCAGGCATCGATGATAAGTTCATCCTTGACACCGCTCACCTTGGTAAATTCACTGCGGTCCCAATAGAGACTAACGGGTTTGCCATCCTGAGCCTCAGAAAGCTGTCCGGGCGTCGTCAAAAGACGAGAGAAGTCCATCGTAGCCTGCTTGCTGGTAGGATCGACGGGAAGTACCTCGATGAGATCCGTACGGCCAATAAGGTCCTTGAAATTGCGGACACCGATTTCTGCCATATATTCGCGAACCTGCTGGGCCATAAAGGTGAAGAAGTTCATCACATAGTCAGCGTGACCGAGGAAACGGGCGCGGAGTTTGGGATCCTGGGTGGCAACACCAACAGGACAGGTATTCGTGCTACACTTGCGCATCATGACGCAACCGAGGACGATGAGGGGGAGGGTTCCGAAGGAGAATTCATCGGCACCGAGCATAGCCATAATGATGACATCGCGGGCCGTCTTCAACTGACCATCCGTCTGCAGGCGAACCTGGCCACGGAGACCGTTGATAACGAGCGTCTGCTGGGTTTCTGCCAAACCGATTTCGGGAGAGATACCAGCAAAGCGCATACTGCTCGCAGGACTTGCGCCCGTACCACCTTCAGCACCGGAGATAACAATGAGGTCAGCCTTGGCCTTTGCCACACCGGCAGCAATGGTACCGACACCACTCTCTGCCACGAGTTTCACGCTGACAGCAGCCTCGGGATTGACATTCTTGAGGTCGAAGATCAACTGTGCCAAGTCCTCGATACTGTAGATATCGTGATGAGGGGGAGGAGAGATGAGGGAGATACCCTTGATGGCGTTACGCGTCTTGGCGATGACCTCATCGACCTTGAAACCAGGGAGCTGACCACCTTCACCAGGCTTTGCACCCTGAGCCACCTTAATCTGAATTTCCTCAGCATTGACGAGATATTCCGTGGTGACACCGAAGCGGCCACTGGCAATCTGCTTGGTCTTGGAAGAGAGGCTGACACCGTCAACCTCGGTATGGTAACGTGCATTGTCTTCACCACCCTCTCCCGTATTGCTGCGGGTTCCGAGACGGTTCATGGCCAATGCAAGGGCTTCATGGGCCTCGATGCTCAAAGCACCGAAGGACATTGCACCCGTAACAAAGTGCTTAACGATATTTTCAACCGATTCAACCTCATCGATAGGAAGGGGCTTGGCAGCCTTCTTGAAACCGAAGAAGTCGCGGATAAAGATGGGCTTTTCCTTCTCGTCCACCATACGCTCCCACTCCTGGTACTTCTTGAAAGAACCGAGACGGGTGGCAATCTGAAGGTTGGCAATGGTATCGGGATTCCACGCATGCTGGACACCGTCCTTACGATAGCTGAAGAGACCGGTATTGGGGAGGAATTCGTTGATTTCTGCAGGTTTGAAAGCCTCATCATGGAAACGGATGGCATCGCGGGCGATATCCCTGAGACCGACACCGCCGATGGTGGAGATGCTGGTTCCGAAATAGCGCTTGAGGAGATCTTCGCTGACACCGATGGACTCGAAAATCTTGGCACCACGATAAGAACGGATAGTGCTGATACCCATCTTGGACATGATCTTCTTGAGACCCTTGTCAACGGCCTTGATATAGTTCTTCTCGGCAGTATGGTATTCCTCCTGAATCTTATGGTTCTTCACCAGGTCATCGAGGACGGCAAAGGTCATATAGGGACACAACGCACTGGCACCGTAACCGAGGAGGAGGGCGGCGTGCATGGTCTCGCGGATTTCACCACTCTCGACAATCAGCGCTGTCTGCACACGCTTCTGGACGCTGATGAGATAATGGTGAACGGCGCTCACGGCGAGGAGGGAAGGAATAGCAGCGTGTTTCTCGTCGATATTGCGGTCGGTGAGAATGATGTAGTTTACCCCTTCGTCAACGGAGGCCTCTGCCTTGCGGCATAGTTCGTCAATGGCGGCACGGAGACCGCTGGCACCCTTGCTGATCTCAAAGAGCATGGGGAGTTTGATGGTCTTGAAACCCTTATAGCGGATGTTACAGAGAATATCCAACTGGGTATTCGTCAGCACGGGCTGGGGAAGACGGACCATCTTGCAGTTGCTCTCATCGGGAGAGAGAATACCGGTACCGACAGCACCGATGTATTCGGTGAGGGACATGACGAGTTCCTCACGGATGGGGTCGATGGCGGGATTGGTGACCTGGGCAAACTGCTGACGGAAATAGTTGAAGAAGATCTGAGGACGATCGCTGATGACGGCCAAGGGGGTGTCGTTACCCATGGAGGCAACGGGTTCTTGGGCATTGACACACATCGGGATAATCGTCTTGTCGATGTCTTCCTGGCCGAAACCGAAGTTTAGGAGGAGGCGTTCGTAGTTAGGAATGGAATTCTCCACCTTACGACCGCTCTTGAGTTTCTCGAGCTGGATACGGTTGGTGCTGAGCCACTGGCGATAGGGATGTTCGCCGGCAAGCTGTTCCTTGATTTCGCCATCATAATAAATACGGCCTTCCTGGGTATCGATAAGGAGAATCTTTCCAGGCTGGAGACGGCCTTTCTGCTCGATTTCAGAGGGGTCGAAATCCATAACACCGACTTCGCTGGCCACAATCATCATACCGTTCTTAGTGATGGTATAACGAGAGGGACGGAGACCGTTACGGTCGAGCANNGGCTGCAGACGACCCTTGCTGACAACGTCAGATGGTTCGAAGTCCATAACACCGACCTCAGAGGCAACAACCATCATGCCGCTCTTGGTGATGGTGTAGCGCGAAGGACGCAGACCGTTACGGTCGAGCATACCACCGGCATAGCGACCATCGGAGAAAAGGAGGGCGGCGGGACCGTCCCAGGGCTCCATGAGGATGGAGTGATACTCATAGAAAGCCTTGAGGTCTTCGCTGATAGGATTCTTATCATTGAAAGATTCGGGAACGAGGATGGCCATTGCCTGGGGCAGAGACAGACCGCTCATCACCAAGAATTCAAAGACATTGTCGAGACTTGCAGAGTCAGACATGTTGTCCTGGACGATGGGACGGATATCCTTGATATCACCGAGAGCAGGACTGGAGAGGACACTTTCGCGGGCCTGCATCCAGCCACGGTTACCGCGGATGGTATTGATTTCGCCGTTGTGACAGAGGAAGCGGAAAGGCTGGGCGAGTTTCCACTTCGGGAAAGTGTTCGTTGAGAAGCGGGAATGGACGAGGGCCAGACCGCTGGTAAAGTAGTTATTGCTCAGGTCAGGGAAATAGCGACGGAGCTGACCTGAGGTGAGCATACCTTTATAAATAATATCGCGGTTGGAGAGAGAACAAATGTAGAAATCTTCATCCTCAACGCGGTTTTCAATCTTCTTACGGATTTTGTAGAGGATGCGTTCGAACTCTACCACGCGGTCATCGCTGACGCCGGTGACAAAGATCTGCTTGATGTCGGGTTCAACAGCACGGGCACCATCGCCGAGAACTTCCGGGTTGGTGGGTACTGAGCGAAGATGCATGAGGTTCAAGCCCTCACGCTCGATTTCCTCAATCATAATGCTGAGGATTTCGCTCTGACGCTTTTCATCTTTGGGGAGGAAGACAAGGCCTGTACCATATCGTCCCTTTTCCGGAACGGGTATGCCTTGCAATAAAATAAATTCGTGAGGGATCTGTAAAAGAATGCCTGCACCATCACCAGTCTTATCTCGTGTTTCGGCACCTCGATGCTCCATATTTTCGAGGACCTTAAGGGCATTATCCACAATGTCATGGCTCTTGTTACCGTGGATATTGACAATCATACCCACACCACAAGCATCATGTTCGTTGGCGGCACAATAAAGGCCCAACTCATGGGGTTGCTGTTGCATAATGTTCAGTTTTTGTCCGTTTAGTTATCTTTTCGACGCAAATTTAGGCAAGAAAATTAACACTTGTAATGTTTTCGGTGATAAAAAATGTGTTTTTGTTGCATTTTGTTGAATTTCGGTAGCATTTTGTCAACTCGATTTGCTAGTTTGAAATAAAAATGTAGTTTTTTTGCATGAATAGAAGAAAAAAAGAGAGGAGAAATTTCGGTTTTGATTTTTTTGCTCTATATTTGCAGCGAAAATCTTGCAGACAATGTCGTGTTGTTTGCAGATTTTTGTTTTTTAGCAAGGTGAGGTAGCGTACGCACGGATACCCCCAGGCGTCCAGCTGTAGTTTTGGCCGGTTTTTATAGCCTAACTACGTCAGACGTGGCATCCGCTTGAAAGAGAACAGGCATTGCGCTTCGCTTATACCTGCCTACCTTATATGCTACCTACGGCAGCATTAACATGCTAAACTTCTTAACCCCTTTAACCCAATAATATTATATGTGCGGTATTGTAGGTATTTTCCGAATCAAGCAGCAAACGAATGAACTGCGCAAGAAGGCACTTCAGATGTCTCAGAAGATTCGCCATCGCGGTCCTGACTGGAGCGGTATCTATACGGGAGGCTCGGCCATTCTGGCTCATGAGCGTCTCTCCATCGTTGACCCTCAGTCTGGCCGTCAGCCTTTGTTCTCTCCTGATAATCAGCAGATTCTCGCTGTAAACGGAGAGATATACAATCACCGCGAGATTCGCCAAAGTTACCAGGGTTCCTACGAATTCCAGACCGGTTCCGACTGCGAGGTATTCCTTTCGCTCTACCGCGACATCGCCGACCAGCTCTCCACCGAGGGCGCTCCGACGGAGAAGGATCACGAACTCATCTGCAGCATCTTCGAGCGTGTGAATGGTATCTTTGCCTTTGCCCTCTACGATGAAGCCCGCGACACCTTCCTCATCGGCCGTGACCCCATCGGCGTCATCCCTCTCTATATCGGTCGTGATGCTGAAGGCCGCGTCTATGTTGCCAGCGAACTCAAAGCCCTCGAAGGTTTCTGCGACTCCTACGCTCCCTTCCTCCCCGGCCAGTACTATTGGAGCCGTGCTACGGATCCCGTAAAATGGTACGACCGCGAATGGATGCACAAACTCCCCACGGAATGCAGTGACGAGAACATCAGCAAATATGCCCATCTCACCGATAAGGAAAGCGTGGCAGCCGTTCACGATGCCCTTACCGATGCCGTTCGCCGCCAGCTGATGTGCGACGTTCCCTACGGTGTCCTCCTTTCCGGCGGTCTCGACAGCAGTGTGACGAGCGCTGTTGCCAAGCAGTTTGCCAGCAAGCGTATTGAGAGTGACGGCAAGCACGATGCATGGTGGCCCAGCCTCCACTCTTTCGCTGTCGGTCTCAAAGGCGCTCCTGATTTGGCCAAGGCAAAGGAAGTTGCCGACGCCATCGGCACCGTTCACCATGAAATCAACTACACCGTTCAGGAAGGCCTCGATGCCATCCGCGATGTCATCTACTATATTGAAACCTACGATGTGACGACCGTCCGTGCCAGCACACCGATGTACCTCCTTGCCCGTGTCATCAAGTCCATGGGTATCAAGATGGTCCTCAGCGGTGAAGGTGCCGACGAGGTTTTCGGTGGCTACCTGTATTTCCACAAGGCTCCCGATGCCAAGGAGTTCCACGAAGAAACCGTACGCAAGTTGCTCAAACTGCACTTCTACGATTGTCTCCGTGCGAACAAGTCACTCAGCGCCTGGGGTGTTGAGGGCCGCGTTCCCTTCCTCGACAAGGAATTCCTCGATGTAGCCATGAGCCTGAATCCTGCCTACAAGATGTGTCCGGGCAGTGCCATCGAGAAGCGCATCGTCCGAGAAGGTTTCGAGAATCTCCTCCCCGAAAGTGTGGCATGGCGCCAGAAGGAGCAGTTCTCCGATGGTGTCGGCTACAACTGGATCGACACTTTGAAGGAGATCACCGCAGCTGCTGTCAGCGACGACCAGATGGCTCACGCTGCAGAACGCTTCCCTATCAATCCGCCTCTCAACAAGGAGGAATACTACTACCGCTCCATCTTCGAGGAGCATTTCCCCAGCGCCAGCGCTGCCCGCTGCGTCAACCAAGAAGCCAGCGTTGCCTGCTCCACTGCCAAAGCCCTCGAATGGGATGCCGCATGGAGCCAGATGAATGACCCCAGCGGCCGCGCCGTCAAGGGTGTCCACGAACAAGCATACTAAAACGAAGGGTAGGTCCTGCTTCACCAGCAGAACCTACCCTTCAGCCTTTTTTAAGGAAAGATTATTAACTATTATTAAGGCAGTTATATACTATTTGTCACAAACCCATGAAGAAAGAGTTCAAGTTATCTGATATTAAGGAAACAAATCTATTTCAACATCCTTTAGCCCTTTGTGCCAAATAGTATATAACTACCATTATTAATACACATTTCATAATTCATAATTTACTAACCATCGTGGAACCATTAAAACATGAATGCGGCATTGCAATGATCCGCCTGCTGAAACCCCTTGAGTATTATCAGCAAAAGTACGGGACAGACAAATATGCCTTGAACAAGCTCTATCTTATGATGGAGAAAGAGCACAACCGCGGCCAGGAAGGTGCGGGAATGGCCTGTGTGAAACTCCATCAGCCTGCCGGTCACGAATATATGTATCGTGAAAAGGCTGAAGGCAAGGATGCGATAACGAAAGTCTTTGCCTCCATCCTCAAGCAGATTGACGGCCATGTTGAGGACGGCCCCGCCGAGTTGACGACAACAGATGATACTCCCAGCGACACCCCTCCCTACATCGGTGAACTCTACATGGGACACCTCCGCTACTCCACGACAGGAAAGGGCGGTCTGAAGTATGTCCATCCGTTCCTACGCCGTAACAACTGGAAAGCGAAGAACCTCTGCCTCTGCGGAAACTTCAATATGACGAACATCTCCGAGGTCTTCGAATACCTTACGGCGATGGGACAGAGCCCCCGTGTTTACAGCGACAGCTACATCATGCTTGAAATCATGGGCCACCGTCTCGACCGCGAAGTGGAACGTCTTTTCAATGAGGCGAAAGCGCAGGATCTCATGGGTTCGGACATCACGGACTATATCGACCAGCATGTGGACATCAGCAATGTGCTCCGTACCACGATGCCCCTCTTCGACGGCGGTTATGTCATCTGCGGCCTGACGGGCAGCGGCGAATTCTTCACCATGCGTGACCCCCACGGCATTCGTCCGGCCTTCTACTATGCCAACGATGAAATCGTCGTTACCGCCAGCGAGCGTCCCGTGCTTCAGACGACCTTCGACCTTGAATGTGACGAAGTCCACGAACTGCAACCGGGACAGGCTCTGGTAGTCAATGCTTCCGGCGAGATGCAGTTACACCAGATCCTTGAACCCAGGGAATTCCTCCCCTGCTGTTTCGAACGCATCTATTTCAGCCGTGGCAATGACCGCGATATCTACCAGGAGCGCAAGGCTTTGGGCCATGCCCTCGTAGAACCCATCTCCCGCGCTATTGACAACGACATTTCACACACCGTTTTCTCCTACATTCCCAACACCGCGGAAGTAGCCTATTTCGGTCTCGTCGAAGGTTTCGGAAAAATTTCTCCCATCGTCCGTGCCGAGAAGGTGGTTTCCAAAGATATCAAACTCAGAACTTTTATCACAGAGTCCGGCAGCCGAAACGACCTCGCCGCTCATGTCTATGATATCACAACGGGTTCGCTGGTGCCTCGCGAAGATAATCTCGTCATCATCGACGACAGCATTGTTCGTGGAACGACACTCCGTGAGAGCATCATCAAGATTCTCGACCGTCTCCATCCCAAGAAGATGGTCATCGTCAGTTCAGCTCCTCAGATCCGCTATCCCGATTTCTACGGTATCGATATGAGCAGAATCGGTGACTTCATCGCATTCCAGGCTTGTATGGCCTTGCTAGAGGATACCGGTCGTGAGCATCTCGTGGAAGAGGTTTATATTGAATGTAAACATATGCTTGCTCCCGGCGGTGCCTACGGACACGGCGCAGACCACACAGGCTACACCAGTGCGGCCTATAATCCTATCCGCAAGCTTTACGAACCCTTCACCAGCGAAGATCTCAACGAGAAGATGGTGCAGCTCCTTCGTCCGAAGGGTGTCACCACTCCCATCCAGCTTGTTTTTCAAAGCATCGAAGGCCTTCACGAAGCCATCCCGAATCATCCCGGCGACTGGTACTTCACAGGCCACTACCCCACTCCCGGTGGTCTCCGCCTCCTCCTCCAGTCCTTCGTGGACTATTACGAGAACAGGTAATGTGAGCCTTCATAATTCAAAATTCAAAATTCATAATTCATAATTCCCTATATGTCCCCCAAATACATCTTTGTTACCGGCGGTGTTGTATCTTCACTCGGTAAAGGCATCATCTCCTCATCTATCGGTAAACTCCTCCAAGCCAGAGGCTATCGTATCACCATTCAGAAGTTCGACCCGTATATCAATATCGACCCGGGAACACTGAATCCCTACGAACATGGTGAATGCTATGTCACCGACGACGGTATGGAGACCGACCTCGACCTTGGCCACTACGAGCGCTTCACCGGTATCCGCACCACCCGCAACAACTCCGTGACGACGGGCCGTATCTACAAAACCGTCATCGATCGCGAACGCCGTGGTGACTATCTTGGCAAGACCATCCAGGTTGTGCCCCATATCACCGACGAAATCAAGCGTCGCATCAAACTCTCTGGCGACAGCGGCGACTATGACTTTGTCATCACCGAAATCGGTGGTACCATCGGTGACATTGAAAGTGCTCCCTTTATGGAGGCTATCCGTCAGCTTCGCTGGGAACTCGGCAAGGATGCCTGCAACATCCATTTGACCTATGTTCCTTACCTTAAAGCTGCCGGTGAACTTAAGACCAAGCCCACCCAGCACTCCGTGAAGGAACTCCAGAGCATGGGTATCCAGCCTGAGGTTCTCATCCTACGCACGGAAGTTCATCTTGACGAACCTATTCTCCGAAAGGTTGCCAACTTCTGTAATGTCGATGTTGACTGCGTTGTTCAGAGCGAAGACCTCCCCAGCATCTACGAGGTTCCCATCAATATGCAGCGTCAAGGTCTGGATGCTGCCATCCTCCGCAAGATGGATCTCCCCGTCGGCGATATCCCTGCTCTTGGTCCCTGGCGCGACTTCCTCAACCGTATGTATAATGCCACGAAGATTGTCACCATCGGCCTCGTTGGTAAATACGACTTACAGGATGCCTACAAGAGCATTCGCGAAGCCCTCATCCAAGCTGGTATCTATAACGATCGCAAGGTTGTCCTCCGCTTCGTCAACAGTGAAAACATCACGGCAGAAAATGTTGAGGAATCGCTCACTGGCATGAACGGTGTTGTGATTTGTCCGGGCTTTGGCCAGCGTGGTATCGAAGGCAAAATCATCGCAGCAGAATATACCCGTACCCACAATATCCCCACCTTCGGTATCTGCCTCGGTATGCAGATGATGGTCATCGAATTTGCCCGCAACGTTTTAGGCTATACGGATGCCAACAGCCGCGAGATGGATGTTGCTACCAGCCACAATGTCATCGACATCATGGAGGAACAGAAGAATATCACCGAGATGGGTGGAACGATGCGTCTTGGCGCCTACGACTGTGATCTTCGCGGTGGCAGCCATGTCCACGCCATCTACGATGCCGACCGTATCCGCGAGCGCCATCGTCATCGTTATGAGTTCAACAACGATTACGAGAGTGAGTACGAGGCTGCCGGCATGCAGTGCGTCGGTCGCAATCCTGAGTCTGACCTTGTGGAAATCGTTGAGATTCCCGAGCATCGCTGGTATATCGGCGCCCAGTTCCATCCGGAATATTCCAGCACCGTCCTCAAGCCCCATCCCCTCTTCCTCGACTTCATCCGTGAAGCTTCTGCGGAATAAGGAGTAATAAAAAAGAAGTCCCAGCAAGTCTTTCGCTTGCTGGGACTTCTTTTGGGTTTATAAAGGGTTTATAAAATTTATAGGGTTTATAAGGTTTAAACCTTTAGCGGATCCAAAGGAGTTCGCGGTACTTGGGAAGTGTCCACATACCGTCTTCAACGATGAGTTCGAGTTTGTCAATGTGATAACGGATGCTATCGAGGAAGGGAGCAACCTCATCGTGATAAGCTATTGCGAGTGCACGCTCCTCAGTAATCTGGTTCACACGACGGCGGGTATCTACCATCTCGTTAACAGCATTTACAATGAAAGTTGTATGCTCGTTGATGCGACGGATAAGATCGATGTTATAAGCACAGAGTTCCTTAGCCTCATCACCGGGGAAGGTATTCTGGATCTTCTGAACATTGTCAACGAGAACGGTCTGATAACGGGTTGCAACGGGGATGATATGATTCATCACAATGTCACCGAGAACACGGCTCTCAATCTGGATCTTCTTGTGGTAGGTTTCCCACTTGATTTCGTTACGAGCTTCAAGTTCAGCACGGGTCATCACACCGAGGCTTTCGAACATCTTCACGCTGCTGTCATCAAGATAACGGTCGAAGATAACGGGACAGCTGGTCTCGCAATCCAAACCGCGGCGTGCAGCCTCTTCCTTCCATTCGTCGCTGTAACCATTGCCATCGAAATGGATGGGCTTGCAGGTCTTGATATCTTCACGAAGAATGGTGAGGATGGCGGTAATCTTCTCTGTACCCTTAGCCATCAAAGCGTCAACACGTTCACGGAAACTTACAAGAGCCTCAGCAACGGCACTGTTGAGGGCAATCATTGCACTTGCACAGTTTGCAACAGAACCTACGGCACGGAACTCGAAACGGTTACCGGTGAAAGCGAAGGGAGAGGTACGGTTACGGTCGGTGTTATCGATCATCAACTCAGGAATCTGAGGAATATCGAGCTGGAGACCGTGCTTACCTTCGAGACTGATGAGTTCATCGGTGGTGGAGTGTTCTACCTTATCGAGGAATTCGCTGATCTGCTTGCCAAGGAATGAGCTGACGATAGCAGGAGGAGCCTCGTTGGCACCTAAGCGATGAGCATTGGTAGCGCTCATGATGGAAGCCTTGAGAAGACCGTTGTGACGATGCACACCCATAAGGGTTTCTACAACGAAGGTGAGGAAACGAAGGTTGTCTTCGGGAGTCTTACCAGGAGCATGGAGGATGACACCGGTATCGGTGGTCAAAGACCAGTTGTTGTGCTTACCACTACCATTGATGCCAGCAAAAGGCTTTTCGTGGAGGAGGCAACGGAAACCGTGCTTACGAGCCACCTTACGCATAAGACTCATAACGAGCATGTTGTGGTCAACAGCAAGATTACATTCCTCAAAGATAGGAGCCAACTCAAACTGGTTGGGAGCAACCTCGTTGTGACGGGTCTTGCAGGGAATACCAAGTTCGAGGGCCTGGATTTCGAGGTCACGCATGAATTCTGCAACACGCTCGGGAATGGCACCGAAATAGTGGTCATCCATCTGCTGGTTCTTGGAGGACTCGTGGCCCATCAAGGTACGACCAGTGAGGAGAAGGTCGGGACGAGCAGCATAGAGGCCTTCGTCAACGAGGAAGTATTCCTGTTCCCAACCGAGGTTGGCAGTGACCTTCGTTACGTTGGGATCGAACAACTGGCAGACTGCAGTACCAGCCTTGTCAACAGCTGCGAGGGCCTTCTTCAAAGGAGCCTTGTAGTCAAGGGCTTCACCGGTATAACTGATGAAGACGGTAGGAATCATCAAGGTATCACCAATGATGAAAACAGGACTTGCAGGATCCCAAGCAGAATAACCACGAGCCTCAAAGGTTGAACGGATACCGCCAGAGGGGAAACTGGATGCATCAGGTTCTTGCTGGACGAGGAGTTTACCGCTAAATTCTTCTACCATACCGCCTTTCCAATCGTGCTCAACGAAGGCATCGTGCTTTTCAGCAGTTCCTTCGGTCAAAGGCTGGAACCAGTGGGTACAATGGGTAACACCCATTTCCATAGCCCACTTCTTCATACCCTGAGCAATCTCATCAGCGGTCTGCATGTCAAGAGGAGCACCTTGGTCGAGTACTTCACGGTATTTGCGGTATGTCTTTGCAGGAAGATACTTGAACATCTTCTCTTGGTTGAAAACATACTTGCCGTAAAAATCACTCGGACGCTCAGCGGGAGCCTCCACATGCACAGGATGCTTCTTAAAAGCTTCCTCGACAACATTGAATCGTAATGAACCCATAATAGTAATTAGTTATGTTAAGTTATAAGTTTTAAGTTAAAAGAGAAAAGTGAAAAGAAAAAGTAACTTTTTAACTTCAAACTTTTCACTTTTAACTTGAATTAGTCTTTTAACATCCACTTCTTGAGACGATCCATAGCCTCAACGCAGTTTTCGCGCGTACCGAAAGCGGTGAGACGGATGTAACCTTCGCCAGCAGGACCAAAGCCTACACCGGGAGTAGAAACTACATGGATTTCGTCAAGAAGCTGCTGGAAGAATTCCCATGAACCTACGCCAGCGGGAGTCTTCAACCAGATATAGGGAGCATCGGTACCACCGTAAACCGTAATGCCACACTCCTGAAGAGCCTCACGCATGATGCGAGCATTGGTCATATAGTAATCGATGGTCTCGCGAACCTGCTTCTTGCCTTCGGGAGTATAGATGGCAGCAGCAGCACGCTGAACGATGTAGGGAGTACCGTTGAACTTGGTACACTGACGACGGTTCCAAACAGAGTTGAGGGTTACCTCTTCACCATTGGAAGCCTTGATGGTCAGTTCGAGAGGAACGATGGTATAACCACAACGGAGACCGGTGAAACCTGCGGTCTTTGAGAAGCTGTGGAACTCAACGGCGCACTTCTTTGCACCAGGAATTTCGTAGATGCTGTGGGGGATGTCTTCTGTCTGGATGTATGCCTCGTAAGCAGCATCATAGAGAATGATGGAACCGTTTTCGAGAGCGTACTTCACCCACTTTTCGAGTTCTGCACGGCTCAAAGTGGTACCCGTGGGATTGTTGGGGTAGCAGAGGTAGATAAGGTCGGGAGCATCAGCACCCTTTGCCTCGGGAAGTGCAGGGGTGAAGTTGTTTTCTGCATTGCATGCGCTGTAAGTCACGCGGTCCCAGCGACCTTCTGCAAATTCTCCGGCACGACCAGCCATTACATTGGAGTCGATGTAAACGGGATAGATGGGGTCGGTAACGAAGATGGTATTGTCGCGGCCAAGGATGTCGGTGAAGTTACCGGTATCACTCTTTGCACCGTCGTTGATAAAGACTTCATCGGGAACGAGATCGATGCCACGGGGAGCAAAATCGTTTTCGATGATGGCCTTCTGGAGGAAATCATAGCCGTGTTCGGGACCATAACCACGGAAAGTCTCAGCAACAGCCTGCTCGTCAACAGCCTTGTGAAGGGCTTCGATAACAGCAGGAGCGAGGGGCTGGGTAACATCACCGATACCAAGACGGATGATGTTGGCTTCAGGATGTGCTTCCTTGAAAGCGGCAACTCTATGAGCGATGTCCACGAAGAGGTAGTTCTTCTGGAGCTTGAGGAAATTTTCGTTAAGCGTTGGCATAGTTGGTTAGTAGTTATTTGAATTTTGAATTATGAATTTTGAATTAAGAATCATACTGACGGAGAGGCCCATACATGTAAACTTAAAAGGAGCTAGCCTGTAAAGGGTTCGCTCCTATGGGATTTAGTCTTCGTAAGTGATGGTGCCTTCAAAAGCGATGACAGCGGGACCTGTCATCATTACATGGCCAGTGGTTTCTTCCCACTCAATGCTGAGATCACCACCATCCATAGCTATGACGCTGCTGCGGCCACTGCGACCAGTGAGAGCTGCTGCGACTGCAGTTGCACAAGCACCGGTACCGCAAGCCATGGTGATGCCACTGCCACGTTCCCATACGCGCATACGGATGCTGCCATCGGGACGAACGGTAGCAAATTCAATGTTGCAGCGCTCGGGGAAAGCGGGTGAGAATTCAAGGGTCGGGCCAATGCCGGCTACATCAAAGGTTTCTGCATCGTCAACAAAAATGACGAAGTGGGGGTTACCCATGGATACAAATGTACCCACGTATTCTTCACCCTTTGTGCTCTTAACGACACCCTCGCGGAGACTGCCGTCTTCGGTAGCGCACTGCTTCTTAACAGCAAGCATAGGAGCGTCCATATCAACGGTAACGCTTTCTACGGTCGTCTTATCATCAGAGAGATGAAGCTGGAGAACCTTGATACCACTGAGGGTACGAAGGGGAATTTCTGTTTCTTTGGTGAGGCCCTTTTCATAAAGATATTTGGCCACACAGCGGGTACCATTACCGCACATCATAGCTTCGGAACCATCGTTGTTGAAAATACGCATGGTAAATTCACCGGCTTCGTTCTTGCCGATGAGAATCAAGCCGTCGCCGCCAATGCCCTTGTTTACATCACTCCAAACGAGGGAAAGATGTTCAGGATTGCTGATGGGGAAACGGGTGGTATCAACATAGATATAGTTGTTGCCACAACCGTGCATCTTGGTAAATTCAATGGTCTTCTGCATAATGTTTTCTTTTCTATTTTGGTTGGTTAGTGAGGAGGAAAAGTTGCTCTTTTTTATATAAAGAGTAGCCTTGAGATAAAGACTGTCTAGTTTACACTTGTCTTATTTCTGCATGCAAAATTAGACTTTTTCTTTCATTCTTCCAAGAAAATTGCAAAAAAAGCGCCATTTTGTAAGTTGCTTTTATTTTTGCACTATCATTCTGTAAACTTTTCTTAACAAAATGCTATCATTTGTCTATTTTTTTGCCCCCAAAAATTATCGCACCCAAATTTGGATGTCTCAAAAATAATCCTTAACTTTGCGGCCAATTATGTCGCAAAGCGACGGTTTACTGCAACTTTGTTGCTGGTTAAAGAGGTTTATAAAGCTGCGCAGGTTTATAAAAGTTTATACGCTACGCTTGGCTTATATAAACCCCATAAACCTGGTAAACCTGATAAACCTGATAAACCCCAAACTATGTCAGAATATATCGTTTCTGCCCGCAAATACCGCCCGGCGACCTTTGATACGGTCGTTGGACAGGGCGCGCTGACCACGACGCTGAAGAATGCCATCACCACTGGCAAACTGGCACATGCCTACCTCTTCTGCGGTCCACGTGGTGTCGGCAAGACTACTTGTGCCCGCATCTTTGCAAAGACCATTAACTGCCTCAACCCGAAGGCAAATGGTGACGCTTGTGACGAGTGCGAAAGCTGTCAGGCTTTCAACGAGCAGCGTTCGTACAATATCCATGAACTCGACGCCGCTTCCAACAACTCTGTGGACGATATCCGCGACCTCATCGAACAGGTACAGGTTCCGCCCCAGATTGGTAAGTACAAGGTCTTCATCATCGATGAGGTCCACATGCTCTCTCAGGCCGCATTCAATGCATTTCTCAAGACCCTTGAGGAACCGCCTTCACATGCCATCTTTATTCTGGCAACCACCGAGAAGCACAAGATTCTGCCTACGATTCTTTCCCGTTGTCAGATTTACGACTTCAACCGCATGGAGGTGGCAGACATCGTCAACCATCTGAAAAAGGTAGCCGCCAACGAAGGTTACACCTTTGAAGAAGAAGCCCTTAGCGTTATTGCCCGCAAGGCAGACGGTGGTATGCGTGATGCGCTCAGTATCTTTGACCAGGTAGCTTCATTCACCCAGGGCAACATCACCTATCAGCAGGTCATCGAGAACCTCAACGTTCTGGACTACGACTACTATTTTGACATTACAGACAGTCTCTTGAAATGCGATGTTCCCAAGGTAATCGTGACCCTCAACGAAATTCTTTCAAAGGGTTTTGAAGCCAATCATTTCATCGGAGGTCTTGCCAGCCATTTCCGCGATCTTCTCGTCAGCCGTGACGCTCAGACTCTTCCGCTCCTCGAAGTGGCAGATTCCGTTCGCCAGCGCTATCAAGAACAGGCTCAACGCTGCCAGGTGAAGTTCCTCTACTCGGCACTTCGCCTCTGTAACAATTGTGACATCAATTACCGCACCGCCCGCAACAAGCGTCTCTTGGTGGAAATTACCCTCATCGAGGTAGCCCAACTGACGCAGGAGGAGGATGCGGTCTCAGGAGGGCGTCGCCCTAGCAAGCGTCTTCTCCCCATCTTTGCACCCGCTCCAGCCCAGGCTGCTGTAGCGACGCGTGCCTCTCAGCCTGCAACGACTATCCGCACGGCTCCCACAGCAACTCCGACTCCTACAGCTGCTTTGACAGCTGTTCATGTTACTCCCATAAATCCTCCTGCAGCGAAGACGACGCAACAACCCATTCGTCGCTCGGGTTCTACTCCTTCGCCCATCAACCGTTTACAAACAATGTCTATTGGAAAGGCTTCAACGCCAGCATCAACTTCCGAAAAGACAGATGTTTCCAAAACAGAAACAACTCAAACGGCTGTTGCTCAGGAAAAAGTGGAAACAAACCAGTTCACCGTCGACGAACTCCGCTATTTCTGGTTGATGTTCGCTAACCAGTTGCCTCATGAAAAAATCGCAGAGGCCGGACGACTCCAAGCCATCCAGCCTATTCTTAAAGAGAACTTTATCGTCGAGGCTTCTGTTGAGAACGAACTGGCAGCCAAGCATCTCGGACTGATCCTTGACCAGTTAACAACATTCCTCCGTGCAGAACTCCACAACAGCCTGATTACGGTAAAATTCCCCATTGACCAGACCGTAATAACCCGCTACGCGCTCTCACCCAGAGAAGCCTTAATCAAAATGGCAGAGAAGAACCCTGTCTTCGCTCAGATGGTCAAGACTCTTAATCTTCATCTCGCATAACAACTGAAAGTATGACTCACAAATACATCACGGTCTCTTACGACCTCTATGCTGACAACGAAAACGGCATCCACGAACTTATCGAACAGGCCCCCGAACAGTACCCTTTCCAGTTTATCACTAATCTGGGAATGGCGCTCGAAAGCTTTGAGGCTCAGATTGCTCCGCTGAATGAAGGTGACGAATTTGATTTCGTCATCGCTATGGATGACGCTTATGGTCCCTACGATCCCGAGCGTGTCATCGAAGTTCCCAAGGAAGCATTCTGCATTGACGGAAAATTTGCTGCAGACCAGATTTATCCCGGAAATATCATTCCCCTCGTGAACGAGGAGGGCATGCGTTTCTATGGTCTCGTAAACGACGTTAAGGAAAAGTCAGTTGTCATCGATCTCAACGAAATCCACGCTGGCAAGGATCTTCATTACAAAGGCCGCGTCGTTACCGCTCGCGAAGCAACAAACGCAGAACTTCAGGAGGCTTTCAACGCCCTCGCTGGAGGAGGCTGCGGAGGTTGTGGCGGTGGTTGTGAAGGCGGCTGCGGTGGTGGTTGCCACGAAGGCGGTTGCCACGAAGATGGTTGCGGCGGTGGTGGTTGCGGCCACTGCGGTCATTAATTAAGTAGTACCTTACTGCTTTATCTTTTAACTTACAACTTTTAACTTGAAACGCTTTTGAACACTTTCGGAACTCTCTTTCGTATAACCACTTTCGGTGAAAGTCATGGCGCTGCTATCGGCGGTGTTGTTGACGGCATGCCCGCTGGTATTGACATCGACCTTGATTTCCTTCAAAGCGAACTCGATCGTCGCCGTCCCGGCCAAAGCCAACTGACAACGGCTCGCAAAGAAGCCGACAAAGTGGAAATTCTCTCCGGCGTTTTCGAAGGGAAAAGTACGGGATGCCCTATCGGTTTCATTGTCCGCAATGAAAACCAGCATTCTCAGGATTACGAAAATCTTCGCAATATCTTCCGTCCCAGCCACGCAGACTTCACCTATAATAATAAATATGGAGTCCGCGATCACCGTGGTGGCGGCAGATCATCAGCCCGTGAAACCATCAGCCGCGTAGTGGCTGGTGCCTTTGCCAAGATGGCTCTCCATCAGCTGGGCATTTCCATTACCGCATGGACAAAGCAGGTGGGAAATATCGCGGTGACGACTCCCTATCAGCAGCTCGATTTCTCACAGATAGAGCAGAACGATGTCCGCTGCCCGGATGCTGAAGTTGCCAAGGAGATGGCAGCACTCATCCTGGAAGTTAAAGGCGAAGGTGATACGATCGGAGGTATCATTGAATGTGTCATCAAGGGATGCCCCGTTGGCCTTGGCGAGCCTGCTTTCGGAAAACTACATGCACAACTTGGCAGTGCCATGCTGAGCATCAACGCCGTCAAAGGTTTTGAATACGGCGAAGGATTTGCCGGTGTTACTACCCGAGGTTCAGAACAGAACGATATCTTTGTTCCTGGAGAAGACGGTATCACAACCCGCACGAACCACTCCGGTGGCATTCAAGGAGGTATCAGCAATGGCCAGGATATAGTTTTCCGCGTTGCTTTCAAGCCTGTTGCTACCCTACTCCGCGAACAGGAAACGGTAGATCTGGAAGGCAATCCCACCATCGTCAAAGCACGTGGCCGCCATGACGCCTGCGTTCTCCCACGCGCCGTTCCTATCGTTGAAGCCATGGCAGCCATCACAATTCTGGATGCCTATCTTCAAAATAAAGCCACACGTCTCTGATTAATTTTGCAAAGTCACAATAGCAAAAGCACCATATACGGCATAAAAAAGTGAAAGGTCAACCTTGCAAAAGGGATAAATACAGTATTTTTCACTGAAAAACGAAAAATATTGAACTTTTTCCAAAAATATTTCAAAAAATGTTTGGTAGGTATTTCAAAATGCCGTACATTTGCAGCAACAAAATAGTTGTCGCGATGATAACGCCCAAATAGTTTAGTTAAGTCTAGTTTAGTTTTTGTGTTG
>DCHS01000050.1 GCA_002314875.1 Prevotellaceae bacterium UBA1746
ATACACAAAAATTCTTAAAATATTCTATTGTTTCAAAAGTTTTCCTTACATTTGCAGCGTAAAATGTCATTTACGACTCCTCTTTATATTTTAGAATAGAACAAAAATCTTTTGAAATGAAACGACTGATTCTTTCCCTCGCTCTCCTTTGTGGTTTTTCCATTGCAGCAAATGCTCAATTCGAACAGGGTACAAAATATGTCGGTGCTTCGCTCACTGGTCTGCAAATGAGTTATAGCAAAAATGCAGAATTCAAGTTCGGCCTCGATGCTGTCGGCGGTTACTATGTTGCAGACTGCTGGATGCTCAAGGGCAATTTCACCTATGACCATGCAAAGTCTTCCGACGACCTTACCATCGGTGCTGGCGCTCGCTATAACTTTATCCAAAACGGCATCTATCTCGGTGCTGGTCTTGAATACCAGTTCCAGAACTTCGGTAAGAAAATTGAAACCGTAGTTAACGCTGGAAACACTCCCATCACCGTGGAAAGCAATGACCGTTACAACAATCTCCGCGTCCCCGTTGAAATTGGCTACACCTTCTATTTGAACCACTACATCACCCTTGAGCCTGCCATCTATTCCAAGATGTCACTCAACCACTTCAGCGATGGTACCGAGTTCGGATTCAAACTCGGTATTGGCTACTATTTCAAGCGTACCATTGCAGGAAGAACAAGTTTCTAAATAATAAAACTCTTTCGTTTTGCAAATTTCTGAATTGGGCGAGTTCGGTCTCATTGACCGCCTCACCAACTCCATAAAACTTGAGAACGCGTCATCACTGATTGGTATTGGTGATGACTGCGCTGTTTTGGACTATAACCGCCCTACACGCGTGTTGGTAACGACCGACATGCTAATGGAAGGTATCCATTTCGACCTGATTTATACTCCGTTCAAGCATCTTGGCTATAAGAGCGCAATGGTGAACATCTCCGATATCTATGCCATGGGAGGTATGCCTCGTCAGATTGTTGTCAGCGTGGCCATGGATCGTCGCATCACCGTAGAAGCCCTCGAGGACTTCTACGAAGGAATGCGTCTGGCTTGCGAACGCCACCATGTCGATATTGTTGGCGGTGACACTACATCGTCCATTACGGGTTTAGCTATCAGCATCACTGCCATCGGCGAGGTCCCTGCAGATGAGGTGATTTTACGCTCTGGAGCTAAAGACACCGATCTCGTTTGTGTCACCGGCAATCTCGGTGCTGCCTATCTTGGCCTTCAGTTGATGGAGCGCGAGAAGATGGTCTATATGTCCCAACTCAAAGAACATCCTAACCAGCCTGGCCACGAGCCTTTGGCTTTTGAACCTGATTTTTCCGGTAAGGAATACCTCCTTGAGCGTTTCTTGAAACCGGAAGCTCGTCGCGATATTATCGAGGCGCTTCACAAGGCAGGCATTAAGCCCACAGCCATGATGGATATCAGCGATGGCCTTTCATCGGAACTTCTCCATATCTGCAAAGACTCCAATTGCGGTTGCCGTATTTTCGAAGAGCGCATCCCCATTGACTATCAGACTGCAGCGACGGCAGAGGAATTCAATATGAACCTCTACACCTGTGCCTTGAATGGTGGCGAGGACTACGAACTACTGTTCACGGTGCCTCTTACCCAGCATGAACTCGTTGCACAATTGGAAGATGTCAGAATTATCGGACATATCACTCGTCCCGAATTGGGAGCCCAGCTGGTAACGCGCGATGGCAACGAATTCGAACTCAAGGCGCAAGGCTGGAATCACGGAAAATAATCCCAAACGGCAGTAATTAATAATTATTTGCCACCTCAACTTGCAAAAACTGCTTCATAAACGACAATTTCCCAAAAAGTTTGTGCAAAAAGTTTGGCCATTCCAAATTCTTGCCGTACCTTTGCACTCGCAAACAAGCGGTAACGCCTTTGCGATAGGGTGCCATAGCTCAGTTGGTAGAGCAAAGGACTGAAAATCCTTGTGTCCCCGGTTCGATTCCTGGTGGCACCACATAAAGAGACTTCGAAGCAATTCGAGGTCTCTTTTGCATTCATTTGTCGCGAAAAGAGGAGATATAACATAAGGGGCATTGTTCTGTGACAATGCCCCTTGATTGTTATTTTCCTGTCATTTGAACAGGGTGAATGGTACCGTCGGGATTGAATTCGAGGAGATCGATGCAGGTACGACGTTCGGAAACACCAGTACGATCGAGAGGACGACGATGATAAATAATGTAATAATCACCAGTCTTGGGATTTTGGACTACAGAGTGATGACCAGCACCCGTAGCAACATCCATATCAAGTTGAAGAATCTTTCCAATACGTTCGAAAGGTCCAAAAGGATTGTCACTTATCGCATAGGCAACGCTATAATCGGGACCACCCCAACCTCCTTCGCTCCACATAAAATAGTAACGTCCATCGCGGTAGAGCATGAACGGCCCTTCAACATAGTTGGCAGGGGTGATTTCCTTGTACACTTCACCATCAGCAAAGGGCTGAAGATGGAGCAAGTCGTTCGTCAGACGCACAACATTGCAATGTTGCCAGCCACCATAATACATCAAGTAGTCACCACTTACTGGATCATGGAATACAAACTGGTCAATAGGTTGTGCCCCGTTAACAATATGGCTGATGAGCGGTTCACCAATAGCATCGCGGTATGGTCCCTCTGGACGGGCAGCAATAGCAACACCGATTCCGCCAACTTCACCCTCGTGGACATCGTTAGCACCGAAGAAGAAGTAGTATTTCCCATCCTTGCGAATGACCGACGGCGCCCACATTGCAAATTCCGCCCATTTAACATCACGCTTATGAAGTACTTCCGAATGTTTTGTCCAATGAACAAAGTCGGTAGATGAGAAAGCGTCGAAATGGGTCTGAAGATTAAAATCAGTATTACCAGCAATGGTCTTGCGATCCCAATCTGCCTTATATTCCTGTGTCAGATCTTCTCCCTCAAGCCAGGAGAGCGTAGGAAAGATCCAACAAGTATCGCCGTACATGATTCCTTCCGGATCCGCATAGAAACCAGGAATGATGGGATTCTCCCACTTTGGTACCTTCGGGCCTTTGTACACACGGGATGTGCGAGTTTTCTTGCTTCGGGTCGTAGAAGCATTCGCACACGATGCCGTTAAAACAAAGACAAAAAGAAAAATGAAGAATGAGGAAAAGCGCATAAGATGATAATTCAAGAAAACGGATTATTTAGCCATTGCCTCTTTGAGCGCCGTACTACTACGCGCTGTCAAGCCCTCAGCAGGGACACGCTTGAGAACAACATATTCAATGCCACGTTCTGCGCAGAACTGGCGCTTGGCCTCGGAAGAACCATCTTCGTTGACGACAAAAATGTCAGGCTTAATCGCATCAACTGTAGGTGTAAAATCAAGGAAGCCACTACCCCGATTGATGCAAGCATCGTGGACATAGCGGATAGCCTTCACCATAAACAAACGCTCCTCTTCGGGGAACATCGTTTTATGATGTTTCAATTCCATAATCGTGGCATCGCTACCGATACCAACATACAAATCACCATATTCTGCAGCCTCGCGGAAAAATTCCACATGGCCACTATGAAGCAGGTCGTAACACCCGCTGACAAAAACTTTCTTAGGCATAAACTAAAAGTTTATTGGGGTTATAGGGTATAAAAGTTTTAAGGTTAGGGTTATTCGGTAACAGGCGTATAATCAACGGGCGGTACACCGTACATCAGACGCATCTCGTTGTTGATTTCCTTCTGGAACTTTGGATCAGGCTTGGTGACTTCCGTCTTATGACTGCAAGAAGCAAACCCCATAAAGGTAATCACAACACTGAGGAAACGCAGCCAGTAATTCTTCTTTTTCATAACAAACGAGTATTATTCTTCTTTCTTTCGGAAAGATTAGGGATACTATTTATGTAAGCATTTTATATGAGAGCATCAAACTCTTCAATTTTCTGCAAAAATAATGCGTATTTTCCAAAAAAGTGGTATTTTTGCAGTGAAAAAATCAAAAAAAACGGTTTTTAGGTTAGGGTTTTCCCTTTTGCGAGGGTCTATCATTAAAAGCAAACCTAAAAACAATCGAATTGTTATGAAAAAGTATCTTAGTTATTTTTCTATTAGCAGCCTCCTGACTACCATTATCTCTCTGCTCGGTTTCAGCAGTTGCGAGACCAGAATGGAAATGTACGGATGTCCCTATGCAGAAATTGACCTCGAGGGAACTGTTACAGATGAGAACGGAAAGGCTATTGAAGGTGTTCAGGTTAAACTTTGTTATACCTATATAGAAACACACGAAGGAAAAGACAGTGTGATAAACATCTTTCTCAATGACTCCACGATTACCGATGCCTATGGAAAATATAAAATCAACCCCAGAGGTGTCATGCCTGGAGAATTCATCAAATGGCCTGCCTACAAAGGCGGCAGTTTCTCCGTCAATAAAGAATCGAACTACTCCCTACAGGTTGAGGATATTGACGGTGAGGCAAATGGTGGTCTGTTCACTAATACCATCAGCAAATTCGAGACTGCAACCATCGTCCAGACCCAAAAGCCAGACAATGCCTGGTTCGAGGGCGCATACATCATCACCCAAAACATTGTTCTTTCTCTCCAAAAGGAATAGGTTTCATCATTCTTAATTCTTAATTCCTCGTGCCACTTTCCCTCCGACGTCGAATTGCCCTCGAGGCCGAACGTATCATTCACAAAAAGACCATAGAAGAGCACCCATTGAAACAGCTCTTCTGGGAATGTACGCTTCGCTGCAACCTCCATTGTCGCCACTGCGGTAGCGACTGCAAGATGATGGAAGGTCAAAAGGATATGCCCCTCGAAGACTTTTTGAAGGTACTTGATTCCGTTAAAAGCAAGCAGGACTCTCATAAGACATTCATCATCATCACTGGTGGCGAACCGTTGATGCGTCAGGACCTTGAAGACTGCGGCAAAGCCATCTGGCAGAGAGAATTTCCCTGGGGAATGGTGACAAACGGCTACCAGTTGTCCCGCGAGCGTTTCGTCAGTCTTAGACGAAGCGGCCTTCATACTGCTACCGTCAGTCTCGATGGCCTGGAAGAAGACCACAATTGGCAACGTGGACACCAACATAGTTTTGAACGAGCTAGCGAAGCCATCCGATTAATGGTAGCCGAAGCCAACGGCAATCAAATTACGGGTGGAAAAGGCACTCCTCGTACATTCATCTTCGATGTGGTAACTTGCGTCAATCGCCGGACACTCAAACAATTGCCAGCTATCCGCGATTACCTCCTCAGTCTTGGTTGCCGTAATTGGCGCGTATTTACCATCTTCCCTTCAGGACGTGCGAAGAAAGACGAGAGTCTCCATCTCACTCCGAATGAACTGCGCGAATTAATGGAGTTTATTCGTGACACCCGAAAAGCCCATAAAGCCCATCCGGAATCTTCGGAAACAATTAACGTAGAATACGGATGCGAAGGATTCATGGGTAATTACGAAGGCGACATTCGTAGTCATTTCTTCCACTGTCACGCTGGTGTTACCGTGGGCTCTGTTCTCAGTGACGGAAGTATTTCAGCTTGTCCGAGTATCCGTGCGGATTTCCATCAAGGAAATATCTACAAAGATGATTTCATGGAAGTCTGGCAAAACCAATTCCTTCCCTACCGCGACCATTCCTGGTTGAAGACTGGTCCATGCAAAGACTGTGAATACTGGCGCTATTGCCAAGGAAACGGCATGCATGTCCGTGACAAGGAAGGCCATCTTCTCCAATGCTTGGTAAAGGAAATGGAGAAAAAATAAAAAAAATAAAAGGATGCTGAGGCAAATCTCGGCATCCTTTGTTAATTTAGTACCATAAGTCGAGTAGGAGAGGGAGGTGGTCGCTGACACCTCCATGATAAGAGGGGCCTCGATAGGCACGGAACGGCATAAAATACCCATCTGCATTATCTTCGAGAAGATAGGATGGAGCAAAGATCAAACAACTTTGAGCGTTTTTCCCAACATGCAGGCCCTGCTTACTATCCAATAGATTAGAATTTACGAAGATATTGTCAATTCGGCTCCATGTTTTCTGATAATAATAAGTGCCCTTAATATCTTTACGAGAACGGTCATCTGTGGCATCCGATGGGTTAATCGCCTTTGCATGAGCAGAAAGAGCGAAAAAACCATCGTCTTGCAGTATTCTCAGACATTTCTCCCGGGGTTCAGCATTGCAGTCCCCCATAAAGACGATTTTCGCATACTGACGGACCTTACGCAGACTATCCGCCTTTTCACGAACCACCCTCGCAGCTCGTTCACGATAAGCATCCGTCAAATAAGCACCACCTCGCCGAGAAGGAAAATGAACCAGAAAGATATCCAACGTATCACCCGTCGGTACAACACCACTACACCACAGAATATCACGCGTCGGACGTTCGCTGACAGAGTCGTACGGCACAGAGTAACTTTGATGTGCAATTAACCGATAAGTTTCTGGCTGATAAGCCAATGCCACATCAATTCCACGCAAATCACTACTATGTGTTACGACGAATTCGTAGCCTAAAGAAGCGAGACGGGTACTATAGAACAAATCGCGAATGACACTATCATTCTCCACTTCGCAAAAGCCAATCACATCAACCGGCTGAAGACCGCCCGCTTCAAGGATGACGCGTGCCAGATTCCCCTCCTTTCGCCAATAACGGTAAGAATTCCAATGGTATTCGCCATCGGGGAGGAAGTCATAGTCATCGAAAGCAGAATCATGAACAGTGTCAAAGAGGTTTTCCGTATTGTACTCCAAGACGCGGAATCTCTTGTCGCTCTCCCTGGAACTATGGACCGAAAAAGTCGGGAGAGTGCATAAAATAAGCATACAAAGAAGGAAATATCGCATAGCAATGCAAAGTTACGCATTTTTTAATATATAACCCTTGCTACAACAAGAAAAAATCGTAATTTTGCAACGAAAAAACAACCCCGAGCCAAAGGCTCATTATACTAACCTTAATAAAAATCAAACACTATGGCAAACCGTTTCATCCTCAACGAAGTCAGCTATTTCGGTGCTGGCGCTCGTCAGGAACTCCCCGAAGTTCTCAATCGTATGAACCTTACCAAGGCACTCGTATGCTCAGACAAAGGCCTTATCAAGGTAGGTACCACCAAGATGGTTACCGACGTTCTCGATGCAGTGAACTTCCCCTATGAAATCTATTCAGAAATCAAGCCCAACCCCACTGTAACCAACGTTAAGCAAGGCATTGACGCATTCAAGGCTTCTGGTGCAGACTGCATCATCGCTATCGGTGGTGGTAGTTCCATGGATACTGCAAAGGGTATCGGTATTGTTGCCAACAATCCTGAATTCGCTGATATCGTCAGCCTCGAAGGTTGTGCTCCCACCAAGCATAAGAGTGTGCCCATCATCGCTCTTCCCACTACTGCTGGTACTGGTGCAGAAGTTACCATCAACTATGTCATCATTGACGAAGAACGTCAGGCAAAGATGGTATGCGTTGACCCCAATGACATCCCCGCTGTAGCAATCGTTGACCCCGAATTGATGTACTCACTCCCCAAGGGCCTTACAGCTGCAACTGGTATGGACGCTCTTACCCACGCTATCGAAGGTTATATCACAAAGGGCGCTTGGATCATGAGCGATATGTATGAATTACAGGCTATCAAGATGATTGCCGAACACCTCCCCACTGCAGTTGAAGAACCTCAGAACGCTGCTGCTCGCGAAGGAATGGCACTGGCACAGTACATTGCTGCTCAGGCATTCTCTAATGTTGGTCTCGGTCTCGTTCATGGTATGGCACACCCCATGGGTTCACTCCACGATGTTCCCCACGGTGTTGCAAACGCACTCCTCCTCCCGACCATCATGGAATTCAACATGCCCACTCGCGTTGAAAAGTATGGTGTAATCGCACAGCACATGGGTGTTGATACCACCGGCATGACCGCAGAAGAAGCAGCACAGGCAGCCGTTGACGCTGTTCGCGCTCTCGCTGTTCGCGTTGGAATTCCCCAGCATCTCTCCGATCTCGGCATCACCGAAGAAAACATTCCTGCTCTCGCTGAACAGGCATTTGCAGATGTTTGTACTCCCGGTAACCCCCGTGACGTTACCCTCGAAGACATCGTTGCACTTTACACAAAGGTGCTTTAAGAGAACCTCTTATTTTAAATAGAAAATAAAAAAGATTCCCCCGTCGAAAGGCGAGGGAATCTTTTTGTTATTTGATGTAAATCTTACCGTCTTTTATGAAAGCACCATGAATAGGAGCGCCGTTAATACTTCGACCATTGAGATCGTACCAGGAAGGATTGGTAACAGGCTGGAGAACAGTAACAGGCTGAACTGCATCAGGCCTAACAACAACATTGCCCTCAAGATCAACAGAAACTATCTGAGAACTGATTTCCTTTTCTCCAAGAGTGTAAACGGACTTTATGCCCACGGTATTGAACATATCATCAGAAAGGTTGATGCAGACCTTATTTCCTAATGTAAAAATATCGCGACTCTGTTCATCACAATAACCAAAAGGAACACGCGTCATTGCATTCTCAATGCAAGGGAAAACATCAGGTTCGAAAGTATAAACCTCATCATCAAAATAGAAATAGAATCCCATCTTGGCAGGATTGATGAATTCTCCATCAGCAGTATAGTTTTCAAGAACAGCCTCAAATTTATAAAGTCCATCACCCTCTGCTTTGATGGAAACATCATGAGGATCTGCGGGGACAAGGGCCTGACCAGAAGGATAAGGATAAGCCTGAATATTAAAGTCATAACAATAGACTGCACCCGCAGCATTAGTTGTCAGTGCCAAATAATTTTCAGCGTTTTCCATCGTTATTTTTCCATCAGCATCGATGAGGAAAGTAAGAGCGTCCGTATTGCTAAGCCCAACATATCCCTGATCATCCTTTTGCCAATCAGTATAGGCTCCATTAAAATAGAGGAAGTACCCGCTTTCAGCACCAATATACTGACCACTCTTTACGGTAATGACATCACCAGAGCGTGTACCCTTAACCACGCCAGATGCACTACTCAAATGGTCAAAATAGTAGTCGTCACCATCTACAGCAACACTGCCCATCAGAGTATGCTTAGCAGAATACTCATCCGTTGAAGAATAAACATACTCCGTCTGAGTTGCAGTAGAAGGAATTGTAACAAGCGCATCAGTAAAAGCCTTCAAGTCAAGCGCCATCACGATATTAAAGAAGGCAGCATTACCATCAATCATGTCATAAAAACCGAGGTAAGCATTGGCATCTTCAATGTAAATGTGCTCTGGATCCTCTGCATTGAAAATCACATCTTCAGCCTTGCAACCACTATCACTATAAATCATCTTTCCAAACTTGAGGTTGAAAATCTGAGATCCATCGCCATGATAATCATAAACATAGCATACATCGTCTTTTGAAAAAGTAAGTTTACCATTCTTGAGAGAACCATGATGCCAATAATCTCGTCCTACAACAGGGAGGAAGGTGTTAACATAAATATCTTTACCCTCGTTATTGAAAAGAACTTCGTCAGCAATACCGCTGGCACTTTTCATTCCATAGACCGTTTGAAAATTACCAGCAATGCTATACATCTTTGATTCTCCCTCTGGACGTGCCACTCTGTTGATGTGAGAGGCAATGGCATTTTCAGCCATCTGCTGACGAAATTCAATAGCTGCAGGACATTGAGAAAGCGCAGACAAAGCATCGGCAGGAATAGTGCATTCTTGCGCATTAGCAAAGAATGCACTGAGTGCGAAAAATGATAAACAGAAAAACTTCTTCATAGAAATTTTACAATATATATTAGATGTATTACATGAAAAACAGCGCCTATTTTGACGTTGTTTATGCGTAGAAAGCAGGCAATTCTTCCATCACCAGCTTAATTATGAAACAAAATTACGGCAATTTTCTTAAAGGAACAAAAAAAAAGGAGTATTATTTGCGTTTTCAAGCATTTCGCCTTAACTTTGCCCCCCGAAATGCGTCAAAAAGATGAAAACTTGACTAAAAGTCAAGGAACTCAAATGTTCCTCAAAGTCGGCAGGAACTTATAAGTACTCGGCCATCGTTCTTCATTGACGTCAGACTCTCCTTTTGAAAACAAATCATTCTATATAGTATGAAAAAAATCCTTGCCTCCATTTTGATGCTTTGTGCCTCAGCAACGATGTGGGCTCAATACACCATTTATCCCATTCCCCAAAAGATGACCGCCATTGACGGTACCGCTTCTTTTTCTGGGAACGTGTGCCTCATCTGTGACGAAAGCATAGACCAAGCCACGAAGAACCGTGCCCAGCAAGTTCTTGAGGAGCACGGTTTAACCTGTTCCTTTACAACCGGCGAGCAAGACTGCACCAGTGCCATCTATCTCAAGGTGGATCCCACAGTTGCCGTAAAAAACAAATACGATGCCCACAAATTGGAACTCAATGCGATGAGCAACGGTATGGTGTCACTGACAATCACTGGCCAGAATACCGATGCCACTTTCATGGGCCTTGCTTCGTTGGAGCAGATGCTTGACGAAAAAGGCATAACCGCTCTTCCCTGCGTCAGCATTACCGACTATGCAGACCAGCAGCAGCGCGGTCTCGTTGAAGGTTATTACGGCTATCCATATTCTGTAGAGGTAAAGAAAGACCTCATGCGCTTCATGATGCGTATGAAGATGAACACCTATCTCTATGGTGCCAAGTCCGACCCTTACCACTCAGAATATTGGAAGGATGCCTATCCCACAACTATCACTGACCAGCAGGAAGCAAACGGCTGGATGTCACAGGATATGATTCGTGATGTCTGCGAAACTTCTGCTGCGACCAAGGTGAATTTCATCTGGGCAATCCACCCGGGCAACAACTTCCTAGGCTCTTCAACCGTTGTGACGGATATCGTCAATAAGTTCACAAAGATGTACAATCTCGGCGTTCGCCAGTTTGGTATTTTTGTGGACGATGTCAGCGTACCCTCCAGTGACGACGACCTGGCTTTGAATGCCAGTCGTCTGACCCAGATTCAGCAAAAAATAGAAGCTAAGTGGAACAAAGCCGATGCCCTTCCTGCTGATACCGTGAAGCCCATCCATTTCGTTCCTCAGATATATTGCCGCTCTTTTGCCAGCAGCGACGACCAATACCAGCGTTTCTTCAAAGCTCTCGCTGCCACTCCTAAGCATGTAGTCATCTATACGACAGGAAATGGTGTTTGGAGTGTTCCCAACGCAAGCGATTTTGCAACACCCAAGCAATACCTCGGTCGTGAAGTGGCTTGGTGGTGGAACTACCCCTGCAACGACAACGCAGACTCCCAGCTCTTCCCGATGGATATGTATCAGAACTTTGTCGATATGCCCGCAGTAAGCGGCAGCGCTACCCTTCCCACGAATCTTGGCGGAGGTATCGGTATTGTTTCCAATCCCATGCAGGAAGGCGAAGTTGCAAAGATTCCTCTTTTCTCCGTAGCAGACTACGCATGGAACAATGCAAAGTTCAATAATAAAAACTCTTGGAACGCTTCGTTCCCCTTCATCTTTGAAGTAGGAGAAAATCGGAACAATGGCGACCGTGAAACCCTTGCCAATGCACTCAAGACCTTGGCTCCGTTCCTGACCTACAACGATCCCACCAATAAGTTCGCCAGCTCACTCAGCGCCAGCAAGATGCAGAATACCATTACGGAATTGCAGGACGCTATCGCCATTGTCAAAAGCTACGAAGAAAGCAATCTCGAAAACGATAAGTTGATGTGGCGTGATCTCCGTCCCTGGATTTTGAAGCTCGAACAGATGCTTAACGCTACCAGCACCTTCCTCAATGCCAAGACCGGCGACAGCCTCGAAAGTCGTTGGATGGAATATGTCAAGGCCTTGGACATCATCGATGATTTTGCAACGAACGATGCTTACCAGGCTTACTCTCTCGAAGGTATGGGAACGGGCGTTTCTACCGCTCACCGCATTTGCCAGCCTTCGCAGAAATACCTCATGCCCTTCCTCGAAACATTGAAGACCACCGTTTTGAAGGATGCTTTCCCCAAGGCAAGCACCGCAGCAAAGGGTTTCTCCAATACATCATATACTCCGACAGCAAAGTTAGCAGACAACATCGCCTACATGTCGATTGCTGCTCATGCCTATGAACCCGGAGAATATGTAGGCTTCACCCTTCCCAGAGCAAGCCGCATGGCAGAAGTCCTCGTTGCAGATACCCTCTGTCAGAACCACTGCGTTCTCTTCTCTGAAAATGGTCGCGACTGGAATCGCATTGAACCTACCGGCAATGACATTAAGTCGTATGATGGCTATGTGAAGTACGTTTTGGTTGGCAACAGCAGCGAAGCGACTACAAGTTTCAAGGTCGCAAAGAGTGCTTTGCAGTTGACTCTTATCGCCGAGCCTACCCTCGAAAGCATCACCGCTCCCGTTGAAAAGGATTACAACGATCGCTCCAACATCAGCGATAATGACCTCACCACTTTCTGGTGTCCTTATGCAGATCAGGTTACCGGTGACGTTATCTGCCTGAACCTTTCCGGTTCTGCTCCGATCCAGAAAGTTCGTTTCGCCATTCATACCACCAATGGTGACTATATGAAAACGGGCCGAATTGAGATATCTCAAGATGGCAGCAAGTGGACCAAACTTTCTCCTATAGGTAGCACAAAGACTTCGTTCACCCTAAGCGATATGACTCCCGTAGATGGTAGTGGCAACACAATCTCAAGTTCTGAGGCCTATATCTACCAGTTGTATTTTAACGGAAAAGCACAGGAAGCAAAATACATTCGTTTCTACAATCAGAGCGCTACGAGCAATAAGTGGATCCGCATTGCAGAATTCACTCCCGTCTATGATGTTACCACAACGCCTTGCGACGACAATCCCGCCATCTGCGACGCCTTGCCTTACACCTACGAAAACCTCCTTGATGCACAATACGATTTCCAACAGATCAATGCTTTGGAAAGTGTAACCATCTACAGCGGTACACAGGGCGAAAACAGTCTTGGAATTTACGGTAAGGACAGCGTACATGATATCTATCCGTTAGGCAGCATCACCGGTCCTGTTACAACCATTGATCTTAGCGGATATCCTTATCTCCATTCTCTGTGTTTCGAAACTCCAGATGGTGGCGTTTCTGCAAGCACCAAGATTTACGAAGTCGTTCCTACGGTAAGCAGCAACCTGCCCAGTCTGGATTTCTATACCGCAATCCGTAATGTCTATATGAACGAAACACAGACTACAGAGCCTTCAACCAATTGGTACGACCTTATGGGCCGCAAGGTAAACAATCCTGCTCATGGAATATACATTATTAACGGCAAGAAAGTTCTTCGATAAATAAAGAAATGGTTCTCCTAATTGATATTGGAAATACCTGCGCCAAATTGGCGATTGGTAATCCCGCTACTCCCGAACACGAAGCTGAAATCACCTATATCGAGCGAAAGCCCGCAAAAGAATCATGGACTTCAGCTTTGCGCAGACTACAACACAAATTTCACTTCGATGAGTGCTTCATCAGTTGCGTTGGTAAAGATGCTGCAGCAGTTGTTGAAGCGTTGAACAAACTCCCCATCACGCCACATTGGCTTACTGCCAGTACGGAATGTGCATTGAAGAATGTTCCAGAAGGCTATGGTGCAGACCGACTTGCAGCAGATATCGGTGCCCTCTATTTAGAAGACTGTGAGGAACTTTTGGTCATCGATGCCGGAACCTGTATCACCTACGACCTCGTCCTTAACCACACCATTGCAAGCGGTGTCATCAGTCCGGGTGCCCAGTTGCGACTCCGCGCGATGAATGACTACACGGCACTACTTCCGCTTATTGAGCTTTATCAAGTTGATGAGGACTATCTCAAAGCACTTCCGTTGATGAACAATACCACGGAAACCTGTATGCTCTCATCTGTTGTGCATGGTGTTCGCTTTGAAATCGAAGGCTATATTCGCGGACTCGTTCAGGAGTATCCCAACCTCCGCGTCTTCCTGACGGGTGGCAATCACTTCGAAATCGCTCCCGATCTCAAAGACCGCTGTACCTACAGTGCAGACCTCGTCCTACTTGGTCTCCTGTCTTTGAAGAAATAAAAATGAGGACAGCCCCACGGGGTTGTCCTCATTTTAGTTTCATGCTAAAGCACTCACACCGGAACGGAAATACAGAAAGGCTTATTGTTGTGCCTCCTCTTTATATATACGCTCAACAAGGGCGCGTATCCGAGAGGGATCTTCCATAATCTTCCAAAGCTCGTGGAGGTTCCGCTCATTCTGCGAGCCAGGAATCCAGAGTTTGAGATAGCCGTGAGAACTGTACTTCTCATCGAGATGGTCAAGTGCGCGCTGTATGTGGGCCTCAGGAGTGAGCTCTGGATAATGCGCAAAACCATATTGAACAGTTCGACGGAGAATGGTATCCACATTAATATCGCGATCAGCCTCAGCAACAATACGGCCATAGATACTTCGCGGCTCATTCTCCGCGCTGGCACGATGATCTTCCACGGCCTGAGCCATCGTCTCTATTTGCTCCTCTGTAAACCATTCGCGGAGACGCTGGTCCTCACGGATAATACGTCCGGAAACAAGGTGATGGGTCTTACGGCCTTCGCAAAGACCAGTATCGTGATAAGCGGCAATGGCATAGACCATATCCTCGTTGATATCGTAGTCTTTGGCCAAAATCGCACTGTCACGGATAACCTTGTCGGCATGATTTCGCTGATGGGCTAGATCATGAGCGTCATAAAGAGGGAGTATCATCTCCTCTATATACTGCTTGAGTTGAGCGTTCATAATTATTATTGTCAGAAACTCCGGATCTTCCGGAACTTCCGGTTTATATTAATATCGTCAAGACTGCACTCCAATGTGCCATGGCGCCAAGAAGAACAAATACATGCCAGATGGCATGGTAGTGAGAGCGATCGTCATGGGCAAAGAAATATGTGCCTGCGGTATAGAAGAAACCTTCGCAGAAAAGGCATACCAAGGTCATCGTAGAGAGGCGTTCCAAAACCGTCGGGAAGATGAAGAGAACACTCCATCCCATAATCAGATAAATGGCCAGTGACAAGCGGGGGTGTTTTCCCAAGGCAAAAATCTTGACACCAGTTCCAACGAGAACGACGAACCATTGGAGTCCAAAGACAAGCCAGCCCAGCCAACCGCCCACTACACCCACACAAATCGGGGTATAGGAACAAGCAATCATCACATAGATACTGATGTGATCACACTTGCGAAGAATCTGTTTGGCAAAACCTGGACGGACCCAGTGATAAATCGTGCTGGAAAGAAACATCAGGAACATTCCAACGATAAAAAAGATGACACCAAAAGCCATCTGCCAGCCTATATGCACGGCAGGCCACACCATCCAAATCGAGGACAATGCAAAAACGACTCCAACAAGATGCGTCCAGGTATTTCCCTGTTCGGCCTTAGAAGGAAAAAAATGATTCATATCTACAGTTCTTTATATCAAGAATTCGTGAATGGGAATGCACGACATGAGGGCCTTCACCTTTTCACGAATTCTTGATCATTATTTATCTAAAACTACACCGATGGCCTTCTTGACCTTCTCGGCAATCTCCTCATAAGACAGATTTGCACCTGGCTGTATGGGAGCAAGATATTCTACTTCTATCTGATGGGGAGAGACGAACTTCTTATGACGAGGAAGCGCTTCGTAAGCTCCCTTGATGCAGACAGGGATGATGGGAACATTCAGTTCTTTGCTCAAAATCGCAAAGGTCTTCTTGAAGGCGCCAAGACCACCCGTGTGAGTACGTGAACCTTCGGGGAAGATAATGACATTCTTGCCCTGTTTGAGCACTTCTGCCATCTTCAAAATAGAATCACGAAGATTTCCGCGCTCCATCAGAATAACATTGTTGTTTCTTGCGACAAATTTACGGAAAGCGCTATTAAAGTGTTCCTCAGTTGCATAGGAATAACTATCGTTCAAAATACGAGTGGACAAACCTGCAGAAACAAGAGGTCCGTCAAGGAAACTCTGATGATTAGGAGCAATAATGAAAGGACCTTCTGCGGGAATATTTCCAACACCCTTGACAGAGAGACGATTGTAAACCTTGAAGAAAGCACGGAAAGTGCGCGAAATCAAAGGATAAGAGAAAGAAGCGGAAGGAAGTTCTAGGTCAGCAGAAGACTTGTGCAGGAACTTGTTCCAGTCCTCATCTTCCACTTCAATACGAGTCTTATGATCTGCAACCTGTTCTGCGATGGCAAGCACATTCTTATAGCTCGTCATGCTGTCAGCGTTCATCTTCATACCAAAAGTCTGCTCGATAAAGCCCTGCAAACCCACACGATCCAAAGAGTCAAAAGCAAGATCGGTTTCGATGTGGTCTGTCGGACGGACCTTCACCTTCTTCTCCGTCTCAATGTAATGCTTGATAATCTGATATTCCTCAAAGGTAGGTTCCACTTCTGGTTCCTTTTCTTTGGCAGCATGAAAACCTGCTGCAAGGATATCCTTCAACTTGAAGCGCTGAAGCTTCTCCATTTTCGTACGAGGAAGGTCTCCACGATAAACGAAAAGACTCATCAACTTCTTATAGTTGGCTACAGTGAGATTGTAAGGCTCAAGCACTTCGCGCTTCAAAGCCTCTTCAACCTCTTCATCACTGAGGTTCTTTGCCCATTCAATCTTGGGAACAATAATCGCACGGAGCAAGTCACCATCCTGTACAACAGCGGCTTCCTTTACACGATCCTCAAACTTCTCAAGCTTGTATTCGATTTCGTTGGGTTGGACATTTTTACCATTGGAAAGAACAATGATTTCCTTGGAACGGCCTGTGATGAAAATATGCCCCTTTTCATCCAAGCGACCCAAGTCACCGGTATGCAAGAAACCATCCTTGTCAATAACTTGAGCAGTTTCTTCAGGACGATTGTAATAACCCTGCATCACCTGAGGACCACGCGCACAAATTTCGCCGTCAATGATTTTGATTTCTGTATCATTCAAGGGAAGACCCACACACTTGGGAATCAGATCTCCAGGACGGGTAAACGAAATCATAGGAGCAGCTTCCGTCATACCATAGCCTTCGAGCACCTCAAGGCCGAGAGTCTGAAGTCCGAGAGCGATTTCGCGATCAAGTGCAGCACCACCACTGACAAAGTATCGGATATGGCCACCCATCTTCTTGTGAACAGCCTTAAAGATTGTGCGAGACAAGGTAAGATTGTTTGCACGCGCACACAAATTAAATAAGGCGCGTGTGACGAAACTGGCATTAATCTTCTTCATAACACCAGCATAAATTGTCTGCCACAAACGGGGAACACCCACCATAATGGCTACTTCGCCACGGCAAAGCGTATCCATGATGTCAGGTCCGGACATTGTTGCACAAATGGCTACACCACCACCTGCAACAAGCGGCATGATAACAGTTCCTACCAAAGGAAGGACATGATGCAAAGGCAACAGTATCAATGTACGACGATCCGCATTGAAGATTTCAACCTCTTCTGTTACCGCACGGACATTTATATTAATATTCTCATAGGAAAGCATGACGCCCTTAGGAGAACCTGTTGTACCGGAAGTATAGATAATGAGTGCTGTATCCTGAGGATTGTAAACAATATCTGCCTTTTCCTCTGTGCACTCTATCTGCTCATAGTCATCAATCAGCAGAATCTGAACCTCAACACCAGCCTCTGCAATAGCTTCACGAGCAAGGTCAACCTTCTTGCGAGATGTCCAGATACAAACAGGACGGCAGTCTTTGATAATATAGGCGATGTCATGAACCGTTGAAGTAGCATCAACAGGAACAGCAATACCGTGATTGTTCCAGATTGAAAAGAAAGCATAGATCCAGCCTTCACGGTTTTCACTCAGAACAATGGTCTTTGCACCTGCTTCAGAAGGAGTATGATGAGCAAAAAGCGAAATGCGCTGAAGCATTTCAGCATAACTGATATTCCGTTCTCCGGCAATAATCGCCGTCTTGTTAAAATCTTTAAGCATAAAGATAATGGTATTAGTAAAACGAGAAATCCCCATAGAACTTCTCAGAATATGGTTCTAAATAAAATACGAGTGCAAAGGTACGGTAAAAATAGAAAAAGAGACCATTTTCTCCTATATAATCCATACTTTTGTACTCATATTCGCCTATTTTGTCCTAAAGAAACCAAATAATCTCCTATCCAATCAATTTTTCACGATATTCCTGAGGTGTAAAACCCAAGTTTTTCTTGAAAAGGCGGATGAAATAAGAAACATCCTGAAAACCTACGGACTGAGCAATGAACTGAACTGATTTATCCGTTCCCAACAACAACATCTGTGCTTGCTGAATTTTCTTCCGGATAACATATTGCAGCGGAGTGATTCCCATTGACTGGCGAAAAGCACGGATAAGGTAAGACTTGGTAAGACAAGCCTCATCAGCCAATCGCTCAATCGTTATTGTTTCCGTCAAATGCTGCATGATATAATCTAACAGACGGGCAATTCGTTCATCACTGACAATCGCTCGTGGCTGCGCATGTTTGACGAAGTAAGACATTAAGATTTCCACCAAACCATGAAGTTGTAAACGTTCGAAGTCCGCCATTTGCATATAGGCTTGAACATAATCGCGGTAAGCCTGATGCTTCAGGAACGCTTCTGCATCTTTAGAGGGTAAATTCAGCTGGGGATAGAGATGACAATAGTTCTCAAAAAGCAATTGTGTTGCTTCGTTGGAACGGACTTCCAATGGAAAATCGTAAATATCGAAAACGTTCATCATCTCTTGGTTTCTCTGATAAACAAAGAGATAATAGAACTCAAAACCAGGTTCGCATTCGTAAGAATGGGGCGCATAGCTAGGCACGAGGTACATATGGCCGGGAGTAAGTTCAAAGTCTCCCTTCTCCATATGGAGCAACGCCCTTCCCTCTTTGACATAATAAAGGCGCACGAAAGGTGAAGAAATATCTTTATTTCCCCAATTGTGAACCGTCCGTGCATGTCCTAAGTTCAGGACAATCATGTCAATGCCTTCTATGCGATCCATGCTAATAAAACAGAGACTTACTTAATCCAATGAACGAAGTCTTCCTTACGAGCCTTAGGATTGGGGATATCGTGGTTGCGGAAGCCTAAAGCGCAGTGTCCGATACCCTCCCATTCTTCAGGAACGAGGCCCAGAGAACGAAGGATTTCCTTGCCTTCTTCGCTTTCGAATTCTTCCTTTGCACGGTGAATCCAGATGCTGTCAATGCCCAACGCATGAGCTGCAAGCATCAGATTGCCCATAACCAAGCTACCATCGTACACGCGATTGCGCCAGTCGGCTTTTGCAAGTACAATAATCATCATCGGAGCGCCATAGAATGGGTCGGTAGTATGTCCCCAGACCTCAGCATTCATGCGACTGATCTGGTCGCGAACCTCACGATTTGTAACTACGATCATCTTGGTATTCTGGAAACCACACCCATTGGGAGCATATTTACCACACTCGAGAATCTCATTAATCTGTTCTTCCGAGGGCATCTTTTCCGGATCAAATCGACGGCAAGAGCGGCGCTCAAGGATATCCTTTATCGTTGTATTCATGCTAAATAATATTATAGGAGTAGAACCTCCATTGTTTGTTTGCCGCAAAGTTACGGTTTTCTTTCCAAATCCCCAACTTTTCTTTCATAAAAAACAAAACCTCCACAAGCCAGAGGGCTCGCGGAGGTTTTATGATTTATGCTGTCTTCTTAAAGAAGGAACAGAAATTATTCAGCAACACAGATGGTACAACGGTTCTTGGTGTAGTTAGCCTCGTCGTTACCGAAGGGCTGAACGGTATCACCCTTGTAATCCTTACGGATACGCTTAGCATCGATACCACGCTGAACAAGAGCATCGTAAACAGCATTAACACGCTGCTTAGAGAGACGCTGGTTGATCGTGTAGTTACCAGTGTTCTTATCTGCATAACCGGTGATGTCGATAGTTGCGTTAGGATACTTGTTCAAGTAAGCCACACATTCTTCAACCTTAGCCATTTCCATAGGACGGATGTCGTAGCGGTTGATCAAGAAGAATACGTTCTGGATGCAAGGTTTAACCTCTTCAACAACAACAGGAGCGGGAGCGGGCTCGGGAGCAGGAGCGGGTTCGGGCTCAACAACAGGTTCAGGTTCAACAACGGGTTCGGGTTCAACAACAGGTACGGGGACGGGAACCGGCACAACAACGGGAGACTTCTTACGGATATTGATACCAACCTTTGCGATAATACCATTTTCGTTATCGTATGCAACTTCAGAACCCTTATTGAAGAGGTGCTGATAGCCAATACCAAGAACGAGGTCAATGTTCTCACGAAGACGGTAGTTCACACCAGGCATGATTTCGAGGTTGATGGTGTTAGGAGTTTCGTCGGTAACACCCATAACGGTACGGTCACCAGAAGTACCCCAAGCATAACCACCACGACCCTGGATAAACCAGTGCCAACGCTTATTCTCCTTGAAGAAGCGATAGTTCAAAACTAAGTTTGCTGCTGCAGCGTCACCGGCGGGAACACCATAGAAGGGGAATGCCTTCCACCAGAAACCGCCTTCAACACCAGCATAGAACTTGTTGGTGAAGTTGTAACCGAAACCAGCCTCGAAAGCAGCAAACCAGTCATCCTGATGACGATCAGTTGCGTCTGGATTTGATGCATCCCATGTGTGATGATCAGTGTATCCCCAGAAACCACCAAGACGGCCACGGAATTCCCACTTCTTAGCAATGTCACCCTGCCATGACTTCTGAACATCAGACTGAGCAGGAGTTACATCCTCATTTACTGCGAAAGCTGTAGTACAAGCAAAGCAGAAAATAGCAAGTAATGCAAGAATCTTTCTCATAAATAAATTAGTTAAAATTATTGTTTATAGTTTGTATATTACTCGACATTTCATTATTGCGGGCAAATTTACAACAAATCCTTTGATTTTATCGCTTTATTTTGTAAAAAATCGAAAATATTCAATAAAAAATGTAGAATTTGCTATAACAATCCTACTATAAAAGCATTAAATGCTTAAAATCTTTCAAAAAGACTAATAAGCATTCTCCTCACCGGTGTTAATCACCGTTTTAATCAAAATCCAAAGATCAAGAGCAAAACTCCAATGTTCCACATACCAGATATCTCTTTCAATGCGGCCTTCCAACTGCTCAGGTGACTTGATTTCACCACGATATCCTGTTACCTGAGCATAACCTGTAATGCCCGGTTTTACGAAATGGCGCAACATATAATTACTGATTTGGGCAGAGAATTCTTCAGTGTGTTTCAACATGTGAGGACGTGGTCCGACCAACGACATATCGCCTTTCAAAACGTTTAATAATTGTGGCAATTCATCAATATTCGTACGGCGCATAAATTCACCCACACGAGTTTTTCTCGGATCGTCCTTCGTTGCCTGGACCTTATCGCTATCCGCATTGATTTTCATCGAGCGAAATTTATAGCAATAAAACTCCTTTCCATTCAAGCCACTACGCTTCTGCTTGAAGAAGATGGGGCCTGGGCTTGAAAGCTTTATCAAGCTTCCGAAGATGATAAAGACAAAGGGGAAAATCGTACACAAAAACAGCAACGAGACGCAGATATCGAACCCACGTTTCAGCCAGCGGTTACCAGGAGAAGCCAAAGGCTCATTGTGCAAACTGAAAACAGGAACACCCGTCATCAGTTCCATCGCCATCGTACGTTTTGTAAAATTGAAATTCGTCGGAATGCTGTGGAAACGGATAAAATGGTTCTCTGAATAATTCAAAATATCGTGCACCAGATCATCCCATTCTGTCGACAGTGTGCAGAACAGCTGATCAACATTTTTCTCTGGATGCGCCTCGAGGTAATCAATGACTTCCGAAGGCTTTCCGAGATATTCCCCATAATTTGAAGTTTCCGAATCTTCCTCCTCATCGAAATAACCAATAAATTCGTAACCCGTAGAGAGTTCCAATGCCATACTGCGTATCAATTTCTGAGCATTTTGAGGAGGCCCTACAAAAATTGCCCGGCGAAGATTTCCACGGGAAGTACGATAACGTTTAATCACCTGTCGAACAATCCAGCGCCACCCCATTACACCGATGATGATGGAAAGATAGAAGGGCACCATAAAGTTCCAAGTCAGCAGAGGCCAGTGCATGGTCCATAAGATCAGGAAACTGACAAAGATATACCAGATAGTATTGGCAATTACCCTGCGGAAGATCTGTTCTGGACGAACAAAACGCTTGTGTACCACCATACCTGCCTGGACATTGCAGATAATATACACAATGCTCATCAACACCAGCAAACGCTTATAACCCGGAGGATAATCACCATGGAAATGTTTATAGCAAATATACAAAATAATCTGCAATCCATTGATCACCGCCAGTTCGCCACAAAGGGCCAGCGAGCGAATAATCATGTCTGTTGATCGGTTAACTTTTATCATGGTATTTATAGTTATCGGTTAATGAAGAGCACTCGGATAAGGAATTCGATATTGCCCACAATATATCGACGCCACATACGGCGAGGTTCTTTAAGGAGACGGTAGCACCATTCCAAAGAATGTTCTTGCCACCAACGCGGAGCACGTTTCACGGTTCCAGCATAGAAATCAAAAACAGCACCGATAGTCCCCACATGGCAATGGATATCCAAATCCTGCCAGTGTTGATAAGTCCATTTCTCTTGCTTCGGCGCAGTCATACCCACCCACAGCAAATCTGGATTTGCGGTATTGATTGCATTAATGATATTGGCATCATCCTCTTCAGAAAACGCTGCTTTATATGGAGGAGAATAAGTGATGACATCCAAATGGGGATAGTCCTTCAAGGCACGCTCTCGTATCAAAGTCAGAACGTTCTCACTAGATCCCATAAACATCACTTTCAATCGCTTGCCTTGTTCTTTCGCACGCTCTTCCAGACGATTCATCTCAAAGACAAACAGATCCCAACCGGCAATGCGTTCCTCTGGCTGGCAGTTCGCCTTTATCCAACGGCATGCCATCACGATACTGGCCCCATCAGGAACCACAGCATCGCACTTTGTCAAAGCCTCAGCAAACAACTCATCTTTTTGAGCGTTGTTATAGCTGAAAGCATTGATCGTGTTTATCAGGACCTTCCCGTCAGGAAGTTCTGATAACTGCTCCTTATTTATTATTATAGATAATGTCTTAAGATGTAACATTATTATATCTTATTATAGCCATGTCTATGCATCCAGAACTGATGTCCAAGCTTCCAGAAAGGCATGGCGAGAATTTCCCGAGGATAAGCGGAAAGAAAACGGAAGCTGCGAACCATGATTTGCCCAAAACGTAAAGAAGAGCCACCCTCTTGTGAAATGCTCTGTCGCTCATCGTAATGGCCGAAGTTACCTGCTGCCATAATCTCTTGCAGTAAGAAACGGCCAGCCTTTTCGTTGGCTTTACATAGCATATGGGACTCGTCAAGACCAAAAACGGTCTGCAACACCCACATCGTGGCTGCAGTAAAACGTCTCATGCCGATATCCTTCAACGTTTTCATGCTGTCAACTCGCTCCTCGTCTGTTTTTGTTGCCAGAAGGACATAATAGTAATCAAGAAGCTGACGCAAGCCGATTCCTTCAGCAAATAGATGACGATAGATATGAACCAGAACAAACACGCGGTCCATTTTCAAAGAAGGAACATAGAATCCGAACTTATCGCTTACCCTATGCCATTCTCGATGCTTCCATTCCTGTTCAAAGAAACGCTGCAAACGACGATTTGCCAAAGGTGCATACATCCAAGACGGGGTAAAATGCACCTCAATGTCCTTGCCATTGATTGGGAACGGCATGTGATGATATACAATCTCCTTGGGTTTAACCAATTTCTTGCAATACGCAACAATCGTCTTACGGCGGTCGCTCAAAGTTTGGTTGTTGCTGTCATCCTGCGGCCAAACCCAGGCATCGATATCCCCAGAAGTGCGTAAGGATGGATCGGGATAGAGGCGTGCGATACCCTGCCCTTTCAAAATACAGACATCGAAGCCTTCTTTCTCAAAGATCCGGGTAAGAATAGAAGCATCCTTATCCAACTCTGCATTCTTCTGAGGAATGTCATCAACGAGCATACTCCATTTCGTCAGGAAAGGAAGACTAGCTGTCTTACAGTTACCGTGCATCACCGCTTGGGAAACACCACGATAGCCAATGCCCAACAGCGATTGCTTTTGAAGCATCTCCACCAGTTTTGGCCATTCTTCTGCTGTCGGTTGCTCAGAAAAGCGCTCCCGACTTCCCACTGCGATTTGCAGTAGTTCGAAAAACTTATCCTCGATTACCATCTTCGCGGTTGAAACTTCTCTTTTGTCCGGCGCCACATCTGGGCCAGATAACGACGATAGAAAGCCATTCTTGATCTATCAGTTCCAATTTGAATACCAAAGGTTTCCGCTAAAGACTCCTTATAAATATGAGTATCCAAGGTCATCTTGACATCGTTATCTACATTCTTATCGTGAATCACCTCAATCCACATCGGGTGCTCTTTATCGTGAATATGCTCCACATACGCCAAACCCTTCTCTTCCAACAGGAAATGGCTGCCATAGCCATAGCAAGTCTTCGGACTTTGTCCCGTTGTTACCCTTTCACTGCAACTCATAAAGTGATTGTTGGAATAGAGAATTCTCGTCGCCATTTTAAGTTCAGTGAAAAATTGGAGACCATAGTCAAAGGACAGGAAGAAACTAGTCTTTTTATTATCTACTGCATGTTTCTGCACCCGAG
>DCHS01000010.1:0-7801 GCA_002314875.1 Prevotellaceae bacterium UBA1746
ATGACTTGACCGACCCTGCTCCTGCAACAACCTTTACCCACCTCGATGCTACCACCGTGCTCAGCCGTAAGATCACCGAGCTTGGTATCTATCCCGCTGTGGATCCCCTCGACTCTACTTCCCGTATCCTTGACCCCATCGTCATCGGTCCTGACCACTACAACTGTGCTCAGCGTGTGAAGCAGATTCTCCAGAAGTACAAGGAACTTCAGGACATCATCGCCATCCTCGGTATGGATGAACTCTCTGACGAAGACCGTCTGACCGTAAACCGTGCACGTCGTGTACAGCGTTTCCTCAGCCAGCCCTTCACCGTAGCAGAAAAGTTCACCGGCGTTCCTGGTGTGATGGTTCCCATCGAAGAAGTTATCCGTGGCTTCAACATGATCCTTGATGGTGAAGTTGACTATCTCCCCGAACAGGCATTCCTTAACGTCGGTACCATCGACGATGCCATCGCAAAGGGTAAGAAGATTCTTGACCAGGCAAAGGGATAAGATTAAGTTGAATCATTTCACATTCTTATCTTATGCATGTAAAATTCGTAACTCCTGACCGCATCCTTTTCGACAGCGAAGCCGAAAGCGTCCTCGTCCCTGGTTCAGCCGGTCAGTTTGAAATTCTGCAAAACCACGCCCCTATCATCTCCAGCCTCGAAGACGGCCAGGTAGTAGTTAAGGGCAAGGAAAACCTTTCCGTCAGCATTGTCGGCGGTTTTGTAGAAGTTGCCGATAACAATGTCAGCATCTGTGCTGAAGTGGAACATCAGTAATCACGATACACGATGATACGAAACATCACCATCCTCGCACTCCTCTATATAATATTAGGACCGGCGATATTCTGGATTGAGGCCCAGTTCATGGATCCCAGCCTTCGAGGCATCACCGCACTCGCCATCGTTATCATGGCCGTCTGCTTCTTTGCCTACTCATTGATGGAAATGTTCCTTCTGAAGCGCTTCCGTGAGACACAGCCCGAATCCGTCATTACCCTCGGTATGACCTTCAAAGGATTCCGTCTGCTGTTCACCATAGCCGCCGTTCTGGTCAAAGCCTTCTCCGGAGGTGATGATACGAAATTCTTCTGTATCAACCTGTTCCTCTTTTATCTCGCAACAATGCTCTTTATGACAATCATAAATGTCAAGTATGAAAAATAGTTTCAAATATCTCCTGCTCTTGCTGCTGATGACATTCGGCCTTAGCGCTCAGAATGCCATGGCTTCAGACGAAGGTGAAGAGTCCAAGGAAATCAACATTCCCGAAATCGTACTCGAACACCTCGCTGACTCTTATGAGTGGCACATTGCATCCTACGAAGGAAAGCACCTGAGCATCCCCCTCCCCTGCATCGTTCGCAGTTCAGCGACCGGTGAGTGGAATTTCTTCCTGAGTTCAACGATGGAAGAAGCCATCCACGAAGGTGGAGAAGGTGCGACCTACAAGGGTTTCTTCTTCGATGCAGACCATCATGGCAAGATATACGAGCGATTGGCAGACGGCAGTTCAGTTCGCCCCATTGACCTGAGTATCACCAAGTCAGTGATGCAGATCTGGATTGTAGTCTTCGTCCTCCTCGCTATATTCCTTAGCTGTGCCCGCTGGTATAAGAAGCGTGATGAACAGAGTGATGCCCCCTCAGGATTCGTTGGAGTTATCGAGATGCTGACCATGGCCATCTATGACGGCGTGATCCGCGCTTGCGTAGGCGAGAAGCACTACAAGAAGTTCGCTCCCTACCTTCTCACGGTATTCTTCTTCATCCTCACCACCAACATCTTGGGACTTCTCCCCATCTTCCCCGGTGGTGCGAACGTAACGGGTAACATCAATGTCACCTTCTTCCTTGCCTTCTGTACGATGTTGCTCGTCAACATCTTCGGAAACAAGGAATATTGGAAAGAGATTTTCTGGCCCGAGGTACCCCTCTTCCTCAAGGCCTACCCCGCTCCTCTGATCCCTGTGATTGAAGTAGTCGGAATCTTTACCAAGCCCTTCGCTCTCATGGTCCGTCTCTTTGCCAACATGATGGCAGGCCACGCCATTATCCTCTCCTTCACCTGTGTCATCTTCCTCGGTTGGACACTTGGAACAGGAATGGGTCTTGGTCTCAACGCCTTCAGCGGACTCATGCTGCTCTTCATGAACCTCGTCGAAGTCCTCGTTGCCTTCGTTCAGGCTTATGTCTTCACGCTGCTGTCAGCAGTATTCATCGGTCTTGCTCATCCTGAGCATCATGCCGAATAAAAACAAAACAACAAAAATCACAATTACAAATTCAATAATAACCTTTTAAAATTTTAAAATTATGCTTATTTCTATGTTAGCTGCCGAAGGTCTGGCACAGCTGGGCTGCGGTATTGGTGCAGGTATTGCCGTTATTGGCGCAGGTATGGGTATCGGTAAGATTGGTGGTTCCGCTATGGACGCTATCGCTCGTCAGCCCGAAGCTACCAGCAAGATTCAGACGAACATGATTCTTACCTCAGCATTCGTTGAAGGTGTTGCATTGTTCGCTGTAGTAGCTTGTGCATTCCTTATCTAATAAATTACCCCGAATCCCTTTTCTAAAATAGTATTCGATGGAGAATCTCCCTTCAGTACTTACTCCGGATCTTGGACTCCTTTTCTGGATGTTCCTGGCATTCCTCGTTGTCTTCCTCATTTTGGCAAAGTGGGGCTTCCCTGCCATTGTCAACATGGTTGAAGAACGTAAGGCTTTCATCGATGAAAGTCTGAAGAATGCTCGTGCAGCCAACGAGAAACTCGCTGGTATCCAAGCCGAAAGTGAGCAGATCCTGCGCGATGCAAGTCAGCAGCAGGCCCAGATCTTGAAGGAGGCGATGGAAACCCGCGACAACATTGTCGGCGAAGCACAGCATAAGGCTGAGATCGAAGCTGCCAAGGTTCTTGAAGATGCCAAGGCAAAGATCGAAGTTGAAAAGCAGGCTGCTCTTGCTGAAATCCGTCAGCAGGTTGCCACTCTCTCCGTTCAGATCGCAGAGAAGGTACTCCTTCAGCAGTTAAGCTCTGACGCTGCACAGCAGCAGCTCATTGACCGTCTGCTTGATGAGGCAGAAAAGTAATTCCTTGTCCATAATACTTAATAATTTGTTAAGTCTTAAGTCCTGACCCTAGGTTTAATTCTTAATTCTAAATTCTTAATTCTTAATAATATGGATAATGGAATCGTTTCTGTACGCTATGCAAAAGCATTGCTGAAATACGCCACCGCTGAGCACGAAGACCAGCAGGTTTACAACGAAATGAAGACGCTGGCAGAGGCTTTCACCGCCTATCCGCAGCTTCATACCGCGATCCAGAATCCCACGTTGAAAGCCGAACAGGTCAAGGAACTGCTCATCGCTGCCGCAAATTCAACCTCAAAGTCCGTAGCCCGTTTCATCGATCTTCTGATTGAGAACAAGCGTCTGAAGTTGTCGCAGTTCATTGCCACCTCCTATCAGACCCTCTACCGCGAGGAAAACCATCTTGTGAGCGGCAAGCTCACCGTTGCCTCTACCCCCTCCGACGCTGTCGTTGAGCGTATGCAGCAGATGGTAGCCAAGCGCACCGACGCCAAGGTTGACTTTGAAGTCAAGGTTGATCCCGCCATTATCGGTGGTTTCGTCCTTGAATACGACACCTATCGAATGGACGCGTCCGTACGAGGCCGTTTAGCAAATGTCAAGCGTACCCTTCTCTAAATCAAAACAGTTAATACAATAACAAAAGTTTCGCAAGTGGCAACCTGCGGAGCTTAAACCAATAACAAATGGCAAACAACATAAAACCCAGCGAAGTCTCTGAGGTTTTGCTTCAAAAGTTGCAAGACATCAAGGCTGAGGATAGGTTTGAGGAAGTAGGCGTCGTACTGACCATCGGTGATGGTGTAGCACGAATCTACGGCCTTACTCACTGCACCGAAAACGAACTTCTCGAATTCGAGAACGGCGTTATGGGTGTAGCGATGAACCTTGAAGAGGACAATGTCGGTGCTGTGCTTCTCGGTGCTTCCACAGGTATCAAGGAAGGCCAGAGCGTAAAGCGTACCGGCCGCGTGGCTTCCATTCTTGTCAACGACAACTTCGTAGGCCGCGTCATCAATCCTCTTGGTCAGCCTCTCGACGGTGGTGGTGAAATTGCAGGTGAAAAGTACCTCATGCCCCTCGACCGTAAGGCTCCCGGTGTTATCTACCGCCAGCCTGTAACCGAGTCCCTCGCAACCGGTCTCAAGAGCGTTGACTCCATGATCCCCATCGGTCGTGGTCAGCGTGAGTTGATCATCGGTGACCGTCAGACCGGAAAGACCGCTATCGCAATCGACACCATCATCAACCAGCGCCAGTGCTATGAGAATGGTGATCCCGTTTACTGTATCTATGTAGCCATCGGCCAGAAGGCATCTACCGTTGCAAACATCGTAGAGACCCTCAAGAGCCGCGGTGCCATGGACTATACCATCATCGTCAGCGCTACCGCATCCGAGAGTGCCGCTCTCCAGTACTATGCTCCTATGGCAGGTGCTGCTATCGGTGAATTCTTCCGTGACCGTGGTAAGCATGCCCTCGTGGTTTACGATGACCTTTCAAAGCAGGCTGTTGCCTACCGTGAAGTATCCCTCATCCTTCGCCGTCCCTCTGGTCGTGAAGCTTATCCTGGTGACGTCTTCTATCTCCACTCTCGTTTGCTCGAGCGTGCTGCAAAGATCAATGCCCAGAATGAAGTCGCTGCACAGATGAACGACCTTCCCGAATGCCTCAGAAGCGAAGTCAAGGGTGGCGGTTCACTCACCGCACTTCCTATCATCGAAACCCAGGCCGGTGACGTATCAGCTTACATTCCTACCAATGTAATCTCCATCACCGACGGTCAGATCTACCTCAACAACGACCTCTTCAACCAGGGCTTCCGTCCCGCCATCGACGTAGGTATCTCCGTATCCCGTGTAGGTGGTAGCGCACAGATCAAGTCCATGAAGAAGGTAGCAGGTACCTTGAAGATCGACCAGGCACAGTATCGTGAATTGGAAGCCTTCTCCAAGTTCTCCAGCGATATGGACCCTGTAACCGCAATGACCATCGACCGCGGTCGTAAGAACAACCAGCTCCTCATCCAGGCACAGTACTCTCCTATGCCCGTTGGTGAACAGGTTGCTATCCTCTATTGTGGTACCAAGGGCCTCCTTGCCGATGTACCCCTCGACAAGGTTCGTGAGTTCCAGGACAACTTCCTCACCACCCTCCGCGCTTCACACGCTGAAGATGTTCTCGCAGTCCTCACCGCAGGCAAGCTTACCGACGAGGTAACCGCTACCCTCACCAAGGTTGCTGCAGACATCGCTGCTCAGTACAAATAAGAATCCTAAGAATTAGAAAGCTGGATTATCCTTAATTCAAAATTCATAATTCTTAATTCATAATTTCATTATGGCTTCACTCAAAGAAGTAAAGAACCGAATCGCCTCAGTCAATAGTACCCGTAAGATTACGAGTGCTATGAAGATGGTGGCCTCCAGTAAGCTGCACCATGCTCAGCAACAGATTGAGCATATGCTGCCCTACGAAGAGACCCTTGAGCGAATGCTGAAGACTTTCCTTGCTACGCAGCCCGACATCACCTCCTCCTATCAGCGTTCACACGCAAAGATGGAGACCGTGGCCCTCGTCGTGTTTGCGTCCAACAGCAGTCTTTGCGGTGGTTTCAATGGCAATGTCATCAAAGAGATGATGCGCGCCGTAGATCATTACCGCGAAGCTGGTGTAGGCCGAATCGTGATTTATCCCATCGGTCGTAAGATAGCAGAGAAAGTAGCGAAACTCGGTCTTGAATCTGCAGGCGAATTCACTCATCTCGCAGATAAGCCCAATGAAGCAGAATGTCGTGAAGTAGCAATTGATATCAATCTCAAGTTCAATGCCGGTGAATATGACCGCGTTGACCTGATCTATCATCATTTCAAGAGCGCAGGATCCCAGATTCTCCGTCGCAAGCAGTATCTTCCCATCGACCTCACCAAGCAACTTTCAGAGGTTAAGGGCGACCGTGACCTCACAAACAATGTTGCCACCGCCGAATCCGTAGCCTATGCCAAGGAGCAGGGTCAGGACAAGATACAGTACGCCAAGCAGAATTCCGAGAAAGCCCTCAACGACAACTACATCGTTGAACCTTCACTCACCGAATTGCTTGACAAACTTGTACCCAAGGAACTTCACCTGATGCTCTATACCGCACTCCTCGACAGCAATGCTTCCGAGCATGCTGCACGAATGATTGCCATGCAGACCGCAACCGACAACGCCGACGAACTTCTCCGCGTTCTCAAGTTGCAGTACAACAAGACCCGCCAGTATGCTATTACAGCCGAACTCCTCGACATTGTCGGAGGTTCCATGGCTTAATGGCACACCTGAATCATCAATAATCCGAGGGAGGCCATTCGTTGGTCTCCCTCGTATATTAAAGTTATGGACACAGCAATAACCCTCTTCTTCAACGGTTCAGAGAACCTCTATTTAGACGGAGTAGCCATGCTGGGCACGAAAGCCTGGATATGGATACCCCTCTATCTTGGTATCATCTATGCTGTTGTCCGCGAGCACGACCTCAAGCACATCCTGTGGATATTCCTCGGGATTGCCCTCTGTGTTCTCCTCTCCGATCAGATCTCCTCAACATTTGTCAAGCCCATGGTCGCAAGGTTCCGTCCCACCCACGAACCAGAGATAATGAACCTCGTCGATGTCGTCAACAACTACCGTGGTGGCAAATACGGCTTCTTCTCCAGCCATGCCAGCAATACCATGGCCATCGCCACCTATCTCAGCCTTATCTTCCGCCAACGCCACACCACCATCGTCCTCGTCCTTTGGAGCCTGTTCAACTGCTGGACCCGTCTCTACCTCGGAGTCCACTATTTTGGCGACATCATGGTAGGTCTCCTTGTCGGCATGCTCATCGGCAGTTTCGTCTATTGGCTCTTCACCCTGAAGATGAAAGACAAAGAACGGGCGCACTACTCTTTCACCCGTCTCAGCGTCATCACCTACGGCTTCCTCTTCACCCTTATCATCATCAGCATACCCTGGAAGTTGTACTACTAAGCGTACTGTAGGTTTCAAAATCATCATCGACCAAGGAAAGATGCCGGAGTGGTCGAACGGGCCGCACTCGAAATGCGGTGAACGGGTAACTGTTCCGGGGGTTCGAATCCCTCTCTTTCCGCAAAAGAGGAAGGCTTTCGCTTTCCTCTTTTTGTAAATGCTAACAACAAAGACCAGACATTACAGCCTGGTCTTTTTGTTTAATAACTTATACTATCGTTTAGATTTCGATGGTGATTTCAGCATCGACAGGTTCGTCCTCCCAAGTGAGATCCTCAAAACCCTCAACGGGGATTTCAAGACTACCACGGAAACGGGGAGCTTGCCAACCACCTTGGTCACGTACAGGACGATTGAGGAACAAACGGAGTGCATCGTCGCTATTGCGGGCAACATAGCCCTTGAATGTCAATTTTGCCATAGTATGAAGTATTATAGGGTTTATTTCTGTTTGCAAATATAAGAAGTAAATTTTGTTTTTGCAAGGTTTTTGACACTTTTATTTCACAAAAGACAGAAATGAGCATCATTTTTGAGCATAAAAGCTAAAAATGAAGATGAAAATTTGTCCATCTCAGGAATTCTCCCTAAATTTGCACTCGCAAAATGGGAAAGTGCTGCACGGCCAGCTCCCTTCTACCTCCCCAGGGCTTGACCGCAGCAAGGAAAGTTGGTTGTAGCGGCGCGATGTAG
>DCHS01000010.1:7841-175762 GCA_002314875.1 Prevotellaceae bacterium UBA1746
GCCTCTTTAGCTCAGTTGGCCAGAGCACGTGATTTGTAATCTCGGGGTCGTTGGTTCGAATCCGACAAGAGGCTCTAAAAAAATAAGCACTTACGATAATTTCGTAAGTGCTTTTTTAGTGTTATTTACATCGAAATTTTACTTGATAACCTGACCGTTGAGATTGAACTTACGGCCGTCCTTCTCGATGACGATGGAGTTGTTGTCGAGATACTTGCGGGTTGCAAGAGCAGGAGTTACGGTGATACTGCCAATGCCATCGGGCTCGACATTGTCGAAGGTGATATGATAGAGCACACCACTCTTTGCCAGATATTCTGCCGTTACGGTGATAACACCCGCGTCGCTGACAGCAACCACAGCGGTGATGTCCTTCGCCTTGATTTCCACCGGCTGGCCCTCCTCGTCGTACTCGTAAACCTTGGAATAGCTTAAATCCAAATCCGCCATCTGATAGGTTCCTTCAAGCTTTGTGGTGAAACTGTTGGAGATGGTTACCCAGAAATCGTAGTCATTGCCATAGCCGGAAATCTGCCACCAACCTTCGGTAGCCACCTTGTCCTTCCAACTGGGACTGATGACATGGAGATCGTATTCGCCGATGACAGGAACGTCATCACCCTTCTTTGTCGTAAAGGTAGTCGTTGCAAAGGATGAGGCAGGTTCACCGGTTGCAGGGTCCATGCGGTAAGCAAAGACGACGTATTCCGTATCCTCAGCGAGATCCTTATACTCATGGAACTTCACCCCCTGATACGCGAAATCGGAATAGGAGATGGCATATCCGTTTTCTGCATAAAGTTCAATGTAGTAATCCATATTGGATTTCATATAATCCGTAAGTTCGGCTTCATTGGTATCATCAAAAGCAGCCTTCGTCGTGCAGGAGAAGATGTAGTACTGACTGTTGTCAGCAGGGGTGATGGTCACCAAGGCATAGGAGTCGGTGATATCAGTGACAGCGATATTGCAGTCAAAGGGAGACTGGGCAAAAGCACTGCCGATGGCCATGATGATGCCAGCGAGAAAAGCGTAGAATTTTTTCATATAGATAATGTTTTTAGATTTTCGCGTGCAAAGATAGTAAATAATTTTGAAATAAGAGTAATCAGGAATCAACAATCGATGTGTGAGGAAACGGGGTAAAGCCTGAAAGGCCCCACTTACATAAAACCCCGAACACCTAATGGTGAACGGGGTTTCTTTTGCACTTCTACGAGGCTAGCGTCTAAATTGGTAGATTAGAAACGGACGATGAAGTCTGTGTGCTCAATAGCGATGCCATGTTCTGGTCACCAATACGATATACTTTGTAGACCTGTAGACTTTCTATAATCTTTCCTGTACATCATCAGTCACCCAAATTTGCAGGTGTGAAGAGTTTTTCGTACCTTTGCCGACGATAAACCCAATAAACCCATAACCCCTTATATATATTATGGAAGTTGTAAGTTCTTTTACCATCGATCACTCCGTACTCAAACCGGGAATCTATGTCTCTCGCGAAGATGAAGGCTTTATTACCTTTGACCTCAGAATAACTGAGCCCAACAAGGAACCGTGGGTGGATCCTACGGCAATGCATACCATCGAACATCTGATGGCAACTTGGTTCCGTAACCGCGAAGGCGTCAAGGAGGATGTTGTCTATGTCGGTCCTATGGGCTGCATGACGGGAATGTATGTCATCATGAAGACTCCCGCAGACCGTCCTGCCTATACCCCGGAACGTATGAGGGAACTCACCATCGAATGCCTCCGCTGGATTGTCGAGCAGGAGGAGGTTCCCGCAACGACTCCCGAGACCTGCGGAAACTGTCTCTACCACAATCTTCCCCTTGCCAAAATCTGGGCAAATCTTTACTGCGATCGCCTTGTCAATGATTTCCACTCGGAATACACAAAACTCGAGGTCTTCCTTGACAACGGCATGCAGTTCCAGGACGCATAATCACCATGCTGCAAAACCATAAAGTCCTCATCCATCTCCTCGCCATCGTCATCGTGAGTATCTGGGGAACGACCTATGTTGTGACCAAGATTCTCCTCGGGGCAGGACTGAATGCTGCGGACATCTTCTTCTACCGATTCATCCTTGCCTATCTGCTGACATGGCCGCTGTGCTTCAGGAAGTTATGGTGCGAAAACTGGCGGGATGAGGCACTGATGGTGCTGGCGGGATTCACCGGCGGCTCGCTCTATTTCCTCGCAGAAAACACAGCGCTGACCGTGACTCCGGCCTGCGACATTGCCATCCTCGTCAGCGCCTGCCCGATATGGACGAGCATCATCCTCGCTCTGGCTTACAAAAGTGAACGGTTGTCACGACGCCAGACGTTGGGGGTTGTCCTCGCGTTCATCGGGGTGGCACTGGTCATCTTCAACGGTCAGGTGGTGCTTCACATATCGCCCCTTGGCTATGCCCTCGGCCTTCTATCGGGACTGACGTGGGCTTTCTACCAATGGATAACGAAACCCATCGTAGGGAAATACAGTGCGTGGTTCATCTCGCGGAAGGTGTTCTTCTACGGGCTCGTCACTATCCTACCCTACTATCTCTATCAGCCGCTGAATACAGACGCAGCAATCCTGACGAAGCCCGAGGTCATCGTGAGCATCGTCGGTCTGAGTCTTGTCGCAAATGTAGGATGTTATGCGCTTTGGAACCTTGTGATGAAGGGCCTCGGCGCAGTGAAAAGTTCCTTCTATATCTATCTGAGTCCTGTCGCCACGATGTTCATGGCGTATTTCGCCCTCGGCGAACGCATCACCCTCATGGCCGTCCTCGGTCTCGTCATCCTCGTCATCGGAATGGTCATGGCGGAAAAGGCCTGGCAAGTTAAAAGTTAAAAAATAAGACGCTTTGAAGTTTAAAGTACCCAATACCTACACGATCATCTTCGGGATGATTGTTCTGAGTGCCATTGCCACCTGGCTGATGCCGGGAGGACAGTATGTGACGCATGAGGACGGAACGCTGACGTACGAGAGTATCGAGAGCGTGCCGCAGTCGCTGAGTGTCTTTACGGCGCTGTATAACGGCTTTGTGAAACAGGCGGGAATCATCGTGTTCATCCTCATCGTCGGAGGTGCTTTCTGGCTCCTCAATGCTACGGGGGCTATCAGCGTGGGTATCAGCCGTTTCATCGATAAGGTGGGACATTACGACAAGGTGGTGCTCATTGCCATCACCCTGCTTTTCTCCCTTGCCGGAGCCATCTTTGGCATGAGCGAAGAGACGATACCCTTTGTCGGTATTGTCGTTCCGCTGGTGATCTCGATGGGCTATGATGCCTTCCTCGGCATGTTCATCGTCTATGTGGCAGCAAATATCGGGTTTTCAAGTGCTTTCCTCAATCCGTTTACGGTAGGCATCGCGCAGGAGATGGCGGAACTCCCCATGTTCAGCGGAATGGAATACCGTATTGCCTGCTGGGCACTGCTGACGTTGCTGTTCATCGGTTTCATCATGGTGTATGCCAAGAAAACAAAGAACACGGAACTGCGTGTTGCCCAGGCAGAGACCAGTGAGACGGGCGAGCGTCTGAGCAGAAGACAGCAGTGGATATTGGTGGTGCTGTTTGCAACGATTGTTCTCCTCGTCGTCGGTGTGACCTGCTTCGGCTGGTATATGGCGGAGATCTCCGGCCTCTTCCTCGCTATGGGTATTGTCTGCGGTATCATCGCGGGCTATGATGCCAACCGTATTATCAAAGAGATGATGGACGGTGCCAAGGATATCCTCTCCTCGGCAATGGTCGTGGGTCTGGCATCGGGTATCATCGTCATCCTCCAGGACGGCCATATCATCGACAGCCTTCTGCACGCTATGCAGGCTGCTCTCAACGATACCGGCAAGGTGGGTTCGCTCACTGCGATGTACGGCATCCAGACTGTTATCAATACCGTCATACCCAGTGCTACCGCAAAGGCTGCCATCACCATTCCTATCATGGCGCCGTTCTCTGATATGGTGGGTGTGAGCCGTCAGGCCATGGTCCTCGCTTTCCAGTTCGGTGACGGCTTTACGAATATGATCACACCGACATCGGGTGTGCTCATCGCTTCTCTCAGCATGGCACACATCACCTATACCGACTGGGTGAGAAAGGTTTGGAAGGCTATCGTCGTGCTGATTGTCCTCGGCTTCTTCCTCTTGTTGCCGACATTGTTCATCGGGTTCTAACAGTATTTTACACCCTGATGAGTTCATAGGTGCGGGTACCGAGACCGAGTTCCTCGGCATAACGGAGACCGGCGGCCCAGTTGGTGTCGGGATGGAGCATGCGGAACTTGTCACCGTTGTGACCTTCGTGGTGCTCATGCTCGTGGTCGTGATGTTCATGCTCGTGGTCGTGGTGCTCATGCTCGTGGTCGTGATGCTCATGGCAACAGCATTCACCAGAGTGATGAGTCTTTTCAGCAAGGACATTGTCGGTCTGGAGCATGGGAGCGGCATTGACGAGATCGGCACAAGCCTGGTCGAGAGCGACGGGGTCAAAACTGCAAGCCATACCGAGGTCGGGGATGATGGCGGCATCATTGTGCGCCCAGCAGTCGCACTCAGGACTGACATTCATGATGAAGGCAATATGGAAATGCTGCTTGTCTTTCAGAACAGCCTTGGTGTATTCAGCAATCTTATAGTTGAGAATCTCAGAACTTTCCGTACTTCCCACCTGTGCAGCCTCACTCTTGCAGACTGCCACACACTGACCACAACCCACACATTCGCTATAGTCAATCACCGCTTTTTTATCAATAACATGAACCGCATTGTGATTGCAGTTGTTTTCACAGATCTTACATCCGATACATTTTTCCGTGGCAATCTTAGGCTGTGCTGTTGAATGCATGTCAAGTTTGCCGGCAACACTTCCTGAACCCATTCCGAGATTCTTCAATGCACCGCCGAAACCTGCCATCTCATGGCCCTTGAAATGGGTGAGGCTGATGACAACATCAGCATCGGCAATGGCAGCGCCAATCTTAGGTTCCGGACAATACTTTCCTTTTACATCAACAATTCTTTCGTCCTTACCGCGGAGACCGTCGGCAATGATGACGTCACAACCCGTAGCAATGGGATTGAAACCATTGACCATGGCCGTATGAATGTGGTCAACAGCATTGTCACGACTACCCTTGTAGAGCGTGTTGGAATCGGTGAGGAAAGCTTTGCCGCCCATCTGCTGAATGAGACGAACGATGACAGCGGCATAGTTAGGACGGATATAGGCTACATTTCCCAATTCGCCGAAATGGATTTTCAACGCTACAAATTTGTCTTTCAAGTCCATCTGCTCAAGACCGGCACGCTTCACCATGCGCTCGAGTTTCTGAAGGAGATTGCCCGTCTGTGAGGCACGGAGATTGGTGAAATAAACTTTTGAGGTACTCATTACAGGTGATATTTTTAGGGTTTGATTCTCTTGGGATTTGCCGCAGACCAGAAAAGGGACTGGGAAAGAAGATTGACGCCGGTCCAGGAACTGATGTCGTCGGGAGTGATTTCTGCAGAGCCCTGACGGCCATAGATAACGACCTCGTCGCCCTCGGTGACATCAGGATAGTCTGTGACGTCAACCATGGTGATATTCATGGTGACATTGCCGACAACAAGACAACGGTGACCACGGATTAACATGTAACCCTTGTTCGCCATCTCCGTACTGATACCATTGGCATAACCAACGGGGATATTGGCCAGGCGGGAGTCGCGAGAGAGTTGATGTGTCCGCTTGTAACTCACCGTGTTTCCGGCAGGGTAAGTCTGGACGCTGGCAACACGGGATTTGAAGGCCGTGATGTTCTTAAACTGGCTGAAACGATCCGTATAGCCATAGTGATAGAGAGCACTGCCAATGCGCACCATATCGAGACGTGTTTCAGGAACATAAAGCGCTGAATAGGTCGCCGCAGTATGGAGGGTAAGATCGGAACGACGGAGACCGGAACGACGGATCAACTCCGCTGTCTGGGACTTAAAGCGTTCCAACTGCTGAATGATGGCACCGTCCTTATTTTCAGGATAATGCGTCATCATTCCGACGCAGTGGAGATGAGGGAGTTTGAGGATATCCAAAGCCTCGTCATAGCCCTCGGAAAGTTCAATGCCGTTACGGCTCATTCCGTTGGCATTGACGGCAAGATGGAAGTTCACCGTCTTCCCCATTTCACCGGCAATACGATCGATATATTCCGCCTGGTGGAGACCGCCGATCATCTCGTCGATGCCGAGGTCGATGGCCTCACGGATTTCGTCTTCTGTGGCAATGCGAATGCGAAGGATTGAACCCTTGTAACCACTGGCACGGACATCCCTTGCCTCCTGGTTGCTGGTGATGGCAACATTGTCAATACCTTTGTTTATGATAACGGGCATGAGAACGGAGATTCCATTGCCATAGGCGTCGCCTTTCATCACGACACAGATCTTTACCTTCGGGCCCATAATGTGGCGAAGATAATCGAGGTTCCTGGAGAACTGGAGGGTATCAACTTCCACCCATGCGTTGGCATCATCGGGAGCCTCTGCCTCTGTCTTTGTTTCCACCACCGGCGCATTTCTCTGCGATGTTGAACAGGAACAAAAGACCAGAAGAATAAGAAAAGCAATGAGATTCTTCATAGATAAAAAAAGAAGGAAAGGACGCGGTGGCCCTTTCCTTTATTTTTTAGCAACGGGGATTAGCGACCGCGCTGCATGGTGATTTCATAAAAACAAGCGTAGATGTTGGACATCGCATACTTTTGACCTTCCTCACTCGGAACGATGAGACGAATCTTTGAAATTTCGTCATCAGCAGAATTCTGACGTCCCAACTTTACGAAGGGAACGGCAATGGTCCATCCGCCCGGAACACTGGCTCCATATGAGGAATACATAAGACCGGAAAGGAAGGTTGCAGTGATGGAACCGCTGTTGTTGGACACCCACATCACGTCGGGATACTGCTCGTAGGCTGCCACACGGTTACTCAACTGAAGAGAGTCGGAGGAGATGTTGTATTCGTGGAAGCGGCAGATAACCTGTGCATTGTCACCACTCTGCAACTTTTCACCAGAACCCTGACGGACAATCTGCATATAGACACCGGAACTGGCAAAGAGGACGTATTCGTTCTTGCTGACGTCCGTCGTGGAGTCCTGAGCGAAGAACTGCTCCTCACTGATGGCATTGATGGGGTCAACACGGAGCATTTCGGTTTTACCGTCCTCGGCATATTTTACGACTCCATTCTTGATAAACGAGTTGATGGCCTTCTTTTCGGCCTTGAGCTGATCGGCATAGGTAGCATCGTCTTTGCAGGATGAGAAGCATCCGACGAGTGCAACGATGGTAAATAGGAAGATATATAATTTACGATTCATACGAGTTAAGATGAGTTTTTGCTCTCAAAATTGAGATGTTTACTACTTTTGGCGGGGCAAAATTACGATATTTCTTTGAAATAGGCGTTATCTTTGGGCGATTTTTGCAAAATAAATTGGTACAACGGCGACTATTCTTGCATTTCTATCGACAAAAGGAGAGGAAAACTTCGTTTGTAACATTTTTTAATTGTATATCTCCTATATTTTTCGTAACTTTGCGCCCAGTTTCGAAACCATATTTTTACATTTTACAGATAAAAATGAAGAAAATCTTCAAGGTGCTGCTCTTAATCATGATTGGAGCAGCGATTGTTATGCCCTCTGAGGCCAAGAAAAAGAAGAGCGAAAAGGAGGAGATCCTGACCGTTTATGTCTTTGGCGTTTCTCAGAATCTCGGCGACTCAACCGTATATCTCAGCGCCATCACTCCTGTGGCAGGTGCCAAACTCCTTTCACATAATGTGCTGGAAAACCGCATTTACTATACGGAACAATTCAAAAAGTATATAGAGGAAACTTTCAACCTGACTCACCAGACTGCCGCCGTTATTTACAACAAAGACCGTAAGAAGGTGGAAAAGAAGTATGCCAAGACTCAGGCAAAGATCAACAAGCATACCTTCGGAAAGGTGACTTTCAAGAATGTTTCCCAGGAGAATTTCCACTTTAAGGTTCCCGTTATCGTTAACAGCGAAGAATTCTAACCACCAGGCTGCAAGATAAATTGATCACGTTATGAAATTGTTTTTTAATGTAGCCCGTCACGAATATTGCATTGAGTTCCTCGATGAAAATGCTCCGTACAAGGTGCTTATCCCTACTCACGGACGCTTTTTCATCAAGGAAAACACGCAACCGCTGATGTTCCACATGCTCGTTGGCGACGGATTGGTAGAAAACAGCCTCGAAGGGTTGGAGAAAGTTGGCGAGTTCGATTGCGGCAACTGTATGCACCATGTCGGCAAGACGGCTGAAGGCGGCTATCGCATGTTAATCCATAACTGCGACGGCCAGCTTGCGTCATGCTTTGAAAGCAACGCTGATTTTACGGAATGCAAGGTGAGCACACATGGCGATCCCGGCATCCAGCGCTTCGGCCTTGACAACAGCATCATGATTGCCTTTGCTTTCTCCGGAGCTTACCACAATCTCCTCCTTATGCACTCCAGCGTTCCCGTGAAGGATGGCTATGGCTATCTTTTCCAGGGAAAGAGCGGAACGGGAAAGAGCACGCACTGCGAGCTGTGGCTGAAGCACATCCCTGAGACGGTCCGTATCAACGACGACAATCCCGTGGTGAGCATTCTGCCAAACGGTGAGGCGTGGGTGTTCGGCAGTCCCTGGAGCGGCAAGACACCAATTTATATGAATGTGGGCTATCCCATCGGTGGCTTCCTCCGTCTGCACCAGGCTCCGGAGAACAAAATACGTCAGCTCAACAAACTGGAAGGCTTCGCCAGCATCTTGTCGTCATGCAGCACGATGATCTGGGACAAACCTTCGTACAACGGCATTTGTGACACCATCAGCAAGGTCGTTAGCCGCGTAGGCTGCTATGACCTCAATTGTCTCCCAGACCGTGATGCCGCACTCTTGAGCTACAGCACGATGAAGGCTGCGCTTCCCCGGCCCTGCGGCCGAGGCACCGGAACGGACTGCTGAACTCGAGGCAAAAAGCCGAGGCACCGGAACGGACTGCTGAACTTCGCGGCTTATGCCGCTCACACCGGAACGGACCAAAGAAACGAATAAAAATGAGTTTACGAGGAAAAATAAGAAACTGGCTGAACAGCGAACAACCTGACTACACTGCGGGCAAGAATGTCCTCAGCAAGCAGAACGCGCTGTATGTGGCCAGTCTCCGCACTTTTATCAACGAAGGCCGTACCGTGGAGTTCCCTGTGCGAGGTTGGAGCATGCGTATTTTCGTAGAACACGAGCGTGACAAAGCGATTTTGCAAGCGTGCAAGCCCGAAGAACTAAAGCGAGGCGATGTTGTTCTTGCAGAAGTAGCAAAAGAACATTATGTTCTCCACCGTATCATCAAAGTGGAAGGTGATCATCTGACTTTGATGGGAGACGGAAATCTGCGCGGAACAGAAGAGTGCGAGCGTAAGGATGTCGTTGCTTTAGTCATCGGTTTCATCCGAAAAGGCAAAACAACGCCAGACTATGTGACCAGCCGGAAGTGGCGCTGGTACTCAAAGGTGTGGGTGCCGCTGCTGCCTATTCGCAGACCGCTGATTCTCGGTTGGAGGCTGATCAACAGGCTGCGCCTCCTCGGCCCTGACGGCCTTGGCACCGGAACGGACCGCTGAACTCGAGGCAAAAAGCCTTGGCACCGGAACGGACCACTGAACTCGAGGCAAAAAGCCGAGGCACCGGAACTTCCGGAACTACCGGAACCGCCGGAATCTCCGGAAAAACTAACCATTAGATAACAAACAAAACAAAGATATGAAATTTAAACCATCATTTGAATTACGCGATGTATGCGGTGAAAATGTTCTCATCGCAAACGGTATAGAAAACATCGACTTCGGCGCCCTCATCAATCTCAACGAGACTGCAGCTGATGTGTACCGCCACTTTGCAGGTAAGGACTTTACCCTCGAAGAAGTTGTCACCTATCTGACGGGAGAATATGATGTCACCGCTGACCAGGCTGCTACCGATGCCGTTGCTCTCTTCGAAAGCCTGAAAGAAGCAGGCGTACTGGAATAAGACCTACGACACCCCTTTATAGAATTATAAAACGTGTTGGAATAAGACCTACTTTATAGAAAATATAAAAACGAAATAAGAAATGGATAAAAACACCATTACCGGCCTGGTGCTGATTGCCGCTGTTCTCTTCGGCTACAGCTTCTGGGCACAGAGAAATGCTGAAGCAGAACAGGCTCAGCAGGCTACCGAGCAGGTTGAAAAGGCTGCCACCGAGAAGACGGAGGCAAAGGCTACCGAGCAGAAGACTGATGCTGCTACCGGAGCAACTACAGATGCTACTGATGCCACTGCACAAACGGACACCACAACCCTCTTCTTCGCTGCCAAGGAGCAGACCAACCAGGCTCCCGTTGTTTTGAAGAACGGAAAGATCGAAGCCATCATCAATCCTAAGGGTGGCCAGATTGCCCGCGTTAATCTCAACGAATTCAAGAGCTACAAAGAGTACCACGAAGGCGGCAACGCTCCTCTTGTTATTTACAACGAGAAAGATGCCAAGATGAATTTCACCTTTGAAACCAAGGATGAAAACATCTGCACCGACGACTACTACTTTGCTGCTGAAAACCAGAGCGACAGCGCTGTGACCATGGTCCTCGCTGCTCCCAACGGTGCGAAGATCTGCTTTGACTACACCCTCACCGCTGACTACCTCATTAATATGAGCGTACGTACGGAAGGTATGAGCAAAATGTTCTCCAACAAGACCAAGACCTTCACCATCGACTGGAGCGACAAGGTTCGCCAGCATGAGAAGGGCTACTACTTCGAGAACATGTACTCTACCCTTACCTACAAGGAACAGGATGGTGACACCGAAAAGCTCAAGGAACAGGGCAGCGAAACCGAAAAGGCAGAACAGACTGTTCGCTGGATTGCTTTCAAGAACCAGTATTTCTCCAGCTGTCTCATTGCCAAGGATCTTATGGAGAACTGCAACTTCACCAGCGAGCAGTTCGAAGAAGGCAGCGGTTATCTCAAAGGCTACAATGCACAGGTTGAAGCTGCTTTCGATCCCACGGAAAAGAATGCCAGCGAATTCCAGTTCTACTTCGGTCCCAACAACTTCCGCCTCCTCCAGTCCATGGATGACCACAGCGTAACCGGCAGCGATCTTGATCTTCAGGACCTCGTATACCTCGGCTGGCCTGTTATCCGCTGGATCAACCGTTTCTTTACCCTCTACGTATTTGACTTCCTGACCGCAGCCCATCTCCCCATGTGGCTCGTTCTCCTTCTCATCACTCTCCTCCTTCGTGTCATTGTTTACGGTCCTACCCGCAAGAGTTTTATGTCCAGCGCGAAGATGCGTGTACTCCGTCCGAAGGTAGAAGAACTTAACAAGAAGTATCCCAACCCCGAGGATAACATGCAGAAGCAGCAGGAAATGATGAAGCTGTACAGCGAATACGGTGCAAGTCCTATGGGCGGCTGTCTTCCTATGCTGATTCAGATGCCTATCTGGATTGCGATGTTCAACTTCGTTCCTAACGCGATTGAACTTCGTCAGGAATCCTTCCTCTGGGCTGACGACCTCTCTGCTTATGATGATATCATCAACTGGGGCACTCACGTTTGGGGCCTCGGCAACCACCTATCTCTCTTCTGTATCCTCTTCTGCGCTACCAACCTCCTTTACAGCTACATGTCTATGCGCCAGCAGAAGGATATGATGGCAGGTAATCCAGAACAGGCTCAGCAGATGAAGATGATGCAGTGGATGATGTATCTCATGCCTCTGATGTTCTTCTTCATGTTCAACAAGTATTCAGCAGGTTTGAACTATTACTACTTCATCTCTCTCCTTCTCTCCGCTCTTACGATGTGGTACCTCCGCAAGACCACAGACGATGCTAAGGTCCTTGCCAAGCTTGAAGCTTACCATGAGAAGCAGAAGAACAATCCCAACCGCAAGCCCGGTGGTCTCGCATCCCGTCTCCAGGCCCTCCAGGAGCAGCAGCAGGCTCTCCTCGACGAACAGCGCGCTCGTAACAAGGCCGCTCGCGATGCCAACAAGCAACAGTAAGAAGCACTATACGTCATGATTCGTCACGACGAAAAAGTTTTCCCATGAACATTAAAACCATTATCGCTGCAACCCTTATGGCAGCAACCATCACCACAGCAGAAGCTCAGAATGCGGCTCCTATCCAGAAGAGCACGATGAGTTTCAAGAGCGACCTGATGACACCCGAAGCACTTTGGGCCATGGGTCGTATCGGCAGTGTCAGCCTCTCTCCCTGCGGACACTACGCCGTTTATTCTGTAAGTTATTACAGTGTTGAGCAGAACAAGAGCCGTTCCATGCTCTATCTACTCAACATGGACAATAAGACCTCTGAACTCCTCACCACAAATGATAAGAGCGAGGCTGCCGGAACTTTCATCCAGGATGAGAACGGCAATGTCCGTATCGCCTATCTCTCCGGTGGCCAGATCTGGAGCATGAGTCTTGACGGCAAGGACCGCGTACAACTTACCCACGATAAGGACGGCGTCGGTGACTTCCTCTTCTCTCCCGATTGCAAGAAGGTCATTCTGGTCAAGGAAGTTGGCCAGCACACTGCGATTGCAGAAAATGATGCTGATCTTCCCAAAGCAACGGGTATGGTCATCAATGACCTGATGTACAAGCATTGGGATCATTATGTGATGACCGCTCCTCATCCTTTCGTTGCTGAGGTTACCGCCAATGGCATCAACGAGGGTAAGGACATTCTCGAAGGTGAACCCTACGAAAGTCCTATGGAACCTTTCGGTGGTGTTGAGCAGCTTGCATGGTCTCCCGACGGAAAATATATCACCTATACCTGCCGTAAGAAGACCGGTCGTGATTACGCTGTTTCAACAGACTCTGATATTTTCTATTATAGCGTAGAAAGCAACAAGACAGAAACCAACATCTGCAAGGGTGACGGTTACGAAGATCCTTCTTACGACTATACCACTTCCCTCGAACGCCAGATGGCGAACAACGGCCGCAGTGTCCGTTTTGCCGGTTACGATGATAATCCTGCCTTCTCTCCCGACGGCCGCTACATCGCTTTCCGCTCCATGGAGCGTGATGGTTATGAAAGTGACCGCACCCGTCTCGTTCTCTTCGATCGTGAGGTGGGCAAGTTCATCTTCGTCAGCGAACAGCTCGATGCAGCCAATCCCGTTAAGCAGAGCGGCGTTGAGGATTATGTCTGGGCTCCTGATTCCAAGACCCTCTATTTCACCGCTGTATGGCATGGCAAGACCAATATCTACATGACCAATCTTAACGGCCAGGTGAAGCAGCTGACTGACGATCAGGCTGACTACGGCATTTCTGCCATTACTCCTGACGGCAAGGCCCTCCTCTGCAAGCGTCACTCTATGGCAAATCCCGATGAGATTTATCTTCTCTCCCTTAACCAGAAGAACATTGCCAAAGCTTATAAAGCAAAGAAGTTCAGCAGTGCATTTGCAGAAGGTCTGACGAGTATCGACCAACTCACCTGCGAGAACGAACTCTTCTACGACAACCTCGCATGGGGTGAGGTCAAGGAACGCTGGGTGAAGACGACCGATGATCAGGATATGCTCTGCTGGGTGATTTATCCTCCTCATTTCGATCCTGCAAAGAAGTACCCCACCCTCCTCTTCTGCGAAGGCGGTCCTCAGAGTCCCGTGAGCCAGTTCTGGAGTTATCGTTGGAATATGCAGATTATGGCTGCCAACGGTTATATCATCATTGCGCCCAACCGCCGCGGTCTTCCCGGTTTCGGTATGGAATGGCTCGAAGAAATCTCCGGCGACTATACCGGCCAGTGCATGAAGGATTATCTCAGTGCTATCGATGACATCAGCAAGGAATCCTATGTTGATACCGATCGCCTCGGTGCTGTAGGTGCTTCTTTCGGTGGTTTCAGCGTATATTGGCTGGCAGGAAACCACGACAAGCGTTTCAAGGCCTTCATTGCTCACGACGGTATTTACAATACCCAGCAGCAGTATGTTGAGACCGAAGAACTCTGGTTCCCCAACTGGGATATGGGTTCTGCACCCTGGATCAAGAATGCTCAGGGTCAGCAGCAGAAGGTTTTCACCACTTCTCCTCATCTCTATGTTGACAAGTGGGATACTCCTATCCTCTGCATCCACGGCCAGAAGGACTTCCGCATTGAATACACCCAGGCAGAGAGTGCTTTCACCGCTGCCAAGATGAACGGTGTCGATGCTCAGCTTCTCCTCTTCCCCGATGAAAACCACTGGGTCTTGAAGCCTCAGAACGGTATTCTCTGGCAGCGCACTTTCTTCCGCTGGCTGGATAAGTACTTGAAGAAGTAACTCCTATAATATTATTATTGAAGTTATCACTAGTTCTTTTAGTTATTAACCTTTGAAATTACTAATTTCACAATAATCACAATTACTAACAATGAGTAACATTAAAACTTTGAGAGACTCTGCCGGTATCCGCTGGACTGCCCTCCTGCTCCTCGCATTGAGCATGTTCTGCGCCTACATCTTCGTGGATATTCTCTCTCCCATCAAGGACCTCATGCAGAGCCAGCGTGGCTGGGACTCTACCGCCTTCGGTACCATGCAGGGTTCTGAGACATTCCTCAATGTCTTCGTATTCTTCCTCATCTTCGCAGGTATCATCCTCGATAAGATGGGCGTTCGTTTCACCGCCCTCCTCTCTGGCGCAGTAATGCTCGTCGGTGCCCTCATCGACTGGTATGCAGTTTCTGACAGCTTCGTTGGCAGCGGTCTCGACACCTGGTTTACCAACAACCTCAACTACATCCCCGGTTTCGACGAACTCGGCGTTTCTCCTTTCTATGAGGGTATGCCTTCTTCTGCAAAGTTCGCTGCTGTAGGTTTCATGATCTTCGGTTGCGGTTGCGAAATGGCAGGTATCACCGTTAGCCGTGGTATTGTTAAGTGGTTCAAGGGACGTGAAATGGCACTCGCTATGGGTTCAGAAATGGCACTCGCTCGTCTTGGTGTTGCCACCTGTATGATTTTCTCTCCCTTCTTTGCTAAGTTCGGTGGCAACATCGACGTTTCTCGTTCTGTAGCATTCAGCGTTGTGTTGATGTGTATCGCAATGATCATGTTCATCACCTACTTCTTCATGGATAAGAAGCTCGACTCTCAGACTGGTGAAGCAGAAGAAAAGGACGATCCCTTCAAGCTCTCTGACCTCGGAGCAATCCTTTCTTCCAGTGGTTTCTGGCTCGTTTCTCTCCTCTGCGTACTTTACTACAGCGCAATCTTCCCCTTTCAGAAGTATGCAGTAAACATGCTCCAGTGCAACCTCAGTCTCACTCCCGGCGAAGGTTTCTGGAATAGCGAAACCAATCCCACCGTTACCTTCATTCAGTACGGTTTGATGCTCGTTGTTGCTGCATGTTCTTTCACCAGCAACTTCTCAAAGAACAAGGCTATGAAGTACGGTCTTATGCTTGCTGCCGTTGTTGCTCTCGTAGTTTACTGCTACATGGGTTACATGCGTGGTACAGCAGAAACTATCTTCGCTGTATTCCCCCTCCTCGCAGTTGCTATCACTCCTATTCTTGGTAGCTATGTTGACCACAAGGGTAAGGCTGCAACCATGCTCATCCTTGGTTCTCTCCTTCTCATCGGCTGTCACCTCACCTTCGCGTTCGTTCTTCCTTTGTTCAAGGGCAATGCTGTTGCTGGTGTCATCGTTGCTTACACTACCATCCTCGTTCTTGGTGCAAGCTTCTCACTGGTTCCCGCTTCTCTCTGGCCCAGTGTTCCCAAGCTCGTTGACCAGAAGATCATCGGTTCTGCTTATGCACTCATCTTCTGGATTCAGAACATCGGTCTCTGGTTGTTCCCCCTCCTCATCGGTAAGGTTCTTGACGCCAGCAATCCCGGTGTTACCGATCCTCTCAAGTTCGACTATACCAATCCTCTCCTCATGCTTGCCAGCCTCGGTGTTGCGGCCTTCATCATCGGTCTCATCCTCAAGGTTGTTGATAAGAAGAAGAACATCGGTCTTGAACTTCCCAACATCACTGAGTAATCCCTACCAATGGTAATTCCTCTTACAGAGTAATCCCATACATAAAGACATAACAAACCCCGCCAGCTCATCGCTGACGGGGTTTTTATTTGGTGCCGTTCGTACGCACGACTAACATAAAGAATTCGTTTGCACGGCCACTGTGCGTCAAACGTCGGTTTGGCGTTTACATCACCGTTGTCTCTTCAAACCAATGGCTGGAAGACATATCTGCCAGCTGCAACAAAACCACGAGCGGGGATTTATCACAGGCGCTATAGAAGGTGAAGCGGTTGGAAGAACCACTCTCACCGATATCATACATTCCCATGTGCCAGCGAATAGCCAGCAGTTCCTCACGCGTGAGTTTCAAGAAGAAGTTAATGACATAGCAAGACTTCTCACCATGACCAAAGGGAAACTCATCGTTCACTTCATAGCCAATATAGCTGACCCATCGGTTGTTCTCGTCTTTCTTCCACTTCTCCGTCTGCTTGTAAAGACCACATTTGCAGAGGTCATGGAAAAGCGCTGCAATAGCAATGCTCTCTACCTTTAAAGGCTCAGGAAAAATGGATTCGCCAGCGTTCTGCTTGGGAAGGAGTATGTGCTCATTAATCTTCATTGCCGTCTCAAAGACATTGAGGCAGTGCTTGCAGAGACCGCCAGGAGTATTGAGATGAAACTTCGTGCTGGAAGGAGCGGTAAAGAAGTCCGTCTTATTCTCGAGATAGTCGAGCAGTTCGTCAATGCCCTTACGCAGAATGTACTGGTGGCAATAGTCCAGATACTTTTGCTTATTCTCTTGAATTTCTATATCCATCATAGTGATTATGAATTAAAAACTACCAGAGTCCTGCGACTTCGGTACAAGTTATTGGCGTTTTCTTTTACTAACGATTTGCTTCATCGATAATACGAAGGCGCTCTTCGTAAACGAAGCAGTCAGAGAAGACTTCTGAAGCCTCCGGCTGACGCGTATGGAAAAGACCGAAGACACTGGAACCACTACCCGTCATCGATGCATAGGTCGCACCCATGTCATAGAGCGTGGACTTGATAGCGGCGATTTCGGGATGGTGAGCAAAGACACTCTTTTCAAAGTCGTTTACAACGATATCACGCCATTCTTCTACGGGATGGCTGAGCGCTTCCAAAAGACTGTGTTCCGGCCTCATGGGAGTAATCATGGAGAAAGCCTCACGCGTAGAAACATGTATATCGGGCTTGACGAGGACAAGGTTCCAGCCTGCGAGGGTGAAATTGATCGGCATCAACTGATCACCGATTCCCGTAGCAAAAGCAGGAACAGCCTTATTGAAGAAGGCACAGTCTGCACCGAGACGGCTCAGACGGAACTCCATATCTTCATCGTCCATGCCCAGATCATATTGCTCGTTCAGCAGACGCATCATGAAAGCAGCATCACTGCTACCACCACCAAGGCCAGCACCAGAGGGAATACGTTTGTGGAGCCAGATTTCAACGGGAGGAATCTGGGGATAAGTCTCGCGAAGTTGATTGAGAACGCGAATTACGAGGTTATTTTCAGGTTCGCCTTCAATGCGGATTCCAGTTTCATGAAGCAGGTAGGGTTCGACTGCCTTGGGAGCATCGATTACCTCAAGATTATCATGGAGAGGAATTGGATAGAAGACGGTCTCTAAATTATGATAGCCGTCAGGACGACGCTCTACCACATTGAGACCCAAGTTTATCTTGCAGCAGGGAAATACGACCACGGTATATTTATGATTGAAAAGGTTTACGGCGGGGGAAGCATACTCCGCCTTTATTATTACTGTTTATAGTTTTCTTTTGCATGTTACCCCTTGATGCTCAACGCAACAGCACCGTTTGCGGGAACACTGACGCCAGCGAAGCCGTCAGGATGGAGGGTTAGTTGATGCTTGTTTCCAGAAAGAAGATCAACGGCCTTCTGACTGCCTTCCTTGATGGAAAGATATTCGAATGCATGAGCAGGAATCTTCACGCCCATATCAGCCTCTTTGTCGCTGAAGTTGCAGACAACGAGAACGAACTGATCTTCTGAACGGCGCAGGAACGCATAATGATGATCGGGATTGAAACCCTGATGATTGTCGTAATTGACATACATCACATCGTAGAAGAGTCCGGAAGCAAATGCCGTCTCGGATTCACGGAGCGTCAGAACACGGTGATAGTAGTCATACAAAGCCTGTTCCTTCTCTGTGAGAGGCAATGGATTCTTCTTGCGACTCTTGGCAGCAGGAAGTGCATGGAGTTTGCGAAGCGTCTCAGGAGACCAATAATCGAAGATTGTAGTACGGCCATCAAGACCAGAGAAGCCTTCAGCATCAGCAGCTGGTTCTCCAATTTCCTGACCGGCATAGATCATCAATGGATTGTTGCCCATAAATGCCTCACAGACCAAAGCCGGAAGTGCCTTGAAAGCATCACCACAGAATTCGGGAGAGGCAATGCGCTGTTCGTCATGGTTCTCCAGGAAGTAAAGCATATGCTCACGGATATCATCAACGCTCTGCCACTGGCTTGTAATGGAGCCTGCGGGCTGACGGCGGTTGATGACTGCACGGAGGGTGTCATAGAGGCCTACTTTGTCATAGAGATAATCGAAACCGCCACGATGGATGTAATTACGATATTCAGCGGGATTATAGACCTCAGCGATGAACTCCACCTTGGGATACTTCTTACGAACTTCTTTCAAAGCCCATTGCCAAAATTCCACGGGTACCATTTCCGCCATGTCACAGCGGAAAGCATCGACGCCCTTCTTACACCAGAAAAGAAGGATGTCACGCATCTTCTTCCAGGTAGAGGGAATGGGATCAAAGTGGGTACTGCGACCGCCAGCATCACAATAGTCAACGCCATAGTTCAACTTGACGGTTTCGTACCAGTCATTGCGAGAAGGCCAGGCATTGAAAACATCGTTTCCAGATGCTTTTGCAGGCTGTTCGAGATAGGGATATTCGTCAGCCTCACGACGACCAGCGAATTCTGTGTTCAGAGGTTCTCCCCAACAATAATAGAAATTATTATCAGTGGAAAAATGCAAAGAAGTATCATCGGTAGCACCGAGATCCTTGACACCTCTGGGGCAGTTGTCAGAATGATATTCACGAGCCACATGATTTGGAACGAAATCCAACACCAATTTGAGGCCAGCCTTATGCGTCCGCTTGACGAGTTCTTCAAACTCATGCATGCGGTTGGGAACATCTTCTGCAAGGTCAGGGTCGATGTCGTAGTAATCCTTAATAGCATAAGGACTACCCGCCATGCCCTTGACAACAGCGGGATGATTTTTGGCGATGCCGTAGGCAGAATAGTCCGTGCAGGTAGCATGTTCGATGAGACCGGTGTACCAGATATGGCTGTAGCCATCACCTTTGATGCGTTTTAAGACAGCATCGGTAAAACCGTTCATCTTTGCACAGCCGTTCTGCTCGAGCGTTCCACCAGGCGTATTATTTGTACAAGGATTACCGTAGAGACGGGTAAAGACTTGATAAATCGTCATACTGATAGGCCTGTCGTTTAGAGTGCTACACCAGCAACGGTAACGTCAGCATTACCACGGGAAATCTTGGCAATCATTCCCTGAAGAGCCTTACCAGGACCACATTCGATGAATTCAGTACCTCCAGCAGCAATCATAGCCTGAACTTCCTTCGTCCAGCAAACGCTTGCGGTCAGCTGTGCAATGAGGTTAGCTTTGATTTCTTCGGGATCGGTATGAACAGCACCGTCAACATTCTGATACACGGGGCACTTGGGAGCATGGAATTCGGTAGCAGCAATAGCAGCTTCGAGTTCATCCTTTGCAGGCTGCATGAGAGGGCTGTGGAAAGCACCGCCAACAGGGAGAACGAGGGCACGCTTTGCACCAGCCTCCTTGAGGAGTTCACAAGCCTTTTCAATACCTTCACGTTCGCCGGAGATTACCAGCTGGCCAGGGCAGTTGTAGTTTGCACATACAACAACCTTACCGAATTCTTCACGAACCTGAGCACAGATAGCTTCGATTGCCTCATCATCAAGACCGATGATAGCAGCCATTGTTCCTGGCTGAGCCTCACAAGCCTTCTGCATAGCCATAGCACGAGCATGAACAAGCTTGAGAGCGTCTTCAAAAGCGATGCAACCAACAGCAGCAAGAGCAGAGAATTCGCCAAGACTGTGACCACCTACCATTTCAGGCTTGAAATCGTCACCGAGACATACAGCGCTGATCACACTGTGAAGGAAAACAGCGGGCTGAGTTACACGGGTCTGCTTGAGTTCCTCGTCGGTACCAGCAAACATGATGTCGGTAATACGGAAACCAAGGATTTCATTTGCCTTTTCAAAAAGGTCTTTTGCAACAGGATGATTTTCATAAAGGTCCTTGCCCATTCCTACGAACTGAGCTCCCTGACCAGGGAAAACATATGCTTTCATTAATGCTTTTTTATTTTGATTTATATTTTATTTTACAAAGAATTTCTTTCCATTGAGAATATAGAGGCCTTTGGCAGTATTTCCACTGCAGAGTCGACGGCCCTGCAAATCGTAAGCCATCTGGGAGCCTGCTATTGTTTTTGTTTCCTGAATACCCGTCAGATTTGAGAAGGCGAATGATACCGTTCCATTATCGTCAACAGCAATGCTATGAAGCAAATCGCTGAAACCTCCGTCGGTAAAGTTAGCAATGGTATTATCAAACTGAGTGACATCAGCATATCCAGGGAAAACATCTCCGGTAAAGGTATAACGCTTACCGTTTTCGTCCTTACTGTTAATCACTTTGTTTTCCTGCCATTCACCGTCAGCTGGTATGACACGGACGCGCATATTGCTGGCATCGTTGTTCACACGATTACTGTTCCATGAAGAAGAATTGTAATTGACATGCCATATCAGCATGCCTTTTCCGAGATAATTCTCAGCATAGAACTTTCCACTCTTACGGCTTTCGAGGATAAAGCATTCCTTATCATTTAAAAGATTAACCAGACGATAAGCAAGCGGACCGTCAGCAACGAAATCATCGAGGGTTTCGTTCGTATTCATCGCTTGAAGGCTATAATTGCCGTATTCCGTCAAATCCTTGACATCAAGCCAGCCTAACATAGAACGCTCGTAGGCGCTGTAACCCATGGGACGATAGCCGTTGTACATGAACTGATAGTCCATTACATCCCAATAGCCGGGAGTCTTGGCAGTGCCATTGGAACTGCCATCAACATCGTACATATCAGGAAGGCCCAGCGCATGGCCAAATTCGTGGCAGAAGGTACCGATACCCGTCATGACCTCATTTGTCACCGTGGATTCGGCGTCAAAATCACGGAGGGTTTCATTACAGATAATATAGGAGGAAAAAGTTGTATTTCCTGCATTTATAGTGTATTCTGTGTAATGCGCCCAAACATAGTCATCGCAATCCTTTCCGAAGTCTTCCTGCTCACCAGGACCGGCGTGGATAATACTGACAATCGGTGACTTGCCGTCTGTCGCATATTTCGAAAAATCAACGCCCTGCTCCATTGCCAGTTTTACAGCCTCACGAACGAGTTCTTTAACATTGGCATCATTGGCAGAACCACTATGGTCGCCATAATAATGGTGGTCGTTTGGCATCGTAACCTTGGCAACCACATCGAAAGTGGGTGAGAACGCACCAAAACTGTTATAGCGGAAATAGTCAGCGACACTGCTGTTACTCAACTGCTCTTCATTATACCCTTTTTCATTCAGGAAACGGGATACCTTTTCCTGGGTATCAGCTTCAAGGAAGTCAAGATCGGAATAGGCAACCATAATAACAGGAATAACGGGAGCGCCAATGCTGTTGACGATTCCGTTACCACTCTGACCATATTTTCCCATACCATTCTCCGTCGATGCATTCATCGCGCGATGTGGTCTGAACTGCTGGGTATTGGTCGCCCAATCTTCCTCAGATAAAGGAATTAAAGTCTTATCATTTCCCTGACGCACATAACGGGTACCGTCAGCAGCCTCCCACCAGGAAAACTGGGCATTACCGCATTTCTTAACTTCTATGGTAGTGCCGTCACTTTTCTGTAGGTTGATCGTTCGGCGCAGTGGCCCAGATGCCATCATTGTCTGAACTACAAGAAGCATCGTCGCTGTTGTCAGAATATTTTTAATCATATTATTACGCTATCGTATTATCAATATTATTTTCCGCGCTATTAACCTCTGCAACAACCGGATTCTCCGGATCTACCGAAACATCTGAAACCACCGGACCTACCGGAACATCTCGGAAACAAAGGCGGCAGAAGGTCATCGCGATTTCACAAAGCAAGGTTCCGAAGAAAGCGCAGATTACAAAACACCACATCACCCATGCCGGAGTTGGAACTTCATCGAGCATCATTCCGCTGTACATTGCGGCAAGACCGCTGATGAAGAGGACGATGACAGGAAGGAAGCCAACCAAAGCTGCTGCAATCATGATGAGGACGGTCTCCATCGTCAGCACGCGGCGGCGGCGACCAGTTAAGTCACGTTTTTCATAACCGCTGATGAGTCGGGATTCGCCTGATTTCAATTTTCGTTCATAACCTACGACAGCACGCATCTTCTTATGTGCCCAAACAGAAGTGATTCCTGTTGCAATCAAGCCAACGAGCAGAATGATTATCGTCACTACGCCAATACCTACAATGGCTCTGATTACTTCCCAACTGAGATTTTCTTTTCCAAGAAGCCAAAGCGGGAGAAGCGTCTCGCGGCTAAGGCAATAAATGCCGTAGAGCAAAATCGCAGCGGCAAAAGCAAGAGCAAGGTAGGGCTTCCACAGCACCTTCGTCCATGCCTTGTAATGCTTTGTGCAAGCTTTTAGCGTGAGTTTTATATCTTTCATCAATCCAAAGGGATAAGGGGGTATAGGGGAATATAAGAAATATGAGGGCAAACCTATTTTCGCACGGGACGGACGGCGGAGCCATTGCAGCGGCTTCGATCGGTCTTGTTAAGACTTCCGTTATCGGCCTCAAGGATGTAGGAGTAGTCAGAATATGAATGGCTTAGGGAACGCGACCAATATCTACCGTAATTTCCCTCACCGTTGTGCGAATCATCCTCATAATCACCAGTTGCTGGCAAGAAGATGCACTTATCGGTGTAACCGGTCTTGGTGCCATAAACCATGCGGCCAAGGACACCGTTCACCGCTGTCCAGACGGAGGTGGTATTGTCGGCATTTTCAAGTTCGGCAATCTGATCGTAACTTGGTGTCTGCCAATCATCGCCCCAGTTCACGGTTGCAGCATCATCAGCTGCCTCAAGTTCAGTCATTCCGTCGCCGATGAAAAAATCGTTGTTATACCAGCAGCCGCTCGTCATATCATCTGCGAACTGATATTTGGTGATGTACTTTGAACGAGATTCACCTTCCTTCATCCACTTGTATGTAGCCCAGGAATAACCTTTATTGATTTTAGGCTCAACTTCTCCCCAAGCAAAAAAGTCGCCATATTCTTCTGGCGCACCAGCACCAACATTGCAAGTTGCCCAAAGCGTACCGCTGGGAAGACCGAGGTCAACATAGTCGTGACTGGACGAAACAGAAGTTTGAGAAAAAGCGATTTGACTTACATTTTCATGCACAAAGGTCTGGCCATTCTGCAACTGCACGGTGATATTCATCTGCGCCGTTGCTGCAAGTCCGGTTGAAAACGCAGCGGCAAGAAACAATAACTTCTTCATGTTCTTTTACTATTTCATTATCCAATGCAAAGACAAAAACTATCTTTCATTTGAAAAAAATCGGTATTACGGTGCAAAATTACAAAAAAATTATTACTTTTGCGCTTTGAAAACACTAAAAATATTGAAAAGGCGCACTCGTTCCTTTGAAATATTAAATTTCAAGTCAGTAATTCCTAAAAATGGAAAGTCCGAATATCATCAAATGGGGATTTATCGGTTGCGGCGAAGCAACAGAACGACGCACCCTCCCTGCATTTTCTCAATTGGATGACTCTGTCATCGTTGCTGTCATGAGCCGTAATATTGCTCGTGCAAAAGCCTTTGCTGTAAAGCACAATATCAAGCGCTGGTACAACGATGCCCAGAACCTGGTAACCGACCCCGATGTGGATGCAGTGTACATTGCTACTCCACCCTCTACCCATGCCACTTATGCCGTAATGGCTTTACAAGCAGGCAAGGCTGTTTATGTCGAGAAACCGTTGGCAACTCATTATGATGACTGCCTGCGAATCAACCGTGTATCCGCGGTCCAGATGAAGCCTTGCTTCGTAGCCTATTACCGCCGTTATCTCCCTTATTTCAAAAAGGTAAAGGAACTAATTGACAACGGTGCAATCGGAAGAGTATTGACTGCGCAGATCCGCTTTGCTGCAGCTCCCCGCGAACTGGATTATTCAAAGGCAAACCTTCCTTGGCGTCTTCAACCGGACATTGCTGGCGGTGGCTACTTCTACGACCTTGCTCCACATCAGCTGGACCTTCTCCAACAATTCTTCGGCCCTATCGTTGAGGCTGTTGGCTACACAGCAAATCGTGGTGGTCTTTACCAGACAGAAGACACAGTTGCTGCTACCATGAAGTTCCAAAGTGGTATGCCGGCATCAGGAACCTGGTGTTTTGTGGCACACGAAAGTGCTCAGGAAGACCGCGTGCTGATTATCGGTGATAAAGGCCAGCTTTCTTTCTCTGTTTTCACCTACAATCCCATTCGTCTCCAGAACGAGAACGGAGAACAACATATTTCTGTAGAGAATCCGGAAAATGTCCAATATCCTCTTCTCCGCAACATTGTGGATCATCTACGTGGCCTCGACCTCTGTGAATGTGACTCTGTAAGTGCTACGCCTACAAACTGGGTCATTGATAAGATTCTCGGTAAAATATAAACAATACATATTCACAAACAAAAGCGTCACTCCTGGCTACGGAATGACGCTTTTTCATGTATTAATCAGCCAGATTTACTTCTTGGTGATCTTATACCAAACCCATGAGATATAGGCAAGAACGAAAGGAATAGCAAGACTGACGATGCTCATCGTCTGAAGCGTGAATTCTGAACTTGAACTGTTATAAATCGTCAGAGACGAAGCAGGGTCCAAATTTGAAGGATAATATGGAGTATTGTTGTAACCAGCAAGCCAAAAGAGAGCAAGAACAACAAAAACAGTTCCGAGGCCAGAAGCCCAGATTCCCCAGCGAACTTTCTTCATCAGAGTCATTGCCACAGCGTAAAGAACGAAAACAGTTCCGATAAGGAAGAAGGCAAGAATCACAATGCTTCCGAACAAATTGTGAGCAAACTTATTATCGACCATCGCAAATTCATGTTCTCCAATTGTTTCGAGACCGCTGCTCAACAGCAAAACACTAACAACAGCAAGGAAGAGAAGGACAAATATCGGTGCATTAATCCACAATTGCCTGCGGTTCCAAGCCTGCACTTCTTCATCATCCACCTGATTTATAAACCAAAGGTTTGCCTGAACACGAGTTAAGAACAAAACCATAACACCGAAGGCAACAACACGCCAGTCAGCGAGTGCTTCAAGGCCGTGCCAAGGTCCCCACTGAGAGATGACAGGAGCCGAAACATCCATCAAATTGGTTTTCACAACGGTAAAATCACTTCCAAAGAAGAAAGTGCTGACAGCGCCACCGAGGAGGACAGGAGCAAGGATACCATTGATAAAAAGGAATACATCGTAGGTCTTACGTCCTAAAAGATTGCCGTCGGCATTGCGATACTTGTAGCTAACAGCCTGGAGAATGAATCCAAAAAGAATGAGCATCCAAAGCCAGTAGGCACCACCGAAACTGGTTGAATAGAACAAGGGGAAAGATGCAAAGAATGCACCTCCAAAGGTAACGAGAACGGTAAAAGTGAGTTCCCAACGATGAGCAATAGTATAGACCATCTTTTCACGGTGTTCGTCCGTCATCTTTTGCAAAATCATAGACTGTCCGCCTTGAACGAAAAGAAGGAAAACCAGAAGGGCTCCCAAAACACTGATGAGAAGCCACCAATATTCTTGTAATAATGTGTATGACATAAGGTGATTAGTTTTCTAAATGATTCAACATAAAGTCATGATCTGATTTTCAGTTATTCCTCGTTCGGGCCCTTCTGGATCTGCTTCAGCATAATGCGAATTTCAGCGCATAGGAGAACGGTAAACAGAATAGCGAAAATACAGAAGGTGATAATCACCTGAGAAACAGAAAGACTGGAAATTGCAGCCTTTGCCGGCATAATATCCTGAATCGTCCATGGCTGACGACCAAGTTCGGCAACAATCCAACCACATTCAGAACAAATCCATACCAAGGGAATGGAAAGCAGAGCGAGGGCGGGGAAAACCATGATCTTTTTCCAACTATAAGACAGCCACTCCTTTTTCTTATATACAAGGAAGAGGGTTGCTGCAAGGAAAAGTAAGAGCCAGCCACCGAGTGTTACCATAATATGGAAGGGATAGAATACCATCGGCACATTGGGAATCGCTTCTTTTACATCCTCAAAATAACCATAGCCGAAATAGGAATAGTCTTGTTTGAGGTCGGATTCAGCCTGTGCCATAGCAGGAACATTTCCTTCCTTTTTTGCTTCGTTGTATCGGGCAAGTGCAGCCTGTGCAGCTTTACCACGTTCAATTCGCTCAGCATAAGGAATAGTATTGACTACCTCACCATCGACCAAGTCCTTACCCTCGATAATGTCTTTTATACCAGGGATAAATGCCTTATAGTCATGGCGGCCTAAAACAGAGAGACCGTAGGGAATACTGATTTCAAAGAAAGTTTCATCTTCATCATTATCATATTCCTTAGCAGGATTAAGGATACCAAAGCCTATCAACTTCGTTCCTTCCTGACCCTCATAAAGACCTTCCATGGCAGCGAGCTTCATAGGCTGAACCTTGGTAACTTCAACAGCAGTACCATCGCCGGTGAGCATAGTCATAAGAATACCAATAAGTCCCACTGCTCCACCTACTTTAATGGATTTAAGTGAAAATTCAGTTTCACGCTTTTTCAAAAGATACCAAGAGCTGACACCCACAACAAAGACACCAGCCAAGCACCAGCCTGACAGTACGGCATGCAAGAACTTGTTGACAGCAACAGGTGACAATGCAACCTCAAAGAAGCTGACCATCACATTACGCATCTGATCGGCAGAGAATTCCATACCAACAGGATATTGCATCCATGAATTCGCAACGAGTATCCACCACGCTGAGAGAGAAGCACCAAAGGCGGTCAACCAAGTTGCAGCAAGATGTTGGCAGGGGGAGAATTTCTTCCATCCGAAGAACATTACTGCGAAGAAAGTTGACTCCATAAAGAAGGCAAAAATACCTTCAATCGCTAAAGGAGCGCCGAAGATATCACCTACGAACCAAGAATAATTGGACCAGTTGGTACCAAATTCAAATTCGAGGATAATACCGGTAGCAACACCAATTGCGAAGTTCACTCCAAAGAGCGTCATCCAAAATTTACACACACGAAGCCATTCCTCACTCTTCGTACGATAGTAGATTGTTTCCAATACGGCAACAATAACACCGAGACCTAGGGTAAGCGGAACGAACAACCAGTGGTAACAGGCTGTCAAAGCAAACTGTGCTCTCGACCACGCCACAACATTAATCAGATCTTCCATAAATAGATATTTAGGTTAATAATCATTCTTTATAACAAACACAGGAACCATTACAACATAGTCTCTGTTTTATGTAGTTCATCGCTGAACATTTCTGGGAGCGATAAGTTGCTCACGGACTGTATTCGCTTTCTCTTCGTCCGTTCCCTTCAAGGTAGGTTGAAAGAAAAAGAGACGAAGAATAGCAAAAATAATGAACAACTTAATCAAGATTATTATCCATAGCGTCTTTCCAACCGTCATACTACGAAAGCCATCATAGTAGAACAGCCAGATGCGATAAAAGATATTTCTTTTTTCGTTGCTCATTATTTACAAATATATGGGGTTAGCCAATTCGATAACCCAAAAAGCCAGAACAGATTTATTGAAGAATAGCATCAGCGAGAGCTTCGAGAGCAGGAATATCACTTTCCTTCATACGGCCCTTCAAAGTTACAACTTCACCCTTAAGAGTGACATTCTTCATTTCGCCAAGCATTTCCTTCATTACTCGACCTGCAGAAGGAGCCCATGAGCCATTCTCGATAAGTGCAACTTCACGGTTTTGCCAAGCCTTAATCTGCAAGTGATGAATAAAATCGTACATCGGTGGGAAAAGGCCAGCGTCATAACTGGAAGCAGCGAGAACGATTTTGCCATATTTGAAAGCATCTTCAATGGCCTCAGCCTGATCTTCCCGGCAGAGATCAGCAACAGAAACCTTCTTACAGCCCTTTGCCTTAAGAATTTCAGCAAGCTTTTCAGCAGCAACCTTGGTACAGCCATGAATGGAAGCATAAGCAACGAAAACACCTTCAGCCTCAACGCCATAGGATGACCAGATGCTATAAAGGCGAAGAGCTTCAGCCAACATTTCATCCTTCAAAATAGGACCATGAAGCGGAAGAATCTGCTGGATTTCAAGAGCAGCAGCCTTCTTAATTACTGCTGATACAGGAGCGCCGTACTTTCCACAGATATTAAAGTAATAGCGACGTGCCTCGCAAGCCCAATCATCCAGATCAGCCTCGATAACACCGAATTTTCCAAAGCCATCAGCAGAGAAAAGGACCTTGTCGGTTGAATCATAAGTCATCATCACCTCAGGCCAGTGAACCATAGGAGCCATCACAAAAGTCAACTGATGCTTTCCTAGAGAAAGTGTATCGCCTTCCTTAACTGTAAGTACGTTTTCAACAACTGAAGGATTTTCGAAATACAAAGGCAGCATTTGTGCAGCCTTAGCAGTACAAACAACATGAATGCCGGGATACATCGCTACAACATCTGCAATGCCACTCGCATGGTCAGGTTCAAGATGATGAACCACAAGATAATCAGGTTGACGACCGGCAAGAGCAGCAGCCAGATCCGTCTTCCACGTTTCCAAAGTACGACTATCCGAAGTATCCATGATCGCTATCTTCTCATCCATTATAAGGTATGAGTTGTAGCACATGCCATCAGGAGTTACATACTGAGATTCAAAGAGGCGGATGTCAGCGTCATCCTGACCAATATAGAAAATGTCTGGAGTGATAGAATTATTCATTGCTTTTGATAATTTTTGAAAGTTTCGGGTGCAAATATAGTTAATTCTTGCCAAACAGCGAAACATCATGGCTGATTTTTCCCGACAAAACCGCAAATCCTCATACTCTAATTTTCAAAATTAAAAAGAGCAAATGTTTTTCTCTGTTTTTTTAGCAGAAATCTTCGATTATTGCGAAAAAATTGCTTAAATTCGCGCCCAAAATTTAACAATAACCAATAACACACAAAAAGAAATGGAATTAGCAACCAAATACGCCCCCGAAGAAGTTGAGGGCAAATGGTACCAGTATTGGAATGACCAAAAGTTATTTTCCAGCAAACCCGACGGCCGTGAAGCCTATACAATCGTTATTCCTCCCCCAAATGTAACCGGTGTGCTCCACATGGGTCACATGCTGAACAATACCATTCAGGATATCCTCATTCGTCGTGCCCGTATGATGGGCAAGAACGCCTGCTGGGTTCCCGGAACTGACCACGCATCTATCGCTACAGAAGCAAAGGTAGTTAATAAGCTTGCAAAGGAAGGTATCCGCAAGCGTGATCTTACCCGTGAACAATTCCTTGAGCACGCTTGGGCATGGACCCACGAACATGGTGGTATCATTTTGAAGCAGCTCCGCCGTCTTGGTGCCAGCTGCGATTGGGATCGTACTGCTTTTACCATGGACGGACTTCGTTCTGAAAGCGTATTAAAGGTTTTCGTTGACCTCTACGAAAAGGGCCTCATCTATCGTGGTCTCCGTATGGTAAACTGGGATCCCAAGGCTCAGACCGTTCTTTCTACCGAGGAAGTTGTTTACAAGGATGAGAAGTCCAAGCTCTTCCACCTCAAATATTATGTAGCAGACGCTGATACCAATCCCGTTGTCCTCAGTGGTGAAGAAGGAGAGGTCGTTCATCAGGACGAAAAGGGTTACTACGCAGTTGTTGCCACCACCCGTCCTGAAACCATCATGGGTGATACCGCAATGTGTATCAATCCCAAGGACGTCAAGAACACCTGGCTTAAGGGGCACAAAGTTATCGTTCCTCTTGTAGGTCGCGTTATCCCCGTTATCGAAGACCGTTATGTTGATATCGAATTCGGTACTGGCTGTTTGAAGGTTACTCCTGCTCATGATGTAAACGACTATGCACTTGGAAAGACCCATAACCTCGAAACCATCGACATTTTCAATCCTGACGGTACGCTTTCAGAGGCAGCTGGTCTTTATGTTGGCCAAGACCGTATGGACGTTCGCGTTCAGATTTCCAAGGATCTCGAAGCTGCAGGTCTCATGGACCACATTGAAAATTACGAAAACAAGGTCGGATATAGCGAGCGTAACCCTGACACCGCCGTTGAGCCCCGTCTCTGCAAGCAGTGGTTCCTCTCTATGAAGCACTTTGCAGACATCGCTCTTCCTCCTGTTCTCGAAGGCAAGATTAAGTTCCATCCCCAGAAGTATGTTACAACCTATCGCAACTGGTTGGAAAACATTCAGGATTGGTGTATCAGCCGTCAGCTCTGGTGGGGACATCGCATTCCTGCATATTTCCTCCCCACAGAAAATGAGGATGATGAAAAGTACGTTGTTGCACTGACCGCAGAAGAAGCTCTCGAAAAGGCACATCAGATTCCTGGTTTCGAAAATATCACCATCGATCAGCTTCGCCATGACGAAGATGCCCTCGACACCTGGTTCTCCAGCTGGCTCTGGCCTGTAAGCCTCTTCGACGGCATCAATAACCCCGGCAACGAAGAAATCAAGTATTACTACCCCACTGCTGACCTCGTAACGGGTCCGGACATCATATTCTTCTGGGTAGCTCGTATGATTATGGCTGGTGAAGAATACATGGGCGATGTTCCCTTCCGTAATGTATATTTCACCGGTATCGTTCGTGATGAAATCGGCCGCAAGATGTCCAAGCAACTTGGTAACAGTCCTGACCCGATTGAACTCATCGAGCAGTATGGTGCAGACGGTGTACGTATGGGTATGATGCTCTGTGCTCCTGCCGGCAATGATATTCTCTTCGACAAGAGCCTTTGCGAAAACGGCCGCAACTTCTGTAACAAAATTTGGAATGCATTCCGTCTCGTTAAGCAGTGGCCTGTTTCTGACGAAGAACAGACCAAGAGCAATCTCAAGGCAACCCAGTGGATGAATGCCAAGATCAAGGAAACTGCTGCAGAAGTTGAAGACCTCTTCAGCAAGTATCGTCTCTCTGAAGCTTTGATGGCAATCTTCAAGCTCTTCACTGACGAATTCAGCGGCTGGTATCTTGAATTCATCAAGCCCGCTTATCAGCAGCCCATCGACCGTACGACTTTGAACGGTGCCCTCGATATCTTTGAGAATCTTCTCAAGCTCATCCATCCCTTCATGCCCTTCATCACCGAAGAACTTTGGCAGCAGATCAGCGAGCGTAAGGAAGGCGAAAGCATTATGCTCGACACGCTCCAACTCGAACCCATGACCGAAACTGACGAACATGTTCTTGCTCGTTTCGAACAGGCTAAGGGCCTTATCTCCGGTGTTCGTGGTGCTCGCCAGCAGAAGAACATTCCGCCTAAGACTGAAATGGTTCTCGAGGTTGTTGGTGACGATCATATCACCAAGTGCCAGGCTCTCGGCCCCATCATCCGCAAGATGGCTTATCTTGAAGATGTAAAGTATGTTGACCAGATTGGCAGTGCTTCTGTAAGTTTCCTTGTTGGAACTCAGGAATATGGTGTTCCCATGGAAGGTCATATCGACCTTGAAGCAGAGCGCAAGGCTGCAGAAGCAGAAATCAAGCGTCTCGAAGGTTTCCTCATCGGTATCCGCAAAAAGCTTTCTAATGAGAAGTTTGTCAATGGTGCTCCCGCTGCCGTTGTTGAACTTGAAAGAAAGAAGGAAGCTGATACCCTCTCCAAGATCGCTTCACTCCAAAAGCAACTTTAATAACGAGTGATAGAGCGCCGGGCAAACACCCGGCGTTCTCATCGCTTGGTTAGCAGAAGAGGATCATTCCATAAACAAACCCATTGTGCTTAGCATCTTAATCCCGACATACAATTATAACTGTTCCCACCTTGTCTGCGAGCTTCAGAAGCAGTGCGAGGAGGTTCAGGCGATGTTGGGAAAAGATTTCAACTACGAGATTATCTTGGCAGATGATGCGAGCGTGGATATGGATTGCGTTCAAGCAAATGCTGTCGTAGAATGTCTGCCGAATTGTCGTTATGAAGAACAGGCAGAAAACATCGGCCGCGCCCGCATTCGTAACTGGCTGATATCTCTAGCCAAATACGATTGGTTGCTATTCATGGATTGCGATGCTGAAGTCATCAGTGACGATTATATTCTCAACTATTGGAAAGCAACAGAAAAATCGTTGGGAGACATCATCGTTGGAGGGATTACAACCCCGAAAGAGGCACTCGTAGGATGTGAACTGCGACATCGTTATGAACTGGCGGCAGAAAACATCCGCACGCTGAAAGCACGTCAGGCAGAACCTGCAGCGTTTTTCTCAACGTTCAATTTCCTCATGCACAAACGAGTGCTGGAGAAAGTTCTCTTTGACGAGCGATGCTTGAAATACGGCTACGAAGATGCGCTCTTCGGAATAGAAGCTGAGCAGTGCGGATTTAAGATAATCCATATCGACAATCCACTCATGCACATGGGCATCAACGATAATGCGTCCTTCCTGGCTAACAGCGAAATGGCTCTCCGCTCACTTTTCCTTTTGGGAAGCCCAATGACGGACCGTGCTCGTGTAGCAAAAGCTGCATCAAAAATGCGTAGCCTCCATCTCCCTGGATTAAAGAAACCAAGTGCAGCAACACTCCTCTATATATTATATAGAATCTGTTCGCCATTAATCCGTCAGAATCTTCTCTCCCACCATCCGAATCTCGCGCTCTTCTCTTTCTACAAATTAGGCTATTATCTCGGCTTGAAAAAATTATTATGAAACCGATATTCATTGCAGGTCCTTGCGTTATCGAGAGTTCTGAATTGCTCGATATCGTAGCTCAGGAAATTGTAAACATCCAGCAAGCTCTGGATGTCGAAATCGTGTTCAAGGCTTCTTTCGATAAGGCTAACCGCACGAGCCTCCGTTCGTTCCGTGGTCCTGGTCTTGATAAAGGCTTGCAAATGCTGGCAGATATCAAAAAACGCTATGGCCTTCGTATAACGACGGATGTTCATGAAAGTTTCCAAGCATCTGCTGCCGGTGAAGTTTGCGATATCCTGCAGATTCCCGCATTCCTTTGCCGCCAGACCGACCTCCTTGTTGCTGCTGCAAAAACTGGCAGAATAGTCAACATCAAAAAGGCCCAGTTTCTGAGCGGAAATGATATGCGTTTCCCTGTGGAGAAGGTTCGAGAAACTCAGCGTTCTTTTTTAGGAAATGAGACTTCTCTCCCTGAAGTGTGGCTGACGGAACGAGGTACAACTTTCGGATATAACAATCTGGTGGTTGACTTCCGCAACATCCCCGTAATGAAACAATGGGCAGACCGTGTTATCATGGACTGCACGCATAGTGTTCAGCGACCAGGTGGTGGCGATGGTACGACCAACGGTGACCGCCAATATGTGCCTGCAATGGCACAGGCTGCAAAAGCTTTCGGCGCTGATGGCTATTTCTTCGAGGTTCACCCGAATCCGGAAAAAGCACTTAGCGACGGTCCTAATATGTTGTTCCTTAAGGATCTTCAAGATACCATCGAGAAGCTTTCATAAATAACAAAACACCAAATTCGCTACTGCGAATATCGGAACATATACTCTTATGTCAAAATTCACAGAAACCGCCATACAATGTCTGAAAGACGAAGCTGCAGCCGTTGAAGCGCTCATTCCCCGCGTTGGAGAAGAGTTTGACAAGGCTGTACAACTCATTCTTGACTGTAAGGGAAAACTCATCGTAACTGGAGTTGGAAAAAGCGGGCAGATCGGTGCAAAAATCGCCGCAACTCTCTCCTCTACCGGTACACCGAGTTTCTTTATCAATCCCCTCGATGTCTTTCACGGTGATTTAGGCGTTATTGAAAAAAGAGATGTAGTCCTGGCCATCAGCAATAGCGGCCAAACTGATGAACTGCTTCGTTTCCTTCCTTATCTCATCGCAAATCATATTCCTGTGATTGCTATGACGGGAAATGACGAAAGCCTTTTGGCAAAGAATTCCAATGTTCATTTGAATGCTGCCGTTGAACGAGAAGCCTGTCCGTTGAATCTTGCGCCGACATGTAGTACTACGGCAAGTCTGGCGCTTGGCGACGCCCTTGCATGTGCCTTAATGGTTGCTCGCGGTTTTGAAGCTCACGATTTTGCTCAGTTCCATCCCGGAGGTTCATTAGGTCGTCGTCTTCTGACCCGTGCAAAGGATGTTATGCTTTGCGAACATCTGCCATTGATTTCTCCTGAAACAACGATGGGAGAAGCGCTTGTCACCATGTCCAACGGCCGTCTCGGTCTTTTAATCGCCATGAATGGCGAACATATTGAAGGTGTAGTTACCGACGGCGATGTTCGTCGCGCAATGGAACGTCATCGCGACGGATTCTTTAACAGCACAGTAGCGGAAAATATGACGCGTTCACCAAAAACCGTTCATCCTGACACCAAGATTGCCGATATCGAAGAACTGATGCATCTTTACAAGATTCATTGCGTTCTCGTAACCGACGAAAGCAATCGTCTCATTGGTGTCGTTGACTCCTTCCGAACAAAGCTCTAATTGAGATTTTCCAATGAAAAATCATATCATCACAATAGTAAAAGCGCTTGCCATCATCTTTGTGGTAATGGCACATGCTGGTTGTCCTACCTATTTGGGCCGCTTCTGCTACATGCTAGGCGTTAGCTTGTTCTTCATGGCATCCGGCTATTTTTTCAAGGTAAAATATCTTGAAGACGAGGCTACTTATGTCAAGCGCAGATTCAAGGGGCTTTATCTTCCCTTTGTAAAGTGGAGCATTATCTTGCTCGTTTTTAACCACTTATGGTTTTATACTGGAATCCTGAACGAACAGTATGGAAATGCTGCAGGTGGTGTAACCCATCCGCTGAACCTTCATCAAGGTTTGCAAGCGTTGTGGAGCATCATTTTCAATATGAGTGGTTACGATCAGTTCCTGGGCGGTGCATTCTGGTTCTTCCGCGCTCTCCTCGTTTCCAGTATCGTTTTCCTCTTTGGCTTCAAGATGCTTACCTATGTAGGATGGTTAAAGAAAGATATCAAGAGTCGTCTCCTTCCCAGCCATTCTGCTGGTGGTGCATCAGTTGTACTTCTTTCAGGCTATTCCAAAATTGCCATAACTCTTGCCATCTTAGGAATAGTCTTTGCCGTATGGCAGACTTCTGACGGACTGAAATGGACCGGTCTCGCTCAAGGTGGCTATCGCGAATTTATGGCGATATTCTTCCTTAGTGCTGGTTATCTCTATCGCCAATTCGAATTGTGGTTAGCGAAGCCCAGCTATACGCACGAAGGACTTATTTCATCTGCTAACTGCAAAACAGAACGCCAGAAGAAAATAGTAAGTTTTGCAAACAAGACGATTAACGGAATAGATAAGCTCATTCGTTTTTTAGGAAGCACTCCCATTGTTTCTCTTGCTATCAGCGGAATCATTTTGGTACTGATTATAGTCTTCCATCCTATCTCAATGGCTTCAAAGGCTAAGACTTTCAGTGAAATCTATCTGCTAGCTTTCAGCGGCATCGTCGGTTTCAGTTTCGTTCGTAACATATCTTTCTTACTCAACAAGATTGGACGTGATGATGAAGTCGCAGATTCCATAGCCGCCTCACCTGCGGGTATGTTCCGCCGTGGCTTACTCTATATCGGTGAAAACACCCTTTATATTTTCGGCTGGCATATCCTGGCATTCAAACTTGTCAGCATGCTGAAAGTTGGTGTCTACGGACTTCCCTGGCTGATGGTCGGTGGTCATTGCACCGTTCATTCACCTGAAGGAAACTGGTTCTGGATTCTCTATACCATCGTTGGCATTGCCATTCCTCTTGGTGGCATTTGGCTTTACCGATATTGCGATTCTCACTATAACCTTAAGATTTACCTTCAGTGGGCAAAGACCGGTCTGCAATACCTCGGAGCTGGAATCGTAATATGCAGTATCTATTTCTGGAAAGGCCTGAAATGGAGTGGCATTCATCTTTGGAAAGCCCTGAAGTGGTGCGTCCTCGGCATTTGGAAAAGCATCTATAGTTTCTGTCAAAGTTTTGTGGATACAATCAAGGCCGGAACCGATTATAAGCAAGACGAATAAGCCATAATTTACTGGTTTTGCATCAAATCAACGGTTTTACCGTGTTATTATAATTTATAAAAAGCAACTAAGCGCACACTGATTATCAGGCGTTTAGTTGCTTTATTGTTTATATTTTGATTTGCACGCATAGGAATATATATAAATAATAACTACCTTTGCAGTCGAAAACAAATTAATCCCCACCTAACCATGAAACGATTAAGTCTTCTAACACTGAGCCTCTGTTGCGCATCTATCGGCATATTTGCAAACACAGACAAGGCGAAGAAACCTACTATAAATGTTGAGCAGGTTCATCCGCTTTGCTGGTGGACTGGCATGCAGAATCCCGAACTCCAGATTCTCCTTCACGGCAACCAGATTGGCCAGAGTGAAGTTGCTCTCAGTTCTAACGACATAAAAATAAATAAAGTCGTTCGTCCTGAAAACGATAACTATTTAATTATATATGTTAACACCCTTGGCGCACAACCTCAGCAGTTCAACATCGAACTGACAAATGGCAAGAAAAAAACGAAGGTTCCCTACGAACTTAGGCACCGTGAAAACCAGTGGAAGGGAAGTTTCGATGCCAGCGATGTTCTCTATCTCCTGATGCCTGACCGCTTTGCCAATGGAGATACCAGCAACGATAATGGAATGGGACTCAAAGACCAGAAGTTGACTCCCGATGAACCTTTCGGACGTCATGGTGGAGACCTTGCCGGTATGGACCAGCAACTTGATTATTTGCAGGATCTCGGCATTACTGCTATTTGGCCTACTCCCATTCAGATTAACGATATGGAGAATGGTAGTTATCATGGTTATGCCATCACTGATTACTATCAAGTTGATCCCCGTCTCGGTACCAACGAGCAGTTCAAGGAATATGTAAAGCATTGCCACGAACATGGCATTAAGTTCATCATGGACCTTGTTTTCAACCACTGCGGTAGTGAGAACTTCCTTTTTAAGGATCTCCCTTCAAAGGATTGGTTCAACAACAACTCTGAATACATCCAGACCAACTATAAACTCGGTGCACTCGTTGACCCCCATGCTACAGAAGCAGAAAGCAAATTAGCTTCTGACGGATGGTTTACCAAAGAGATGCCCGACTTCAACCAGCGTAATCCCCTCGTTTTGGACTACCTGATGCAGGCAAGTATCTGGTGGACAGAATACGCAGGAATCGATGGTATTCGTCAGGACACCTATCCCTATTGTGATGTTGAGAGCATGGCAAAGTGGAATCTCCGTCTTGAATCAGAATATCCTGGTTACAATGTCGTTGGTGAAACCTGGATTAACTACAACGTCGGTGTTGCTCCCTGGCAGAAAGACAGCAAGCTAGGAAAGACTAATTCACAGTTAAAGACTGTTATGGACTTCCCCTTGATGTATCTGCTCGATAAGGTTTGCGACGAAGAAACCGATGATTGGGACAATGGTTTTGCACGTCTTTGGGACTATTTCGTTCAGGATGGCATCTACGAGGATCCCATGCATCTTCTCACCTTCCTGGATAACCACGACACAGACCGTTTCTGCCCGAATGCAGAAAAGGCAGCAAACATGGATCGCTACCGCCAAGCGCTGACAATCTTGCTTTTTGTTCGCGGTATTCCTCAACTGTATTACGGTGATGAAATCGGTCTTTGGAGCAATAAGAGCAAGGGCGACGGTCTCCTTCGCCAGGATTTCCCTGGAGGATGGGAAAACAGCGATCATAATGCCTTTACTGAAGCAGGTCGTACGGCTGCTGAGAAGGAACGATATAACTTTACCAAAAAGCTCCTCCATTTCCGTCAGGACAATAAGGCTATTTCCGAAGGAAATATGACACAGTACACCGTAAAGGACGGAATCTACTGTTTTAGCCGTCATACCAACGGACGCACCGTTACCGTCATTCTGAACGGTACAAGCAAGGAAAAGAATGCTGACCTTACCCGTTTCAAGGCAGTTCTTCCAGAAACCACTGCCAAGGAAATCATCAGCGGCGAAACTCTCCGTCTGGAAGAGCAAATTGATATGCCAGCAAGAGGCATTCTGATTCTCGATTTCAAAAAATAAAACATCAAAACACATCTAATAGAATATAGGATAAAAAAGGTAAATTAGGTATTAGTAAATTTAAGGTGTGAAGGGTGTATCATGAGTCTCACGACGATTGATACCCCTTCTTTTTTATGGTCTATTTATTCCCATCATATTTTACAAATATGACGTTTCTACATGAGAAAGTGCTTTTTTTACGAGTTATTAGCTGATTTTTCGAAATAAATCATTAATTTTGCGACGCAAAATATTCGATTTGCAGCAAAAAACTCTATGAAGTCTAAATATCTCATTCTCACACCCCTATTTTCTGTTATGGCCATGGGCACCACCTATGGCCAGAATAACTCTGTATACATGAGCGAAAATTCAGAAATAGAGAACCAGATTAAGATTCCCTCGAAGAAGTCTCTTAAAGAATTTCGCCATCTTGATCTGGAGGTTTCTGGTGGTTCCACAGGTATCGGTGTAGAATTGGATTTTGTAGCAAACCCATGGGTTACAGTGAGAGCAGGTGCTACCTATATGCCCAAGTTTCACAAGACTATCCACTGCAAGGCACAGATTGGTGAAGACGAGAAGACCACCTACGATGAAGATGGCCAACGCCTCCCTACTCGCTTTGAAAAAATGGCAGATCTTCTGGAAGACTTCATAGGTACACCTGTTGATGCTGTTGTTGCCATGGACGCTACTCCGTCTTTCTATAATGCAAAGTTTCTGGTGGATGTTTATCCCTTTAAAAACGAGCACTGGCACTTCACCGGTGGTTTTTATTACGGAAAATCACATGTAGCTACTGCCATAAATAAAGGCAGCGAACTACCCTCACTCATGGCCATCAACCTTTATAATCGAATGTATGATAATGGAGGAGAAATTACAGATGGCTTCTCTTTGCCCCCAGAATACCTTAGAAGGCTTCTAACCTATGGTAGAGCAGGTATACATGTAGGAAATTACACTCATGATATCATGGCCGTTGATTCAGAAACAGGTGAAGAATACATTTTACATGCTAAAGGAGATCCATACATGATGGTTCCCAATGCTGATAATCTGGTATTTGCAAAGGCTTATGTTAATAAATTCCGCCCATACTTTGGATTTGGCTATACTAGTCTATTAGGTAAGCACCAAAAATGGGGAATCGGCTTTGATTTAGGAGGAATGTTCTGGGGAGGTGCTCCGAAACTCATAGATCATAGTGGTGTTGATCTAATGTATGATGTCGAAGACATAAAAGGAAATGTAGGAGATTATGTCCGTCTTGCAAGACATATAAAAGCCTTTCCTGTGCTTGAATTAAGAATTAAACGAAGACTTTTCTAATATCGAATCTACGATAAAAAAATACAAATATGAAAAGACTATTTGTTTTCATAATAACAATCATCTCCTTGGGTACAGCCAATGCACAAGAGGCTGAAGTCCAAGATGGTTTCTATCGCATTCAAAACTATGGTTCTGACCGATTTGTTTATGTTTGTGATAATACGGGAACAGTTAATACGGCAAATAAAACTGCTGATATGGAGGCGATTGCTCTATATAAGTCCCCTGAACGCCGTTATTCGGATCCCGCTTCTGTAATTTTTGTAACCTTTATTGCAGTTGATAGAGGAAATGTTTTTCTTGACTTGCTTGCTCAAGGAACGGGTGTTCACGAAATCGTCGGCACCTATGTAAATGTTACAGGAGGTACTGCATATGGTACTTACTGGATTTATAACCCAAAATTCAGTGTTTACCTTTGGGATGAAAACATTAACAATGAAGAATCTGGTTATGTAGGTACTACACCTGTAAAGAAAAATGGTACGACTGTAGAAAACTACAGAAACTGGAAAGTATATCCTATTGACGCTAATTCTTCTGAGTATTTTGGAATAGCTCCAAAAACAAACATGCAGTTAAATGGCAAGTACTACAAGCCTTTTTATATGGCTTATCCCTTTGATTTCGCCAGCAATGGTATGAAAGCCTACTATGTCTCTGCTGTTCATTCTGATGCAGTTGTTATTAAGGAAATTGTCGGTGAAGTTCCTGCAAAGACTCCCGTTATTGTAGAATGTAGTACTTCTGCTGCGACAACAAACCGTTTGAATATCTATCCAACAAGCATCTCAGAAATATCTGACAACCAGCTTTCTGGAAATTTCTTCTGTTATGATGGTCATCAGCAATCAGAAGCAAGCCATGTAGGTTATGATCCCAACACAATGCGTGTCCTTGCTGTCAAGGACGGAAAGCTCAAGTTTGTAACTGATGATAATGGCGACTACACAACTCCTATGAATATCAATGGAAGTGCTTATACTCACTTCCTCAATGCCAACGAATCTTATCTCACTGTCCCTGCCGGCTCTGCTGCAGAAATTGCAGTTATGACAGAAGCAGAGTATGACGCTACTCACAAGAAGAAGGGCGATATCGATGGCAACAGCGTCATTAACATTGCAGACGTTACTGCTCTCTACAAACTCATCGCAGATGGTAAAACCGCTACTGAAACTCCCGCAGGAGATGTAGACGGTAATGGCACCATCAACATCGCAGATGTTGCTGCGCTATTCAAATTAATTGCTGCTGGATCTTAAAAGAATAACAATATAATGAAAAAGATATTTTTGTTTTTAGCCTCTATTTTCACGATGGCTATTGTAAATGCGCAGGCAATCTACGAACCTGATGCAGAAGGAAACAATAACAAGATTACCATTGAACTCGACGAAGTTGATGATATCTCAGAAAGCAGTTTCACGATTTACCTCAGCAATCCCTCAATTAGCCTCTGCGGTTTAAGCGCTTACTTCTATTTTGATGATAACAGCGTAAAACCATGGTGCTATGACGATGCTGCCGGTTATATTCTTGAAGGTAACAATTATAGCAAGAAGAGCAATCCTAACGGTCGTCTTAATGGCCATTCTATAACCAGTTTCCTTTGTGATGCTTCAAATAAAGAGCATGCATACCAGTTCTTTGTAGGTATTGCTGGTGCTACTGATTTCCTTGGCACTGAGGGTTGGATGGCAACGGTATATTTCGATGCAACTAAACTCAGTGACGGTACTCACTACCTCCATATGGTAAATCCAGAATGTGCATGGACAAACGCTGATGCTTCTGCCACCGCAACTTATAAATGTGCTAATCAAGATCTCCTCTTTAAGATTCACAATGGTACGATGACTTTCATCGAAACTATTCCCGTACAGACAGAAAACCACGCCATCTATGATCTCCAGGGGCGTCGTTTTAATCAGGTTCAACAAGGTGTGAACATTATCAACGGTAAGAAAATCCTCCACTAACAGAAGGACTCCTATAAAATAAAATAGCAGAAAGCCGAATGACTTTTCTGCTATTTTTTGTCCCAGAAATCAAGGTATTGACGAGCAACCTTGACATGGTCGTGGTAGATCTTTACGAACTCACGGCTCTCTCGTTTCAAACGGGGAATCTCTTTGCTATGCTCTACGAGCCAGCAGAGTTTTTCGAAAACACTTGCTTCGTTTGGTTCAACATTGATAATAGGACGCAGGCCTGATACACCTTTTTCCTGAAGCTCATAGTATTCTGGCTCTGCACCGCCAACGACTATAAGGCCTTGAGACATCGCCTGGAGCGCGTTCATTGCTGGCGTATAAGAATACAACTGATCAAGAATGACATCCGAAGAATTCATCATCTGCTTATACTCTGCAAAAGGAACACTCTCAGCACGACGAATGTCCACGAGATCTGGATAGCGCTGCTCTACTCTTTCCAGTGCCCTAAGCATGATATCCGTTCCCTTATAGACAGAACGTGCTTTCTGAATGCCGATAAAGAAACGAACCTTATCAGATTTTTGTTTCTTATCACCCATTTTTTGATTATTGGATTCCTCAAGCTTTATCGGGAATGGAATGTATTGCATTTTCTCTACGGCTTCTGGACAATGCGCTTTGTAACTGGCCCAATACTCATAAAGACCAGCCGGAATGCCGTCGCAATCCTTTGCAATATATTCATTCAGTCTTCCTTTCGGGCCTTCCAACCAGTCAGCGATGAAAACATCATTTTCGCCCCCACGACGTTGTTCCGCTCCAATATTGAAATCAGAGTATCGGAACGTCTTACAATCAAGACCGGCTTTCACCCAATAATGATCCATACCAAACGCCGCCATGAAGACCTTTTTATTATGACGTTTGAGGTATTTATAATACGGCAGAATCTTCTCGGCTTTCAACTGGAGGAAAACAGGATTGATGATTTGAACGACATCGAATCCTTTGAATTTTCTGAAGTTCCACCAAAGGCGTAGTAGGAACTTTGAGGTCTGAAAAGCATCAAGACCATAGCGGCGCAAATCAATGTCACGCGGATAATTCTTCCATCCGTCTCCGTCAGAAGCCACCACGACATCATGGCCCAAGGCTCTCAAGCCTTCGGCTAATGTTGCATGAACATTACTGTAATCACCAAGAAGGAGGATGCGCATAGACTTCAAATATGGTTACGCCAGGTCTTATGAATAATAGCAAACAAGAGGATGTGAACACTCACACCCTCTTGTTTATTTTGTTAAGTCCTCAAGAGGGCTTAGAGAATCGAAGATTAGTCTTCAGCAGGTTTCATATTGGTGTAAACCGTCTGAACATCATCGAAGTCTTCCAAACGTTCAACCATCTTGTCGATAGTCTCGCGCTGCTCGGGAGTAACCTCCTTCAAATCGTTGGGGATATAAGTAAATTCACCACCTACTTCTTCGAAACCGTTACCTTCGAGGTACTTCTGGATTTCAGCATAGCTCTTGGGGTCACCATAGATAGTGAGGGTGCCTTCTTCGGGATCTTCATCGTATTCATCATCAACACCGAGGTCAATAACTTCGAGGATGAAATCGTCCATATCAAGATCAGCAGGCTTCTTGAAAGTGAATACACACTTGTGATCAAACAAGAAAGCGAGGCTACCAGAAGTACCCATGTTACCGCTGAACTTGTTGAAGACAGAACGAACATCACCTACGGTACGAGTGGGATTATCAGTAAGAGTATCAACGAAAACGGCAATACCGTGAGGGCCATAACCTTCGTAAGTACGGGTTTCGTAGCTGCTCTGGTCCTTACCCATTGCATTCTTAATAGCACGCTCGATATTATCCTTCGGCATATTCTCACGTTTACAGGTAGCGATGATAGAACGAAGGGTAGGATTGGTATCTGCATCAGGACCGCCTGCCTTAACAGCAATAGCGATCTGCTTACCAAGACGAGTAAAGGTTTTTGCCATGTGGCCCCAACGCTTCATTTTGGTGGCCTTACGATATTCAAATGCTCTTCCCATAGTAGAGTTGAAATAATTTTAGTTTATGTTTTTATTAATTTGATTTTTTGATAATTAGATTAACGGAGCTGAGCACCGAGCTGCTTTTCCATAGAAGCGATGACCTTCTTCATGATAGCATCAGTCTGCTTATCATTCATGGTCTTCGTTTCGTCCTGGATGGTAATAGCAAATGCGTAACTCTTCTTACCGGCAGGAAGATTCTTGCCTTCGTAAACATCGAAGAGAGAAACATTCTTGATGAGCTTCTTGTCTGCAGCATAAGCAAGGCGCTCAATCTGAGCGAAGGTAACAGCCTTATCAACGAGGACTGCAAAGTCACGACGTACAGCAGGGAACTTAGGTAGTTCCTTGTAACTTACGTCCTTCTTAGAAATCTTTTTCATAAGGAGTGTCCAGTTGATGTCAGCAAAGAACACTTCACCTTCAATCTCGCAGCCAACGCTCAATGCCTTGCGAACAAGACCAAGTTCGAGATAGAGCTTACCATTGCGGTCGGTAACAGCAAGGCTCTTCGCGAAAATATCATTTTTGCCGTCTTCGATGAGGAAACCACCGAGGTTGATACCAAGACGGAGGAGGATATTCATCACATATGCCTTGAGTTCGTAAACGTTGCTAGCTTCGTTTGCATGAGCCCAGCTGTCTTCTACACGGTTACCGTAAAGCCACAGACCAAGATGAAGATCTTCGGTATAGCCAGCGAGAACCTTGGCAGGATTAGCCTTCAGTTCTTCTGCAGTCATACCCTCCTGAACCTGCTTCTTGCGATCAGCATCGAAATAGTAACAGTTGCCGAACTCGAAGAAACGGAGATTGCCATTCTTACGATTTGCATTATGAGCAATGCTTTCGAGACCACCAAAGAGGAGGCTCTGACGCATAACATTCAAGTCGCTTGAAAGCGGATTAATCAAGCGAACGAGATGCTCAGGAGCAAATACCTTGAGGTCATTGTAATAAGCCTCGCGGGTAAGAGAGTTGTTGAGGATTTCGTTAAAGCCAGAACCAACAAGCTGTTCACTGACAAGCTTCTGGAGCTTGTAACTGCGGTCTTCTTCACCCTTGATGGTAAGACTGGACTTCAATGAAGTAGGAATCTCAACATTATTGTAACCGTAAACACGGAGAATATCTTCTACAACATCGCAAGGACGCTGAACGTCAACGCGATAAGCAGGAATTTCAAGTACGATGCCTTCTGCGGTCTCTTCGGTAATCTTCATATCAAGAGCAGTACAGATGCGCTTAATCATCTTAGGCTCAATGGTCTTACCAACAAGATCGTGAACATACTGATAGTCGAGCTTCACTTCGAACTTCTTGGTGAGACCTTCTGCTTCAACATCAACGATTTCCATGGAGATTTCACCACCAGCAAGTTCCTTTGCCATCAAAGCAGCCTGCTTCAAAGCATACAACTGGCCATCAGGATCGATACCGCGTTCAAAACGGAAACTGGCATCAGTACTGAGACCATGGCGGCGAGCACTCTTGCGAATCCATGTGGGATGGAAGTAAGCACTTTCAAAAAGGACGTTGGTCGTAGTTTCATAGGTACCACTACCCTTACCACCGAATACGCCAGCGATACACATAGGATCCTCGGCATTACAAATTGCGAGGTCACGCTCACTGAGGGTATGTTCAACACCATCGAGGGTAACAAACTTGGTTCCTTCGGGCATGGTCTTTACTACAACTTTACCACCCTTTACCATATCAGCATCAAAGCAGTGGAGAGGTTGGCCATAAGCCATCATAATGTAGTTAGTGATATCAACGATATTGTTGATAGGACGAAGACCAATAGTAGTCAACTTATCTTGCAACCACTTGGGACTTTCCTTGACTTCGCAGCCCTTAACGCTGACAGCAGAGTAGCGGGGACATGCCTCAGCATTTTCAACAACTACTTCGATGGGAAGATCGTGGTTGTCAACCTGGAAACCATCAGCCTGGGGACGATGAAGACTTGTAGTTATGTCGTTACGAACGAGATAAGCATAGAGGTCACGGGCAACACCCCAATGAGAACAAGCATCAGCACGATTGGGAGTGATATCCACTTCAATTACATAATCGCTCTCAAGACCAAAATAGGTTGCAGCAGGAGTACCGACAACGGTTTCTTCAGGAAGAACCATAATACCGTCGTGGCTCTTGCCAACGCCAATTTCATCTTCAGCGCAAATCATACCGTTGCTCTCTACGCCACGGAGTTTTGACTTTTTGATGGTAAATTCAGTATCACCATCGTAAAGTTTAGTGCCTAAAGTGGCAACAATTACTTTCTGACCTGCAGCAACATTAGGAGCACCGCAAACAATCTGGGTAGGCTCTTCACCATTACCGAGATCAACGGTAGTAACATGCATATGATCAGAGTTGGGGTGAGGCTCGCAAGTCAATACATGACCTACAACTAGACCCTTAAGACCACCACGGATGGTCTGTACCTCTTCCACACCATCAACTTCGAGACCGATGGAGGTAAGAGCGTCTGCTACTTCATTGGCTGTCATGTCGAAATCGACATATTCCTTCAGCCATTTATAAGATATGTTCATAATGGAATAATGATATTTTCGTTTAGTCCGGTACGCACAAAAACCAACTGGTCGTGCGCGCACATACATACATTATTATTACGCATACACGCAAAATCGGCGCAAAGTTAGTAATTTCTTTCGAAATTAGAAAGGTGAACCCGCTTAAATCAACAATAAAACTAAAAATTAGTGCAGATTTTAGACGTTACGTAACGTAATTTTGGCAGATTTTACGTAAATTCGCACCGCTAATAATACCCCTTTTTGAAAATTCATTCTAAATGAAACGTCATATACTTGCTACCATCCTGTCATTAACGACTTTCAGCCTCGCCAGTCACGCTCAAGTCGGTCAACAATTGCACGACTTCAGCATTGGTGTAAACGGTGGTTGGTCCATGAACAAGGTGGCATTTACTCCCAAAATCAACCAGACCTATAAGATGGCGCCAACCTTCGGTCTCACACTCCGATACACCAGTGAGCGCTACTACGGAATGTATTGTGCCTTTCAGGCTGAGGTAAACTATACCGGGATGGGCTGGACGGAAGATATCTACAATCGTAATAACGAGAAAATCGAGGATACCTACACCCGTACGCTGAACTATGTTCAAGTTCCCATCCTCGCCAACCTTGGTTTCGGAAAGCATGAACGTGGATTTAAAGGGTATCTTATTGCTGGTCCTCAGTTAGGCTATCTTGTCACAGACAAAGAGGAACGTTCTGAAATCTGGACAACCGTCAGTGGTGCATATCCCGACCGTATGAACAATATCATCTCCCAATATGGTTTGAAGGTAGAGAATAAATTCGAATACGGTATTGCTGCAGGTTTAGGTTGCGAACTCTCAACCTCCATTGGTCATTTCCTCATTGAAGGTCGTTACTATATGGGGCTCTCCAACCTCTTTGGAAATGCAAAAACTGATCCTTTTGCACGAAGCAGTAATGGTAGCATTGTTGCCAAAGTCACCTACCTCTTCGACATCAGCCATTAATCTTGAAACATCTCCGCTTAATACTGCAGATCCTGGGCTGTCTCCTAATTGGAGGTTATGTTGCCCTGATTTTTGCCCTCGATAACTCGAGGGTGCAACAATTTATTGCCAGCAAAACAGCGGACGCCTTAGAGGAGACTCTGGGTAGTAAAGTAGAAATTGGGAGCGTTGAAGTCGGTCTTTTTAACGCGGTTGAATTACATGACGTAACACTTTATGACAAACGTGATAGTTTATTGCTTACCAGCGAATTAATCTATGGTAAGATAAGCATCACACCCCTTTTCCGCGGTAAGATTTTCCTCCGTAACATCTCGCTGCTTGATGGTATCATTAATCTCTACAAACCTTCTCCTTATGAAGATATTAACGCGAAGTTCGTCTTTGATGCTTTCAAGTCCAACAAGAAGGAAAAGAAACCGTTGAATCTCGAAATCAATTCGCTGATTCTCCGTCGTTGCCAGCTCTCCTATGATGAATTATACAAAGAATATTCTTCTGATGGTCGCTTCAATGTTCATCATCTAAAGGTTTACGATCTTTCAGCCAATGTTTCGTTGAAAGAACTCACTGACAACAATCTCAATCTACGTGTCCGCCAATTGAGTCTTAAAGAGCAATCGGGCTTCAAACTCAACGACTTACGACTCCACCTCATTGCAGACCGCAAGCATGCCGATATCAACGGCCTGCATATCGAGTTGCCAGAGTCTCGCATTGACCAGAAAAAACTCACTGCAGACTACAACTTCAAAGATTTCAAGACGTTCACGAGATCGTTGATCCTCAATGGTGATTTCTCCGATATTCACCTTTCCACGAACGACTTTACCGCCTTTGTTCCTAAGTTGAACGGTTTAGATGAGAGCCTCGATGTCAAGGGGCATATCAGTCTTTCCCCCGAAAAAGTCCAAATCAGGAATCTTACAATCACCGATCAGGACAAAGCATTGGGTTTTGCTGGAAATCTAGCACTTGAACGTGATAATTCCAGTGTAAGCACAACGAAAGGTGATATTACGAAACTCACTATTGAACAACGCATTATTAACTCAGTTTTTGAGAATGTACTGAATAGGAAAGTTCCCGAACAACTTGCTGCATTAGGAACAATAAATTTCAAAGGAACTACGCAAATCAACAACAAAAAGGAAGGTTTCATAAACGGTGACATAACATCTTCCGTAGGCAATCTCCATACCGAGGCAAGCCGTATTGGACAGCAGATTCTTTTTGACGTCAACTCCTCTGATTTCAATCCGTCTCTTCTTGTAAAGAAAGAAATAATACCCTCTTTAGTCGATTTCGCTGTTAAGGGAAAAACCCTCATCACCCGTAATGCCAATGGCAAAGGCTTCAACATTGGTAATTCCAATGCTGATATAGAAATCAAGTCATTGGTAGTTAACGGTGAGCATTACGACAATCTCCATGCTCTTGCCGACTACAGCAATCGTATGGCAACGGTTCATGTAACGAGCGATAATGACGCTGCACGTCTCAAAGCGACTGTCAGCGGTCTTCTTGCATCAGCAAAGCCCTTTGCTTCTCTTCCAACCAATATTAAGGTGAATATTGATGTTGAACATTTTTCACCTACAAAACTCCATCTCACCGACAAATTCGGAAACTGCTCTCTTGCTTTCAACGCAGATGCCGAACTCAATTCCGTTGATATCAAGGACCTTGCAGCTAATGTCAACCTGACGAATTTCACCCTTTGTGGAGATGGCAAGAGCGAAGAGCCTTTCTGTCTCAAGAATCTGAAAATCAACGTTAATCCCGTAGTTGAAGGTAATCACATCCGTCTTCGCTCGGATTTCGCAGATTTGGAATACGACGGCCCCATTGATCCGAAAGAACTCAAGAAGATTGCCATACGTACCATTAATAAGATTCAAAAAGGTGTCTTCCGCGATTCTGAGATTCAGGAACCACGGTTCAACAACAATGATGAGCGTATCAGTCTCGCTTTGGCTATCCGCGATACAAAGCCTCTCAAACGTTTGTTGGGCATCAACATCAGCAATACGGGTGTAATCCAGGCCAACGGCTATTTGAGCCATGACGGCAACAACCTTTCGCTGACAGCATCTGCTCCCGGGCTCTCTTTCGGAAAATTCAGTCTGCGTGATCTCTCCGTTTTTGCTCGTAGTAACAACGGCGCCTTTAATCTTCTCGGTAAGGTCAGCAAAGCGTTGAGTAAGGGCGATCTTATCGCTGAATTCACTGCTGTCAATAAAGATGGAAAGATCCTCTCCGACTTAGAATGGGGCCAGACACAGAGCCATAGTTTCTATGGTAAAGTCTCAACCTCTACGACCCTCGATCTTCCCAACCAGGATGCCAACGGCAATTGGAAGGGAGATTTCGGAGTCAATACCGAAGTCTTCCCAACAAACATGTGTATCAGCGATAGTATCTGGCAATTCACTCACGGTAACATCGATTATCACAACAAACGTGTGGTTATCAACAATTTCGGATGTAACCATCACGAACAGGGCATTGCCATAAACGGAATCTATGACCGCCAGACGGAAGACACAATTGTGGTTGATCTCCATAAAGTCGATCTGGAATACATTCTTGCACTTGCCCGTTTGAACGTGGTTGAATTTTCAGGCCACGCCACAGGAAAGGCTTATGTTCGCCAGTTAGCTGATGGCAGTCCCTGGGCTGAAGCAACAGTCAATGTTCCCGATCTTCACTTCAACCACGCCTATATGGGCAATGGTGATGTAACCCTTGGTTGGGATCATGCAGAGAAAGATATTACCATCAATGGTGATATTCGCGAAGAAGGCTGGGGTTATACTCTTGTCAATGGTTATGTGGATCCCGTCCACAAGGATTTGGATCTCAGAACAAAGAGCCTCAACACTCAACTCGGTTTCATCAACAAATATACCGAAGGTATCTTTGCCGACGTTAATGGTCGAGCAACAGGAAACTGCCGTATTCACGGTGGTTTCAAAACTATTGAGTTCGAAGGCCATGAGGTTGGAAACTGTGAGGCAACAATTCCCGTCACAGGAGTTACCTACCGCGTTTCTGATGCTGATGTAGATGTTCTCCCCGATGCCTTCGTCTTTAACCACGCGGTCATCCGTGATATGTTCAACGGTGTCGGTGAGGTTTCAGGTCGTCTCGCACATACGCATATTAAAGATATGCGATATGACTTCAAACTTTCTGGAACAAATCTCCGTCTCTACGATAAGCCTCGTGAATTGGACATGCCATTCTATGCAACCGCAAACGGAAGCGGAAATGTCCATATCTACGGCAGTCCCGGCAAGATGAATGCTGATATGAAGATATCCACCATCCCAGGCAGCGAACTGACCTATATCCTCGACTCACCGGATGCTGACGTTTCCCAGTTGTTGACGTTCCATAAGCAGGATTCTTCCGAAGAAACCCCTACTCTTTCCACTCTGCCAACTCCCGCTGTGACGACACCAGCAGCAAATGCTACGACAACTCCCGCAGCAACATCTGCAACAGAATCCACAACGGATATCAGTCTATATTTTGAAGTGGATGTTGATGACCAGTCTTGTCTTCACATGATTACCGACGATAAAAGCGGTGATGTCATCACGGTTTACGGTAGCGGTCCTATCCAAGCGACCTATCATAACAAGAGCGGTTTCCAGATGTTTGGAACCTACAACATTGACCATGGTACCTACGGTCTAAATATCCCTTCTCTCGCCCAGCGCAGGAAGTTCGATATTCTTTCCGGCGGTCAAGTAAGCTTTACGGGAGATCCCACGGAGGCTGATGTCAATGTCAAGGCACAATATGTGGTGAACTCGGCTTCTCTGGCGGACCTTAACATCGGTTCTGCCTTTGCCAACAACACCACCCGTGTAAACTGTCTTGTCAATATCTACGGTCCCGTGAAGAACATGCAGTTCGATCTCGACTTCGACCTCCCCAATGTATCTGAGGACGAAAAGATGATGGTTCACAACCTGATTGCCTCCGATGAAGAACGTACGATGCAGGTGCTTTATCTCCTTGGTGTCGGTCGTTTCTACTCCTATAATTATACGAGTGCAACCCCTGGTCAGAGCCAGACTGCACTGATGATGAACTCCCTCCTATCCTCAACCCTGTCCTCACAGCTTAACAACATCATTTCCGATGCCATTGGTTCCAGCAACTGGACTTTTGGCACGAATATCCAGACGGGCCAGATGGGATGGAACGATACGGAGATTGAAGGTCTCGTTTCCAGCCGTCTGCTGAACAACCGCCTCCTCATCAACGGTAACTTCGGCTATTCAAACCGTCAGGCTGCGACGACAAACTTCGTCGGTGACTTCGATATGCAATATCTTATCACTCCAAAGGGAACGGTAAGCATTCGTGCTTATTCTGAAACCAATGACCGCTACTTCACCAAGTCCACCTTGACAACTCAAGGCGTTGGTCTCCAGTTGAAGCGCGATTTCAGCAATTTCCTTGACCTCTTCCGTCGAAAGAATAAATCAAAACAAAATAATCCTATTGAGAAATAGGCCAAACAATCATTATGAATCAAGAAATATCTCGTAGAAGAACGTTCGCCATCATCTCTCACCCCGATGCTGGTAAAACGACACTTACAGAAAAACTCCTCCTCTTTGGTGGACAAATCCAGGTCGCTGGTGCAGTGAAAAGCAATAAGATCAAGAAGACTGCAACTTCCGACTGGATGGAAATTGAAAAGCAGCGTGGTATCTCCGTTACAACTTCTGTAATGGAATTCGATTATCTCCCCGATGATGCTCCCGCTGGCGATACCCCCTATAAAATCAACATCCTTGATACCCCGGGTCACCAGGACTTCGCGGAAGATACATTCCGTACCCTCACTGCTGTTGATAGTGCCATCATCGTTGTCGATGGTGCCAAAGGTGTCGAGGTCCAGACCCGAAAACTGATGACGGTCTGCCGTATGCGCAATACCCCCGTTATCATCTTTATCAATAAGATGGACCGTGAAGGTAAGGATCCCTTCGATCTCCTCGACGAACTCGAAGAAGAACTCCAGATTAATGTACGTCCCCTCTCCTGGCCTATCAACAAGGGAGCTAGTTTCAAGGGTGTCTATAACATCTACGAAGAACAGCTCAACCTCTTCACTCCCGATAAGCAGAAGCTTACCGAAAAGATTGCCGTTGACATCAACGCTCCTGGTGAACTCGAAGCCAATGTCGGCGAGGACGATGCTGAAAAACTCCGTGAGGACCTCGAATTAGTCGATGGCGTATATCCTGAATTCGATGTAAACGATTATCTCTCCGCTAACATTGCGCCTGTATTCTTTGGTTCAGCCTTGAATAACTTCGGTGTAAAGGAACTCCTCGACTGCTTCGTCAAGATTGCTCCCTCCCCCCGTCCCACAAAAGCTGAGGAACGTGAGGTTAATCCAGAAGAAGCCAAGTTCTCTGGTTTTATCTTTAAGATTACCGCCAACATCGACCCCAACCACCGCTCTTGTATTGCATTCTGTAAGGTATGTTCTGGAAAATTCGTCCGCAACGCTCCCTACCTCCATGTTCGCAGTGGCAAGAACCTCCGTTTTTCTTCTCCCACGCAGTTCATGGCGCAACGTAAGGAAACCATTGACGAAGCATGGCCCGGCGATATCGTAGGTCTTCCTGACAATGGTGTCTTCAAAATCGGCGATACCCTGACAGAAGGTGAAGTCATGCATTTCCGCGGTCTCCCCTCATTCTCTCCAGAAATGTTCAAATACATTGAGAATGCTGACCCTATGAAGACCAAGCAGTTGCAGAAAGGTATCGACCAGCTGATGGACGAAGGTGTAGCTCAGTTGTTTGTGAACCAGTTCAATGGCCGCAAAATTATTGGTACCGTAGGTCAGTTGCAGTTCGAAGTTATCCAGTACCGTCTTGAAAACGAATACAACGCTAAGTGCCGCTGGGAACCCATTAGTCTCTACAAAGCTTGCTGGATAGAGTGTGAACCCGGCTATGAATCTGAACTTGAGGAATTCAAGAAGCGTAAGTACCAGTATATGGCTAAGGATCGCGATGACCGCGATGTCTTCCTCGCTGACTCTGGCTACGTCCTCTCCATGGCTCAGCAGGATTTCAAGCATATCCGCTTCCACTTCACCAGCGAATTCTAAATTTATCTTCTCAACTTAGCAAATTGCTCTTTTAACGCTCTTTTTTGAAAAAAAACAAGGTAAACGCTTGCATATTTCAAAAACTTGCCGTACATTTGCATCCGAATTCAGAAATGACTTCGGTTTTGGTACCTTGGATGAGTGGCTTAGTCACCGGTCTGCAAAACCGTGCACGGCGGTTCGAATCCGCCAGGTACCTCTGCAAAGTAGCGGCTCTCACGAGAGTTGCTACTTTTTGTTTTCTAAATGTCTATCATTATGGCTGAAATTGAAAATTCTCTCGATATAACCGTTGAAGAACCCATCATCGGCTCCGAACAAGATGAAAACTTTCAAGAGTTTTCTCCTTTTGAAGAAAATTCCGAACCTACTCCCCTTACTTTACGCTCTGAAGGTCTCATCAAGCGCTATGGCAAACGTACCGTAGTGAACGACGTCACCTTCGAAGTCAAGCAAGGTGAGATTGTCGGTCTTCTCGGTCCTAACGGTGCAGGAAAGACCACCTCTTTCTATATGACTACCGGTCTCGTTGTTCCTAACGGAGGACGAATTTTCCTTGGCGACAAGGAGATTACGAAATATCCTGTCTACAAGCGTGCAAAAGCCGGCATCGGTTACCTTGCTCAGGAAGCCAGTGTTTTCCGTAAGATGACGGTGGAAGACAATATCTCCTCTGTTCTCGAGATGACAGGAAAGAGCCGCGAAGAACAGCGCGAAACTCTTGAGAGTCTGATTACGGAATTCCGTCTGCAGAAAGTCCGCAAGAACCTTGGTGACCAACTTTCTGGTGGTGAGCGTCGTCGTACGGAGATTGCCCGCTGTCTGGCTATCGACCCAAAGTTCATCATGCTCGATGAACCCTTCGCCGGTGTCGACCCTATAGCAGTCGAGGACATCCAGTATATCGTGTGGAAACTCAAGGATCGCAACATCGGTATCCTCATCACTGACCATAATGTTGAGGAGACACTGTGTATCACCGACCGCGCCTACCTCCTTTTCGAAGGCCGAATCCTCTTCCACGGAACTCCTGAGGAACTTGCCGCCAATCAGGTTGTCCGTGACAGCTACCTCACCAATTCCTTCAAACTTCGCAAAAAGGACTTCTCTGCCATTGCTGCCCTCCGAGAGGCCGAGGCGAATTTTGCAAGTCAGGAAACCGAAGAAAACTAACCATTATACTTGGCGCTGATCGCCTAAATACTTATGAATATCCGCCCCTTAGCCCTTTTCGCATTAAGCGCATGTACCTTAGGCGCTTATGCTGATGACACTATCCGTGTCAACCGTGCGTTGATTGAAGGTCCCGTTGTCCTTCGTCAGGCTTTCGTCACAGACTCCATGAATCTCAGTGGCAAACGTCATGATGTTTCTGAAATTCTCAAGAACAATGCCAATCTTGCCAAGCGTAAGTTCACCAGCACCGAGTCTCTTTCCTATGGAAGTCCCATTGGTCGCACGGCTACCAATGATTCTGTAGCAACCTTAAGTGCTTTGCGTTTCACCGTTGACGCCCCCAGTTGGACAAAGGCCAGCCTTCACACCCCCAACATGGGTCAGAAGGCTGTCTATCTCGACGGTAAAGAAGTGAACGGCGATCTCAAGTTCCTTCCCGGTCGTCACGAAGTGACCATTCTCGACTATGCTACAGCAGAAGCTAAGGACTCCTTCAACGTTGAACTCGTTGGTAAAGATATTCATCGTCTCGTTGTTAATCCTGAGACTCCCCGCATTTTTGATATTGACATCAATCGCCATGGTGAACGCTTCGGTGATGTTTCAATGTCTCCCTCTGGTCGTTATATTGTAACCCATTACAGCAACACCCTCGTAGGTGGTGAAGTAGAATGGCGTACCGTTATGACGGATATGACCACCCAGAAGAACATATTCAGTGGTAACTACCTCCGTTTCCAGTGGCTCCCCAAGCGCGATATCCTCTATTATACCCGTAAGAGTCAGGAAGGTCTTGATTTGGTTTATCTCGATCCTGCGACCATGAAGGAAACGACGGTGGCAACAGGTCTTCCTGAAGGTCGTTTTACCATGAGTCCTGACGAAAGTTTTCTCATTATCACCAAAGAGAATAAAGGTCCTCAGCCCCAGGGTGCCCTCAAGCGTCTTTATGATTCCGACGACCGTATGCCCGGCTGGCGTGACCGCGAAGATCCTTTCCTCTATGATTTGAAGACAGGTATCACTCAGCGTATCACCTTCGGTAAAGAAAGTTGCTGGGTAAATGATATCTCCCAGGACGGTCAGCACATCCTCTTCAGTCTCCGTCGCCATGATGCTACCCGTCAGCCCATGGACCACACGGATATTTACGAAATGGATGTTAAGACCGGTGAGACACGCACGCTTCTTGCTGACGCTGCATGGATTGAGGGCGCTGACTATACTGCTGACGGCAAGCAGTTGCTTCTCACTGCTTCAGGTGCCGCATTCGATGGTATCGGCAGCGAAGTAAGTGAAAGACAACATCCGCAGGATTACCAGCACACGCTCTTCCTATACGATCCTGCAACAGAAAAGGCGCAGTTGCTCCTGCCAAACTTCAAACCCAGTGTGGACAACATTTATGTAAATTCTGCAGATGGTCTCATCTATATGATTTGCGAAGATGGCTACAACCGCAATATTTGGTGCGTGAATCCCACGACAACGGAACGCTATCGTCTCAATCTCCCCGTTTCCTTCGTTTCTCGTTTTGATTTTTCTTGCACAAAGAATCCTCAACTCGTATTCTACGGCCAGAATGCAACGAATTCTCGCAATGCCTATATCACTACACTCTCCAAACTCAAGTTCGTGAAGGATGAAGTGACCTACGGCACCAATATCGTTCGCGGTGATACCATACCTTGCGTTGAACTCGCTGCCAATCCCGTTTGCAAACCCTTCGGTGAGATTTCCTTTGACAAACTCTTCCCCGGTCTTCGTACCCCGAGTTGCACCGAATGGGACTTCAAAGCTACCCGTGGTGACAAAGTAAAGGGTTTCTACTTCCTCCCTGCTGACTACGATGAGAGCAAGTCATACCCCATGATTGTTTACTACTATGGTGGTTGCTCTCCTACTGCTCGCATCCTCGAATACGCATATCCTCTTGCCGCTTGGGCTAATATGGGCTATGTAGTCCTCGCCCTTGAACCTTCTGGCGCCGCTGGTTTTGGTCAAGAATTTGCTGCACGCCATGTCAACACTTGGGGTAAGGAAAGTGGCGATGACATCATTGAGGGTGTTCAGCGTTTCTGCGAAGAACATGCATTCGTTGATCCCACCAAAATTGGATGTATCGGTGCTTCCTACGGTGGTTTTATGACCGAATATCTGCAAACGCGTACCGATATTTTCGCTTGTGCCGTATCTCATGCGGGTATTTCCAACATCGCATCCTACTGGGGTGGCGGTTACTGGGGTTACAGTTACGGAGAATGTGCAGAATACGGTTCATTCCCCTGGAACAATCCCCGTCTGTTCACCGAGCAGTCTCCGCTCTTCAATGCTGACAAGATTCACACACCGCTCTTGCTCCTCCATGGTACAGCGGATACCAACGTTCCTACAACGGAGAGTCAGCAGCTCTTCACCGCGTTGAAGATTCTTGGCCGCGATGTGACCTACATCACTGTCGATGGTGAAAACCACATCATTAACGATTACAGCAAGCGTGAGCAATGGAGCGAAGCCATCTATGCATGGTTTGCAAAATACCTCCAGTGTGACTCCTCTTGGTGGGAAGATCTCGGATACTAAAATCTACAATCCCTTAAAACAAAGGGCAGGCTCCATTTAGGAAGACAAAAAAATCATTTTATTTGTAGAAAATCGCTACATTCGCTACATCTTTTATGGCTAAAAGGCTATAAAAGAAATAGTTGCGAATGTAGCGATTTTACATCATATGAGTGAGTGAACGATATAGAAAGAGCGTAGCTATCTATACAGTCATCTTATATTTTTGTCCACTCATATACTATAAAATAAGATTCGTCCGCGGGCGACAGTACATTCGTCCGCGGGCGAATGTACTGTCGCCCGCGGACGAATTTTGATTTTACTTCATCCAATGCTTGGAATAGTTATAACCCAAAGCATCCCAAACGGGAGTGTCGAGGAGCATGCGGCGTTTAAAATCTGCCCATGACTTCTTGCGCTCTGGCGTCCATCCAGCCTCAGCAACAGCTTGGAGTTTCGGAAGAGTGAGGTATTCCAAATAACGGGAGTCGCTGACCCATTCACACCAGAATGTAGCCTGAACACCAATATAATACTGCTCCAATTCTGCAGGAAGGTCCTCGGGAACGGGAACATAGGTATAGGTCTTCTCAACGGTATCATCGCCCTTTCCTGCTCCAAGGGGTTCGCCCTCATCGGCACTGGGACGGCGGTTGATATAGTAGCTTCCCGTCTGGTGATGAATATCACTGACAACAGTCGGCATATGGAGATCAGCAGCGAGACGGGCAGCCTTCTTACTGGGATACCAGCTGAAAATGGTAGCCTCGGTTTCCTGCATGAGTTTCTGATCACTACCATCCTCAGTGATTGTCTCATTCCAAACATAGAGACGCTTGCCCTTGGTCTTTACAAAGTCGCTCATCTCCTTGATGAAACGCTGCTGGAGTTGGCGGGGACTCGTTAAGCCCTGTTCTGCAATAACCTTCTGACATTCAGCATTACGCTCCCAACCCGCAGTCGGACATTCGTCACCACCGATATGGATGTAGGGATAGGGGAAAATATCACAAAGTTCATCAAGAACATCCTTTGCAAACTGCACAGCCTTGGGGTTAGCAACATTGAGGATGTCTTCATAGATGCCACCGTGTCCGTCAATAACAGCATGCGCTCCTTCTGGTTCACAGCTAAACTCAGGATAAGCTGCCATTGCAGCACAGAAATGACCAGGCATATCAACTTCCGGAACAACCTCAATATGACGTGCTTTTGCATAAGCTACTACATCACGCATCTCCTCTTGAGTATAGAAATATGGACCGTAATTCTTAACATAGTAAAGGCCCTTCTCCATATCGTTCATACGGCAGGAATCTGAGGTAGCGCCGATGGTCGTAAGTTTAGGATATTTCTTAATCTCCGCGCGCCAACCGTCATCGTCAGTAAGATGCCAGTGGAAACGATTCATCTTATACATCGCCATAAGGTCTATCATGCGCTTAATCTCACTGACAGGGTGGAAATGGCGACTGACATCGAGCATGAAACCACGATAGGCGAAACGGGGTTGATCGGTGATTTCGACGAATGGCAGATTAACCTTCTTTTCGCCATAACTGCCAAGCACGACTTCACGCGGCAGGAGCTGACGGAGAGACTGCAAAGCGTAGTAACGGCCTGCCTCGGTAGCACTCTCAATCACCACACCTTTCTTGTTCACCTTCAAACGGTAACCCTCTTCACCGAGTTCAGTGAACTCAGGAGAAACCGTCGTCTTGAGATGCTTGGAAATTTTTCCAGTGGGAACAACATTAGGAGCTACGAGCCAGGAATTGATTTCGTTGGTCTTCACTGAAAATGTGCCTTCGCTCTCCGTAACTTCAGTGGGTAGCGGAGTAATGTTCACCTGTGCCGAAGCGTTCAAAGTTGCTAACAACAAAGATGCGACAATCAGTAACTTTTTCATATATAGTTTGTTTTTGAATGCTCTGCTATTGAGCATTTTAATTATTTTTTCTTGTTTCTTATCTTTTCGACAAGTTGACGGAAATTTTGGAGTTCAGCATCACGGAGGTTCTCGAGTCGCTGGAAGGGCTCAATAACATTGCGGAAGAAGGTTTCTTCTATGTCATGCTGGACATTTTCAAGATCTCGGTTCAAAGCCTGGACGCGGGGGAAAGCCAGAGGACGATGACCAGGATGACCGTTAACGACGACATTGAGACCGCCAGCTATGAGTTCGACCTCTAAATTATCGCCCATCGTCAGGGGATCGCCATCGATATGCACGGGACCTTCTGAAGCACGACGGATGCGCACACGCTTTGTACGGAAAATTCGGACATGGCTGTTCTTCGTCAATTGGCGGTTAAACATCTGAACGATAATCTGAGGAGCTTCGATAGGGGAAAACGGCGTCAAAATTGTGACGTCCAGGAGACCATCGCGGGTAGAGGCTTCAGGAGCGATATAGGCATTGTTTCCATACTGAGAAGCATTGGCACAGGCGATGAGGAATGCCTCCTGTTCAACGGCTTCTCCGCCTTCTCCTTCTATTTCGATATGATAGACCTCTGGCTTGTATTTCAGACCGTCCTGCAACGTCTTTTCAATATAGGTGGCAAGACCGCGTTTTCCAGCCTCAGCGAATTTCATGCTGATAAAGGCATCAAAACCCACACCGCAAGTACAGAAAAAGGCCTGACCGTTGATTGTTCCGTAGTCCAATTGGTTGATTTCGCACTCATTGAGGAGTTTGATACTTTCTGCTGGTTCCATGGGAATACGTAAATGACGGGCAAGACCGTTTCCACTTCCACAGGGGATAATGCCCAACGCTGTCTTTGTATGCACCAAAGAGCGGGCAACCTCATTCACCGTACCATCACCACCGACGGCAACAACGATATCAGTGCCTGCCTCCGCCTCTTCTCGAGCAATCACCTCCGCATGCCCCGCATATTTCGTATAACGGATACGGCAGTCAAAGCGAACCGTATCAAGATGTTCTCGAATGGCCGCTTCAACAACCTCCTTTCTGCCCGTTCCAGAGATAGGATTAATGATAAAAAGAATCTTTTGCATGCTTAGGGGTTTCATTCCATTTTCTCTGCAAAATTACAAGTTTCTTTCATTAGAGAGAACAAAATAGATACAAAAAACGCAAAAGGGCGAAAAATTTTCCTAAAAATTGCACACATATTACACGAATTGTGTAATTTTGCATGGAAAATTTGAACAATAACTACATTCAAAAATAAGATTATGGATCTTCTTCACGAAAAAGTTAATAAATTTACTCAGCCTGATGAAGCTCGTGCCGCTGGTCTTTATCCCTATTTCCGTGCCATCGAAGGCAAGCAGGGAACAGAAGTTGAAATGGCAGGACACCATGTCATCATGTTGGGTTCAAATGCCTATACTGCTTTGACCGGTGACGAAAGAATCATCGAAGCTGGTGTTGAAGCAATGCGCCAATATGGTAGCGGTTGCGCTGGTAGCCGTTTCCTCAATGGCACCCTCGATCTTCACATCAAACTGGAAAAGGAACTCGCTGAATTTGTTGGTAAGGATGATGCTCTTTGCATCTCTACTGGTTTCACAGTAAATAGCGGTGTTATTCCCGCACTCCTCGGTCCCCACGACTATATTATCTGTGATGACCGTGACCACGCTTCTATCGTAGACGGACGCCGCCTCTCCATGGCAAAGCAGATCCGCTACAAGCACAACGATGTGGCTGATCTTGAGAAAAAACTCCAGCTCTGCGAAGAGAACAGCATCAAGCTCGTTGTCGTTGACGGTGTCTTCTCTATGGAAGGTGACCTCGCTCCTCTCCCCGCAATTGTCGAACTGAAGAAAAAGTATCCCAATACTGTCCTTATGGTTGATGAAGCCCATGGTATCGGTGTCTTCGGTCGTAACGGTCGCGGTGTCTGTGACCACTTCGGTGTGACCAAGGATGTTGATCTCATCATGGGTACTTTCTCCAAGAGCCTCGCCTCTATCGGTGGTTTCATCGCTGCAGATGCCAAAGTTATCGACTTCCTCCGTCATACCTGCCGTACTTACATCTTCAGTGCCAGTGCAACACCTTCGGCTACTGCTGCGGCTCTCAAGGCACTACATATTCTTCAGGAAGAACCTGAGCGTATTGAGCGTCTTTGGGAAATCACAAACTACGCTCTCAAGCGCTTCAAGGAAGAGGGTTTCGAAATCGGTGATACAGAAAGTCCTATCATCCCCTTGTATGTTCGCGATCAGGAAAAGACTTTCATGGCAACTGCCATGGCTTTCGAAGCTGGTGTCTTCATCAATCCCGTTATTCCTCCTGCATGCCATCCCTCCGACACCCTCGTTCGTGTTGCGCTGATGGCCGACCATTCCCACGAGCAGATTGACCGTGCTGTCGCTGCCCTCAAGGAGGTATTCCAGAAGCTCGAAATCTTGAAGTAATACATTTTCCATCAAGATACAAAACACCCCTCAGCCACAACGGTTGAGGGGTGTTTTGTGTAAATGTTTTCGGAGTTTTTGACGATTTCTATAAAAATAGAACTATTTGTCGATGACGCGGTCACCGAGAATTTTTGCAAACAGAACCTCCAAGGTGTTAATCTCCTGGAGACGCGTCATAATGGCGATGACACGATTATGATTCTCTTGAACAGAAGGTTCACGGAGCTCGTTAAGAAGCGATTCCTTCTCGATGCCGATGAGAGAATGCTTATAGTCGTTAATAGCACGAGGCACGATTTCTGCCAGACGGTATTCATCGGGGGTGTACATCTTTGACTGAGATGTAGAAAGCAGATAACGATCGTCCGTAAGTTCCTCGGCCAAAAGCGAAATCTCAGTATTTTCGTGCATTTTGAAATAATTCAAGGCATCGAAATTTCCCTCGTCCGCAAGATTGGCAGCCTCGATGAGGATATTTTGGAAGAGCGGTGTTCGCATGGCCAAGCCGTCATTATCCAAATCCTGATAAATAAAAGGCGCAACGAGAGGACTGTTTTCTTCAACCTCGTATTCGGGCATGCTGTCCTCTTCCTCTGAATTATCTCCCGTATAGAATTTCTGTTCGACTTTCTTCTGGTGTACAAGGATAGGAAGACCTCCATAACGGATAACCATCTCTATCAAAGCACGTTCGCAGGCATTAGCCTTTTTCTCTGCCGGTGACTTCGAACTGAATCGAGCCTCCTCACTGACAGAAACTGGACCTGCAAAGAATTCATCTGGAGACGGAAAACCTGGATCAACGTCCGAAGGAGCACCGCCAGGACCTGATTGTTGATTAGTCTGAGGAGCGGACTGAGGACCAGCAGGAGTCGTTCCCGCTGAACCAGCGATTCGTTCTGCACGCATGCGTTCACGCTCTTGTTCCTCACGGATACCATCACGGACACGCTTACGGTGAATAACAACCTCATTAACAATGGTATCTTCTGCAATGCCCATACGACCGGCAAAGTCGTGGATATAGGCATCACGGGTGAGGTCATCTGGAATAACGGCGATGCTGGCAACAATATCACGAATAACTGAAGCACGACGGCTGGGGTCACCAGCGGCATCTTTCATTAGCAAATCAGCCTTGAAACGAATGAAATCTGTCTGATGCTCCTCGATATACTTTCGCAGTTCTTCGGGAGAATGACTCTGAGCGAAACTATCAGGGTCTTCACCATCAGGAAGGAGCAACACCTTAATGTTCAAGCCCTCAGAGAGAAGCATATCAACACCGCGGAGCGCAGCATGGATACCCGCTGCATCACCATCATAGAGGACGGTGACATTTTCCGTAAAGCGGTGAATAAGGCGAACCTGTTCCTTCGTAAGAGATGTACCGCTGGAAGCAACGACATTCTCTACCCCACTCTGATGCATGGAGATTACATCGAGATAACCCTCAACGAGGAATACACGATCTTCTTTTCCAATGGCTTTCTTTGCCTGGAAAAGACCATAAAGTTCGTTCTTTTTATGGTAAATCTCGGACTCGGGAGAATTGACATATTTGCCGACACCGCGCTTCTTCTGTTCTTCGCCGGATAACAGACTTCGTCCACCAAAAGCAACGACGCGACCGGAAATGGTGTGAACAGGGAAGATGACACGGCCATGATAACGGTCAAGAATCTTGCCATCAGAGGTACGGTAGCAAAGTCCAGTCTCTTCGAGGTATTTATCCTCAAAACCCTTAGCATGAGCGGCAACAGCCAAAGCATCCTTACTTTCAGGAGAATAGCCAAGCTGGAATTTCCGGACAATATCATCGCGAAGACCACGGCGGCGGAAATAACTGCGACCAATAGCCTGTCCGTCAACAGTGTCATTGAGCGTCTGAGTAAAGAAATCCCTTGCCCACTCATTGACGAGGAACATGGATTCGCGTTCTCCCGCTGCTGCTTTCTCCTCCTGGGTTAATTCCTTTTCACGAACCTCGATGCCGTATTTGCGACCCAACCATTTCAATGCCTCGGGATACGACAGCTGTTCGATTTCCATCACAAATTTCACAACATTACCACCCTTTCCGCAACTGAAGCACTTACAGAGCTGCTTAGTCTGGGACACCATGAATGAAGGCGTCTTATCATCGTGGAAAGGACAGAGACCTTTGTAGTTCACACCAGACTTTCTAAGGCTCACAAAATCCTTGACAACGTCGACGATGTCGGCGCTGGCCATAATTCTATCAATGGTGGAACGATCAATCATAGGAAAGTGGAAAAACGAAATGATGTGCAAAAGTACGATTTTATTTTTAGAATTCAGGGAAGATAAGGAATAATTTTGTAACTTTGCACCGAATTCATTGCTTTTTTCCCCCGTTATAATATGAAGAGACCACTCCTATATATATTATATATAATAATAATCAGCTTTTACGGCTTCTCGGCGAAGGCACAAAACAATCCCTCGTATATCCAGTATATAGAAACTTACAAATGGCTTGCCATTGAGGAAATGCAGCGCTACCATATCCCTGCCAGTATCACCCTCGCACAAGGTCTGTTAGAGAGCGGTGCCGGTCAGTCTATCCTCGCGGTTCAAGGTAACAATCATTTTGGAATTAAAGTCGGAAGTACCTGGACGGGACCTTATATTGTCAAGAGCGATGACCGTCCCAATGACCGTTTCCGAAAATACAACAGCGTTGAAGAGAGTTACGAGGACCACTCCCGTTTCTTGCAGAAAACACGTTATCAGTCCCTTTTCCAACTTGACCCTACGGATTATGTAGGTTGGGCTCACGGTCTCAAGGCTGCAGGATATGCTACGAATCCGAAATATGCATCCGTCCTCATCAATATCATCGAAAGCTACAATCTCGCACAGTACGATCATCTCGCTGATCCCAACCATATCTATATCGAACCCGAGATTGTACAGCGCAATCAAAATCTTCAAGAACAGGCGGGTCGTCGTCCCATGCTCTGTAACGATGTGGTCTATATCATCGCTCGTCCAGGAGATACCTACCAATCCATCAGCAAGGAAATGAAGATCAAGGCGAGCAAGTTAGTAAAGTATAACGAAGTGGACAAGCACCACCTTCTCCGTCCGGGAGAAATCGTTTTCCTCGGAAAGAAGAAAAGTCATGTAGCAAAACCCATTCGCAAGACTTATCATGTTGTTCGTGAAGGCGAATCCATGCATTTCATCGCTCAGCAATACGGCATCAAGCTCTCTTGTCTCTACAAGTGGAACGAACTCCCCTATGATTTCAGACCGAAACCTGGCATGATGCTGAAACTAAAATAATCAATATCGGCGAAAACATCTGAAAAAAGCAAAGCCCCAACCAATTGGCTGGGGCTTTGTTATATCAGAACGGGGCTTATTTATTAGAAAGGAGCCTGCGTTGGAGCAGAAGGTGCAGGGGCAGGTGTTGGAGTGACTTCCTGTGGTTTGGGAGTCAGCATCTCCATTTGTTCCACCCAGACTTCGGTAACATAGCGAGTGATGCCCTGACGATCAGTATATGAGCGCGTACGCAACTGACCTTCAACGTAGAGTTTGTCGCCCTTGTGGACATATTTCTCAACTGTCTCAGCGAGACGACGCCAGAAAAGCAAGCGATGCCACTCTGCTTTCTCAGGAACCTGCGTTCCGTTGGGAAGCGTGTAACCTGATGTGGTCGTTGCCAGTGTTACTTGTGCAGTACAAACACCCTGATCAACATAGCGAATCTCGGGATCTTTGCCAACATTTCCTATCAGCATTACTTTATTCATAACTCAGAGGTTTTAAAAGGGAAACGTTATAATCCAAATGTTGGAATATTAGCGGATGCGCTCGGTAGAACGAACGAGAGCCTCGTCACGATTAATCGCACGACCTGCGATGAACAGGAAGATAATCGCAATGAGCGGTAACTGTGCGTAGAGTGTGGGAAGGATTTTAGCATCTGCAATAGCACCGTTTGCCATCCACACCTGAACACCTAAGGCCACATAGTAGAGAATGATGACCATAATGGCATAAAGACAACGACGCATCTGGCCGATTCTGTTTTTGTATCCGAAAAGCGCACGTAGGCTGAGGTAGGCAGCAAAACAGCTCAAAACAGGGAGCAGATAGCATACCCACTCGGGACCGACATATTCTTCTACACCAAAAGCGTCAACGCCAAGGCTGTTCATCAGGTACTGGCCATTAGCCACATTAAATGAAACGAGATTGGCAAAGTTTACGCCGATGAGGAGAACAGCGGCAATAAAAAGATAGATTGTTTGAATACGCTGAATCATCGTAAAAGGAGTTTAGGGAGCCACGAAGTATTAAACTGTTAATAAGGTTTTAAGGTTTATAAAGTAAATACTATGGGCCGAAAAAAAGACCTTGGTTCATTACTGTCCCCAAAAGAGACAGAGTGAAGCAAGGTCCTGAAATCAATTAGTCAAAATCCTGGTAGTCACGTTCCTTGAGAGGATTGCGGAAATAAACCTTACCATTAGCGAATTCCTCAGCAGCGATAAGAGTGGGCTTGGGGAGACGCTCATAGTACTTACTAATCTCAATCTGCTCGTGATTCTCAAAGGTTTCTTCCAAAGAATCGTTGTTGGTTGCAAATTCCTTGAGTTTGTGGCTGAGATCTTCCTTCATCTTAGAAGCAATCTGGTTGGAGCGCTTACTCATAATAACAATACTCTCGTAAATGTTACCAGTAGGATCTGCAAAACTCATCAGATCGTGAGTCACCGTGTTAGTGGGTGCTTTACTCTTTTTATAGTCCATTTTCTTTTTTCTTTTGGCTCGTCAGGCGAGTCTTTATTTTAATTATTATTTGTTTCAACGGAGAGGTAAGGCTGTGCCTTCTTGAAAAGGTCGTCTGCCTTCTTCATGAATTTTGATTCGGGATACTCATTCTGGAAGCTGTAATACTCTTCAGCTGCGCTCTGATAACGCTCTGCTCGCTTGGCTTCGATACTCTGTTCTGCAAGGTCGAACTTGGAACGAAGAATCAAAATGGCAAAATCCTCACGACGCTCACTGTAGGGATAGTCGTTGATGGCATTCTGAGCGGTTACAATACAGGCCTGGTAGTTTGAACCACCTTCAGTACAATTTCCGAAATAGGTGCCAAGATCGTAATAGAGCTTAGCAGCAGCATATTCCTTTTCAATGAGCTTGTCCTGAAGCTTGAAGATATAATCAGTAGCCTCGTTACGGTACTTACTATTTGGCATCACCTCAATGAAGTTAGAGAACTCGGTGATTGCCTTGTAGGTATCCGTCTGGTCGAGGATAGGCTCCGGGGTATTCATATACAAAGAGAGACCGGAAAGAAGTCGGGCATCCTCAGCATAATACCCCTTGGGATAAGACTCATAATACTTCTTGAAATACTCAGAAGCAGAGTCGTAGTTTTTTGCCTTGAAATTTGCGAGGGCCAAAAGATAAAGAGACTCCTGTCCTTTTTCTGTACCCTTGTTAACTGCAATAAGGTCTAAAAGGAGAGTTGACGCACGGTTGTAATTACCATCGTAGAAGTACTGCTTTGCAGCTTCATATCTTGCATCAGTATCTGGATTTTTCAGCAGCGCATTGTAGTCTCCGCAAGAAGCGAAAAGAGCTATCGCCATTGAAGCCGCCAGCATTGAAGTGTATTTGTTCATTCTTTGTGTTACGTTTTGAGGCTGCAAAATTACGGAAAAAATCTCTTTCCACCAAACAATCGCGCGCGATTTATATTTTTTTTCGATAGTTTGCACACTGGACATTTCGATTTCATCGATAAAACCGCAAAAAATATCGCCATTAGTAATTTTTTGCAAAAACGCTATTGTGGAATTGAAGGAAAAGTCGTATCTTTGCACCGCCTTTACGAGATAAAGGTATAATTCAAACCATATTTACAAACGGGGACGTGTCCCCACAAAAACTATTTTCAAAAAATGGCAACTCGTATTCGTTTGCAGCGTCATGGTCGCAAGAGCTACGCATTCTACAGCATCGTAATCGCTGATTCTCGTGCTCCCCGCGATGGTAAGTTCATCGAAAAGCTCGGTACTTACAACCCCAACACTAACCCTGCAACTGTAGATTTGAATTTTGAACGTGCTCTCTACTGGGCAGAGTGTGGCGCACAGCCCACTGACACCGTTCGTAACATCCTTTCTGACGAAGGCGTACTCCTCATGAAGCACCTCAACGGTGGTGTTAAGAAGGGCGCATTCGACGAAGCTGCTGCTCAGGCTAAGTTCAACGCTTGGAAGCAGGAAAAGGAAGCTAAGGCTAATGCTTTCGCTGCTAAGAAGGCTGAAGCTAAGAAGGCTGCAGATTCTGCTCGCCTCGAAGCTGAAAAGGCTGTTAGCGCTAAGATTGCTGAACGCGTAGCTGAAAAGAAGGCTGCTGAAGCTGCTGCTAAGGCTGAGGCTGAAGCTGCTGCCGCTGCTGCTGAAGCTACCGAAGCAACTGAAGAAGCTCCCGCTGAAGCTTAATCAGTTCATCTCGAATTCACATGGTCGCCGGCTCCTCAAGAGTTGGCGACTTTTCTGCTAAATGAAGTCCTACTAACGCTGATAACTTATGGTAAGAAATAAGAAAAACTGGATTCTTCCTAAAGGCGTTGAACCTACAGAATTCGATCTCAAGGTCTTATCTTTCCAAGAAAAGGGCCATCTCGTACCGCCACGCTCCCTCATTAAGACTCAGGAACAGATCGAAGGCATTCGCCGTGCAGGTGAAATCAACACTGGCATCCTCGATATGCTTGAAGAAAAGATCTGTGAAGGCATTACCACCGAAGATATCGACCGCTGGGTGGCAGAATATACCGAAAAACACGGTGCAATCTGCGCTCCCCTCAACTACGAAGGTTTTCCAAAGCATTGCTGCACCAGTTTGAACGAAGTGGTCTGCCATGGTATCCCCAACGAAGAAGAAGAACTTTGGGATGGCGATATCATCAATGTGGATGTCACGACAATCAAGGACGGCTACTTTGCCGATGCCTCGCGCATGTATATGATAGGTAATGTGGAACCGCGTACAAAGCGTCTCGTGGAATGTGCAAAGGAATGTCTCGAAATCGGTATCGAGGCTGCAAAGCCATGGCATTTCGTCGGTGAAATCGGCAAAGCCATTGAAAAGCACGCCAACAAGAACGGCTTCACCGTCGTTCGTGACCTCTGCGGCCATGGCACAGGAACCTGTTTCCACGAAGATCCCGAAGTGGACCATTATAATACAAGGAAAAAAGGCATGCTCCTCGTTCCAGGTATGGTCTTCACCATCGAACCAATGATAAACATGGGAACCTGGGAAGTTTTCTGCGACGAGGAAGACGGTTGGACCGTTGTCACTGAAGACGAGCTGCCTTCGGCTCAATGGGAACATACCTTCGTTATGACCGAAGACGGCCTTGAAATACTAACGCATTAATGAATGACATGACCTATATTCTGGCTATTGAATCCAGCTGCGATGATACATCCGCTGCTGTACTTCGCGATGGCGTGCTCCTCAGCAATGTCACCGCGTCACAGGCCGTACACGAAATGTATGGTGGTGTCGTTCCTGAACTGGCCAGCCGTGCACACCAACAGAACATCGTTCCTGTGGTGAATGCGGCGCTCAAAAAGGCAAATATCACCAAAGAACGGCTCTCGGCTATCGCTGTAACGCTTGGCCCTGGACTGATGGGATCGTTGTTGGTTGGCGTTAGTTTTGCCAAAGGTCTGGCAACGAGTTTAGGCATTCCCCTCATTGAGGCGAACCACCTTCAGGGACATATCCTGGCCCATTTCATTCATGCTGAAGACGAAGAACATGCCGATCCTCCCTACCCCTTCCTCTGCCTTTTGGTAAGCGGTGGTAATTCTCAGATTGTCAAGGTTAACGCCTACAACAGTTTTGAAATCTTAGGCCAAACCATCGATGATGCTGCCGGTGAGGCTATCGACAAGTGTTCAAAGGTTATGGGCCTCGGTTATCCCGGAGGTCCCATCATCGACCGCCTGGCACGTCAGGGCAATCCTAAGGCCTTCTCTTTCTCAAAGCCAAACATATCTGGACTGGACTACAGTTTTTCTGGTTTGAAGACCAGTTTCCTCTATTTCCTCCGCGATCATGTGGCAGAAAATGCCAATTTCATCGAGGAAAACAAGAACGACCTTGCTGCTTCGCTCGAGGCTACCATCGTTGATATTCTGATGAAGAAACTGAAAATGGCAGTAAAAGAGACTGGCATCAAGCATGTTGCCCTATCTGGCGGCGTAAGTGCTAACACTGCTCTTCGACAAGCATTTATGAATATGGAAAAGGCAGGACAATGGAAAATTTACATCCCAAAATTCTCCTACACGACGGACAACGCAGCCATGATTGGAATCACCGGCTACTATAAGTTCCTCGATAAGGAATTCTGCCCTATGGACAAGCCCGCCTATTCCCGTACCATCATTTAATAATTGTGGATTAACCCACGCTGATAATATGGAATTAGATTTCAAACTCGTTAGCAAGGAAATTAACGAGATTCTCTGGAGAACACGCAAAACGATTTCTGCAGCAGAGAGCTGCACTTCCGGACGCATTTCAACCGTTCTCACCTCATACCCTGGTTCATCCTCCTATTTCCGTGGCGGCCTCGTTGCCTATGCTGAAGAAACCAAAACGGAGATGCTGGGCGTCAGCGCTGAAGTCATGGAAAAGAAAACTGCTGTCTGCGAGGAAGTTGTAAGACAGATGGTTATTGGTGCCAATAAACTCTTTGGCACAGACTACGCTGTTGCCTCAACGGGTTTTGCCGGTCCAAGCGGACCTGATCCAAGCACCGGCATTCGTGTTGGAACCATCTGGGTGGCTGCCGGCAACGAGGAGCGCATGGTAACTCTCTGTCTGACCGAAGACGAGGGTCGCGACCGAAACGTCCAGAAGGCTACAGCAGCCGCTCTCCATACCCTCCTGGAAATCATCAAAGAAGACATTCCCACAGAAGAGGAAGAGGAAAATGTAACGGCAATATAACAAAAAACCAAATATTGTTGTTTTTTTCTGAAATATTCTCTCAAAAAGTTTGGACATTAGGAAATTATCCCCTAAATTTGCACCTCGATTGGGAATAACTACAAACTAGTAACAAAAAAGAAAACATAGCGATATGTCTAAGATCTGTCAAATCACAGGTAAGAAGGCCATGATTGGCAACAATGTTTCGCACTCAAAGCGTCGCACCAAGCGCACCTTCGATGCAAACTTGTTCACTAAGAAGTTCTATTACGTAGAGCAGGACTGCTGGATCGTTCTTAAGATTTCTGCAGCAGGTCTCCGCCTCATTAACAAAGTTGGTCTTGACCGTGCAATCAAGATGGCTGTAGCCAAGGGTTATTGCACTTTCAAGGATATTCAAGTAATCGGCTAAATCTCGCATCATCATGGCAAAGAAAGTAAAAGGTAATCGCGTTCAGGTGATCCTCGAATGCACCGAACATAAGGATAGTGGTATGCCCGGTACAAGCCGTTACATCACTACCAAGAATCGTAAGAACACTCCCGAACGTCTTGAGTTGAAGAAGTACAACCCTATCCTCAAGCGTATGACTATTCACAAGGAAATCAAGTAATTTAAACTATGGCAAAGAAAGCAGTCGCTACACTCCAGACCGGTAAGACCGATGGACGTGCTTACACCAAGGTAATCCGCATGGTTAAGAGCCCTAAGACTGGTGCTTACACCTTCGACGAGCATATGGTTCGCAACGAAGAAGTTAATGATTTCTTCAAGAACTAATCGCTAAGGGATTCAATATGATCCGTCGTTTGCTTATCACATTTTGATAGCAAAAGAATCAATACAGCCTCTACAATTCCGTTGTAGAGGCTTTTTTATGCGGTTTAATCGCGAATTTCGTGCTTTTTCATTAGAGTTTCAATTTTTTTGTCGTAACTTTGCACCGATAATAAAGTAAAACTGTAGATAGATAACTTATTATGGGATTTTTTAGTAACATCTTCTCGAAGAAGGAAAAGCAGGAAGTTCTCGATAACGGACTCCAAACTACCAAGCAGTCCTTCTTCGGAAAACTCTCTCACGTGATTGCCGGCAAATCAAAAGTTGACGACGATGTCCTCGATGAACTCGAAGATATTCTCATCACTTCTGATGTTGGCGTTGATACAACCCTCGCTATTATCCATAATATCGAGGAACGTGTTGCACGCGACAAATATGTCTCTACCTCCGAACTAAACAACATTCTTCGTGAAGAAACCATGAACCTTCTGGTTCAAAGTGGCAATGATGATTCCGATGGGTTCGAAATTCCCGAAGACAAGCATCCCTACGTCATCCTCGTTGTAGGTGTCAACGGTGTTGGAAAGACCACAACCATCGCAAAATTGGCCTATCAGTTCAAAGCCGAAGGCAAGAAGGTTGTCCTTGGTGCTGCAGATACCTTCAGAGCGGCTGCCATTGAACAGCTTTGCATCTGGGGCGAACGCATCGAAGTTCCTGTCATCAAGCAGAAGATGGGTTCCGATCCTGCTTCCGTTGCCTATGATACCCTCAGCCACGCAAAGGCAGAGAACGCTGATGTTGTCATCATCGATACCGCTGGCCGTCTCCACAATAAGATTGGTTTGATGAATGAGTTGACTAAGGTAAAGAAGGTCATGCAGAAGATTGATGCAGAAGCTCCCCATGAGGTTCTGCTCGTTCTCGACGGTTCCACCGGACAGAATGCTTTCAACCAGGCAAAAGAATTCATCAAAGCTACTGAAGTTACCGCTCTCGCCATCACAAAACTCGATGGAACCGCAAAAGGTGGCGTTGTCATCGGCATCAGCCATGAACTTCAGGTACCCGTTAAGTACATCGGCCTTGGCGAGAAAATGACCGACCTGCAATCCTTCAATCGCGTTGAATTCGTAAACTCTCTCTTCTCAAAAGTAGAATAAGCACAAAACTTCTCAACAGAAGAAAAAGCATGAAACATACTATTGACGTCATAACGATGGGATGTTCAAAGAATCTTGTAGATTCCGAACAACTGATGCGTCGTTTTCAAGCCATCGGTTATGACTTTTATCATAATCCCGACCAGCTCCATGGCGATATCGCAGTTGTAAATACCTGCGGTTTCATCGGTGATGCCAAGGAAGAAAGCATCCAGGAAATCCTCGACCTCTGCGCCCGCAAGGACGATGGCGAACTTGAACGCATCTTCGTGATGGGCTGCCTTTCCGAACGTTACCTCCAGGACCTCAAAGCAGAGATTCCCGAGGTGGACCGTTTCTACGGAAAGTTCGACTGGAAAGACATGATTAACGATCTTGAGACAGAAAGCGCTTCTGAAGCCAATATGCCCGAAGTCATCGAGAAGGCACAACAGTCAACCCTCCATACTACTGGCCATTTTGCCTACATCAAAATCAGTGAAGGCTGTAACCGCAAGTGTGCATACTGTGCCATTCCTATCATCACAGGCCCTCATAAAAGCCGCCCGATGGAGGATATTCTCGATGAAATCGAACGCCTCGTCAAAGATGGTGTTCATGAATTCCAGATTATCGCTCAGGAACTGACGTTCTATGGCGTTGATCTCTACCACGAGCAGAAGATTGCGGAACTCATCGAAAAGATTGCTGCTATTCCCGGTGTTGAATGGGTTCGTCTCCACTACGCATATCCTGCACAATTCCCGATGGATCTGCTTCGTGTAATCCGTGAGAACAAGAATGTCTGCAATTATCTCGACATTGCCCTCCAGCACATCTCTGATAATATGCTCGCGCGCATGCATCGCCATATTACCAAGGACGAGACTATTGCCCTCATCAAGAAGATGCGAGAAGAGGTTCCTGGAATCTGCATCCGCACAACCCTTATGGTAGGTTTCCCCGGTGAAACCGAAGAAGATTTTCAGGAACTTATGGATTTCACCCGCGACGTTAAGTTCGACCGTATGGGTGCCTTTGCCTATAGTGAGGAAGATGATACCTTCGCGGCCATTAACTATGAGGATGACATTCCCGATGAAATCAAGCAAGACCGTCTTGACCGCCTCATGGCTCTTCAGCAAGAAATCTCTGCCGAGCTCCTAGAAAAGAAGGTGGGACAGACCTGTAAAATCATCATCGACCGCCAGGAAGGTGACTGGTTTATCGGTCGTACTGAGCAGGATAGTCCTGAGGTAGACTGTGAAATTCTTATCCCCGCCTCTTCCAACACACTTGCTATCGGACATTTCTACGACGCTACCATTACACGCGCTGAAGAGTTTGACCTTTACGCAGAAATCAAGCACTAACTTATGACTTCCAAAGAATTTATTTCCGTTCTTGCTGAACGAAACGAAATAACTCCCCGTGAGACCCAGCAACTGATAGAATCCCTGTCAGAAGTAATGGCTGATGTCCTCAACGAAGGAGATATGATTACTATCCAGGGCTTTGGCAATTTCGAGACCAAGAAAAAAATGGAACGAATCATTGTCAATCCCAGTACAAAGCAACGTCAGCTTATCCCACCCAAACTCACTGTTTCCTTCAAACCGAGCAGTGTCCTTAAAGAAAAAATCAAGAAATAATGGACAAGAAAATACTCCTTACCAATCTTGCCGAGATACTCGCACAGCGCAATGGCATGACAAAGCGAAAGGCAGAAGCATTTGTCCGTTCGTTTTTTGATACCCTCGAAACCTGTATCACCGAAGAAAAAAACCAGAAGGTTAAAGGCTTTGGAACGATTAAGATTGTTTCCGTCAACGATCGTGAGAGTGTAAACATCAATACTGGTGAACGCTTCCAGATTACAGGTCACGATAAGATCAGTTTCACCCCTGACAATAATTTCCGCGATCTCGTCAACCGTCCCTTCGCTCATTTCTCCACTGTCATCCTCGATGATGATGTAGATGAAGAAGAACTCAATGCTGTCGGTACTCCTGTGGTTATCGAACAGCCCGAAGAAACGGAAGCATCTGAAGAAGTGGTAGAAAAACAGGAAGTAACGGAAACATCTGAGGAAGTGGTAGAAAAAAACGAAGTTACCGAACAGCCCGTGATTGCCGCCGCTGCTGCTCTTCCCCTTGTTAGCGAGCCAAAAGCAGAAGAACCTGAAGCATCAGAAGAACCTGAAACGACCGAAGAAACGGAAGCATCTGAAGAAACCGAAGCATCTGAAGAAACCGAAGAAGAATCTGGCGGTCACAACTGGTGGAAGACCTTGCTTTACATTCTGCTCATAGCAGCATTGATGGCCCTCAGTTATTTCGCAGGATACTACCGAATCTTCTGCCCCAACCAGGATAAAACTCCCAAGCCCACTGCCGTTGTTGCTGACACGACCAAGACTGCCGCTGATACAACAAAGCTTACACCCACAGCATCCACCGATTCCCTTTCAGAGGCAAAGGCTGCTCAGGCAAAGTTGGAAACTGAAGCCCACGAAGCAGAAAACGCTAAGGCAACGACGAAAGATGCTCCTCATAAGGAGACAGCCAAAGAAGCTGCTCAAAGAATAGCAGCAGAAAAGGCAGCAGAAAAGGCGAAGCAACGCCAAATGGATCTTGAAGCTGCAAAACAGTTCACCCAGGTTCCTGGTGGTAATTATCTCATTACCGGCATCCTCAGCACCCATGTTATGAAGAAGGGGGAGAACCTCTATACCATTGCCAAGAAGACATATGGTGATAAGGCTTTTGCAAAATATATCATCCTCTTCAACGGTTTCTCCGATCCCAACAATGTGAAATTTGGCGAGAAAATCCAGCTTCCAAAACTCGTAAAAGCCAACATCACACCAGCAAAGCCCAAAACACGCACAAAGACAAAAGCAAAAGCAAAGAAATAATTTGCAATTCTGATATTACAAATTAGCACCTTACAGACCATTGTAAGGTGCTTTTTTGCTCTTTTTTAAAAAAAACTTAAGAAAAACTTGCAAAAGTCATATTACGCGTCGTACATTTGCGGTGTCATATAACACTATTACACCAAAACACATCAATTATGATACAGATTAAAAACTTAAACTTCCGCTATAATTTTCAGCAGCCTACTGTCTTCACCGACTTCTCGCTGGAACTTGACAAAGGAAATATCGTTGGCCTTTTAGGTAAGAACGGTACAGGCAAGTCCACTCTCCTCTATTTATTATGTGGTCTTCTCCAGTCAGAAAACGGAACTGTCACCATCGACGGTTTTACTACTAAAGAGCGACGTCCCGAAATGCTGCAGGATATTTTCATCGTGCCTGAGGAATTTGATCTTCCCGATATCACCCTCGCCAAGTTCGTCGAACTCAACCGTCCCTTCTACCCCAACTTCAACGAACAGATTATGTTCGATGCTATGAAGGAATTTGAACTTCCCCAAAATATTGAGTTTTCATCACTCTCCATGGGCCAGAAGAAAAAGGCCTTTATGAGTTTTGCTTTGGCAACACAGACGCGCTATCTTTTTATGGATGAACCAACGAACGGTCTTGATATTCCATCAAAAACCCAGTTCCGTAAGGTCATCGCTTCCCAGATGACCGACGAGCGTACCATCATCATCAGCACCCACCAGGTTCACGATGTAGAAATGCTCATCGACCGTGTTGTCATGATTGAAACCGATCATCTCCTCATCAACGCAACCACCAACGAAATCTGCGAGAAACTTCGTTTCGAACTCCGTGCTATCGGTTCCGATCTCTCCGATGCCCTCTATATGGAGCCCTCCGTTGCCGGAACTCTCGTCGTTGCTCCAGGAAATGGTTTCAATGATACCCCAGTGAATCTCGAACTCCTCTTCAATGCTCTCAGTCAGAATCCCCAACTTCTTAACGCTGCAGCAACCCATTGATTCTCAATTTAATGAATGATTCACTGATATAAAATATAAGCCATATGAAAAATATAGATTTCCAACGCATATTCCTCCTAATCAAGAGAGATCTCCTCTCTGATAAGTCCCGATATATAAAGTTCATGATTGGTGGTTACCTTGCTTTCGTTGCCATCATGATCATCAACCTCTTTGACGACAGTCGAACCATAACATATATCAACGATCCCAATATAGACATAAGCTATGCCTTGGCATCCACTGCAGGAGTTGTACTCCTAGTCTATTTGTTCATGGTTGTGGTCATGGCCTCAAGAACCTTCAGCAATTTCTTAACAAAAGGCAACCGCATCAGTTACCTCACCCTCCCTGCAACAAATCAGGAGAAATACCTCAGCCGTCTCCTTCAGACGATAGTCATCTTCCCAGCAGCCCTGTTTGTCCTCGTTTTGTTGGCAGACCTGTCACAAGTCTTGTTCTTCAGCATTGTCAGCAAATCCATTGGTTTTATCATTCCGTTTGTATTCGGAAAACTGCATTGGATCTACACTGATTCCGAAAGCCTGCTGTTGACCTTCATCGTCGTGCTGTTCTATATCAGTACTGTTTTCACCTACGTTTTAGGAAGTGCTTTCTTCCGCAAGCAGCCGTTCATCATGACCTCACTTGCTCTCTGGGCCATTAGCACAGTGCTATCAATAGTCGGTAGTATTCTTTTTCAAATCTTGGGCACCTTCATCAACTGGGATACAATGGAACATTTTTTCCAGAATCTAGCCCAGTATTTTGACGCATTTATTCCCATTGCAAAGGTTGCAGGCGTCGTCATCCCTACTCTCTGGAGCATCTTCTGCATCTGGTTAAGCTACCGTTTGTTCCGCAAAGCCAGCGTCATTCCCAAGGGCCGTTTCGGTTTTTAAGAAAAGAACAAGAACCCACATTAAAACACATTACTATATGAATTTTCGTGATTCTCAACCCATATATCTACAGATTGCAGAGAGGCTGATGGATGAGATCCTCGCGGGAAAGTATGGCCCCGACGAACGAATCCCCGGTGTACGCGACTACAGTCTTCTTCTGCAGGTGAATGTCAATACTACGACAAAGGCATTCGATCAGCTTCGTCAGCGCGACATCATCTACGACCGCCGTGGCATGGGCTGCTACGTCAGTCCCGATGCAAAAACGAAGATCCTTGATATTCGCCGCCGTAATTTCTTCCAACAGTGGATTCCCGATTTGTCCCGGACCATGAAGCAATTAAACATCTCCCTCGACCAACTCTCCTTAGCCCTCCAAAACGCATGAAACTTCAATTCGCCTCCATCATCGCCATCATTGCAGCAATCTGTGCTCTTTTCTGCTTTACCTCTTGCAACAAGAAGACAAAAATAGATCCCAATAAAGTCACCGATACCATTGCCGTGAATTATCTTACCTCCATCGAGGCAGACCAGGCAATGACCGTCAATTTCAAACAGGCTGACGGAAAACCCATGATTACAGTGACTTGCAACAAAACAATCGCCAACAACCTGAATGTCCGCGTTGAAAACGGTGTTCTTAAAACCAATTTCAAGACAAGAAGCCACGTTCCTGACAATGGCGTCATTATCAACATCACCGCTCCCGCTCTCGAAAGCATCCATGCAACGAACGCAGCAGAAATATTCTTAGGCGATAAATTCAATGCCGACGGAAATTTCAGCATCGTAACCACCAACGCCGGCAGTGTTCGTGCAAAGGAATTCACCTGCGGCAACCTTACCCTCTCTGCTTCAGATGCTTCGCAGATTCGTTTTGACAAACTGACCTGTGCCAATCTCAAGGCGACGGCAACCAGCGCCTCCCTCATTCTCCTAAAGGGAAATGCCGCCAACTACGAATTTATCGAAGGAACGGTTTCTGAAATTCGTGCCAATGGTCTCAACGGAACCGGCAAACGTATTCCCATCGATGAGGAAAATCTGAAGAAGATTCCCAAGAAGGAAACAGTTCCTGCAGCCCAACCTGACACCACGAAAAAAGCAGAAGCTCCAGCTCCTGCTTCTCCGACAACAACGACAACTCCTGCCGCTGCTGTACATTAAAATCCTGTTATTCAGGAATACAGATATAATTCAGGATGGACTAATCCACCCATTCAAAATTCTCTTTGCCCGCACCGATTTCAAAGTGCAGACGGGCGATACCAGAATCCATCTTTGTATATCCCACCATTGAAAAGCCCTTGCGTAGTCTTACCTTGGGCTTTTCTTCGTTTTTAGGAGCAATATATTCCAGACTGAACTTCTGCTGGTTGATGGCGGTCGGTGCCATGCGTGCCGCTTCAACCCCCTTTCGGAACCAGTCGGGCGTACTGTCGCTGACATTGCTGATATCGCAAATACTCTTGCGTTTATGGTCTACACCCTGCGTTTCACCATAACCGAGAGAAATCATGCAAGCCAACTTCTCATTCTCGCCGATTTCGTACACACCCTTGATGTTGTGGTAAGACAAACCCACCCAACAGGTATTCAGCCCCAACGTCTGCGCCAGGAGCACTAATTTTTCGCCATAGTACCCCACTCTTTCATCGAGATCATCGGCTTTCTCACCGACCATAACCAGATAGTTCTCAACACCGTAGAACTTTCCGTAGGCAAAGATTCCTTTGAAAGCGCGAGTCTCGTTTGTCACCAACTGGATATGTAGATGACCTTCACGATTACTATCTTCTATCATTTCCTGCAAAGCCGCTAACATCTCTTCTGTCAGCGGCTTGCTGATATACTTTCGCACACTTCTTCGTGCCTGAATTGCTTCTTGAAGAGTCATAGCCTTAAAATTCGTTGACGATGACGGGACCGAATCCCGTACCAAATTCATATTGTGAACCGCGGTAAATAGAAATGTGGATGAAGACTTCTGCCTTTTCAATGGCATCTTGCAGGCTGTCTCCCTTTGCGATATATGTGGCTATGGCAGAGCAGAAACTATCGCCGGTGCCATTCACATTCTTTGTCTCGATACGTTCCTTCGGGAAAACCTCGTAGTAATCATTTTCTGCATCATAGAAGCAGTCGCAAAGACCGTGCTCATGCGGTACACTCTTTACAATCACCGAGTTACCCCAGCGAGCGAGACTTCTGACATCAGCCTCGACGAGATTCATATCACGGGGCTGCTGAGCGATGGAATTATCGATAGCATCCAACTGGGCACGCTTGTCACCACGGGCATTCTGCTTCTTCACCAGTGCAACGTCGGGCATTCCCAAACGATGACCAAGTAAAAGTTCTGCCTCGCGGATATTGGGAGTAATCAATTTTGCACGAGGGAAGAGCAACTTCTGGTAAGCCTCTACGGCGTCATCGTCAATCAACTGATTGCCAGCGCTGTTCACCATAACAGGGTCAACGACGACTGGAATGTCAGCATATTCCGTCAAGACGCGATGAACAGCCTCTATCATCGTTTTGCTGCACAGCGCACCCGTCTTGATACATTCAGCGCCAACATCGTCCAGGAAGGAGTGGCACTGACTTTCTACCAACGCCGTCGGTAGCACGAGAATATCTTTCACATGAAAAGTATCCTCATCGACGATGCAGGTCATAGCGCCTGCAGCGAAACCGCCACAGGCAGTGATAGCCTTCACATCGGCTTGCATGCCCGCACTTCCGAGCGGTTCTGAGCCAGCGATGAGGAACACTTTCTTGAGTTGTAACTTTTTCATAAAGAGTATGAATTATAATTCGGCTGCAAAGGTACGACAATATATAGAAAACACAAAGCAAAACAAAAGGAAATGTATGTCACTTTTGATGAAAGAATTATTCAAATTAACAAGCATTTAGTTTTTTAACATAGCGTTTTTAGGTTATTTCAGATTATTTTCGTAACTTTTGTTACGTCGCGATTTTTTGTAGGGTTATAGTGCCATAAAAACGCTCTGCCGTGGCAGTTTTTTCTCTATGCGCAAAGCGTAAAAACTGCCTCCGCTTTCAGTTTGAATTAGGTCCGTTGTAGCCTTTGCAATGTTTCTTGGGGCGACTATCAATATCATCTGGCCAACAACCCTTTTGTCTTATACGATAAGAATTTGTGACATTATAGTCATACTGCTACTCATATTGTCTGGCTTTTCACTAACCTCAGTGAAGTTTCCCAGCCATCGCGTTGTACTATCACTACTTATCCCGACAGTTGTGCTTACCATCATTGGCCTTACAGTTGAAAATTCAACAGGTTGGGCCACTCTGGCAGGCCAAGGCTTTTTCATTGTCTTCTTTGTGGTGCTGATTTTCAGACTGCATCGCTACGACAAGAGACTTGAAGATTATTATTCCAACACCGAAGACCGACACACCTTTTGGTTTATATTCTTCGCAGTATGGTGTCTTTTGGAATTCCCCACATACTACCTCCTGAATACGAAAAAAATATATGGAGACATGGGCGTATGTATTTTTTATATCATTGTCCTGCTCTTCTATCTCGTTCTTGCTCATCTCTCCTTAAAGCAACAACCCCCAGAAGTTGAAGACGATTTGGAGATTGACAATCTACAATTTGCAAAGGAACTCGACAAAGAACCTGCAACGGGAAACGAAAAACAACCCAAAGAGCCTGTCACAGACAGTTCTGAGAGATTAACAACAGACAAACAAACAGAGACAGCGAACGAAAACAAAAGTGAAAGTATTCTTACCCAAGAACAGATTAATGAAATCACCAATAAACTCCAGCGTGTCATGGAAGACGAGAAAATATATCTCAATTCCGAATTAAACACTTTAGAACTGGCGCGTTCCATACGTTCAAACACAAAATACCTCTATTATTATCTTCGCGAAATCCTTCACCTCCGCTTTTATGAATATGTGAACCACTTCCGTATTGCAGATGCAAAAGAGATGATGCTTTCGACAGAAGAAAAGATAGAATACATCGCTCTGTCCTGCGGCTTCAAGAGTTACAACACTTTTGCCAAGGCATTCAAAAAAGAAGAGGGAACCTACCCCAACATTTGGAGAAACGAAAAAAAACAATAATATAAACCAATTAAATTATGAAAAAAACAGTATTTAGAGCACTATTATTGTTATTAATAGTACTCGGTGACTGTATTCCGGCCTTGGCAGGAAATCCAGTTTACATTAAGGAACTCTTTGTGTCAGTCAGAAGATCTCAGAGTGATGCAAAAAATGATGCGAGAGCAAATGGTCGTATATTATTTGACCATGATGTGAACGCCGGTACAGGTGGTGAATGGGTCTATCTGAGTTACACCACAACCGAAAATCCAGATTCAGCAGTAACAGACATTGTTGTTGTTACAAACGCCGAAACTGGTAGTTACGGAACTTGGAATTCAAAGTATTCAATAACGCGTACCATCAACATTAACAATGTAGATTATGTTTCTGCAAAAGCGACATGTGGTCAGCCTGACTTAAACCGTGGTGCTGGTGGTAATGACCTTTTCCTTTATTACACACATGGCGGACGTCAGGAAGACGGCTATGGTGCAATAAAAGCCCTTACCTGCTATAATTCTATAGATGAAACCCGTCCCTACAGTTACTATGTTCGTGGTTGGGATGGTAAAAATTTCATACAGCATGTGGACTTCAACCTTAATACCAGAAAGCATAATTGTTCTATCCATTTAGGTATGGAGCGCGATTATGTTGCCGTAAGACCTACCTTTAATGGAATTAAGCAGTACGATAATACCTGGAGTTCTATTATCAGTTCTATCAATAACACAGCAGCTAATGCTACTTTGAATGTTGAATACAGTGATGTCCCTGGTGCTCCTCTTTGTACCAACACAACCATTGAACTAAAGTCTGACAAGACCGTTACCATAAATAATAATTTGCCAACGACTTATTTTTCACCTAAAGATGCACTAAGAAAGTTTGCAAGTTCAGCGCAAGACAACGGATTCGATGTTAAAAATGGAAATCTCTACCTGAATATGAATTACAAATATACAGGTAGAGGTGTTGCGCTTCGAGTTGAAAGTACTGATGGCAGTAAGCCTTTTGCAGCGATAAAAGGTGTGGAAACCCGCTCAAGCCAATGGCCCGTTGTTGTCGTAAAGGGCGGTTCGTTAAAGATGAGCGGTTTGATAGGTCCTACTGATATGGATTTGTCCAGTACCTTGCCGAAAGACTACTATGCTTTAGAAATGAATAGAAAAATCATCAATGGTGATACCATTCCTGCCACATTCTGTGAACTGCAGGGAAATAATGGCAATCTTCTATTCGGTGGAGCGTTTGCCGGCATCAAGTCTGATTGTTCTTTAGTTTACCTTTGTCCTGAAGGTTATACTTTCTATGAAAAGAAATCCAATACAGAAAAGGTACCTTTGACTACAAATGAAATGCGGAGCAACATGGTTACAGGAAAGTGGCTCTGTATCGATAAATGTGTAGATCACGATTATTATTTTGACAATAATGCTGTCACAGACTACGAGAGGAGATGTCGCAAATGCGGACAGCGTGACTTTGATCATGTAAACCACATTCCTGAAGTCGGTGGAAATACCTGTAAGACATGCGGTGAGATTGTTGAAGCACGATTGACGCAAGGCGTGAATGAATACTACTATATTAATATCATTAAAGCCTTCAATGCAGCCAGTATTCTTGGCAATAAGAGTCAGGAAGATATGGTAATGGATATTTACGGCCAGCCTGATGTTACTAAAGTCAGCAATGAGGCCCAAATCATTTATTCCGGCGCAGGACATCTCTACGTTCAGCCTATGATTGGTTTCAGCAGCTTTTCTTGCATTAAGGGTGCAAATTATGAGAATCCCCTTATCAATATTACCAAGGGTACGGTTACTTTCCGTCGTGCTGAAGGTAGTGATGCTCGATTTAACCTAAAAAATTCCGGTACTGTTGTCAGTGTTTCCGAAGGTACATTTGAATATGCTGATGGTAATATCAATTCCACAACTACAACTGCGAATACTGTCATTGTTTCTAATCAAGGCAATCTTATTCTAAGAAACACAAACGTAAATCGAGGTATCTCCGTCACTTCCAACAATGCGAAGGTAAGTCTCTACGAAACAGGTTGCAAGGGTTTTAAAGGTGCAACGAGAATCAAGTATGCTTTGAGCAACGGCCAGGTTTTCTACACCAACAAGAGTTGCACCGAATATCTTGACAATGCGACTGCAGAAATGACCCAATACGACGGTGAACTCTTTGCATCTGCTTGCCGTCACGATTATGAGGAGAAAAAACTCGAAGGCAACACAAAGAACTACTATCAATGTTTTCATTGCGGTAACATACTCGACGGCAATGACATCGTTGCAACCTTGAACTACGAGGTAAACGAAAATAACGAGACCATCAAAAAGAGCGCCTTCATCGACGTTTTGGATGATGCAGTTTTGGATAAAATCAATAACTTAAAAAAGGCCGTAATAACGGTCTATGACAGCATTCCCGTCACCACCCTTAAGGCAATCGAAAATGGAACTCATCTTACCATTCAACTTCCCTCAACCGTCAACGAAGGCAAGTCACCGAAACTTGCTTCTGAAAACGACTATGTCATGACGGTCAACAATGGTGGTCGACTTGATATCATTAATCTTACGGTAGAAGGTGCAAAGGGCGGTTTGCTTTCTCACGGTACCCTTAACCTTGATAATGTCAATGTTTTATCTTCATTGATTGCAGTGAACACTTCTGCTGCAGATGGCATGACCGACATCAGCAATGGTGGTACCTACGTCAGCACAAATGCAGAAGCCCTTGTTGTTGATAAGGCAAGTACTTTGAATGTGTATAGTGGTAACTTCACAGCCGGTAATGGTCATCTGGCTCTGAAGGCAGAAATGGTGAAGACCACAAAAGAGGTGGCAAAGGTAAATCTCCAGGGCGGTATTTTCAACTACGACTACACTGTAGGTGGTGGTATTGGCTATGTTGACGAAAGTGAAGGCGTCAAGGTCGATGCAGACTGCGGTCTCAGCATCACCGACATGCTTGACAGCCGCGACGCAAACTATCACTACGCTTTTTATACAGAAGAAGGCATTTATCTTGTGGTTGACCTTGACCGAAATGTAAGCCAGTGCTCTACCATTCAAGTCAAGAATGAAGCCTCCAATAACCACATCTGTGTGGCTGATGCTTTGGGCGAAAACAATCTCTGCGCTTATTGCCATCAGAACATTGCCAAGGCTAACTTCGTGGCAGAGGCAAACGTTACATTCACCTTGATGGACGGTGACAAGATGAGCACATATCCCGAAGATTGCAAGAAGACACATTTCTTCACTACCCAGATTTCCAATGTATTGACGAACTATAAGGTTGAGCCGCTCAACATTCATGTGGACAACCACGTTACCCTATTGAACAACGTTTCCATCAGTCAATCTCGTGTTACCTATTGCACAGAAAAGGCGAACACCGTTTTCACGCTTGATGCAAAGGATTATACCCTGACCTTGCCAAAACTCATCAAGGTTAACGAAGGAGCCGTATTCAATCTCAATAGCGGAAAACTTTATACCAAGAATGCACCCACTGTAGAAGTTCTTACAGGTGGTACTTTCACGATGAACGGTGGCTCTGTTTTGACTGATGCTACAGTTGCTGGTTCTGTTTCACTCACCATTGACGCTCTCGCAAATGTAAGTCTTTACGGTGGTACCTTGAGCAAAGGTGTAAAGATTGTTGAAAAGACTACTCCGCTCAGCGAATTTATCGCAGAAAATCATGTCGCCCGTTTTAACGGCAAGGACATCACTGATGGTTCCAACGCATTCGAAGAATTGAGCCAAAACGTTGAAATTCTTCATTGCGGTACGGATGAATTGCCCCATCAGTGGAACGATGAATGGAAGATTGTTGCAAGCTCCTATGACGATAACGGCAATCTAGTCAGTGTAACCAAAGGACTCACCTGCGAATATTGCGGTTCTGGCGAAAAGAAGGTTTACGATCATCCTCTCATCGCTCGTGTTGTAGATAACACCTACGATTTCTATACGACCTCAGCTGAAGACATTACCCTTCTCAACAACGATGTGAAGGCGGCAAAGACAGCAGAACTCTACTTTGCAAATAATCTTGCGCTCGACAATGTCCGTCTTGACTTTACCGGTGCTAAGGTATATCTGGGCAGCAACAGTCGTACTATTACTGCCGCTAATGCAGGAACACCTTCAATCGTTCTTACTGGTGGTAACATTGAACTTCAGCAATTCATGATTGACGGAATGAAGGTTGACGGTGCAAATGTAACGATTCCCAACGGTGACTTTACTAATGCTGTGTTTGCTGCAGGATCCAACAAGATCAGCGGAGGTAATTTTACAAATACAGTCATTAGCGGTGGTGAAAATATCCTCGATGAAACCAACATCACAAACCTTACCACAAAGGGCGGAACCACTACGATTGTGTGCGGAACCTTTACGGACCTCGTTGCAGAAACCGGAACATTGACGATTAACGAAGGTGTATTCCGCGGTTCTGACGCTAATCATTATGCTCTTGTAGCAAAGGATGCAGCCGATGTGACCATTAATAGCGGTAACTATCAGGGCGGTGTTGCACGCGAAAGCAAAACGCTTTCAACTTTGCTTGTCGGCAAGAATTTCTACTATCGTGATGAAGCAGGCAAACAGTGCAGCGTAGCAACAACGGCTACTGCTGATCACCACAACCTCTTCCTTACTCCCTGCGATCACAAGTCAAATGTTGACTGGTACAACAATAACAATGGCATTTGCCCCAGTTGCGGCGATATCGTTGATATTAGTTTGGATGCTGACAGTGACGAAATGGACTGCAACGAAGAAGAAGCACATATTTATAACAAGTTGGTATTCCAGCGTAACTTCGAAAGAGCTGCAACATGGTACACCTTCTGCGTTCCCTTCGATAGCCAGGTTTCCAAATGGGGCGATGATATCACCTTCTACGAAATTTTCAACATCAATGAAGTTGACGCCAACGGTGACGGTAAACTTGACGAAAAGCGTATCGTCGCAAATCGTCTGAAGGAAAGCGATTACATCTATGCTGGTACTCCCTACTTTGTAAAGTTAAAGACCGCAGGTATTAAGAGAGTAGAATTTGACCATCTGAAGATTGAAGATTGCAGCAATAATGAACCTCTGTGGTGCGCTTCAACGAAGAGTTTCTACTATTTCTATCCTGTCTTCAAGACCATGAGCGGACTGAACGACGGTTCATGCTACAGTGTAACCAATGGTGGATTCACCCTCATTACCGATGAAAACGAAGAAATACTTCCTACCCGTTGGTTCATGGCTATTGAAAGCCGTAGCAACAGTTCCGACATTGATGCTTCCAATACGAAGATTTCTATCGAATGTCCTACGGAAGTGGATTCAGTCGTTGGTCCTGTGGATGGCATCGAGAACATCGAAGGCGAAAGTGCAGACTATGATTACTACTCTCTCGATGGTCGCATGGTACGCAAGTCTTCTTCAACACTCCGTGGCGTTTACATCCAGAACGGAATGAAACAATTGAAGAAGTAATATCACCAAGTATTGCTGTTGCACCCCGCTCTTTGCGGCACTGCAACAGCAATACCCTACCCTGAAAAATCAATAAAACCAAATAATTATGAAATCAAGCATACGAGCGTTTTTGCTCATGTTGTGCATGCTGCTCTCCCACGCTACCACAGCGTCGGCTGGCAACAACACGGAGTTTGATAGTTATTACAACTTCACTGCCTATCAGACAGGACGTTATGCTGTCAAATACAAACTTCTATCATACTCCTATGGTTCTGATTGGAACGCCTACACCCACTGGGCTCCCCTAATGGTCCATGTAGGAAATAATATTGTCCGTGACACAAGTGCCGTATTTGTAATCGTTGACAATATAAAATACAAGTTGGCCTCTTGGGGCACAACAAAAGAAGACTGTGAACCTACCAATTATGGTAAAGTGCATATTCGTCTGGAACCAAATATGGGTAAACTAGTAATTACAGATTGTGCTGACGGGGTCCAGCGAACACTCAGATCCGAAGATGGTGATCAGGTTTATCTTTTTCCCCATGACCGTACAAAATGGAAGCGCGTTTATGCCACATTTCTCTGGTATCCCCCACAAGACGATCCACGATTTACTGGAAAAAATATATCCATCTGTACACGTGTGGTAGATCAGTATTTTTTGAATTGGGACACCCATAACTATGATTTAGGAGATATACAACTTTCAGAATCTGTCGAAGCACCTACGCTTTATGATCCTGTATTCTACCCGATGGGTTCAAGTACAGAAGGAAAAATCGCGCAAGTCATGATTCCCTACTCTTCTACAGTTAGGCCTACAGGATATACAGTAGAAGGTACAACTAAGCATGATACTCTTACGGCAATGGCTGGCAATATTTTTGCACCGACCACAGACTCCATTCAAGATGGATATCGTGTGGCAATGAATCTATTTATAGATGAAAACATGACGGTGCAAAAGTATTCCAACCGCGTGACTATACCTGCTTACCACCAAATCTATGATTTTAAGGTACAACCCTATCGCGGTCTTGAAGGCACGGATAACGACAAGGGTTACAAACTCATTTCATGGGCCATCAAAAATCCTAAAGAACTGGATGCCATACCCTCTGATGTCTTTGAACTCCAGCGTGCTTATAAGGCGGATTTTTCCGATGCGCAGACCATTACTAATGTTCTTTTTGACGGTGATGCCGTTTATCGTGATGAGACCGACAGTCTTGGTGAATTCAAGCAGTACTATGCTTATGTCGATTCCACAGATCAGGCATTAGTGAATACGCAAGATGCCACACAACCTGTCTACTATCGTGTTCGTCGTGCTTCCGCCTATACCTGGGGGTGGGAAGAAGGTCCTTATGCCAAGAACGGCGGTTTGAACAGCAATCTTCACCAAGCCTATCTTTACACCAACTATTACACCGATTATACAAGCAAGTATGCGCCAAAAGTAGTAAAGGACAAGTATTACAGCAAAAACCACAAGGTTCATTTCACGATTCCTATCGGACGTGAATATAGCGAGACAAGCAAAGATAAAGTGTTGCAGTGGTGGGATGATAATGCCCAACTCATCATTACTCGTCGTACTTTGGAGAACGATGTGGAGACGGTGATTATCGTTCCCATTGACAGCATACGCCCCGTGGCATCTGCCTATAAAGACAGCCTTTGTAATGCTCCTTTCCTGGCCACCTTCACCGATACGCCGGAAACACCGTGTCTCCACTATACCTATGGCGTCAAGATTGTGACCAAGAATTGCAAAATGCCATTGATGACTGATATCAATGGCGCATATACAGAGAAGATTATTCCTATCCCGAGTGAATACAATAACTTCTTCTTCAGTGAACCTACCGAATTCAGCGAATGTGAAGTAGTCAGTGATTCCGAAAGCGCAATTATCCATTGGGAAACCGAGGGTTCATCACCCGATTATTTCCGCGTTTCACGTCGTGTACACTCCACGGTAGCAACGTCTCCTTTCGAATTGATTGCTGACAAACTAACGGATTACAATTATTACGACAGAACAGCAACACCGGGTAAACTCTACGACTATAAAATTACTGCGGTAGTGAATTGCTCAAGCGTTTCTACCAAAGACACCATCGTAAGCGGTTACCGTTCACCTTTCGGACGCATTACAGGTCGCGTACAATATACCAATGGTATCGCTTGTGCCAGTGTAAAGGTATATGCTTATCGTCAAGAAGGTTATAGTTCCGCCAATTTTTACAAAGAACCCGGCTCCAAGAATGTTGAAGACTTTGAGTATTACGAAACCACCACAGCAGACGATGGTAGTTTTACTTTTGAAAACATACCATACGAGAATGACGGCAAGACCAACATGGAACTCGTAGTTGAAAGTAACAATGCTGTTTATGAGTGCAACACAGATAATTGGGTGGCCCTCAATATCGAACATTCCGTTGCTTCTAATATCATTTTCTCTTCTTCGGACTATGCACGCGTATCAGGCCGTGTACTCTTTGAAAATTCTACCATCCCCGTTCATCATGCCCACTTCCTCTTGAATGATAGTCTCGTCAAGAGTGCTACAGGAGCATTTGTAGAAACGGACGCATCTGGAAACTTTGAACTCACCGTTCCGAAGGATGAAGCGTTCCGTCTACAGGCTGTAATGGATAACCACGTCTTTACTGACGGTGGTAAGGTTCGCATGTATGGTAACGAATACCTCACCATCAGCAAGAGCCTCGATGGCGTTCGCATTTATGACCAGACAAAGGTCACCCTTATCGGCCGTTTGGCTGGTGGTAATATCCAGGGCAGCAAACCTCTCGGATTCGGCCACTCTACAAACAACCTCGGTGATGACCTTCAGTTTGTCATGGAACTCGATGGCGATAACATCGCTCAATTCGTATATAACGAAAATCGTCCGGACATTACCGAAATCGATACAACCTTCGTTCATCCTGTCGCTGGTCAACAGACCGAAATGTTGCGCCAGAAGAACCGCATCATCGTTAGACCTGACGTTACTACGGGTGAGTATCGTGTAGAAGTTTTCCCGACTCGCTACAAGATTACTCAGGCTACCGCTCAGGGCTATTCTACGATTTTCTCTCGTGGTATGGTAAATCAGGCTCTCGACCTCTCCAATTGTCTCGAAAGCAAGCAACTCGAGGAAGATGGCAAGGTATTGCCTTACAACGCCACCTATAATATTATATATAGAGCCGATGCGAACCTCACTGCGCAGCAGTATGTCTATGGTATGCCTTGCAATTATATGGGTGAAAAACAATTGTCACTCACCAATCTCAAGGAAGAACGCACCAAAATACCTGTTGCCGAGAAGCAAAACGACGGCACATTCTCCTATGTGTTTGGCTATCCCGTCTTTATCAGCGGCTACAAATATATGTTACAGGTTAGCGGTCATGAGGACTACTACTATAACAACGATAAGACCCAACGTCTTGATATGGTAATGCTTACGGGCAACCGTGTCAAGGTTCATAATAGTCTATCCAAGGCTGACACGACCGACGATCTTATTCTCGGTCAAGATGGTACTGTACTCGCTACTCTCGAAGTTGACAATCCCTATTTCGACGTTATCGGCGAAGAAGCGCTCCGTACTTTGAACCTTTCTGTAGAAGTAAATGGTGAATATACTCCTGCTGAACCTATCCGTGCTTATGTCATCGGCAGCCGAATCAAAGGTAACGATGTCCAACAGGAACTTGGTAGTACTGTTATTGTGAATGATGTACTTCGTGACCCTCCCGGTAGCAACAGTTATTCTTATGTTAAGCAAGGTGCAAAGTACTATACTATGTACGAGGCTGACATAAAGGTGGACTTTGGCGCAAACATAGGAATTAATACGGGTGTTAGTTACGATAACGTCACTGGATTTGTGACTCCCGAAACTGGTGTTATGTCAGGCATCATCAGCAGCAGTTCAACTTCAACTGGTTTTGAAAAGCCGATGCTTATGACTATGTTCAATAATCAAAAGTTTGAGTATTCTTATGAGCAGAATACAGAAATTCGAACCAGTGACGCACCGAATGCTGTAGGTTCTATGGCGAATGTCTTCATCGGTTCCGAAACTGCTGTTTATTGCAACAATACCCAATCTTACACTGTTATTGACCAAAAGACATACGAGGCTCTGGCTCCCGCAATTGCTGCTGGCGTCACCAAGATAGTGACCAAGGGCGAAAATGCAGATGGAACTCCCTATTATCTTGTTATCACTGAGAAAAAAGGGTTCTCAACAGGCGTGAAGTCCACCTTTGCTTATACCCAGCAGCACATCCTTGCCCAGATTATCCCTCAATTGATGATGGCACGTAATGCTTTGATTAGGGAAGGAGCTGCTGAGGAACTACAAGAAATTGCCAATGCTACAAACGAAGTCGTTTACCGCAATACTGCAATTGAAGAAGATGATTTTGGTTCTGAAGGCAATTACGAGGTTATCGTTCCTAAAACGTATGATGAGAATACGGTATATGCCAATCAAGTTAAGAACTACAATAATTTACTTACCCAATGGACTCTGATCATCATACGCAATGAGGAACGTCAGATAATGGGTTGTCCTCAAGCAACACGCTTAGGTTCATACTCTATCTCTGAGAAAACTCAAGTATCATACGAAGAAAAGGCTACTTATAACTACAGTTTCCAGAATCTTGACGACTATGTTTCTTGGTGGGGTTTGGACGTAAGTTTAGCAGCAGCAGCTGGAACAGGTATAGTTGGATTAGGAATAGAAGCGTTTATTAAAGCCATAAAAGAGTATAACGGTCGCGTTGGGTCTATCGCGCAACAGTTTTCAAAATTTGTTAATTCGCTTAACGAAGATCAAATTAATGAACCTAAATATATAGAAACTTACGGACCTGGTGTACAGTACGAATTCAAAATTGAACCGGTAGTTAACCCCACTGAAACGGAAACCAACTGGACAACCCAGACTGAGACTCGTACAACTGGATTTGTTCTCAAGCAAGGTAGCAGCGGTTATCTCAACATTGATGTCTATCGTTTGACCAACAATGATTGGAATGACAACGAAACGCACAGTGACTGGCGTGACAAAGCCTTCAACATCGACCCTACATCGAAGAATGAAGATGCATTTTATTCTGGTGACTTCGTATTTACTGTGAATGGTGGTGCTACTCGTTGTCCCTATATCGGTGAAGAAACCAGTATGTTCTTCCTCCCTGGAACAAAGTTCAGCAATGCGACTTTGAATATGGACGTTCCCAAACTGGACATTGACAACCATTCTGTCAGCAATGTTCCTGCTGACGAGTCTGCATACTTCAATGTCAAGTTGTGGAATGACTCTGAAATGAACGACGGCGTTTCATATATAGAAAAAGATTACTACCTCTATCTCGATCCTTATTCTAATCCGAATGGCGCAGTCGTAACCATGGATGGTGTGAACCTCGCATACGGCCAACTCATTCGTCTCCATCATGGTGAAACCCTCAACAAGGTCATCCAGGTTAAACGCGGAACATCGTATGACTACGATGATCTCAAACTGAAGTTCGTCCCTGAATGTGACTACGAATACAGCAACACCTCCAATGAGGCTGCTGTGGCCTTCTCGGTTCACTACATGCCTTCTTCTTGCGACATCAACATCACTACTCCCTGTGATGGATGGATTATGAACACCACATCGCCCGTTGACAGCACTGGCTATTACCTCCCCGTTGTCATCGATGGTTATGATGTGAACTACCGCAATTTCGACCACATCGAATTCCAGTACAAACTCTCTACCGACAGCGAAGATGATTGGGTGAACCTCATGAGCTATTATGCAAATGACTCCATCTACAATGCTGCTACTGGTAACAAGGCCAAGATTACTTCCGGTCGTCTCAGCGACATCCGCTTCTACGGTGAACGCGACCCGATGGAACAGAAGTACGATCTCCGTGCCGTTAGTTACTGTCGCTTGGGTTCTGGATTTGTTTCTAAGTCCTCCAAGGTTTTGAGTGGTATGAAGGATACACGATGTCCAGAAGTCTTTGGTTATCCTGAACCTGCAGACGGTATCCTCGGCGTAGGACAGACTATCAGCATTCCTTTCAGCGAAGACATCGCCGGCAATTATCTTGACGAGGATGCCAACTTCCAGATTACAGGTTACACTAATAGTACGAGCCGAAGTGATGCCACTTCCCTACTCTTCAACGGTGACGAAGGACAAGGTGCAGTTTCTGAGGCAGAACGCAGTCTTACCGACAAGGACTTTAGTGTTGACCTAATGGTTCTCCCCACAACGCTGAAAAAGGAAATGACTTACTTCTGCCATGGTACAGCCAAGAACAACTTCACTTTCGGCCAGACCGAAGATGGTCGTCTCTTTGCTACACTGAATGGAACGAGAGTAACCTCTAACCCCATGGATGAAACCGCAACCGCAGAGGGAACAGAATCTCACAGCATCACTGCCTTCACCCGTCTCACTGTTACCTATGCTCGCCAGACTGGTGCTGTTCGTTTCTTTATGGGTAACAAGGAACTGACAAGTGCTAGTTCTTTCCTCCCTGCAAATTCTGGAACTCAGGGAACGATACTTTGGGGTAATGACTTCAACAACGAACATCCCTATAGCGGACGCATGACTGAGGCTCGCCTTTGGACAACGCTTCTTTCAATGGGTGAAATTACAAACTACATGAAGCGTAGCCTCAATGGTTATGAAAAGAACCTACTCGCCTACTATCCCATGGATGAAGGTCAGGGTTATGTAGCAAACGATGATGCAAATGGTGCAAACCTCTCCATCAACAAGGCTACATGGAACCTCCCCGCTGGTCTTGCTCTGCACTGCGATGGTGGCGAAGGCATACAACTCGATGGCGATCGCTTTGCTATCTCTGAACTGAAAGATTACACGCTTGGCTTCTGGTTCAAGACGGAAGGTGATGTTGCAAATGATCAACTCCAGGCCATCTTTGCCAGCGGTTATGGAACAAAGGAAGAAGTTGCTCCTAAGGGTAAAATCTTCATCGGTCTTAAAGGCCACAACTTGATGGTTCGTAGCAATGGTTTCGAACGTACGGTCAACAATGACTATGCTGATGGAGAATGGCACCACTTTGTGATGACTGTTGCTCACAGCAGCAATGCTGCCAGCATCTTTGTAGATAATGCGCTTACAACAACATTTGCAGCAGACAGTCTCAACGGTCTCATTGCAAGTCCCAACCTCTACCTCGGTGCTTGCCATTGGAACAAAACCAATGACGAAGATGAACTCGTTGACCAAACCGACGCACGCTGCAGTTTCCATGGTTACATCGATGATGTTGCTTTCTGGGAACTCGCACTTCCGAAGAGTTATTTGAATGAAATCGCCAATCGTGCTCCGAACGGTAGCGAAATGGGGCTCATATCTTACCTCTCCTTCCAGCATCGTTCGCTCAACGCCAACAGCATCTATGAGACGACTTACAATCCTTATAATGCCAAGGTATTCTACGATGACAACAACAAGGCGGTAAATGTTCAGCAGCGTCTCGTAATCTCTGACGATGCGCTCGTTGCAGCAATGACGACTCGCACTTCTGCTCCAATTACCGAGCAGAATGAACTCGTGAAGATGATCTTCTCCTGGATGAGCCGTGAAAACCAATTAGTCATCTCTCTCGACAAGATGGCGGACAAGGAAATCAACAAGAACAACATCTTCGTTGTAGTTCGCGACGTCAAGGATCTCCGTGGCAACATGCTTCAAAATCCAGTTTGCTGGACCGTCTTTGTTGACCGTAACCAGCTCCGCTGGGGACAGAAGAATGTATTGATCAGTACAGAATATGGTCAAGGAACTATTTTCCAAACCACCATTTCTAACCTCTGTGGCACTCAGACTGAATATACTATTGACAACCTGCCCTCATGGCTGACGGCTACCACTACTCGTGGCACACTATTGCCTACTGAAGAAGAAACTGTATTCTTCACGGTAAGCGAGAACCTCGATCCTGGTATCTACAGTGAAATCATCTATCTCACTGATCAGAATGGTCTTTCTGAACCGCTCTATATCGGACTCCTCGTTGAAGCAGAAGAACCCAATTGGACCGTTTCTTCAGATCTCTCTTCTACCATGAACTTCGTCGGCCAGGTGAACCTCACCGAAACAGTAAATGGCACGGATTATACGTCCATCGATACTAATCCGTATGACATTGTCGGCGCATTTATCAATGGTGAATGTGTAGGTGTTCAAAACATTTCCTACAACGAAGTCAATGGCCAAAGCCGAGTTTATATGACCATTCACGGTGATGACAACAGCGTTGGCAAACAGGTTCACTTCCGTCTATGGCGCGCTGAAAAGGGTATCATCTACAGTCTTACTCCTGATCAAGTGGTGAATTTCACTATTCAAGGTAATATGGGTACTCCTGATGCACCGATTAATCTCCGCATGAACAACAATGGTTCGCAGAACATCACCCTCAACAAGGGTTGGAACTGGATTTCCTTCAATGTTGATATCAATGAAAACAATGAAGGATTGAACGGAAACTCTACGGGAGTATATAAGTTCACGGAAAATGACATCATCAAGTCTGACGGTCAGTTCAGCGAATACCAGAATGGCCAATGGATTGGTACGCTCCAAGCACTTGATTATCACAATATCTATATGCTGAAGTGTGGTAATGCCGGTACTATTGAAGTCATCGGAAGCAAACTTGACAAGGCTGACAAGAAACTGACATTGAAGCAAGGTTGGAACTACTTCCCCTACCTAAGCAATTCAACTGTTCCTGTCACAACCGCTCTCAGCAATTACTATGATGCAGCAACTCCTGGTGATGTCATCAAGAGTTATGACAAGTTCGCCATGCTCGACAATAATCGCCACTGGCAGGGTTCACTGACCCACATGCGTGCTGGCGAAGGCTATATGCTCAGCCGTCAGGGAGCAGGTGATTTCGTCTTCACCTTCTTGGATGACAATTCAAATACACAGCAGATTGTTGCTCGAGAAACGATGGATGATATGAGCCTTGACAATGATATTCATGGCATCTACAGTGGCAACATGCCGATAGTGGCAAATGTTGAACTTCCGTCTGAACTGATTAGTGCTTATGATGGTTCTGCCGCTCTGAAACTTGAAGCATTCAGTGGTGACGAACTCGTTGGCCGTGCTCTTCCTGACGGTAACAGCAAGTACTATCTCATGACCAGCGCTCTTCCTGGTACGGAACTTTCCTTCCGTATCTACGATGAAAATGGTTACGAACTCGCTCGTACCGCTCCAATGGTTGGTTATAATGATACAACCAGCATTGGTACGGTTGATTGTCCCTTCATCATTGACTTCAATGGAAACGGCGCGTCAGCAACTCCCACTGTCTTCAATGACTACATCGTCGTTAAGGCTGTTGCTCATAGCGGTGACAATATTGATATCCGTCTCTACAACGCTACTGGTAGCCTCTGCTTCTCACATGCAGGTACTGCTTCTGACAGCAACTATTCTTATCGTCTCGACCATCTTGCCGGACTTACACCTGGCGTCTATGTTGCCAGCATCAAGGTTGCGGACCATACTTACAACATTAAACTCATCAAGCAATGAAAATACTGAAAGTCTTTTTCTTCCTTCTCCTTTCTGCAGTGGGCTTTGCTGCCTGTGGAAGCGATGATGATCCCATTGAGATGACCGTTGGCAATACACCGGCACCGCAATGGAGTCTGACGAATCAGATTGTGGAACAGGATGATCCTCAATGGGCGGTTAGCAATAACGACATCAACATTTCATCAAGCATGACCATCATCCTCAGCATTGGTGTGCTGAGCGATGATGTGGTCAGCACCGATGACACGATGGCGGCTTTCATTGACGGTATTTGCGTCGGTAAAGCTAATGTCATGAATACGGAATATGGCAAACGAGTGTTCCTCTTTGTTTATAGTCCGAAAAACATGACTTCTGCAAAGGTCAGCTTGAAATATTATAATACGACTCTACATCAAGTTTATAATTATGATGATTTCAAGACACCGTTTGTTAATGATGCCACCTATGGTCATGTTGATGATCCTTATTGCTTTGAAGCAGTGGCAACAGAGCAGTACTCCGATGCTGTAGGACGTTGGTTGTCTCTTCCCAACTATATTGTCAACAACCTCTCCGACAATGATGAGATTGCCATATATGTTGGAACTGAGTGCCGATTGGTAAAGGGCACAAATCTATCCGTCAACACTTATGACGGTACGACCTACGCTCAATGTCTCATCCCCGTAAAGCAAGGAGAGAACAATGCTACACTTCGTTATTACTCTGCCCGCCTCAAACGTATTTTCGTATCCTCTGAGTTTAGCATCAATGCTGACGAGAGTTACCGAATATATAGCGATGCCGGCTTCACGGAGATGAAGTAAGCAATCTGTCTAACGCAAGAACGCCCTACCATTGGGCAGGGCGTTCTATTGATTTTTCTTCCAAAACAACAATTCATACAATTTGAATAATGAAGAATATTAAAAATTTGCTCCTCACAGCAATGGCCTTGATGGTTCTCGGCACATTTGGTTCATGCACCAATAAAATTGAGGAATACACTCCCTATCAGATTAACCGCTTTGAAGACAACCCTTACCTCGCTGAAATCTGGTGGGGAGAGGATTTTGATTTCGAGGCTACAAAAGAAGTGCTAAAGAACAAGTACAATGCGCCCGCTGAAGGTGGTGGCTGCAGTTCATGGCACAAAGACAATTTCCACGGCCGCAATATCGACTGGACCATGCGCGACTTCGCAACCATCATCATTCACATGCCCAAGTCAGAAAAAGTGAAATATGCCAGCGTAGGTCTTGTGGCAGGCAATCCGGTTGCTACCAAGGACTTCCTCGACCAGAACACAACTGTTCCTGAGAACTTACGAGATGTCCTTGCTACATCCATTGTTGATGGCGTCAACGAATGCGGTGTTGCCATTAACCACAATATCGTTCCTTACGATGGTAAAGCCTATGAGAGTGATGGCGATATCACTTCTGTTGTGGTCTGCCGCTATGTACTTGACAATTGCGCAACAGCCAAAGAAGCTGTAGAACTCCTCCGTAGCACAAAGGTCACACAAGCTGTTGTAAAACTCGCTAATGACTATTCACACTTCTTTATTTCCGACCCCAATTCTTCCTATGTTGTAGAATGGATTGATAAAGAATTTGTAGCAACAGAATTTAAGGCTGACGGCAAGGGAAATTTCCTTTCTACTGAAAAGCAACAGCCAGCAATCATGACCAACTACTTCGTGGGAATGGCGGAGAAATATGGTTTCAAGACTAACGAATTCTTTAAGAACCATGCAGCTGGTGCTGGTATTGAACGTGCTGAAACCATTATGAACATGCTGGATTCCGCCAAGACGGTCAATGATCATCTGGACATCTGCAAGGCTGTTTGGTTCCGTCTTTTCTGCCAGGGCAAGAGCGAATGGTATACGGAGAACGCTGGTCTTTACGGCTATGACGAAACAAAGGGAAAAGCATGGTGGAGCAATGCTGATAAATCCGTTACCCACTGGATGTCTGACGACGATGTATATGCTGCTGCACAGGAACTGTTCCGTTCGGAAGTCATGACTAACTACAACAATGACTTCAACACCAATTGGGACAAGATAGATTCCCAAAACACATACTGGTTCACCCAGCACAGTGTAGTTTATGACCTTAAAGCATGTAAGGGATACATCATCATGCAAGAGGCTCTAAGCAGTCCCGAAATCATTGAAGTGAGTGTGAAATAATAAATCTGTTCACAAAACAGCAGACCAACACTTTTCGATAAAGGAAACGGCCACGGACAATACTGTCTGTGGCCGTTTATTGTTTTATGCCTTCATAAGAAAACTTGCGTGTTTACGCACTGACACAAGTTCGATTCATCGTACGTTGAATTGGATTTTCTCTTGCTACAAATTGTTCTCAACCCTGAAGTGTTGTACTTTACACACTTTATGTAATATATTTTACAAACAGGAGATAATACCCCTTTGCCTGAATATGGAGGGTGTCGGAAAGCGTTTCGTTCAACGTTCCTTGCCACCAATTGTCAAAGTCACGAAGAGGATAGCGCAGATCTTCAGAATATAGTTCCGATGCTCCAAAATTTATGATGCTCACCTGCGTTGCCGGCGCTAAGTCCTGCAGCATGACCTCATTGTGAACGGGCAAAAAGTATCCATGGTCGGTAAACATACTAACCTGAAGACCTTGCTTGAGATAGTCCACCAACAGCGAGATGTTTCCCAAGGTGTGGTCCTCGCGCTTTCCCGTTGCTCCGAGTATGGCAATGGTGGTATGACCTTGTGACTGCAGATATCGTACGGCCTTGGACAAATCGTTGGTTTCCTGTTCGGCAATATGGATGAATCTGTCTGCATACTGCTCCTTCAAATCTGCGGAAAGGCTGTCACCGTCACCAATGATGACGTCTGGAACGCGCTGCTCTCGCTGAATGTATTCTGCCGCAGCACCATCGCAGCACACTACTCTCTCCGCTCCATGGAGTAGAGAAAGGGCGTGGGGATGATGGGGATAATCTCCTGCTGCAAGGATTACAGAATATGTTTTTGCGAACATCTGGGTAAACATATTGTGATTAATGTACTTGTGACAATCAAAGTGTATCGGCAATCTGGGTTGCGTTCATCTTGCGTTTCCACTCCAAATATCCGAAGACGGCTACAATGGTGTAGGCTGCGTAAAGCGCTGCGTAAAAGTATATTCCTTTATAAATATATAGTCCTGAACAAACAATATCAACGACAATCCAGACGAGCCATTGCTCCAGCCATTTGCGGGCAAGCATGAACATGCCAACAATGCTGAGGGCGGTGGTGAAACTGTCCCACCAAGGGACGTTACTGTCTGTGAAATGCGTGAGTATCAGTCCTATCAGCAGGAAGGTTGCCGCAAATACGATGGCCAACGGTAGCCATGATTTGTTCGGAGTACGAACGATGGGACGGAACTGCTCCTTTTCCTTACGACCATATTGCCAAACTATCCAGCCGTATATGGCAGCAAGGAGATAGTAGATGTTGATGCCAAAGTCAGCATATAGTCCTGCATTCCAATAGACAACGAGTGAGATTGCTGGCATGATGATACCAGCAATCCATACTTTCATCGAGGCCTTGTACTCCCAATAGAGGTAAAAGAGTCCGACGACCGTTCCAAGTATTTCTGCAATGGAGTCAAACAAGGGGTTATAAAGGTTTATCGGGTTTATAAAGAGACCGGAAAGACCGGAAACACCGGTCTTTCCGGAGGTTTATAAGTTTAGAATCTGAAGGTCAGACTGCCCATGGCGGTGAAGCCTGCTTGGGGAATATAGCCGATTTCAGTGTAACGGCTTTCGTTGGGGTTGCCACCAGATGCGTAGATGGCGCTGTATACCCAAGCGTTGGAAGCATAGTGAGCATCAAAGATGTTGTTGAGGTTCACACCGAAGATGATGTGCTTCAAACCCTTGTTCCAACACTTCAAATCATAGGAAAGTGCAATGTCCGTGCGGGTATAGGCTGGCAGTGAACGCTGATCGCAAGCGGTGTTGTCGAGATACATCTTGCCAACATAGCCGGTGTGCCAGGTTGCACTGAAACCTTTGAAGTGGAAATCTGCAAAACCATTCAGCAATACAGCAGGTGAGAAAGCAAGGGTTGAATTGTCATAGTGGATGGTCTGGGTGCCGTTGTCCCAATCCTCGACGATTTCATCAAAATCCTTGATCTTGTTCTGACTCAACGATGCGTTGGCTTCGAGCGAGAACCAACTGGTAACATTGATGCCAGCACTGAGTTCAACACCGGCACGATAACTCTTGTCGATGTTCGTTGTCAGTTTCTCACCAATATCACTTACCTCACCCGTCTGAACGAACTGGTTGTGATAAAGCATATAGTAACCGCCAACGCTTGCATGCCATAAACTGTTCTGGAAACCGTAGCCGAGTTCAAAATCGTGAACGCTTTCTGCCTTGGGAGCGGGATAGTTACCGTTGTCGGTGAAGTTGTTGCGCTCGGGTTCGCGATGGCTCAGCGCATAACTTGCAAAGACTTTGTGGCCGCCATTGTGATAACTGAGACCAGCCTTAGGATTCAAGAAGTCATAGGTCTGGTCAATACGAAGAATCTGATTGCTATAAGAACCATCTTCGTTAGCAACAAACTTGTCATTGATGCCTCGGGTAAAGTAGTAAACGTGACGGTACTGCAAATCACCGAAAACATCGAGATGATCGGTAAGGTGGTAGGTTGCTTTTGCAAATATCTGTGAGTCGTGCTTAGTAGCATCTGAATCATAATACTTGTAGTCGCCATTAGCCAGGATCTTGTTACGAAGTTCCTCGTTAGCCACATAGGTCAGGTAGCCATAGTGATTTCCTTCAAAAACCTGGGAGGATATACCGAAAATAGCATCTACCTTTTCTGACTGATAGTTGAAGTTAGCGGTGAGACCGAAGGCATCCTGAGTGAGGCCCTTCTTACGAACGAAGTCCGTCTTCTTGACCTTATTACCATCGCTTCCTGTAAAATTCGAAAGACCGAACTTACTCAACTTGTTATTATAGCGGAACTCCTCATAATAGCCATGGCCATGGGTATAGTGTGCCGTTCCACTAAAGGTCCAACTATCATTGATATGCCATGTAGCATTCAACAAGTTATGATTTTGCCAGAAGTTATCTGTTGTACGAGGCCACAAGCTGCCGTCTGCCATGGTGTAGCGAGAGGTTCCCTTGCTGGGGTCATAGGCGTCATTGAGGGTTTCGTAGAGCGTATTGTAACGGCCGAGACCAGCATCATACATACCCTTGTAATCAACTATGCCGGTTCCCATACCCCCGTAGTTCCAGTCCAGAAGTTCGCCGGTATCGATACCATTCCAAGCCTGGCCAGTAGTCTCGAAGTTGCCGATGTTCTTGTAACTGATCTTCAAAGTACGGTCGTTGTTCAAGAAAGTCAAACCACCGTAATAACTTCCGGAACGTCCGTCGGTACCATGGATATAGCCGTCAGTCTGTGTTTCGTGATAGGCACCGTCAACGATGAGGTGCTTCCAAAGAAGACCGGAACTGAAATTGCCACCATAGTTCCAGGTGTTATAGCTACCACCGGAAACAGAGACTTCGAGGCTGGGCTTTGTATTAGGGAACTTTGTTGACAATGCAACGGTACCGCCGAAGGCACCGTCACCATTGGTGGAAGTACCTACACCGCGCTGAATCTGCACGTTGCTGAGGAGAGCGGCATAACTGTTCATATTGGCCCAGAAAACGCACTGGTCTTCGGGACTGTTCAGACAGACACCGTCAAGCGTCACATTGATACGGCTGTCAGCAGCACCACGAATACGCATATAACTCGTTCCTGTGCCAAGGCCGTTTTCGCTCCAGGCGATGACACCGGGAGTGCGGGAAAAGAGGAAAGGTAGTTCCTGACCGGTGCGAGCAAAGGATTCGAGTTCTGCACGGCCAACCTTCGTTACAGCGAAGGGAGCGTTCTTTGGAGCAGACACAGCCTTTACCACAGCTTCATTAAGACTTACGATTTTCAGAGAGTCACCATCCTCAGGTATAGCCTGCACATCAGAAGTTTCATTGGCAACATTCATCACTGCTTCGTTAACGGACGAAGCAAAACCGTTAGCAGCCGCACTCAGCGAGAGCGCAGCCACACAATACTTTAGTTTCATCGTGTTGAAAGGAATTAAAAATGTTCATACTTTCTACGCCGGCATTACCCGGTTCAGATTCGAGGGTATAATCTCAGCACCGTCAAAGGGCGGTGCACCCCTGATAACGAGCGCAAAGTTACGGTAAAGAGAGCGAACGAGCAAGCAAATTCCCGAAAAATGGCAAATATTTCTCCGTAATCTTCGTTATTTCCTAAAAAATTGCGAACTTTGCACAAAATTTGCGCATTGCGTTATGACAATAGAACCTCCATTAATAAATATATGGGTAGAATTCCAAAGCACCTTTCAGCTGATCATTAAGGGGCTTATCATTGGCATCGTTGTTTCTGCACCTATGGGGCCTACGGGTATCCTGTGCATTCAACGTACCATGAATAAGGGCCGCGAATATGGTCTTGTAACAGGTGCCGGTGCTGCTACCAGCGACTTGATCTACGCCATCATCACGGGTTTCGGTATGTCCTTCGTTATGGACTTCATCGATCAACCCCAGAATATCTATTGGCTGAAAGTTATTGGTAGCGGTCTCTTACTCTTCTTCGGTGTACACACTTATCGGTCAAACCCTGCCAAGAAGATGCATAAACCCTCGGGACAGAAAGGTACACTCCTCAGCAACTATTTCTCCTCCTTTCTGATTACCTTTGCCAATCCGCTGATTGTATTCCTTTTCATCGCTCTCTTTGCCCAGTTCACCTTCGTAGTTCCTACCAACCTCTTCGGTTTGGTCTTTGGGTATCTGAGTATCATCGTAGGAGCTATGTTATGGTGGTCAGGATTGACCTACGCCCTCACCCGAATGAAGCATTCCATTGGTGACAAGGGCCTCATCGTCATGAACCACATCATCGGCGGCATCGTGATTGCTGTCAGCATCGTTTACGCTTTCACCACGATATTTAAAATCACCATCCGTTTCCCGGAACTGGTATCCAAGTTTTTAGAACTCTTCTCATAGTATTATGCTTATTGCAAATCAACTCAAGAACAAAAGCCGTGCAGAATACCTGCTCTATATGTGGCAGGTTGAGGGCATTATCCGTCTGTACGGCTGTGATATCGATCGCTTGGAGAAGGATTATCTTTCCCAATTCAAGGTTGACGAGAAGACAGCAGCAGAGATGCGTCAGTGGTATGCTGATCTTTGCGAAATGATGCGTTCTGAAGGCAAAATGGAAAGCGGCCATCTGCAGATTAACAACAATGTGATCATCGGCCTCGAAGATCTCAACGCCCAACTCCTGGAATCGGAGAAATTCCCCTATTACCGCCAGATGTATTACCGCGTCCTGCCTTATGTGGTAGAACTGCGGGCAAAATCAGCGCAGCTCGAAGGGAAAACAATTAATGCTACTGGAACGAAAACCAGCGAATTCACCCAGCTCTTCGATTTTCTTTACGGTATTATGCTCCTCCGCTTGCAGAAGAAGGAAATCAGCCCCGAAACCAAGCAGGCCGCAGACAACGTCTCCGCCCTCCTCGGCCAACTCTCCGACTACTGGAACAAGGACAAAGCAGGCGACCTGCAATTTGATTAACCTTACGTTAATACCATAACAAAGGCATCCAAGTACTCAACTGAATACTTGGATGCCTTTTCTATCTTGGGGTATAAACCTATATAAACTTTACCTGTCCATTGTTGCAACGAATTCCTCGTTGCTGACGGTATCTTCTATACGCTTCTTGATGAAATTCATCGCCTCGATGGGACTCATATCCGCCATGTAGTTACGGACAATGAACATACGGTTAACGGTGGTCTCATCGAGCAAGAGATCTTCACGACGCGTACTGGACTGAATAAGATTAACAGCGGGGAAGATACGCTTGTTAGCGAGATTGCGGTCAAGCTGGAGTTCCATATTACCCGTACCCTTGAATTCCTCAAAAATCACTTCATCCATCTTGGAACCCGTATCAATCAACGCAGTAGCGATGATTGTCAAGGAACCGCCACCTTCGATATTTCGCGCAGCACCGAAGAAGCGTTTGGGCTTCTGAAGAGCATTTGCATCAACACCACCCGTGAGGATTTTACCACTGGCAGGAGCCGTCGTATTAAAGGCGCGTGCAAGACGAGTGATAGAGTCAAGGAAGATGACTACATCATGACCACACTCCACCATACGCTTAGCCTTTTCGAGAACCATTGTCGCGATACGGACATGACGCTGTGCAGGTTCATCAAACGTTGAAGCAATCACTTCAGCATTCACCGTTCGTGACATATCCGTTACTTCTTCAGGACGCTCGTCGATAAGGAGCATCATCAGATAAGTGTCAGGATAATTGGCAGCTATAGCATTGGCAATCTGCTTCATCAGGATGGTCTTACCCGTCTTGGGCTGAGCAACAATCAAACCACGCTGGCCCTTACCGATGGGAGAAAAGAGGTCAACGATACGACAGCTCAGCGGAGCCTTATAACCACGCTTGGAAAGACGGAACTGTTCATCGGGGAACAGCGGAGTAAGATGTTCGAAGGCCACACGGTCACGCACCTGATGAGGAGCCTTTCCGTTAATGCTGATAACCTGAGTCAGGGCATAATACTTTTCTCCTTCTTTGGGGATGCGGCATTTACATACCACAACGTCACCCGTCTTCAAACCAGAGTTGCGAATCTGCTGCTGAGAAACAAAGACGTCGTCGGGTGAAGGCATATAGTTGTAATCTGAGGAGCGAAGGAAACCTATTCCCTGAGAGTCAAGTTCCATCACACCTTCGGCATCAATGATGATTTCACGATTTCGTCGTGGAGCAGGCTGTGGCTTTGTTTCAACTGGATTCTGAGAACTCTGCTGTGCCTTTGCACCACGAACCAAAGCCTGAGCAGCACCAAGGACACTGTTCGCAATCTCATCCTGGCTGGCACCATTCACACGAACATCATCCTTGAAACGATGGAATTTCGTCGGAGTCTCAATAGCAGGTTCTTCGTAAGCATCCTGAAAAGCAGGACTACGGAAGTCGAACTCGTTCATCTCAACGATAGGAATATCCTTGATGATGATGAAATCCTGACCGTCAGCTTTGGCATCTGCCAATGTTCGGCCTTTAGATTCAGAAGTAGTTTCCGTCTTGTCAGGCTTTTCTGCAGTTTTCTTTGTAGCAACAATCTTTTCTTTTGAAAAAGTTTCCGCCGTTTCCTGTTCAGCAGTTTCACTCGTTTCGCTTGGAGCGGCATTCTTCTGGGCCTCCCGCTGCATACGGATGAATTCAGGAACATCATCATCGTCATCATCAGTCGTCGTTGCTTCTGATGCCTGTTCTTCTTTCTGCTGGGCCATAGCATCTCTCTGCATACGGATAAACTCAGGAATATCATCGTCCTCAGGAGTTTCTACATCAGGGGCTTCTTTCTCTTCGTTTTCAGTAGGTACAGGTTGTTCATCAGAATAAGTCTTGTCTTCAATAGGAGTTCCAGTGACGACGCCGTTCACTGCAGCCTGAGCCTCGGCTATCAGCATCTGCTGTCTTGCCAGGGCCTCTTCGTAAGCACGCTTTGCCTCAAGATCAGCCTTGGAAGGACGACCACGCTTCTTCTTGGGCGGTTCAATCTTTACCTCTGTTTCAAGGGCATGAATCGCTGCGGCCTTATCGTCCTTGGCCTTGGAAACGGCAGCACGTTTGTGAACACGTTCTGTCTCAATACTATCAAAACGCTCACCCTGATCCTGGGAAGCGGAATAAACACGGTCGGAATCTTTTTTGACAATGCGGGCACGCTTCTTGAGAGCAGGCGCACCTTCTTCGACGATTTTTTCGTCTTTAACTTTTTTGGTTGCCATAAAAGTAAAAATAGGGGATATTACATCTACCAACAGCAGCGTACAACCATAACGATGATTGCAACAGCGTACTTAAGTTGGGGGGATTTTTTCTATATATAAAGGAAAAACGATCTTTATCGCTTTTTCACACTGCAAAATTAAACATTTTCCCAAAACGCACAAAATAATTCGGAGATTTTTCTTACTTTTGCACTAAATTTAACAAACAAAAAGAACCTTCAAGCACAAAAGACAACAATAGATTACAATGGTTCCCTATTTAGACATACAGAATCTGACAAAGAGCATCGGTGACCTGGTGCTTTTTGAAGATATATCCTTCAGCGTTGCAGAGGGACAGCATGTAGGGCTCATCGCCCGCAATGGTGCCGGCAAGTCCACCCTACTCTCTATCATCGCCGGCAAGGACAGTGCTGACTCAGGGGAAATTGTCTTTATGAAGGGTCTGAAAATCGGTATGCTCGAGCAGCAGCCGTATTTCGAGCCAGACATGACGGTCATGGAGGCCGTCAGCAGCCGTCTTCGTTCCGAGTACTCCTCTTTATTAATTAGTGAGCAGGGAAAATCGCTGACGAACCATACGGAAACACTGGATGCTGAAGACGAGTGGAACGATGTTCAAATGCGTGCGAAGCAGATTCTCACAAAACTCCAGATTGCCAATCTCGACAAACCTGTCGGCTTGCTCTCCGGCGGTCAGCAGAAACGTGTGGCATTGGCAAGCGTTCTTATCGCCAATCCCGATCTCCTTATCCTCGACGAGCCGACGAACCACCTCGATCTCTCGATGATCGAATGGCTCGAACAATATCTCCAACGTAATTCCAAAGCCCTCCTCCTCGTCACCCACGACCGCTACTTCCTCGATCGCGTCTGCGGTTCTATCGTGGAACTCGATGACCTGACGACTTATACTTATCGTGGAAACTACCAGTACTACCTCGAAAAGCGCGAGGAACGTATTGCGGTGACGAATGCCAATATTGACCGCGCAAGGAATCTTTACCGTAAGGAACTGGATTGGATGCGTCGTATGCCCCAAGCTCGTGCTCACAAGAGCCGTTCCCGTAAGGAGGCTTTCTACGAATTGGAAAAACAGGCCAAACGACGTACGGAAGAACGTGCTGCACGATTGGATGTGAAAAGCGGTTATATAGGGTCAAAAATCTTTGAAGCACAGTATGTTTCGAAGGAATTTGAAGATGGCATCGTCATTCTGAAAGACTTCTATTATAACTTTGCCCGCTATGAAAAGATGGGCATTGTCGGCGATAACGGAACTGGGAAATCCACTTTCATTAAGATGCTCCTCGGCACCGTTCCTCCGACCAGTGGACGCTTCGTCATTGGCGAGACCGTCCGCTTCGGCTACTTCTCTCAGGAAGGTATGCCCATCAACAACCAGATGAAGGTCATCGATGTGGTGCGTGACAAAGCGGAGACGATTGATCTCGGTGGCGGAAGGCGTCTAACAGCGATGCAATTCCTCAGCCATTTCCTTTTTCCTCCCAAACGCCAGCAGGATTATGTCTATAAACTTTCGGGAGGCGAGAAGCGTCGTCTGCAGTTATGTCTCGTGCTAATGCAGAATCCGAATTTCCTCATTCTCGATGAGCCGACGAACGACCTCGATATTGCTACGCTGCAGATACTCGAAGACTATCTGGCGGATTTCAAGGGATGTGTTATCGTCGTCAGCCACGACCGCTATTTTATGGACAAAGTCGTGGATCATCTTCTCGTTTTTCGTGGACAGGGGGTGGTGGACGATTTTCCCGGAAACTATACGCAATACCGTGATTACTGCAACATCAAGGAACGCGAGGAAATCAAGCAGGAGAAGGCCGCCCGCCCGAGTGAGAATACTCGCAAACCCGTCCACGAGAATTCTGACCGAAAGCGCAAGTTGACTTTCAAGGAAAAGAAGGAATACGAGCAGCTCGAACAGGACATCGAGGCGTTGGAAACAGAAAAGGCTGACATCGAAAGCCAGTTATGCTCCGGAACCCTCACCGTCGACGAGATCACCACCCTCTCTAAGCGTCTCCCCGAACTCGAAGCCGAACTAGACGAAAAGTCCATGCGCTGGCTCGAACTCTCTGAGTTTGCGTAACTTTCAAATCTATTTTTTTATAGATTGTAACAGATGAAACCATTAGCAGAACGCTTGCGACCGACAAGCCTTGACAACTATATCGGCCAAAAACACCTTGTGGGTGAAGGCTCCGTCCTCAGGAATATGATTGAGAGCGGGCGCATTTCCTCGTTTATTTTATGGGGACCTCCGGGGGTAGGAAAAACCACATTGGCAAAGATCATCGCACAACGCCTTGATACACCCTTCTATACCCTATCAGCAGTGAACTGCGGCGTGAAGGATGTACGCGATGTTATTGATCGTGCCAAGAGCAACCATTTCTTCAATTCTGCCAGCCCCATCCTCTTCATCGACGAAATCCACCGTTTCTCGAAATCCCAGCAGGACAGTCTCCTCGCTGCTGTAGAAACGGGGGACATCACACTGATCGGCGCGACGACGGAGAATCCTTCGTTCGAGGTCATCCGCCCACTGCTCAGCCGTTGCCAGGTGTATGTTCTGGAGAGTCTTTCAAAGGAAGATCTGCTGCAACTCCTCGATACTGCCATTCATATGGATGTTGTTCTGAAGGAGAGAAATGTGGTGCTCGAAGAGACCGAAGCCTTACTCCGCTATTCCGGCGGCGATGCCCGCAAGCTCCTCAACATCTTGGACCTCATTACCAATGCTACGGCTCCCGCCGATGACATTGTCATTAACAACAAAACCGTTACTGAGCGTCTTCAGCAGAACCCGTTGGCGTACGATAAGGACGGCGAGATGCATTATGACATTATCTCTGCCTTTATCAAGAGTATCCGCGGCAGTGACCCCGATGCGGCACTCTACTGGCTCGCGCGAATGATTGCCGGTGGCGAGGATCCGAAATTCATTGCACGACGTCTCGTAATCTCAGCCTCTGAGGATATCGGTCTCGCCAATCCCAATGCGTTGCTGCTGGCAAATGCGGCCTTCGATGCGGTGGCCAAGATCGGCTGGCCGGAAGGACGTATCCCTCTAGCGGAGGCTACCGTCTACCTGGCAACATCGGCGAAGAGCAATTCCGCCTATATGGGCATTGGCCGTGCTTTGGAACTCGTGGAACGAACGGGGAACCTTGCCGTTCCGCTACCTATCCGCAATGCTCCTACAAAACTGATGTCAGAGTTGGGTTACCATGACGGATACATCTATCCCCATGACTATCCTGAAAACTTCGCTGTCCAGCAATATCTGCCGGAGGAAATCAAAAATACCCGTTTGTGGTCACCCTGCAAGAATGCCCAGGAGGACCGTATGAACGAACGGATGACAAGGTTCTGGCCTAAATGGAGGGGAGAACGGTGAAAAACAATAAAAGAAGGCGGAGACCCATGGGGTTCTCCGCCTTCTTTATACTTTTATTTCAGAATATCGAGCAACTGATTGAGATCAGTAATGACATAATCTGGGAAAGTTTCATCGTACGACTTTTCTTCCCATTCCTCACCTTTGTACCAAATACCCTGGCAGCCCGCTGTTTTTGCAGCACGGATGTCCTTGCCGTAACTGTCACCGATGGCAATGCAGTTGGCAGGGTCAACTCCAGCTGCTTGTGCACCAAGGGTCCATATGGCAGGATCCGGCTTGCGGACGCCGACGACTGCGCTCTCGACAATCTCGGGGAAAAGATCATCAACTCCATAGCCCTTCAGAACGGAATGGATATTGCCATAAAAATTGGTGACGAGAATGAACGCATAGCCGCGGCCTTTCAGTTCGTCAAGGACGAGACGGCTGTCGGTTACATGCTGACGGGCGATATTGTCGCAATATTCCGCAACCTTCTGCGCACACGCCTCCGCACGCTCAGCAAGTTCAGGAACATCCGTCAGATACAGGGCCTCATCAAGACCCGTCGTTACCCTCTGCTGACCTTCAGCGAGGGGGAGCTCAACGGTACCGTGTTCCAAAAGGTAGTGCATCTCCATCCTGACCTTCTTCAAGAGGAGGGTATGGAAATTGTCCTCAGGCTTGATGATCGGCTCCTTTGCCAATGCTCGTTCGCCATAGACGTAGGCATCACGCCATGCCTGATCTTCAACGGCCCTCAACGCAGGCTCGAAGGTGGAAGCGACATAACGGTAGCCGTCGAGGAGAACGAAATTCCAATGGCGGGCAGCGGTATCGAGGGTGCCTCCGTAATCGAAGAGCAAGGTGGGTTTTGTACTGTCGATATCTTTCATGATTTTCTTATTACCAATCTTGACCAAGGCAACGCCGATGACGATCCAGAAGATTTCTCGTACGCGCGTAAAGATAGAGGTATAAACACCCACTGCCGGCGCGGTGCCATAGAGGATGGCGAGGATAACGGCCAACGAACCTTCGCGAGCACCAATCTGCATCGGGAGGAAGAAAAGTAGGTTTCCCATCAACGAACTGAAGGCAAGGATGATGAGAGCATCGGCAAAGGTAACATCGGAAATGCCGAAGGCAAGGAGGATGAAATAGAATTCGTAGGAATTCAATACGCGGCCGACATACTCACAGATGAGGCTTCCCCACAGTTCACGCGGATGTTCATAGAGGAAACGGATATTGGCATCAGTCTTCTGGAAAGCATCGTAATTCTTCTCGTAGAAACGCATACAGGGTTTACGGAGGAAGGGGATGAAGAAAAAGATGTGGAAGAGTTTGCAAAGGATGCCATATTTATAACTGTAGGTAAAGAAGGCTGTCGCTGCAAAGAATATGAAGAGGTATATGCCCAGCAAGGTCCATAGCCACGGTGTCATTTTGTCAAAATGAACTACCATGAAAACAATACAACCTGTCGTCCATAGGAAGAAGTGGCTGAAGATGTGCATCATGGAGTACAAGGCGACAGAGGAAATCGCACGGGGAACGCCGATGTATTTCGCGAGTTCCATAACACGATATGGGCCTCCACCGAAACCGAAGGGGGTAATGTAACTGAAACTGAAACCGCTGATGGTGAGTTTCAGGGAGTGCTTGAAAGAAAGGTGCTTGTCATGGTCGGAGGTATTCACCAACATCTTGAAAGCCTGAGCATTCAACAGATAGACAAACAACCAGATTCCTACAACACCGGGCAGGTATATCAGCACATTCTCACGATTCTGGCGAACCGTCTCCCATCCGTCGGGAAAGGAGTATATCATAAACCCTAAGGCTACGATACCGAAGATTAGGAAGATATTGCGATAAAGTGGTTTCATTAGTTGATTTTTGAACGGAGACGACGGCAGAGGGCTTCATGACGCCACTGCATCTGCCAGCAAATAGGAGTGAAGAGAAAAATTTCTATAATGAAATAGAGCCAGGGCAGCATCAGCAACAGACTGAAATAGAGGGCAAAGGCTCGGCAGTTGAAAGTGAGGATGTTGGTGTACTTCATCAGAGGAAGGCTTCCAGCACGGAATTCGGTACGGAGGTCTTCAGGAATGGCAGCAGAGCCAGCGCCGAACTTTTCGGTCAAGGTATTCTTGAAAGCCTGAAACTGAGGGGTTCGGGATTCCTGGGAATGGGTGTAGCGGATGTAGAAAAACATGTAGAGTTTCATGACAAAACTATCGCTCCACTTCATCGTTGCAAACTGCTGCTTGAGGGCGGCATAGTTGTCGAGTTCACTACCCTCCTCTCCCTTAATGAACCACAGATGGACCTGACGGTAGTAGTCTGCCAACTGGCACTGACGGCTGTGACCGCCAAAACCACTCAGCGCGGCAAGCATCCAGATCCAGTAGCCGAAGGTACCGTCGGTCAGATGACGGATGGGATTTTCGGAACGCATCACCTCGTCGAGACCGAAAGGAAGTTTCTGGGGACTGAGGCGGAGGCAGATGAAGAAATAGACAGCGAAGAAGATGATATCTGCCGATGCGCCGTCGAGGGCACGGCCGAGGGCGGACTTCTTTCCTGTCATGCGTGCCAGCTGACCGTCAGCGGAATCGTAGAGGTTTGCCCAGACCAAAAGGAAGATACCCAGAATGGTCATGGGATAGTTGTTCTCGAAATAGTAGCAAACTGCAGCAATAACGCCCAAGATGATTCCCAAAATCGTCACAACATTGGGATGGATATCAAATTTGTTGAAGAAATTGGCCCACATCTGACCGAGAGGACGGGTAAAGACAAGGTCAAACCATTCCTCGGTGTCCTGGGACTTTCCATTTAAATTGGAAACTTTATCAGACATAGTTACGTTTTATTTAGTTTCGCTTGGTTTATAGAAGGTTTATAGGGTTAAACGCTTCGCTTTGTTTATGGGGTTTATTGAAGTGTTCTATAAGCAATGGCGGTAGCGGCAATCTTGCAGCATGCTCCGAATGAAGGGAAGTCATTGAAGTCAACGACGACAATAGTGCCATCGGGACGGACGACGGCATCACCGCCATAGATGGGCATACCGCACTCGGCAGCAGCCTGGTCGAGCAATTCTTTCAGGCTTTGTTCGGAGAAGGTATAGCCACAGGGTTTACCATTGAGAGCCTCCTGGCCGTACTTTGAGAAACCGCCTTTCTTCGTGGGATAACCCCAATGAAAGAAATTCGTTCCTTCGACGCCGTAGAACTTGATGAGGTCTCCGACAACGTGTTCTGCAAGGAGCCAGTCTTCGTAATGACGGCTGACGAAGAGATCGAGGGCAGCCTGCAGTTGTTCGCGGTTAGTGATATACTGCACATCCTCAGGGGATTGGGCGCAAGCGTCGCCACGTTTGATCCAAAGAGGATAGCCGACTTCGCTCTCAATCATATCGATGTCGGTGGTATTGCTGACGGACTTCATACCGATTCCGACGCGAGCCATGACATTGTCGAGTTCAGAACGGGTATTACAGAGCAAAGCAGAGGGGCTGTTGAGAACCACGAAGCCCATGGTCTCATAGCGTTCGAGGGCTTTGAGGGTACGAATGTCGCGGCCCATGGAGACTATTGCTGTCACTTCCTCGAAGTCTTCTTCGCGAATGAATTCAGGGTCTGCAATAAGATCGTCCTCAGTTATGCAAACGACCTCTTCACCCTGAGCTTGCAATTCCTTGCAAACGGCACGATAGATAGCTTGGTCGCGCTGTACGGAGTTGGGTGAAAATATGGGAGAACGAGAGATAAGATAGACCATCGATCAAAATTATAAAATTAATAGTTTTGTGCCTAGGGCGTTTCCCCCATTTTTATGAAGCTAAGAAGTCTTCGGCTTTCTGGATATCACTGGCATGATCGACATCAAGGATCTTGGTAAAGAGATGAGCCTTGAGACGGAGACCGTCAGCAACGAGACCACGCTGGAAATTACGCATACGGCTCTGGCCCTCCTCCATGCAACGGTTCAAGGTGTCGATGGCCTTGGGAGAGAGCGCATAGATACCACCAGAGATGAACTTGAAACGCTCCTCACGCTGGTCGTAGAAACCGTCGATATTCATCTCTGCATCGGTGCCGATATAAAGGGGCTTTTCGTCATCGATATAATCGGTCACTGCCATACAGCCGTCGTAACCGTCAGCGAGCGCTTTATGGAAAGCCTCGATGTAGGCCTTGAAATCCTGCTCACGGAAAATGGTATCAACGGTGGTGAGACAGAAAGGCGCACCATTTAGATGCTTGGAGAGTTCGAAGAAACTGTGCATCGATGAAGGTGTAGTCTTGACCTCAAGGGCGATAGGCCATTCGGGATGCTCACTCATCAACTGGCGGATGAAAGCCTCTGTCTGGGGATGCAGGCGGTTAACGATAATCGCCACTTCTTCTGCACCACATTCAAAGAAAATGCGGAGCAGGCGCTGAATCATGGGTTCACCATGAAGACGAACCAAAGGCTTGGGAAGTTCAACACCTTCCTGGGCCAAGCGACTACCTTCACCGGCAGCAATAATAGCAAATTTCATTATTGTTCAGGATTGGGGTTAACGAAACGGCGACGATCCTCACGACGGTCCTGCTGGACAACGTGTGGAAGAGGATTCGCATGAGACTCATCATAAACTTCACGATGACGGTAGATATCGATAGCGTTGTAAATAGCCTGGAGGAAAGAGAGTTCGGAAGCCTCCCCCTTACCAGCCTTGTCATAAGCGGGACCATGGTCCGGTGCCATACAGATGACATCGAGGCCAGCGGTGAAGTTTGTTCCTTCGTCCATGGAAAGTGCCTTGAAGGGGGTTACACCCTGATCATGGTACATAGCGAGCACGCAGTCGAAGTGCTTGTACATGCCAGCACCGAAGAAACCGTCAGCGGCATAAGGACCGAAGACGCGAACATCTTCGTCGGCAAGTTTGGCAACAACGGGACGAACGATATCGTCTTCCTCGGTACCGATCATAGCGGCAGAACCGGCATGGGGATTCACGCCAAGAACGGCAACACGGGGCATGGCACAGAGGAAATCGCGGCTCACGCTCTCATAGGCCTGACGAATGCGCTTCTCCACCAATTCGGCAGTAATGCTTTCAGCAACCGTTCCAAGGGGCTGATGATTGGTGGCAAGTGCCACACGCATATAAGGATTGCAAAGCATCATCAGGCTCTCGCCATTGAGTTTTGCACCAAGATAATCCGTCTGGCTCTTAAAGGGGAAATCGCCCTTCGGCATTGCAGCGAGATTGATGGGGCAGGTAACAATAGCATCGAGGTTGTCTGCACTGGCATCACGGACGGCAGCCTCAAGAGCGAGATATGCCATACGGCCAGCTTCTTCAGAAGTCTTACCGAAAACCACGGTGGGTTCAAGGGCATCGCCGATGACATTGATGAGGTTCAAACGACCTTCCTGCGCCTGTTCAACCTTTGAGATGACATGATAGGGAGTGTTAAGACCGAGGGCCTTACGATGGAAATGGAGAACTTTCTCGCTACCATAAACCACAGGGATGCACATATCGAAAAGTTCGGCATTGGCAAAGGCTTTCAAGATCAACTCGTAGCCGATACCGTTGGTGTCACCCTGTGTAATTCCTATAATAATTTTATTTTCCATAAAGTATCTTCTTGTTTTCTCAGCAAAAGACTAAGAACGTTTGTTTTCTTCTAATTTCTTTGTGGTCAGCAACCCGCAGGCGGCATAGATGTCCTGGCCGCGGGAGGCACGTATTGTCGTCGTCACACCATGTGCATTGAGATAGTCGCAAAACCATTTCAACGTCACCTCGTCAGTCTTCTGAAAGGGAGTATCAGGAATGGTGTGGAAACGGATGAGGTTGATGCGGCAGTCCAGGGGGGCCAATAGTTTGATGAGGGAATCCGCATGATATTTGCTGTCGTTCAAACCACCGAAAAGGATGTATTCGAACGTCAGACGACGCTGTTTCGTACCCTCTTCGTAATCGTCATGCGTCTTTCGGCAAAAATCATATTGCTTCAAGACATTCACCACATCTTCTATGCCAAAAGCGCGTTCTGCAGGCATGATTTCCGCACGATCAGCGGGGATGGGATGATGGAGGGAAATAGCGAGGTTGCAGGAACTCTCATCGAGGAAACGGATGAGGCCCTTGGCGAGACCCACGCTACTCACAGTAATTCGCTTCGGACTCCAAGCATAGCCCCAAGAGGCGGTCAACACCTCGGTAGCACGGAGAACGGCATCGAGATTATCTAAGGGTTCGCCTTGTCCCATAAAGACGATGTTGGTCAACCACTCACGCTGAGGGAGCGAATAAATCTGGTTGAGGATATCGGTGGCAGTCAACTGGGACTGGAATCCCTGGCGTCCCGTCATACAGAATTCGCAATGCATCTTGCAGCCCACCTGAGAAGAGACGCAGAGAGTCGCGCGGCGAGGTTCAGCATCGGTGGCACCGTCGTTTCCGAAATCAGGAATGTAAACAGTTTCTATATAATGGCCGGAAGGGGTCTGGTAGAGATATTTTATAGTACCATCGACACTCTTCATCTCGTCAACGGGAGCGGAGGCACCCAAAACATATTCCTCGGCAAGACGGACGCGAGCGGCCTTCGAAAGATTGGTCATCTCGTCGATGGAGGTCACTTTCTTGTCGTAGAGCCAACCACAAATCTGCTTGCCAACGAATTTTTGCAATCCGAGGTCAAGGGCAACCTGTGTCAGTTCATCGAGCGTCAATCCTAATAAAGATTTCTTTGCGGGGAGCATATCGTGAGTATTTATGGGGATTATATTTGGGTACGAATATACAAATATGGGCATATATCAGGGCACAAATTTACATAATACTTTTTACCTAACGGCTATTCTTTTTTAGAAAATTTAGTTTTTAACTAAATAAGTGGTGTTTTCTGCTACTTTTCGTTGATAATTGGTCTGGGATAAAGGAACGCTGCACCGCATTAGGCATCGTCTTCCAGACTCGGGATACCACCATAAAAAAAACCGAGCACACCTTTGGTGTACCCGGTTATCAACTGCGCCTATAGCGCTAGTAGCGTCCTTTAGACGCTTAAAGTTTCTTTATTTCTCGATGAAATTGGAGACGGTCAAGTTGGAGATGTGGCCCTTGAAGGCACCAGTCTTGGCCAAGGGGAAGACAAGGGTGCGCTGATAGTACATCTTGGCAGCGCTATAGGGATCGGATGATGCGCCTGCGCTACCAGCGTTGCTCGTTGCACTTCCGATGGTCAAAGCATAGAGAGACTGACGGAACTTACCATTTACAAGGAGGTTGGTTTCGTGATTATTACCCTGAATGGTAATGCGAACCGTCTGGCCCTTGGGAACGATATAGTCAAACTCGTTCAGATAACCTTCACGCTCGAAAGCGAGACGGCCACCTTCGGGAGATGCGAGATAAACCTTGCTGTTAGGTCCGTCAAAGAGAACGGTACCCTTCTCTACTTCTTCTGCGGTGAGATCGAAGGAAACTGTGTAGTTGTAACCGATTTCAGGACCAATCCAGTCAAGTTCGGTGGAAGGTTCAATGACTTCTACGGGATATGCAGCGGTAGCCTTGGTGTTGTAACCGAGAACACGGCCGAGTTCGTTTACTCCAGGAGCTTCGCTCAACTGCTGACGCTGACGATCAAAGACGCTCCATTCCGTTGAAACGAGATCTGCGGTCCAGCACTTATCGGAAAGTGTCTGAAGAGCGGGCATGAAACGATGATGGATATCCTTGCAGGTAATACCATTTCCACAATGGTCATTCCATACAGCGAACATACCACCCAGCAACTGAGGATCGCGCTCGTCAAATTTCACATTGCCAATCTGAGCGGGAGTCCAGGAGTTATAGAGAAATTCGCAGTTGAGATAGTCATAATAATAACCAGCAGCAGGAACGATGTAAATATAGCCGTCGGGGATGGAAATGAGCTGGTAACCGTCAGCCTTCATCTTAACAGGATCGGCATAACCATTGTACCAGATATCCATGATGACATTCTCGCTCTTTACAGGGGTATCGCCATTGGCGTGCGTCAGAGCACCCCAGGCAACGGCCTGCTTACCAAAACTTTCCACCTTCTTGATAAGATGGTCGGTCAGTCCGCGGAAAAGTTCAACAACATTCTTGTCACGGTTGCTGTATTCATCGGTTCCGATATGGACTCGCTTGCCACGGAAAACGGGCTCTTTTCCAGCACAGTATTCCGTGAAGAGGCTATCGAGGAAAGGGATAACTTCAGGATTCTTCAAATCGAGATGATCCATACCATATTCCTCAGAACCGAGGCTCTTACGATAACGGCTGAAAGCAAGGCTGTGAGCGGGAACATCAATTTCGGGAATGATATCAACGAACTGTTTCTCAGCATCTACCTGGAACTGAATGAATTCCTTCTTTGTATAACTGCCGTCGGTAGCCGTCAAGCCGGGGAAATAGTCACTCTCGAGACGGAACGCTGCCTGTGTCTTGTCCCAATCGTTACCGAAATACTGCTTGAAACCATTATCGTTGAGGTGAACCTGAAGGGTGTTCATCTTATAATAAGACATGACCTTCACCACCTTGTCGAGATAGTCGAGGGGAATATACTTACGACCAGCATCCATCATGAAACCACGAAGCGGATAGGCAGGAACATCAGTCGTCACACCACAGGGCAGGCTGTGGCTGGTACTCTGCTCGCTGATCTGGAGAATAGTACGGGTAGCCCAATATGCACCCTTGGTGGTTACGGCAGAAATCTGTGCCTGCTGGTCAATAGCGAGTTTATAACCTTCGTCACCAAGAGGATTCTGCTTATCTTCGGGTTGCAAAGAGAAAACGAAGTCGCCGGCAGCGGGCTTGCCCTTAACAATAGCAAGTTGCACACCGAACATGGTCTTGTAATCTTCGACAAATGCCTCAGCCACGGTCTGCAGTTGTTTGGAGGTTACCACTACTCTTCCAGAGGGCACAAACTTACCTTCTGCACCTTGCCAAGAGGTGAGTTCGGGGATGACGAAAGGCTTGGGATTAACAGCGGCAAAACTCATTGACGATGCAAAAAAAGCGGCTGCAAGAAACAGGATTCTTTTCATATATTAATTAGGTTTGTTGGTTACGGTTCTACACTTCCGGGAACTCTCTTTTAGCGCATGCCAGATATTCCTGAGGGAGACAGTTCGGGTAGATATTTCTGAAAATCTGATTCGTCAGCGTAGGATCCTGGTAAATGGCATAGGCCAGCCAGAACTTATACTGAGGAATCTTCAATAATCTTCTCGCAGCGAAGGCCAGATAGGGAGCGGCCAGCGTACGATTGGCATCACGAACATCGAGGAGTTTATCCCAGATCTCTGCCACATCACCAAAGAGGTTGTGCTCGCACAGCATACGGGCATACATCAGACGGTGCTCGGGAGGGAGGCCATAGTTTTCGATGGCATGGAGCATGGCGCTCTTGCCAAACTCTAACTCCTTATAATCAAACGCCTGGTTTGCAGCATGATATAACACATCACAATATGTCATTCCAAGCGAGCAGATACCAAGTAAAGTATCGTAGGCCTTCTGCATTTCATGACGGGCAGAAAAGGTCAAGGCGATATCTGTGAGAATACGAATCTTATCGGGATTTTCGTTCGGGCAATTACGGTTGCTGAAGCACAGCACCTGATAGGCTTCTTCGAACTTACGCTGATTCAGCAGGATTTCTCCGGCACTTAGCGCCATGGTATAGTCGTAGGGATAAATCTTGCGATAGTCAGCAAAGACTTCTAGAACTTTATCAAATTGGTTCTGGCCGAGAGCAGCACATGCTTTGAAGCGAAGAGCCTTCTCATGTCTGGGATCGATGGCAAGGGCAAAATCGGCAGCCTCAGCACATTCCGGCCAACGCTTTCCTTCATTGAGGAGATCAGCCTTCATAACCCAGGCATCAAGATAATAAGGATCGTTATCCAGGAGTGTTTCGAGAATCTTCAAAGCTGCATCCATATCTCCCAACTGGTAGGCACACTCAGCAGTCAGCAACTGGGAACGGTTATATTCCTCGGAGTCATTTCCGATGAGTTTCAAATACTTTCTTGCCTTGTCAACGCAGCCATAATCCATAAAGAGTTCGCCGATTTCAAGAACCAAATCGCTTTGGGCATTTTGGGCAACACTCTGGGCATCAAGATTCTCTGCAACGGCAGACTCGTGACGGAGACCGTCGAGGAAATGCTGTTCGGCATCCTCTACCCTCAGTTCGCTGAGCGCCTTTTCGCCTAAGAAGAACTGGACATCGAGATGGTCCTGTTCGGGGATATTCCCTACTATCTTTGCAGCCTCATCCCACTTTCCTTCATTCTTCAACCGATAGGCATGACGAACCACCACCTCGGGATTATCGGGGTGGAGTTTGAGGGCTAGTCGCATGACCTGCTCAGACTCGTAATAAAGGTTCTGCTGTTCGTAGTAATCGAGAATATCCAAGATGTCGGGAGCATCCATCCAGAGAGGAGCAGGCGCTTCCGACATCTTTTTCTCGTACTCTTGAACGAGAAAAATAATTTCGTCCTGAGAGCGTTTCATAAAATGATTAGAGCATGGAAGCTCCGTTTATTTTCCCTTGCTATCCTTCAAGCCAACGGTAGAGTTAAAGACAGGGTGAGCAGGAGTTGAATCGGGATCTACATTGTAGTAACCGATACGCTGGAACTGAAGATAGGTCAATGCTGGAAGTTCTGCTGCCCACTTCTCAACATAAGCGTTACGGTTGACATTCAGACTATTGGGGTTAAGGAAGGGACGCATAGCATCAATACCACGAACACCATTTTCCTTTTCGTACTGCTTGATGGCATCACGGGGATTTTCGCAAGTCCAGAGACATTCATAGTTACGAACTTCTGCAGGAACGCAATGTTCGCAAGAAAGCCAGTGGATTGTACCCTTTACCTTACGGTTTGCACCTTCGGTACCAGCCTTTGAATCAGGATCATAGGTACAGTAAATTTCTTCTACTTCACCCGTTTCTTCGTTCGCCTTGAAGCCGGTGCAATTAACGATGTATGCACTCTTGAGGCGGGTTTCCTTACCAGGATACATACGGAAGAATTTCTTATCTGGCTCTGCCTTGAAATCTTCGCGTTCAATCCAAAGTTCACGGCTGAAAGTGATGGTATGGGTGTTACCTTCGGTAATCACATTGCCTTCAGCATCAACGAGCTGGGGATTATTGATCACTTCGAGTTCTTCGCTCTGACCTTCGGGATAGTTGGTAATGATAACCTTTACAGGATCGATAACGGCGGAGATACGGGTAGCGCGATCGTTCAAATCTGCACGAGCGGCAGCCTCCATCAACTTGATGTCATTGAGAGCATCAAAAGTCGTATAACCGATAGAGTCGATAAAACGGAGAATACTTTCAGGGCTGTAACCGCGGCGACGGATACCGCAGAGAGTCGGCATGCGGGGATCGTCCCAACCATTCACAACACCTTCTTTGGTCAAAATGAGAAGATTACGCTTTGACATCAAGGTATAGTTGAGATTCAGCTTGTTAAACTCAAACTGACGAGAACGGTTATCTTCAATGTCGCCATCGATGGGAACTTCGCAGTCAACGGTGGTCTTTCCACCTTCCGCACGCCACTGCTTCATCCAGGTTACGAAGAGATCATAGAGTTCGCGATGAGATACAAATTCAAGGGTACAGATGGAATGGGTTACACCTTCGAGGTAGTCGCACTGACCGTGGGTAAAGTCATACATGGGATAAGCATTCCACTTGTTTCCTGTACGCCAATGATCCATGTTCAGAACACGGTACATAAAGGGATCGCGGAAATGCATATTGCTGCTTGCCATATCTATCTTGGCACGGAGCACCATCTTTCCCGGTTCGATATTTCCGGAGTTCATCTGTTCGAAAAGAGAAAGACTCTCCTCTATGGGACGATCTCTGAAGGGGCTGTTGGTACCAGGAGTAGTAGGAGTTCCCTTTTGAGCAGCAATTTCCTCAGAAGTCTGCTCGTCAACATAAGCCTTGCCGGTCTTGATGCACCATACGGCAAAATCCCAAAGATCCTGGAAGTAGTCAGAAGCATAAACCAGCTTACCCCATTTGAAGCCCAGCCATTCGATATCTCGCTTTATAGCCTCAACGTATTCGGTATCTTCCTTCTGGGGATTCGTATCATCCATTCGGAGATTACAAACACCACCAAACTTTTCAGCAACACCAAAGTCCATAGCAATGGCTTTGGCATGACCGATATGAAGATAGCCATTAGGCTCTGGAGGGAAACGGGTCTGCAAGCGGCCACCGTTCTTTCCGGCAGCTAGATCGTCCTTAACTATCTGTTCTATGAAATTCAGTGATTCTTTCTTTTCTTCTACGGGTGCTTCTGAAGTACTCATATATTTATATAGTTTTCAAAAATTATCTTTTCGGGAGAAAGACCTGTTAGTTTGCCATCTCAGAAATGAACTTAATGCGGACGAGACGAATTTCGTCTTCTTCGTATTCGTCGCCAAGTTCGTTGACTGCATCAGCAATATGGTCAGTCTCTGAATTCTTAAAGTATTCGTATATTTCGTCTACGTGGTCCTCATCCATGACTTCTTCAATGAAGTAGTCGATATTCAATTTGGTACCACTATAGACGATAGCGTCGATTTCTTCGAGTAAGTCATCAAAATCGATGCCCTTTGCGACAGCGATATCGTCAAGAGCCACCTTACGGTCAATGCTCTGGATAATATAGACCTTAAGAAGTGACTTCTTCGCCGTAGTGCGGATACGGATATCCTCAGGACGTTCGATGCAGTTCACTTCACAGTGATGACGGATGATGTTACAGAATTCTTTACCATAGCGCTTAGCCTTTCCTGCACCGACACCGGGGATATTCTGAAGTTCCTCAATGGTCTGCGGATAGATTGTCGCCATGGCTTCAAGAGAAGTATCCTGGAAAATGACATAAGGAGGAACATCCTTTTCCTTTGCCATCTTCTTGCGCTCATCTCTCAAAACCTGATAGAGCTCAGGATCGAGAGCAGCTGCACCACTCTGCATAGGAGTTTCTTCGGGTTCATCCTCGAAATCGTTATCTTCAACAATCTTGAAACTTGATGGATTCTTGAGATAGCGCTTTCCTGCAGCAGTTAATTTGAGGACACCATAGTTATCCACTTCCTTTGAGATATAGCCCGCAATCAGGGCCTGACGGATAACTGCATTCCAGAGGTGTTCATCCTCATTGTCCTCGGCACAGCCGAAGGCTTCGAGATCATCATGGTGATGAGCAAGAACCTCTTCGGTTTCGTTACCAAGAATAACATCTTTGATATAATCGTCGCGGAAGTCCTCTTTTGTATCACGGATAACTTCGAGGACTTTACACAGTTGTTCTTTTCCTTCCACTTGTTTTTTAGGATTATTACAATTATCGCAATTACCACAATTGCTCTTTGAATAACTTTCGCCAAAATAGTGCAACAGAAGCTTACGGCGGCAAACGGCAGACTCTGCATAAGCAGCAGTCTCTTTAAGCAACTGTCGGCCAATATCCTGTTCGCTTACAGGCTTGCCTTCCATAAATTTCTCCAACTTCTGGAGGTCCTTATAGGAATAGAATGCCAGGCAGTGGCCTTCGCCACCATCACGGCCTGCACGTCCCGTTTCCTGATAATATCCTTCCAGACTCTTAGGGATATCATAATGAATGACAAAGCGAACATCGGGCTTGTCGATACCCATACCGAAAGCGATGGTTGCTACAATAACGTCAATTTCCTCCATCAGGAACTTATCCTGAGTTTCAGAACGCAACTGACCTTCGAGACCTGCGTGATAGGGAGCGGCCTTGATATCGTTGGCGCAGAGATCACGAGCAAGTTCTTCAACCTTCTTACGGCTAAGACAATAAATAATACCACTGACTCCAGAGTGGCGCTTGATGAATTTGATAATATCCTTATCGATATTCTGGGTCTTCTGACGTACCTCGTAATATAGATTGGGACGATTAAAAGAACTCTTGTATTCATCAGCGTCCATAATGCCCAGGCTCTTCTTAATATCCGTACGCACTTTCTCGGTCGCAGTTGCGGTAAGGGCGATGACAGGAGCCTTTCCTATCTTATTAATGATAGGACGAATCTTGCGGTACTCCGGACGGAAATCATGTCCCCATTCGGAAATACAATGCGCTTCATCTATGGCATAGAACGAAATCTTCACGCTTTTTAAGAATTCCACATTTTCTTCCTTTGTCAGAGACTCAGGTGCCACATAGAGAAGTTTGGTTCTTCCTGTGACAATATCTTCCTTAACCTGGTCAATCTGGACCTTTGTCAAGGAGGAATTAAGGAAATGAGCGATGCAATCATCCTCGCCTGTTGAGCGCACAGCATCTACCTGATTTTTCATCAAGGCAATAAGAGGAGAGATGACAATTGCAACTCCGTCCATAATGAGAGAGGGAAGTTGGTAACAAAGTGACTTACCACCGCCTGTTGGCATTAGGACGAAAACATTCTTACCGTCAAGCAGGGAGCGGATAATGGCTTCCTGAGAGTCTTTGAATTTGTCAAATCCAAAGTACTTCTTTAACGGTTCATAAAGATTTACATCAGTGGTCATATAGTAATCTAAAAGGGTGAAAATCTATGCTTCAAAGGCCGTAAATCGAGGGAATACCAGATAATGGCCCAAGAACTCATGCAAAATTAAACACAATCTTTGAGATGGCCCAAGAAAAAACAAAAAAAATGCTCAAAATGCACTTTTTTTTTGATTTTGCCATGTTTCCTCTTCTATCGGAGTTCTTTAAAAAAGAAAAGTCCCATATACACGATATGGGACTTCCTATTATTCTGGTTAAATTGTTCTTATGTCTTAGCGGAGATGAGAAGATTTCTCAAACTGCTGGCGAGCATAATCGAGGGTAACCTCGAAGTTCTTGTGACGGCTGGAAGGAGCCACATACATTGCATCGATCATAATCGTTTCCACGATGGAACGAAGGCCACGGGCACCCAGTTTGTACTCCACTGCCTGATCAACGATATAGTCGAGGGCTTCGGGAGTAAACGTCAACGTCTTACCATCCAGTTCGAACAGTCGCATGTACTGCTTGACTATGGAGTTCTTTGGCTCAGTAAGAATGTTACGGAGAGCCTTCTTGTCCAAAGGATTAAGATAGGTAAGAACGGGAAGACGACCGATAATCTCGGGGATAAGTCCAAAGGACTTCAAATCCTGAGGCTGAACATACTGCATAAGATCATTGGGATCGATCTTCATCATGTTCTGAACAGAATTGTAACCGACGGTATGGGTGTTCAGGCGCTGAGCAATCTTCTTCTCAATACCATCGAATGCACCACCGCAGATAAAGAGGATATTGCGGGTATCCACATGAACATAGTCCTGGTCAGGATGCTTACGGCCTCCCTTAGGCGGAACATTGACAATACTTCCTTCCAGAAGTTTCAGCATACCCTGCTGAACGCCTTCGCCACTGACATCACGGGTAATGGAGGGATTGTCACTCTTGCGGGCGATCTTATCGATTTCATCTATGAAGACAATACCGCGCTGTGTCTTTTCCAAATCCCAGTCAGCTTCCTGAAGGAGACGGGAGAGGATGCTCTCAACGTCTTCACCTACATAACCAGCTTCAGTGAATACTGTAGCATCGACGATAGTGAACGGAACTTTGAGCAACTTAGCAATCGTACGAGCCAGCAGAGTCTTGCCGGTACCCGTAGAGCCTACCATGATGATATTACTCTTTTCTATCTCAACGCTATCCTCATTATTAGGATCCTGGAGGACGCGCTTGTAATGGTTGTAAACTGCAACGGAAAGATATTTCTTAGCGTCATCCTGGCCAATAACATAGTTATCAAGGTATTCCTTAATCTCCTTAGGCGTAGGGAGTTTACCTAATTCTTCTTTGACATTGGACTTTCTGCTTACGGACAACTGTTCATCTGCTATACGCTTGGCCTGTTGTGCACAGTCACAGCAGATAAACCCTTCCATACCGCTGATCAAGATTCCTGCTTCAGAGGAACCACGACCGCAAAAAGAACAATGGTCTTCTTGTATTCTTCTTGCCATTTTTTTCAAAAATTACTTACGAAGGAGGACATTGTCAATCATGCCGTATTCCTTGGCTTCCTGAGCGGTCATCCAATAGTCACGATCGCTGTCAGCCCAAACCTTATCGAAGTCGGTATGGCTATGTTCACTGATAATTGTATAAAGTTCCTTCTTCAACTTCATAATCTCGCGGGCGGTGATTTCAATATCACTAGCTTGACCACGTGCACCACCGAGGGGCTGATGGATCATTACGCGGCTATGAGGGAGCGCACTACGCTTACCTTCCTTACCAGCAACGAGAAGTACCGCTGCCATGGATGCTGCCATTCCGGTGCAAATTGTAGCTACGTCGCTCTGAATGAACTGCATAGTATCGTAGATACCAAGACCAGCGTAAACGCTACCGCCAGGGCTGTTCACATAAATGCTGATGTCCTTACCGGGATCGGTAGAGTCAAGGTAGAGGAGCTGTGCCTGAAGGGTGTTAGCGGTGTAATCATCTATTTCGGTACCGAGGAAGATAATGCGGTCGGCCATCAAACGGCTGAAGACATCCATCTGGGTCACGTTAAGCTGACGCTCTTCGAGGATATAAGGGTTGAGATAGTGGTTCTGAGCCTTGATAACATCGTCGAGAACCATTGAATTGATGCCTACATTCTGTGTAGCAAACTTTTGAAAATCGTTCATCATATTCTTATATAAGTTATAAATGAGTTTCTTATAGTTTGAAAAAGGTGTATGGGAGACATACTTCCGTACCCCATACACCTTAAAGAGATGAGAAAATCTAAGATTCTATCTGTATAATGATAAAGTCTTGATTACTATGATTATGCTTCAAACATCTTCTGGAAATCCTCAACGCTGACAGCCTTGTGGTTGAGAGCTACAACGTTCTTGAGAGCTGCAGCGAGCTTTTCGTCGATAGCACGTTCTACGAGACCCTGAACCTGCTGCTGATTTTCCATCATCTTCTGAGCATACTGGTCGATATACTCTTCAGGGATATTGTTCATACCATACTGCATGAACTGGAAGCGGGTAGCCTTGAGCGCCTGGTCCTTAACGTCGTCCTGATCAATCTTGATCTGCTGAGCTTCAACGAGCTGTTCCTTGATGAGGTGCCACTTAAGTTCTTCAACGCTCTTGTCGAAGTTCTTCTCAACATATTCAGTAGCATTTTCCTTTTCGCTGTTCTGAGCAATCATGAACTTCTTGAGGAGTTCGAGGGGGAATTCGAGAGCACCTACCTTATCTTCGCAATACTTGCGAACATCGAGGAGGAACTTGTAGTCAGAATCTGCAACGTGCTGGGTAGCCATGAGTTCGCGAACCTTGGTACGGAACTGCTCTTCATCGGTTACTTCGCCTTCTTCGAATACGCGATCGAAGAATTCCTGGTTCATTTCTGCGGGAACGAAACGGCTGATTTCTTCAATCTGGAAGGTGAAGTTACCCTTGTGGTTAGCAACTTCTTCCTTAGCGATCTTAAGAAGAGAAGCGAGTTCGTTTTCGTTGTCAGCATAAGCTTCAGCGGGATTGATAGTGAGTACATCACCTACCTTAGCGCCTTCGAAGAGAGCCTTCTGAGCTTCGCCCTTGAAATAAGCGGGCATGAAGCTAGCCTTTTCAACAACTACGCCACCTTCGAGGAGGTTACCTTCAGCATCCTGTTCTGCAAGAGCACCACGGAGAATGTCACGATCCTGATAGTCTTCAACGTTTTCGGGGTGACCTGCCTGCTGAGCGAACACCTTAACCTGCTCGTCAACCTGTGCATCGGTAACTTCGATATCATAGTAGTCAACGCTGTCGTTAGCATCGAGTTCAATCTTGAATTCGGGAGCAAGAGCGATATCGAAAAGGAATTCGAAATCGTCCTGAGCCTCGATGTCGAGGGGCTGCTGGTTTTCGCTGGGCATGGGTTCGCCGAGGATGTTTACCTTGTTTTCACGGATATACTCCATAAGCTTCTGACCAAGGATCTTGTTGATCTCGTCAGCCTTTACCTGAAAACCAAATCGCTTCTGAACGAAACCGAAAGGTACCTTACCCTTACGGAAACCAGGCATCTCTGCCTTTGTTGCGATATTCTTGAGTTCCTTCTTAACGGCATCCTGATAGTCTGCCTTCTCCATCTTTACGGTGATGACAGCAGTTACACCAGTCTGTTCGAGAGAAATATTCATACTTTTTCTAAATTATTTGTTATTTATTTTGTTTGATTTGCTTTTTATTTGCGATATACGCACAATTTGGCTGCAAATTTACAGCATTTTTCGGAAATAAGCCGTATCTTTGCACAAATATTTCACAATATGACGAAAGAAACATTCAAAATTGTCTTTATGGGTACTCCCGACTTTGCAGTTGAGAGCCTAAATGCCCTTGTTGAAGGTGGTTACAAAGTTGTGGGTGTCGTAACGATGCCCGACAAACCTATGGGCCGCCACCAAACGGAACTGTCACAGTGTGCTGTAAAGAAATACGCTGTAGAACATAATCTACCGGTTCTCCAACCCGAAAAGCTTCGTGACGAGGAATTTCTCGCTGCACTCAACGCTTGGGATGCTGACTTGCAGATTGTGGTAGCCTTCAGAATGCTGCCTGAAGTAGTGTGGAACATGCCTCCTCAAGGCACCTTTAATCTTCACGCCGCTCTCCTCCCTCAATATCGTGGTGCAGCTCCCATTAACTGGTCTATCATCAACGGTGACACAGAGACGGGTATTACGACTTTCTTCCTGGATCATGATATCGATACCGGAAAGGTTATCCAGCGCGTTCCCGTTCCTATCTTAGATACTGATAATGTAGAAGATGTCCACGATAAACTTATGGTTCTCGGTGCTCGTCTTGTGACAGAAACAGTGGACAACATCATCGCTGGAACCATAACTCCGATTCCTCAGTCTGAACTTACAACCGACGAGCCACTGCGTCCTGCTCCAAAGATTTTCAAGGAGACTTGCCGCATTGATTGGAATCAGTCTACTAAGAAAGTGTACGATTTCGTTCGCGGTCTATCACCCTACCCTGCAGCATGGACCGAATTAGTGAGCGAAGACGGCAAACATCAAGTGCTGAAAGTCTATGGTGCAACGAAGGAATTTGCAACTGTGAGCGAGGCTGTTGGAACGCTAATCCTTGAAGGAAAGAGCACCATGAAAGTTGCGTTAACTGATGGTTATCTGCATCTTACAACCATTCAGCTGGCAGGAAAGAAGCGTATGGCAACTGAAGATTTCCTCCGTGGTTTCCACGCCGAAGGCACACTGCACGTTGAATAAACACATAGAAACCAAAATTTCAACCGAGCAATTCTGAAACCAGGACGGACAAATAATAAACTGGGCGGGAGATTTATTTTTCTCTCGCCCAGCTTTTTGTTTTGTCACTTATATGACGCGATGCTTTCACAATTATGACAATATCGCACCACAACTGTGATACGATATTATCACAAGTGAGACACAACAAAAACTCCCGTCGTAATTAAATAATTGTCCGCTCGAAAATAATATTGACCAGGCGTGGAGAGGCATATTTGGAAAGCTCGCTTAACGGCACCTTTATGTAATCATCCGGAAGCAATTTCAGCAAAGAATCGTCACCAGCCCCGTCACACTCTAGCACATACGCATCAGCATATAAAGTACGGTGGGTGAGCTGATGTTTGAGGCCTTCTACAGAAGCCAATAATTTAAGATATTTTGTTTGGTTCCCGTATGCCGAAATTTTAGCAAAAGCATCATCCAGGGATAGTTTTGCAGAACTTTCAAAGAGCAGAGGCTCATAGAGTCCGGTCCAGATATCACCGGAAGAACGACGATGAAGAAAGACACTGCTCTCCTCTAATATTATTATATAGGTAAAAAAGCGTTCCTTTACTGCGGTCTTTTTTGATTTTACAGGAAGTAAATCTACCCGCTTTCCGTTATAAGCGGCACAGGAATCAAGTAACGGGCATGCCGAACAATCCGGAGACTTTGGCGTACATTGTATAGCCCCGAAATCCATAATCGCCTGATTATGGAGCGCAGGCTGTTTTTGATCCAGAACTTCCTGAGCCAAAACTGCAAAAGTCTTCTTACCAGCAGTAGTATCTATCGGAGTATCAATGCCGTAGTATCTCGAAAGTACACGATAGACATTGCCATCGACCACGGCAGTCGGAAGGCCGTATACAAAAGAAGCAATCGCTGCAGCTGTATAATCTCCTACTCCTTTAAGCGAACGAATTCCCTCGTAATCAACAGGGAAACCACCCAGCTCCATCACCTGTTTTGCAGCAGCATGAAGATTTCTGGCACGACTATAATAACCAAGGCCCTCCCATTGCTGCATCACTTCGTCAGAAGAAGCAGAAGCCAAATCCTCAACCGTCGGGAATCGCTCAACAAAGCGTTGATAATAGTCATAGCCTTGTGCTACCCGTGTCTGTTGGAGAATAATCTCGCTGACCCACACACGATATGGATCACGAGTCTGACGCCATGGCAAATCTCTGCCATGATCTGCATACCAAGACAAAAGGACGGAGGAAAGAGACTCCATAAGGGCAGTGCTATTTACTTTCTAACTTGAAAGACGATTCGAAATCTACGTAATAATTGTTATAGGTGGAATCATAACGGACATAAGCCTGGATAGGTCCCTGGTCGACTCCATCAACAGTATAGTGCGCCTCGACTTTATTGTTGATTTTATCTGCATAGACTTGTGCTTCTGACTCACTCTTAAAGTGCTTATTGCCACCAGCAACAATAACAGCCAAGGCGGCATCATGAAGATTAGAGCACGTACCTACCAGCTTTTCTGTGGTTCCAACGTATGAACCAGTAAAGTCTATCTTCACGGTTTCGAGTAAAGACGGATAGCCGGAAATTGCAGCAGGTGTCACAACAACATCCATATCAGCAAAATCCACGTCACCGGCACCTTCGTTCAACGTTACATCGCAATGTGCAGAGATACGATCCTCCTCCATTTTTATGTCATTGATTACTGCTTGGTGCGTATTATCAATCTTAACATTGTAATGGTCATCGGGGAACTTCACTCCTACAGCATCGAGAAGATCCATCAAGGAAACAGTAATAATACCAGACTTAACAGCAAGGTCAATGGTATAAGTAGTTTTCAAAGACCAACCGCTTACTGACGTATGAGAATCAAGATTTGCAAGAAAACGGCCATCGATAGTAACGGTCTTCCCAAGAATCTCGAGAGCATCGACCTTCGCATTGAGTGTCAACAGATTATTGATTTTCTCTACAACCGCCGAAGCTTCGCTCTTATTGCTATAAACATGCTTAAACAAGTAGGGCAACAGCGCTTCGAGTAAATGGAATACATCCTTGACCTCACCAGAAACTCGCATCGGCTTGCTTCCTAAAAGACTGACATCAAAATTGTCGACCGCAATGATTAGGTGATCATTATTCTCACCGCTTGTACCCGCCGAAGGCTTAATGGAAATAGTAGCATCAATGCTCTCAATATCACTGCCATTTTTACCCGCACCAACAAAACGCGCCTTTAGAGGAGTCGTCACATTAAGAATACCGCTGATCGTTCCATCACCGCTATCAATATCAAGAGGCAGATTCTGATAGGCCGCAGAACTAAACACATCATAAATGATTTCGATCAAGTCTTGGTACTGATCTACAGGAAGGTAGGTAGTGGGGATATAGGTTCCGCGCAAACAGCCATCCATCAAAGCCCCGAAATACTTAAAGCCACCTATAAGATGATTATCGAGGGATACATTATCAAGTATTGTATTCAAGACCAGATCAATAGCGGTAGAATTCCAATCGTAGGACTTCATGTCCGTATTGAGTTCAACGATCTTATCGCCCCAAACCGCTTTAGCTTCCTGAAGGCAAGCATAGGGAATCGTCTGATCATCAACAAGATGGAAAACTTCGATGGGAGTCAGTGGAATCCAGCCTTCAATCACGCTCTCTTTTTTGAAAACTTTTCGAAGAGCACGATAAGGTCCGGATTTCCCGTCTAAGACTTTTGGCAAAAAGACATCAGAGAGGTGCAGTTCGGTCTTTCCCATCAACTCTTTCAATATATCCTCCTGCTGCATAGAGTCAACAGTGCGACCATCGAGGGAATTAAGGTATCCCGATGCTAAAAAATCAGGAGTAAAAATATCAGTTTCCTTATAGGCACGGAGCGTACTTTCTCCATAAACATCGAGAGCGCCATGGACAAGATTTATTGCAGTTATCGGCGATGCTGTAGCCTGTTGTTTAATGAGTATATCAAAGAGAAGAACTGGTACAAGCGGACCGCCGCCGCAGATCGTCCTTTGCAGTTTGATGATGTTTCTCTGCTCGGGAGTGCAATAATTCTCAATATGCTTCTGAACAGCAATTGCCAAAGATCCACCCTTACTGTATCCCGTATTCAGGGTATAATAATCCTCTGCCAAAGAGATGCTGTTTTTCTGAACATAGTCTATTGCCGCAAAGAATCCGTCCACCATTTGTCGCGCAAGGAGCGTATGCATCAGCAATCCTTCAGAATGACCTACATCTTTTCCAAATCCTTTCAGGTCGGGCTCAACTACCATTGCACCCTCTGTAGCTATGCGGGCAATAATCCCCATATTTATGCTGGCTTCTCCGGAAGGGGCCTGGGCATTGGTAAAAGCCATTGAAGGAGAATTCAAAACCACGAAAGAAATCGCACGCGCTGTACTCTTGTCCTTATTCAAAGGCAATGTTAAGCGTTCTGATAGCGTGCAAGGCTGATTCTTCTCATTAACAGATTGGTACTCAACAGTTACAGACTTAAAACAACCTCGGTATTCTTTATCGTAAGCAAAAGCAGAGATTGCGCTGCAAACGAGCACAATCTGTATAAGAACCAGTCTAAGAAAAAATTGGAATTTCATAGGAATGCAAATAAAAAAGCAGCGTGATTCTAACTCTTGCTGCCAACAATCAGAATCACGCTGTAGGACTTTAACTCATAAATGACTTTATGCGCTGCTCTTCTGTCATCTTGCAGATGAGGAGGTTGCCGTCTTTCTCAACGACAATGTAACCATCGAGACCTTGCACAATCACTTTCTTTAACGATGAGGTATGAACGATATTGTCATGCGACTCTACAAGGCGGGTATCATCACCGATGATGGCATTACCATATTCATCCTTTTCCGTACGGTCGCGCAAAGACCCCCAAGTTCCCAAGTCACTCCATCCGAAGTCAACAGGATAGACAAAGACTTCTTCCGCTTTTTCCATAATAGCATAGTCCACGGAAATGTTGGGACAAGTCGGGAAAACCTCGTTAATCACATCCTGCTCATTGGCTTTATCATAAACCGGCTGAAGGTTTTCAAAGATGTTTGAAATCTCAGGAGCATAAATGCGGAACGCATTGACGATGGTCGAAACACTCCAAACAAAGATACCGGAATTCCAATAGTAATTGTTCTCCTTTATATACTCTTGTGCGGTTTCGAGGTTAGGCTTTTCCTTGAAAGCATCAACACGGAAGAGATTCTTCTGACGTAGAGCGGGATAACTCAAATCAGCACGGATGTAACCATAGCCCGTTGCTGGACGGGTAGGCTTCATTCCCAACGTAACAATAGCATCTGTCTCGGCTGCAAACGCCAAAGTATTATTAATTGAGTCTCGGAAAAGTTCTACATCCTTGATATCATGATCAGAGGGCGTAACCACAACGTTTGCACGAGGATTACGCATCTTTATTTTCCAGGAAACATAGCAGATACAAGGCGCTGTTCCACGGCCACAAGGTTCGAGGAGGATATTTTCCTCAGAAATCTCAGGCAACTGCTCCTTGACCATTTCAGCAAAAGCCGCACCTGTTACCACCCAGACATTTTCCATAGGAACAATACCCTGGAAACGGTCTAGGGTGAGCTGGAGCATCGTTCTGCCACAACCCATAATATCGAGAAACTGTTTAGGACGGGTCTCAGTACTCATAGGCCAGAAGCGAGTTCCCTTGCCACCAGCCATAATAACGAGATGATTGTTCGTGGGATTCATCATTATAATTATTTCTTTTCAACCATGTTGCCTTCGATATATACGCGAACGAGGGCATTGGTTGCATTGGAGCGAACGCTGACTGTCTTTTTGAACTTTCCAGGAATCTTACCCTTTCCGTTGTAGACAACCTTCACTTCACCGGTCTTGCCAGGAGCGATAGCCTCCTTTGAGAAAGTAGGAACCGTACATCCGCAAGACGCAAAAGCCTGATGGATGACAAGAGGCTTGTCACCTGTATTCTTGAACTTGAAAACATAAGTCTGAGGCTGATCTTCGGTGAAATTACCGTAATCATGAGTTGTCGTTTCGAACTTGATAACGGCTTGTGCGGCAACGGTCATCGTGCCGCAGAGAAGTGCGCCAAAAAGGCACGCAGTTATTTTCTTGAACATATTTTTTCTATTTTGACTCTGCAAAATTAGTCATTTTTATTAATTGAACGCAAATTTTACCGTTTTTTTTTCGCTTATAGCGTAAATATGACTATTTTTGCCGCGTGAATAAGCCAAACGACCCATCATCCGAGAGAATCATCCTCGGAATTGACCCTGGTACGAATGTACTAGGGTATGGTTTGATTTCGGTAAAAGGCAAAGAAGTTAAGATGATTGCCATGGGTGTCATTGACTTGAGAAAAGTTGCTGATATCTATTTGAAACTTGGCCGCATCTATGAACGCGTGATGAGCATCATTGATAGTTTCAAACCCGATGAACTATCCATCGAGGCACCGTTTTTCGGTAAGAACGTACAGTCGATGTTGAAACTCGGACGCGCCCAGGGTGTGGTGATTGCTGCGGCCATCAGCCGACAGATTCCTATTCACGAATATGCCCCCATGGCCATCAAACAGGCCATTACAGGAAAGGGTTCAGCCTCAAAAGAGCAGGTTGCTGGAATTATGAAAAGAATGCTGAACATTTCAGATGAAAGCATGCTACCCTACCTTGATGCCACCGATGCTCTTGCTGCGGCCTATTGCCACCATATCAATACCATGAAACGTGGTGTCAAGAGCAGTATTCCTGCAGCCGCACTCCATTCGCAGAAAGCACCGAAAAGCAAATCTGCATCATGGGCAGACTTTGTTACAAAGAATTCCGACCGAATTCATAAGAGCTAAAGCCCAAAGAAAATCAAAAAAACAAGTAAAAACAAACATAATAATCTCAATGAGTATTCAGCAAGAAAACATTATGAAACTCGTGGAACGCCGCGAGAAAGCCCGTCTTGGTGGTGGTCTTAAGCGTATCGACGCTCAGCACCAGAAGGGAAAATATACTGCACGCGAACGTCTCGCTATGCTTCTCGATGAAGGTAGTTTTGAAGAAATGGACATGTTTGTCCAGCACAGATGTACCAATTTCGGCATGGAAAAAAGCCATACCGATGGTGACGGTGTCGTTACCGGTGTTGGTACTATTGGTGGACGAATCGTTTATGTATATGCTCAAGACTTTACAGTAAGCGGTGGCTCACTCTCCAAGACCATGTCTGAAAAGATCTGTAAGATTATGGACATGGCAATGGTAAACGGCGCACCCGTTATTGGTCTCAACGACTCTGGTGGTGCTCGTATCCAGGAAGGTATCGATGCCCTCGCTGGTTATGGAGACATTTTCCAGCATAACATCAAGGCATCTGGTGTCGTTCCTCAGATTTCCGCAATCATGGGTCCGTGCGCCGGCGGTGCAGTTTACAGCCCTGCCCTCACCGACTTTACCTTCATGGTGAAGAACACCTCTTATATGTTCTTGACGGGTCCTGCCGTTGTTAAGAGTGTGACCGGTGAAGATGTTGACCAGGAACGTCTCGGTGGTGCCAGTGTTCATGCAAGCAAGAGCGGTGTAACCCATTTTGCTTCTGAAAATGAAGAAGAATGTCTCGCAGATATTAAGCGTCTTCTCAGCTTCCTTCCCCAGAACAATATGGAAGAGGCTCCCCGTCGTGCTACCAACGACTTGGCAAACCGTGTAGATGATATGCTTAATGATATCATCCCCGACAATCCCAACAAGGCTTATGACATGCACAGTGTTATCGCAAGCATTGTTGACGATGCTGACTTCTTTGAAATCCACAAGAACTTTGCCAAGAATATCATTGTAGGTTTCGCTCATATGAATGGACGCAGCGTAGGTATCGTGGCAAATAACCCCGGCGTACTCGCTGGTGTGCTTGATATTAACGCTTCTCGTAAGGGTTCTCGCTTCGTTCGTTTCTGCGATGCCTTTAACATTCCTATCGTAACTCTAGTGGATGTTCCCGGATTCCTCCCAGGAACCCAACAGGAATATGGCGCTGTGATTTCTCATGGTGCAAAGCTCCTTTTCGCTTATGGTGAAGCAACAGTTCCCAAGGTAACCGTAACACTTCGCAAGTCTTATGGTGGTGCTCACATCGTAATGGGCAGTAAGTATCTAGAAAGTGATGTGAACTACGCTTGGCCTTCTGCAAATATCGCAGTAATGGGTGCAGACGGTGCTGTCGGCGTTCTCTATGGAAAGGAAATCAAGGCAGAAGAAGATCCTGAGAAGAAGAAGGAACTCACCGAGCAGAAGAAGAATGAATACAACGATTTGTTCTGCAATCCTTATCAGGCTGCCCAGAAGGGATATATCGAGGATGTCATCGAACCTCGCAACACCCGTTTCCGCGTAATTCGTGCGCTTGAATTCCTTCAGAACAAGCACAAGGAAATGCCTGCCAAGAAACACGACAATCTGCCCACATAGTATTCGCAGGTTCAAAGTAAGAATTCATAAAACAACCCCATAGATATGAATGAAGCAATTTCATTAACGGTTGTCTGCATCTTTGTGGTGTTCTCAGCTTTGCTGATTCTGATGTTTACCTATAAGATTTTAGGTTATTTCTTCGAAAGAAGTCAGAAGAAGGAAGCACAGAAAGCTGCAGAGCCTGTAGTTCAGAAGCCCGTTGTCTCTGCTAATGTTGAAGACGACAATGTGGTAGCTGCCATCGCTCTCGCCTTGCAAATGTTTGAAGCAGAGAACATGCACGACACAGAAAGTTATGTACTGACGATGAACCCTTCATCATCAGACTGGCAGAACCGTGCAAGGAATTTTAGAAAATATCCGAAACAAAAATAAAAAATGAAAACATACGAATTCACCATAAACGGTAAAGAATATACGGTAGAAATCGGCGCTGTTGAATCTACTTCTGCTCAGGTTGTTGTCAACGGCCAGAACTATACCGTAAACTATCCCGAGAAGAAAGTGAGCCAGCCTGTTGCTGTAGCACCCGTTGCTGCTCCTGTTGCTGCCGCTCCCGTACCCGCTGCTCCTGCAAAACCTGCTCCTGCTGCAGTTCCTGCAGGTGGCTCAACTATCGCATCTCCCCTCCCCGGTGTAATCCTCCAGGTTCTCGTGAAGGATGGCGAAGCCGTTAAGCGTGGTCAGAAGCTCCTCGTTCTCGAAGCAATGAAAATGGAAAACGATATCCTCGCAGAAGCTGATGGTACCGTGACCAAAGTTCTCGTTCAGCAAGGCGACTCTGTACTCGAGGGTGCAGACCTTGTCGTAATGGCGTAATCTCAAAAATCAAAACATGCATCAAATTTTTGACTCTCTAATACAATTCTGGGGATATACCGGTTTCGCCAACTGCACATTTGCCCATGTGGTAATGATCTTGATTGGTATCACATTTATCTGCCTGGGTATCTTCAAGAAGTGGGAGCCGCTGTTGCTCGTTCCCATAGGCTTTGGTATTATCGTCGGAAACATTCCTTTTACGGAAGGTCTTAACATAGGTATCTACGAAGAGAATTCCGTTCTGAACATTCTCTATTCCGGTGTTCGCCAAGGTTGGTATCCCCCACTGATTTTCCTTGGTATCGGTGCCATGACCGACTTCTCCTCACTCATCTCTCAGCCCCGTTTGATGATTATTGGTGCCGCAGCTCAGGTTGGTATTTTTGCTGCTTTCCTTGCGTCACAGGCCTTGGGCTTCACTCCCTCAGAAGCTGGTGCAATCGGTATCATTGGTGGTGCAGACGGTCCTACCGCAATCTTCCTTTCTTCTAAGCTTGCTCCGGATCTTATGGGTGCTATTGCTGTTTGTGCTTACTCCTATATGGCCCTTGTTCCGGTAATTCAGAAACCACTGATGCTGATGTTGACCACGAAGAAAGAACGCAACATCATCATGCCTAAGCCCCGCAAGGTTGGTCCGAAGGAAAAGATCATCTTCCCGATTGTAGGCTTCATCTGTACGGCATTCATCGTACCTTCTGGTCTTCCCCTCCTCGGTATGTTGTTCTTCGGTAATCTTTTGAAAGAAAGTGGCGTAACTCGTCGTTTGGCAGAAACCGCACGCGGTCCGCTGATTGATGTTGTAACAATCCTTATCGGTCTTACCGTTGGTGCGTCTACTCAGGCAGACAAGTTCCTCTCAGATAAATCTATCAAGATTTTCTGCCTTGGACTTTTCTCCTTCGTCATCGCTACAGCGTCTGGTATTCTCTTCGTGAAGTTCATCAATCTATTCTTGAAGGAAGGTCACAAGATTAACCCGTTGATTGGTAATGCCGGTGTATCTGCTGTTCCTGACAGTGCCCGTGTATCAGAAACCGTAGGTCTCGAATGCAACCCAGGCAATCACCTCCTCATGCAGGCTATGGCCCCCAATGTTGCAGGTGTTATCGGTTCTGCCGTTGCTGCAGGTCTTCTGCTCAGTTTCCTTAGTTAAATAGTTCTCTCAATAATCAGAGGGGCGTATCGCGTGATACGCCCCTCTGATTTATTATAATACAAAAACGAAAATTATCGTACTAATGTTGGAGTAAAGCGAATGTCTGCAATAATGTGACTACCAACTTTATCATTAAGACATCGAACCAACTGACTGCGTTTCATCTGCAAATCCTGGCACAACGAAGCAGAATCGGTTTCCACAAGCAGAACCTGTTCACGAATATTTGCAGCAAAGGTATGTTGGGCTATCATCTCTCCAACAACCTCTGGCCAAGCTTGGATCAAGCGCAGTTGAAGCAATGGCGTTTCCAGTCCACTTTCGCGAAGGAATTGCAGCAATGCATCACTTACTGATTGTTCTTTTCTACGTTCCATAACTCTATATAATAATATTAGATGAGAATTTACGACACTATGCCGTGATTGACATGAAACAGGCGATAATCCCGTTTGGTAGCAGCAAGAATACTGTCTAAGTGATCACGATTCGTATCGGTAATAAAAATCTGCTGGAATTCATCACCACTTACATAATCGACGATGCAACTTACGCGTCCCGCATCAAGCTTGTCAAAGATATCATCGAGCAAAAGAATCGGCGTCTGTCGTTCTCCCTTAGACTTTAAATAGATAAACTGCGCTAATTTCATCGCAATGAAGAAGGTTTTTGTCTGGCCCTGACTACCCTCTTTGCGCACATTGTAGCCGTTCATGAGAAGTTCTAAATTATCCTTATGAGGCCCATGAAGTGTGTACCCGACGATATGCTCTCGTTCACGCCAAGACTTTAAAATCGGAGCCAAATCACCTCGTTCTCCATGGCTCTCCAGTTTTATTTCTACATCCTCATAGTTATTGTTACAGAGGCGCTTATACATCTCCTTGAAAATAGGCAAAAACTCTTCTACCATTTCCTTTCGAGCTTTATAAATCACCTCAGCATCAGCCGCCATCATGGTCTCTAAGACTTCACAAAGACCTTCATCCAACTCTTCTTCCTGTTTCAGCAAGGCATTGCGTTGTTGCAAAGATTTTGAGTAACGGATGAGTGCCTCGAGATAGGGTAAATCAAACTGGCTGATAACCACATCCATGAACTTACGGCGCTCTTCGCTACCACCGGAAATCAATAATGAATCAGCAGGTGAGATCATTACCAAAGGAATCAATCCAAGATGCTCAGAAAACTTCTTGTATTCCTTATCGTTACGCTTAAAATGCTTTCGCTGGCCACGCTTTACTCCGCACGAAATCACTTCCGGTTCATTCAACGCGTTAACATATCGCCCTTGAAGCATCATAAAATCGGCTTCATGACGAATATTCAAGTTGTCCTGCTGGGTAGAAGAACTCTTGCAAAAAGAGAGATAATATATGGCGTCAAGTACATTGGTCTTTCCCATACCGTTATCGCCAATAAAGCAATTAACATTCGGAGAAAGGTCCAAATCTACCTGCTCGATATTCTTATAATTTAGGAGAGAGAGATGCTCTAAGATCATATACAATGTTCAAAAATTAGTGCAAAAGTAACATCAAAACGGCAAATAACTGCAAAATTTAAATGATTTTTGCACGAAAATTAAAATTTTTCCCATTTTACTTCGCCAATCGTTCCAAATTTCGTAATTTTGTGCCCGATTTATGTACACTCCTGTTAAATCGGGTTATTATCACAATTTAGAAATATAAAAAAGAAATAATAAAAAATGGCAAGTAACAACAACGCACAAAGTCTCGACATCACGGTATCCAGCACCAAGGCCGAGCAATTTATCAATCAGTACAAGAAGCACCTCCTCATCGGCTTCGGCGTAATCCTCCTCATCGTTCTCGCATGGTTCGGTGGCAGCCGTTGGATGAGCAGCCGCGAAGACGCAGCGCAGGCTCAGCTCGCTCTTGGTGAAAAGTATTTTACCTCACAGCAGTATGACATTGCCCTCAATGGTGACTCCGTTAAGTCTAAGAACGCTTTCAAGGGTTTCCTCAAGATTTCCAAGGAATTCACATTTACTGACGCTGCTAATGTAGCTCATTTCTATGCTGGTGTTTGCTATGCTCACAAGGGTGACAACAAGAACGCTATCAAGGAACTTGAAGCATTCTCTCCCAAGGGTGATGCAACGATCTCTCCTATGGCTATCTTCGACCTTGCAAACTGTTACGCTGCTGAAAACCAGCTCGACAAGGCTGTTGATAACTTCAAGAAGGCTGCAGAAAAGGCAGACAACCCCGCTATCAGCTCAATTGCTCTCCTCTACGCAGGTCAGATTCTTGAAAAGCAGGGTAAGAAGGAAGAAGCTAACAAGGTTTACAACCAGATCAAGAGTGACTACCCCACCAGCCAACTTTCTTCTGTAAATGTCAATAACGGCGTTGTCATCGGTGCTGAAATTGACAAGTACATCGAACGTACGAAGTAATTCACAAATTATCGAAATAACTAAAAGTTTGCTTCCGTATCGATTTTACGGCAGCAAACTTTTTCCTTTATAACTTTATCTGGATTCCCAGCGAATCCATTATCACAATTCCATCAAAATGCCAGACTATTCCCTACCAAGCACACCGAGTGACCTACCTGACGCGAGTAATATGCGATTTGGAATCGTTGTCACCGAAAGAAACACGAACATCACCGATATTCTTCTGAAGAACGTTGTTGAAACTTTTATTAAAAGTGGTGTCAGCGAAAACAGCATCAACATTCGCCATGTACCAGGAAACTTTGATTTGGTATACGGTTGCGCCCGTATGGCCGAGCATGGTTATATCGACGCTATCATTGCCTTAGGATGCGCTATTAAGGGTGAGACTCCCCATTTTGATAATATTTGTTCTGGAACTACTGCTGGTATGGTCCGTTTGAATGCGACGGGAAAAGTCCCTATCATTAACGGTATCCTTACAGTGAATACACAAGAACAAGCAGAGGAAAGAGCCATTCGTCAGAATAAAGGTGCAGAGTACGCCATCACCGCTATTAAAATGGTAGAATTTGCTCATTCTTTCGATTAGACCGTCCTTATGATGCTCTAAAATGGAGCTCTCAAAACATAAAACACAAAAAAAAGCCGCAAGGAGTTAATCTTTGTGGCTTTTTCTTGTTTTTATACGAAATATTCAGTAAATTTGCCGTCGCTAAACTATAACAATAATGGATTCAAATTATATCGTCCAGATGCTAGAGCAAGCTGGTGCTTTCGAACAGAGCAATCAGTTGGATTTAGCTCAGAATATCTATAATGTTGCTTTGCAACTTCTTCCAGATTCTGAAACCAAACTTCTCGCCCAGATTCTGCGTCTTCGTGGCAGTATTGCTTATCGTTTAAACAACAAGGCGGGCGCAATGGATGATATCCGGAAAGCCATGGAGCTTGATCCAGAAATGGCAGCGAACTTCTCGGGAGACTTTTCCAAGTTTTACAACGAAGGTTGCCATTAAATAGTATTACAAACACCTTTTTTGAATGAACAATTAAAAACATACACACATGAAACTAAACATTGCAGTATTGGCCGGCGACGGTATCGGTCCCGAGATTTCTCGTGAAGGAATCAAAGTTTTAGATGTAATTGCCAAGAAATTTGGTCATGAATTCAATTATACATATGCACTCTGTGGTGCCGCTGCTATTGATGCAGTAGGTGATCCCTTCCCCGAGGAAACTTTCCAGATTTGCAAGGATGCAGATGCAGTTTTCTTCTCTGCTGTTGGCCATCCTAAGTTTGACAATAATCCTTCGGCCAAGGTTCGTCCTGAACAGGGTCTTCTTGCTATGCGTAAGAAACTCGGCCTTTTTGCAAATATCCGTCCGGTTCAAACCTTTGATTGCTTAGTTCACAAATCACCACTTAAAGATGAATTGGTTCGAGGAGCAGACTTCGTTTGTATCCGCGAGTTGACCGGTGGTATGTATTTTGGCGCAAAGAAGGAAGGTGCAGATGAAGCTTATGACACCTGCGCTTACACCCGTCCCGAAGTAGAACGCATCCTTCGTGTTGCCTACCAATATGCCCGCCAGCGCCGCAAGCACCTCACCGTTGTGGACAAAGCTAACGTCCTTGCAAGCAGTCGTCTTTGGCGTGCTGTTGCTCAGGAAATGATGGTTGAATATCCTGACGTAACTACAGACTTCATGTATGTTGACAACGCAGCTATGCGTATGATCCAGGATCCGAAGTTCTTCGATGTTATGGTAACAGAGAACACTTTCGGTGATATTCTCACTGATGAAGGAAGCTGCATTACCGGTTCCATGGGACTTCTCCCCAGTGCTTCAACCGGAGAGAGCACTCCAGTATTTGAACCTATCCATGGATCTTGGCCCCAGGCTACAGGCCTTAACATTGCTAATCCTCTTGCACAGATTCTTTCTGCTGCTATGATGCTGGAATACTTCAATCTCGCAGAAGAAGGTGCTCTTATCCGCAAGGCCGTAGACGCTAGTCTTGACGCAAATGTACGCACCCCCGAAATACAAGTCCCCGAAGGTGGAAAGTTCGGAACCATCGAAGTAGGTTCTTGGATTGCCGAATGGATTTCAAAACAATAATCCCAGGATTATAAAATAACGACACATAACTGAAAACTATGAACAATAGATTATTCATTTTTGACACTACTCTTCGTGACGGCGAACAAGTCCCAGGGTGCCAATTAAATACCGTTGAGAAAATCCACGTTGCCCGCCAACTCGAACTGTTGGGCGTGGATGTGATCGAAGCTGGCTTCCCTATCTCTTCTCCGGGAGATTTCGAGAGTGTTGTTCAGATTTCAAAGGCTGTTACCTGGCCGACTATTTGTGCATTGACACGCGCCGTTGAAAAAGATATTGACTGCGCTGCTGAAGCACTCCAATATGCAAAGCATAAACGTATCCACACTGGTATCGGAACATCCGACAGCCATATCCTCTATAAGTTCAAGAGTAATCGCGACGAAATTATCGAACGAGCCATTGCTGCAACAAAGTATGCGAAGAAATATGTAGAAGATGTGGAATTCTACTGCGAAGACGCAGGACGAACAGATAATGAATATTTGGCTCGCGTTGTAGAAGCAGTTATCAAGGCTGGTGCCACCGTTGTGAACATTCCTGATACTACAGGTTATTGCCTCCCTGATGAATATGGAGCAAAAATCAAATACTTGATGGACCATGTTGAAGGCATTGATAAGGCCATCATCTCCACCCACTGTCACAATGACCTGGGAATGGCGACTGCTAATTCTATTGCTGGTGTCCTTAATGGTGCTCGTCAGGTTGAGACAACCATTAACGGTATTGGTGAGCGTGCAGGTAATACTTCTCAGGAAGAAGTGGTGATGATTCTCAAATGTCACCACGACCTCAATATCGAGACTAATATCAATACGCAGAAAATCTACGCGACAAGTCGTATGATCAGCAGTTTGATGAACATGCCCGTTCAGCCGAACAAAGCCATAGTTGGCAAGAATGCCTTCGCCCATTCCAGCGGCATTCATCAAGACGGTGTCCTTAAAAACGCCTCCACCTATGAGATCATGAATCCAAAGGATGTAGGAATCGACGATAACAGCATCATTCTTACCGCAAGAAGTGGTAGAGCAGCATTGCGCCATCGTCTTGAAATCTACGATATTAAGATCTCTGACGAACGACTCGATAAGGTATATCAAGAGTTCCTCCTATTGGCGGACAAGAAGAAAGAAGTCAACGACGACGATATCCTCGAATTGGTTGGTCGTGACCGCAGAACGCAGAGTCACATCAAGCTCGAACATCTGCAAGTTACCAGTGGCCGTGGAACGCGCCCCGTTGCAGCCTTAACCCTTGACATTGCCGGCGAAAAGTTCACTGCAGCCGCTGTTGGAAATGGTCCTGTGGACGCTGCGATCAATGCGTTGAAGCAGATTATCAAGCGTGAAATGAACTTGAAAGAATTTACCATTCAAGCCATCAACCGCGGTTCTAATGATGTCGGTAAAGTTCATATGTCCGTTGAATACCAAGGTGTAGCCTACTATGGTTTCGGTGCGAACACTGATATTGTAACCGCTTCCGTTGAAGCCTATATTGACTGTATCAATAAATTCAGAAACTAAGTTTTCTCTTTTAGAAACATAATTAACAACAAAATGGAACAATACCCAAAATGGTTTCTCGCCCTCAACTTTCCTAATGTTGTCATTGCCATGGTGCTGATGATATTCTATATGTTTGGTGGCATTCATCCGTTTGGTGATGTTGACAACTGGTTTTACAGTTTCATCATTTACATTTTCAACCAGCTGCTCTGGATTTCTCCCATCGTACTTTTCTTTGTGAGCATATTCTCATGGGGCTGGTGTCGTGAACGCCTGGCCATTTACACTGCAATTGCAGCTTGGGTAATAAATATCATTTCCATTCTCATTGTTGTTAACGCATAAGCCATGAATACTCTTTTTGATAAAATCTGGGATGCCCACATCGTACAGATGGTGGAAGATGGTCCCACACAGCTCTATATTGATCGTCTCTATTGCCATGAAGTAACTTCTCCCCAAGCTTTTGATTCACTGAGAGACAAGAAAATCGGCGTATTCCGTCCGGACCATGTCATTGCTATGCCTGATCACAATACTCCTTCTGATCAGCAGGAAGTAATCAACGATCCTATCGGTAAAAACCAGGTGGATACGTTGGCAAGAAATTGCAAGGAATTTGGCATCAAGCACTTTGCAATGGGAACCAAGGACAATGGTATCATCCATGTTGTAGGTCCAGAAAAGGCTTTGTCACTTCCCGGCATGACCATTGTTTGCGGTGACAGCCACACTTCCACTCATGGTGCTGTAGGTGCTCTAGCTATGGGTATCGGTACCAGTGAAGTCGCAGAAGTTCTTGCCAGTCAGTGTATTTTGCAGGCAAAGCCCAAGAGCATGCGCATTACCATTGAAGGCCAGCTTAATCCTGGAGTAACCGCCAAGGATGTTGCACTTTATATCATGGCACAGATGACGACTGCAGGTGCTACCGGTTATGTCGTAGAGTATGCAGGTAGCACGATCCGCAACATGAGTATGGAGGGACGCTTGACCCTTTCAAACCTCAGTATTGAAATGGGAAGCCGCGCAGGTATCATTGCCCCCGATGACATAACTTTCGAATATCTTAAAGGTCGTGAATACGCGCCCAAGGGTGAAGAATGGGACAAGTATGTTGCGCAATGGAGACTCCTCAAGAGCGACGACGATGCTATCTTCGACAAGGAGATTACCTACCACGCTGAGGATATAAAGCCCCGTATCACATTCGGTACCAATCCCGGTGCCGGTATTGCCATCGACGAATGCATCCCCACATTGGACGGTCTGAGCGAATCCGAACAGAAGCAGCTCCTCGCCCAGTTGGACTATATGCAATTCCAGCCTGGTGAGAAACTGGAAGGCCATCCCGTAGATTACGTTTTCCTCGGCGCATGTACCAACGGTCGTATCGAAGACTTCCGCGCTTTTGCCTCTGTTGTTAAGGGCAAGAAGAAAGCTGAGAATGTTGTTGCTTGGCTTGTTCCCGGAAGTTGGCTCGTTCGTCAGCAGATTGTTGACGAAGGCATTGATAAGATTCTTGAAGAAGCAGGATTTGAACTTCGTTTGCCCTCTTGTTCTGCATGTTTGGCTATGAACCCTGATAAAGTTCCCGCCGGAAAACTGGCAATTTCTACGAGCAATCGTAACTTCGTAGGACGTCAAGGTCCTGGTGCTCGCACCGTTCTCGCTAGTCCCCTCACAGTTGCTGCCTCTGCAATTTCTGGTGTTATTACTGACCCTCGTAAAGCGTAAAGTTCATGGCAAAACAAAAATTCAATATCATAGAGTCCACTTGCATTCCCGTTGCAATCGACAACTGCAATACTGACCTTATCATCCCTGCACGCTATCTGGCGAGCACAACCCGTGATCCTAAATTCTTTGGCGACGCTTTTATGCACGACCTTCGTTATGATGCTCAGGGAAATCCCGTTGCTGACTTTGTAATGAACCAGCCAGAATTCTCCGAAGCTCCGAAAGAAGGCGTTCACGAAATAATTATCGGTGGTCAGAACTGGGGAAGTGGTTCCAGCCGCGAGCATGCAGCATGGGCCATCGCCGGCTATGGCGTTCGCGTTGTCATCAGCAGCAGTTTTGCTGATATTCACCGAAACAATCTCCTTAATTGTTTCGTTCTTCCCGTTATCGTAAGTCCCGAATTCCAGCAGGAACTCTTCACTTCCATTGCTGCAGATAGCAATGCAAAGGTAAAGGTCGATGTTCCCAATCAGACCGTGACCAATCTTGCAACGGGTAACAGCGAGCATTTTGATATCAATGGCTATAAGAAATACTGTTTGATGAACGCTCTCGACGACATCGATTTCCTTTTAGAGAATACCGATAAGATTGAAGCCTTCGAAGCTCAACGCAGTTAAAGACATATCTATGGCAAAGACCATTGAAATCATGGATACGACCCTCCGTGACGGTGAACAAACCAACGGAGTTTCATTCCTTCCTCATGAAAAATTGCACATAGCAAAGCAACTTCTCAATGTGGTTCATGTTAACCGCATTGAAGTGGCTTCTGCCCGTGTCAGCGAAGGCGAAAAGAAAGCTGTAAAACAGATTTGTCTTTGGGCACGTCAGCATAATATGCTCAATCGAGTTGAAGTTCTCGGCTTCGTCGATCAGCATACCAGTGCAAACTGGATTAATTCCTGTGGCGGTCGCGTGATGAATCTGCTCTGCAAAGGTAGTCAGCGTCATTGCGAACTGCAACTCAAGAAGACTCTCCACGAGCACATCAACGACATTATCGAGGAAGTCAACTATGCTACAGCCTTAGGTCTCGAAGTAAATGTATACCTCGAAGACTGGAGTAACGGCATGAAAGACAGTCCCGAATATGTTTACGAACTCGTTGACGCCCTCAGCCTGACGCCTATCAAGCGTTTTATGCTCCCCGATACTCTCGGAGTCCTTAATCCATTGACTTGCATGAATTATATGCGCAAGATGCGTAAGCGGTATCCTGATCTGCATTTTGATTTTCATGCTCACAACGACTACGACCTCGCCATTGCCAACGTTTCCTCTGCTGTCCTATGCGGTGCAAATGGTATCCACACCAGCATCAACGGTCTTGGAGAGCGAGCAGGAAATGCTCCGCTTTCTTCTGTCCAGGCTATTTTAAAAGACCATTTCGAAATGGAAACGGCAATCGATGAAAGTGCGCTCTACCCCACTTCACGATTGGTTGCAAGTTATAGTGGTATCTCTGTAAGCCCGAACCGTCCCATTACTGGTGATAATGTCTTCACACAGGTTGCCGGCGTTCATGCGGATGGCGATAACAAGAGTAATCTCTATTGTAATGCTCTTCTGCCAGAACGCTTTGGTCGTCAACGCGAATATGCCCTAGGAAAAAACAGTGGTCGTGCCAATATTTTGAAAAATCTCGAAGCCTACGACCTCGAGCTCACTCCTGAAGAAACCCGTCGTGTAACTCAACGTATCATCGAACTTGGTGACAAGAAGCAGTTAGTGACTCCCGATGATCTTCCCTACATTGTCAGTGATGTCTTAAAACACGATGCTCCCGAATCTCGCGTTCGTCTCATCAATTACATGGTGACAACTGCAAAGGGGTTACAGCCGACAGCATCTTTCAAAATTGAGATTGACGGTGAAGCCTACGAAACCCACGCGTCGGGTGACGGCCAATATGATGCTTTCATGGTAGGCTTACGCGAAATCTACGAAGAACGATTAGGACGCCATCTTCCCCAACTTACAGGTTATGCCGTTGGCATCCCTCCCGGCGGTAGAACTGATGCCTTCGTTCAGACCACCATCTCATGGACCCTGACAGATGGACGTGTTATCAGAACCCATGGTTTCGATGCCGACCAAACGGATGCAGCCATCAAGGCAACCCTGAAGATGCTCAATATGCTTGAAGACTAATACAACTATATCCTATGAAACAATATCTCGATCTCCTCAACCGCATTCTTACCGAAGGCGCTACAAAAACCGACCGTACTGGTACTGGTACTATGAGCGTTTTTGGCAACCAGATGCGCTTCAATCTTGCAGACGGTTTTCCACTTTTAACGACGAAGAAACTTCATCTGAAAAGTATCATCCACGAACTCCTATGGTTCCTTGCGGGTGATACGAACGTGAAATACCTGCAAGAAAATGGCGTGCGTATCTGGAACGAATGGGCAGATCCTGATACTGGAGAATTAGGACCCGTTTATGGTCATCAGTGGCGTTCATGGCCTAATTACAAGGGTGGTACCATTGACCAAATCAGTCAGGTCGTGGATCTTATCAAGAATCATCCCGACAGCCGCCGTATGCTTGTAACAGCCTGGAACCCTGCAGAAATAGAAGATATGGCATTGCCTCCTTGCCACTGTCTCTTCCAATTCTATGTCGCTGACGGAAAACTCTCTTTACAGCTTTATCAGCGTTCGGCAGATACTTTCCTCGGCGTTCCCTTCAACATCGCATCTTATGCTCTTCTCCTCCAGATGATGGCACAGGTTTGCGATTTAGAGCCCGGAGAGTTTATTCACACGACTGGCGATACACACTTGTATCTGAATCATCTCGAGCAGGCACGTTTACAGTTGACCCGTGAACCTCGTCCTCTGCCCCGCATGATTATCAATCCCGAAGTGAAAAACATCTTCGATTTCAAATACGAAGACTTTGAACTTGTAGACTACAATCCGCATCCCCACATTAAAGCAGAAGTTTCTGTATGATTTCAATTATTTGTGCACTGGCAGAAAACCGTGCCATCGGATACAACAACGATCTTCTTTACCATCTCCGCGAAGACTTGAAACGCTTCAAGGCTTTGACGACAGGACATACCATTATTATGGGAAGAAATACCTATGATTCTCTTCCAAAGGGTGCGTTGCCCAACCGTCGCAATATCGTTCTCTCCTCCTCTATATATAATAATTGGAGTGCTGAAAGAATCAGCGAAGAGATGCCGGGAACAGAAGTCTTTCCTTCGCTGGAAGCTGCTCTTCAGGCATGTAGCGATGAAGAAGTTTTCATAATTGGTGGTGCTCGTGTTTACCAGTCTGCCTTTCCTCTAGCAGACCGTCTCTGTCTTACCCATGTTCATGCAACACCCGAAAAGGCAGATGTATTCTTCCCTGCCTTCGATGATTCTGAATGGGAGTGCGTATTCCGTGAGGATCATGAGGCAGATGAACGCAACGAACAGCCTTTCACCTTTGCTGACTATATCCGCAAATAACTAGAAGGCCTATGAACGGAAGTGACCTCAAAAAACGATTTGTTACCCAAATTCCCTATTTTTCCAAAAAATCGGGAGGTCTTCTTGTCCGTTTAAGGAAAATGGCTTACATTTGCACTCAAATAAAACGCAAAACATCTCTATATGAAGTTCAATGCTTATTATTTTAGCTTTTACTTTTTCTTTGCTGAGCAGGCAGAGCGGGATGTTGTGAGTCTATAAGAAACCATCATAACAAGATATACTGAAGTCCCGCTCCATAAGGAACGGGACTTTTCTTTTTTCAATAACAGCCAAACCGACATGAAAATAGCCATTCAAGGAATCAAGGGCAGCTTCCACGACATTGCCACCCACCAGTATTTCAAAGACCAAGACATTGAACTCATTTGCTGCGAGACTTTCGAATCTTTATTTACAGCAATGAAAGAAAATGATGGCTGCATTGGTCTTATGGCCATTGAAAATACTATTGCCGGCTCTTTACTCCACAACTACGAACTCCTTCGTGAAAGCGGAACAACAATCATCGGTGAACATAAACTCCATATTGAGCATTCCATTATGTGCCTCCCCGAGGACGACTGGAATACGATTCAGGAAGTGAATTCTCATCCTGTAGCCTTGATGCAATGCCGAAATTATCTAAAAGCTCATTCCAACCTGAAAATAGTGGAAGCAGAAGATACCGCAGGAGCTGCAGAAATGATTAGCCGCGAACATCTCATAGGACACGCCGCCATCTGTCACGCAGGCGCTGCTCCGATGTACGGAATGAAAGTACTGGAGAACCAGATTGAGGACAACAAACACAATTTCACACGTTTCCTCGTTCTTGCAGACAGTTGGAATGCCGATAAATATCGTAATCTCCCGCAGACCAACAAGTCCAGCATTGTCTTCGCCCTCCCCCACGAAGAAGGCAGTCTCTCTCAGATTCTAGCAATTTTGAGTTTCTACAAAATCAATCTGACCAAGATTCAGTCCCTGCCTATCATCGGTCGCGAATGGGAATATCTCTTCTATGTAGATGTTCAATACAATGATTACATCCGCTATCGCCAAAGTATCGAGGCCGTTCGTCCATTAACCAAAGAACTCCGAATTCTCGGTGAATACATCGGCGCATAACACTCAAAAGAATCTCTATTCAGGCAAAGCAATATGCTCAGAGCATTCGCTTTAAGCCATTCCAACACATACAATCCTATGACTACCATTCAACCAGCCCAACGCCTCTCCCTGGTTCAGGAGTACTATTTCTCTCGGAAACTCAAAGAGGTAGCAGCATTAAATGCTCAAGGGAAAGATATCATCAGTCTGGCTATCGGAAGTCCCGATATGCCTCCTTCACAAGATACCATTGATACACTTTGCCGCGTTGCAAATGATCCCAATGCTCACGGTTATCAACCTACTATGGGAACACCTGAACTTCGCCAGGCTATGGCTCGATTTTATCAGCGTTGGTTCAAAGTAGAATTAGATCCGCAGACAGAAGTCTTGCCCTTGATTGGTAGTAAAGAAGGTATCCTCCATGTCACCCTCGCCCTCGTCAATCCCGGTGAAAAGGTACTTGTCCCCAATCCCGGCTATCCGACCTACACTTCCCTTTCTAAGATTTTAGGAGCACAAGTTGAATACTATGACCTGCTCCCGGAAAAGGACTATCAACCTGATTTCGAGCAATTAGAAGCAATGGATACTACGGATGTTCGAATTCTCTGGGTGAATTATCCGAACATGCCAACTGGAGCTCCCGCCCAATATGCGACTTACGAACGTCTTGTAAAGTTTGCCAAAGAACGAAACATTGTGATTGTTAATGATAATCCTTACAGTTTCATCTTAGGCAAGGAGTACACCAGCATTCTTCAAGTCCCTGGCGCTAAGGATTGTTGCATTGAATTCAATTCAATGTCAAAGAGCCACAATATGCCAGGATGGCGTGTAGGACTTTTGGCAACCAATGCTGAATTCTGCAAGTGGATTCTCAAAGTAAAAAGCAACATCGACTCCGGAACTTTCCGAGCCATCCAACTGGCTGCAGCAAAGGCCTATGACAATGATGATGCATGGCATAAGGAATTCAATTTCAATCTTTACAGCCGCCGTCGCAATCTTGCTGAACAGATCATGACCGAGCTCGGTTGCTCATATGATTCGAAACAGGTCGGAATGTTTCTATGGGGAAGGATTCCTGATGAAATTCCCGACGAATGCCCTGGATATGCAGCTCCTGCAGAAGTTATCACGGAACGTGTTCTCCACGATGCTCGTGTATTCATCACTCCCGGTTTTATCTTCGGAAGCAATGGTCGTCGTTACATTCGAATCTCTCTTTGTGCCAAAGAAGAAAAACTTCAGGAAGCACTGAACCGCATCAAAGCACTCTAACATTCACTCATTCAGAAACAAATAAAAACAAATAATATGGAACTCGATCTTCAACCTCTCAACCTTCCTGGCGTAGATGATAGCAAGCGCCCAATAGTAATTGCTGGTCCCTGTTCTGCAGAAACAGAAGAACAAGTTATGAATACTGCAAGACAACTTGCAGCAAACGGCATAAAGATTATGCGCGCCGGCATCTGGAAGCCCCGTACAAAACCCGGTGGTTTCGAAGGTGTTGGCGAAGTTGGTCTCCCCTGGCTTCGTCGTGCTCACGATGAACTTGGATTGTTAACCGCCACAGAAGTAGCCAATGCTGCCCATGTAAAGGCAGCCCTTGAACATGGTATTGATATTCTTTGGATTGGTGCTCGCACCACTGCCAACCCATTTGCCATGCAAGAAATTGCAGACGCGTTAAAGGGTCATGATGTTCCCGTGCTAGTGAAAAATCCAGTGAACCCTGATTTGGAATTGTGGATTGGTGGCTTGCAGCGTATTAACAATGCTGGTATTAAGCGCCTGGCATGTATTCATCGCGGTTTTTCCAGTTATGATAAGCGAATCTATCGCAACCTTCCAATGTGGCACATTCCCATTGAGTTGCGTCGCCGTATCCCCCATCTCCCTATGTTCGGTGATCCCAGCCATATTGGCGGACAGCGTGATTTGATTGCTCCTCTTGCTCAACAGGCTATGGACCTTGGTTTCGATGGATTGATTATAGAAAGTCATTGCAATCCCGACGCAGCATGGAGTGATGCAAAGCAACAGGTAACTCCCGACATCCTCGATTTTATTCTGGATAAACTTACCATTCGTGAAAGTGTTGAAACTACAGAAAGTCTCGAGGCACTCCGTAAACAGATTGACCAAGTAGACGACCAGATTCTCGAACTCCTTGCAAAGCGTATGCGTATCAGCCGCGAAATCGGTACTTACAAAAAGGAACACAACCTAACCGTCGTTCAGACCGTTCGTTACAGTGAAATACTTGAAAAGCGTGGTGCTCAGGGCAGCCTATGCGGTATGACGAGCAGCTTCATCCGTGATATCTTCGAGCATATCCACGAAGAATCTGTTGCTCAGCAGATTGAAATCATGAACAAGTAATATTTGATTATGAAAATCCTCATTCTTGGAGCGGGAAAAATGGGTTCGTTTTTCGTGGACCTTCTGAGTTTTGATCACGAGACTGCAGTGTACGATATCGACCCTAAGCGCCTTCGCTTCATGTACAATACAGAGCGGTTCCTATCGCTTGACGAAGTTGACGAATTCAAACCGGAACTCGTCATCAACGCCGTGACATTGAAGTACACGACGGAAACATTCCGAAACGTCATTCCCCATCTTCCCCAGGACTGCATTTTGGCAGATATCGCTTCCGTAAAAACCGATATGAAGGAGTTCTACGAAAGTACGGGTATGCGATATGTTTCCACCCACCCTATGTTCGGTCCTACCTTTGCTAATCTTGGCCAACTCTCAAACGAGAATGCCATCATTATTACGGAAGGCGACTATATGGGCCGACTCTTTTTCCGTGACCTGTATGCTCGCCTTGGCCTCAACATCTACGAATGTACCTTCGATGAGCACGATGAAACCATGGCCTACTCATTGAGCATACCCTTCGTCAGCACTTTCGTTTTCGCTGCAGTTATGAAGCATCTCGATGCTCCTGGTACGACTTTCAAGCGTCATTTGAAAATTGCCAAAGGTGTTTTAGGTGAAGATGACTGTCTTCTCCGCGAAATTCTCTTCAATCCCCGTACAGTCGGTCAGGTGACAAAGATTCGTGAGGAGCTGAAAGAATTGTTGCAGATTATTGATCAGAAAGACGAAGACGCTCTCAATCGTTATCTGACCAGAATCAGAAACAATATCCGCTAAAAGATTCTGCTGTTGCAGTTTTTTCTCAAAAAAGTTGGTAGTGTGAAATTAAGTTGCTAATTTTGCACTATCAACTTCTTTTTTTCTTTGAAAAAATATCTTTTTTTGTCAGGATATGTAGTAAAGCCCGAAGGATTTACGTCTAAGAGGTAAAACATAACTCTAAACAAAAGAAGGATTGTTCCTAACGAAAACGAAAAACGAAAAGAATAATGAAATTTATTTCCTGGAATGTTAACGGCCTGCGTGCCTGCCGAGAAAAAGGCTTTGAGGACATTTTCCGCCAACTCGACGCAGACTGTTTTTGCTTGCAAGAGACCAAGCTGCAGGAAGGTCAGATAGACATTGCCTTTGAAGGTTATGAGTCCTATTGGAACTATGCCGAGAAGAAAGGCTACTCTGGTACCGCAATCTTCACCCGCATCAAACCGCTGAGTGTTCGGTACGGAATCGGTGTTGAGCAGCATGATCATGAGGGACGCGTTATCACATTGGAATTTGACGACTTCTATTTCATTACTTGCTACACGCCAAATTCTCAAGACGGCCTTAAACGACTCTCCTACCGTATGGAGTGGGAAGATGATTTCTTTGCTTTCCTGAAAAATCTCGAAAAGACAAAGCCTGTCATCTTCTGCGGTGATTTAAATGTGGCCCATCAAGAAATCGATTTGAAGAATCCCAAAACAAATCGTAAGAACGCCGGATTTACCGATGAGGAGCGCTCCAAGATGACCCATATCCTCGAAAATGGTTTCACCGACACCTTCCGCCACTTCTACCCCACCCTTGAGAACACCTATTCCTGGTGGAGCTATCGCTTCAAGGCACGCGAAAAGAACACAGGCTGGCGTATTGACTACTTCATCTCTTCCAAGAGCCTCGACGACCGTCTCGTCAGTGCTTCCATCCACAATGAAATCTTTGGTTCTGACCATTGCCCCGTTGAACTTGAAATAAAATAAAAATATGAAAGAATTTGTAAAATACACACTTGCCACAATCTGTGGTATAATCCTCGTGAACATTTTCGCGTTTATCATGTTTATCATTATGGTAAGCGCATTGAGTGCCATCGGTAGTTCCGGTTCTGGATCTGTAAGCAAGAACAGCGTCCTCCGTATTACAATGGCTGGCGAACTGACAGAACAGGCTGCAGAAAGTAATCCTTTCGCAGAAATTCTCGGCAATTCAAATTTGGAAAGCCAGGGCCTCGACCAGATGATTCTTGCCATCAGAACGGCAAAAGATAACAAAGATATTTCCGGTATCTATCTCGATGGAGCTTCTCTCTATGGCGATTGGGCTTCTCTCCAGTATCTTCGTCATGAATTGGAAGACTTCAAGAAGTCTGGTAAGTTCATCCTCGCATACGCTGATCAGTACACACAAGGCAGCTATTATGTTTCCTCTGTCGCTGATTCTGTAGTTATCAATCCCAGCGGCATGCTCGATTGGCACGGTATTGCTGCTCAGCCCATATTCTACACTGGTCTTTTGGAAAAGATTGGCGTAAAGATGCAGGTGTTTAAGGTAGGTACTTACAAGAGCGCCGTAGAACCTTACATCCTTACTTCTTTGAGCGATGCTAACCGCGAACAGTTAACCAGTTATATCAACGATATCTGGGGTGAACTCACCAAGGCTGTCAGTCAGAGTCGTAAGGTTTCTGTTGAGCAGTTGAACCAGTATGCTGATAGCTACGCTGCCCTTGCAGAAACCAAGAATTACAAGACGATGAAACTCGTCGACAAGATTGCTTATATTGACGGTGTTCGTACCATGCTCCGCAACTATACCGGTGAGGAGAAGGTTCACTTCGCAGATGTTGCAGATGTGGCCGCTTTGGCAGACTACAATAGCAACAGCGATAATGTTGCCGTTTACTATGCTGAAGGTAGCATTGTTGACGCTTCTACTACTGGAAACTTCAGCCAGGAATCAGAAATTGTTGGTAGCAAGGTTGTGGAAGATCTTGATAAACTCGCTAATGATGACAACGTAAAGGCTGTCGTCCTCCGTATCAATTCAGGCGGTGGTTCAGCATACGCAAGCGAGCAGATGTGGCGCGCCATCCAACTTCTTAAAGCTAAAAAGCCCGTTGTAGTTTCCATGAGCGGTCTTGCTGCCAGCGGTGGTTACTATATGAGTTGCGGTGCAAACTACATCTTCGCAGAACCTACCACCATCACCGGTAGTATCGGTATTTTCGGTATGATTCCTGACGCAAGCGGTCTTTTGAAGAACAAACTCGGTCTTACTTTTGATATTGTTAAGACCAACGAAAGTTCTGACTTTGGCGCAATGGGTCGTCCCTTCAATGCCAACGAAGGCAATGCTATGCAGAGTTATGTAGACCGCGGTTACCAGTTGTTCATTACCCGTGTTGCCAACGGTCGTACCGCTGCAGGTCACAAGATGACTACTGACGATGTGGACAAGATTGGTCAGGGCCGCGTTTGGACGGGTAACCAGGCTATCAAACTCGGTCTCGTTGATAAGCTCGGTTCTTTGGACGATGCTATCGCTAAGGCTGCTGCACTTGCAAAACTCGAAAAGGGAAAGTACTCTACTACCAGCTATCCCGAACCTGCAAGCTTCATGGATCAGTTTACTTCTGCAAAGAAAGGCGACGACTACCTCGAACAGAAGCTTCAGCTGATGTTGGGCGAATACTACGAACCTCTCAACTTCGTCCTCCACGCAGATCAGAATTCCATGCTTCAGGCTCGCATGTTTTATCTGCCTAATTTGAAATAATTGCTTTATAGGGTTTAGGCGCTCTGCCTAAGCCCTCTAAACCTTTTAACCCTATAAACCAAAAATGATACTCTCCTCTATCTATCTGGCGATTACAAGCATCCGGAATTGGATGTTTGACCGTCAGTGGCTGGAGGAAAGAACATTTCAAACACCGACCATCTGCATTGGCAACCTTGCAGTTGGCGGTACGGGAAAGACCCCTCACACCGAACTCTTCGTAGAGTGGCTCCTTGAAAACGGCCTTCATACAGCAACCCTCTCCAGAGGTTACGGCAGAAAGACAAAGGGGTATCATGAAGTAAAAGCAGGAAATACTGCCGAGGAAGTCGGTGATGAGCCTTTGCAGATGTTCACCCATTTTGAAGGCAAAGTTCCTGTCACAGTCTGCGAAGATCGTAGAAAAGGAATAGAACAAATAGAAGCAGGACTCCATCCCGATGTTATCATCCTTGATGACGCTTTCCAACATCGCTATGTGAAGCCTACCGTTCGTATCTTGCTGACAGACTATGCCCGTCTCTATTGCGATGATTCCCTACTCCCTTATGGCCGTCTTCGCGAAAGCAGAAAAGGCGCTCGTCGTGCGGATATCATCATTGTCACAAAATGCCCCTCAGCGCTGACGACGGAGGAAAGTGAGAAGATTGTTTCAAAACTGCATCCTCTACGCCAGCAAAAGGTATACTTCTCGACGATAGACTATATTCCGATTTCTATAGAATCCCCTGTAGTTCTTATTACTGGAATTGCCCAGCCAAAGCATCTTTTGGAACAATTGCAAAGAGAAGGAATCGTTGTTCAGAAACATCTTTCTTTCCCCGACCATCATGCTTTCACAGCAAAAGAATTAAAGTGTATAGAGGAAGCCGGTCAACAAGGCACTACCCTGCTGACCACCGCAAAGGATTTTAGCCGTCTGCAATCCTCATCGCTCTCTCCCGAAACCATTCAGAAAATCAAAATACAGCAAATATCTCCCCGCATCCTCTTTGGAGTGGAGAATGACCTTAAACAAACTATTATAAATCATGTTCGCAAAAATACAAGAAACTGCAGCGTGGATTAAGAATCACACTGAACTGCGTCCTACTACAGCCATTATCCTGGGAACAGGTCTTGGCCGTCTATCAGAAGATATCGAAGTACTGGAAACCTACAACTATGCAGATATCCCCAACTTCCCCATTTCAACCGTTGAAGGCCACTCCGGCCGCCTCATCTTCGGTCGTCTTGGCGGTAAGGATGTCATTGCTATGCAAGGCCGTTTCCACTTTTACGAGGGTTACAACATGAAGGAAGTTACCTTCCCCGTTCGCGTAATGTACGAACTTGGCATCAAGACCCTCTTCGTCAGCAATGCTGCCGGCGGTATGGATCCCAATTTCAGCATCGGTGACATCATGTTTATCCGCGACCACATCAACCTCTTCCCCGAGCATCCTCTTCGTGGTAAGAACTTCCCCACCGGTCCCCGATTCCCCGATATGAGTGAAGCCTACGATCACCAGCTCCTCGCCCTCGCTCACGAGATTGCACGCGAGAAGAATGTCAAGGTTCAGGAAGGTGTTTATGTTGGTGTTAGCGGTCCTACTTTTGAAACTCCCGCAGAATACAAAATGTACCACATCCTCGGCGGTGACGCTGTGGGTATGAGTACTGTTCCCGAAGTTATCGTAGCTCATCACTGCGGCATCAAAGTCTTCGGTGTAAGCGTAATTACCGACATAGGCGTTGAAGGAAAAATTGTTGAGGTCAGCCATGAAGAAGTTCAGAAAGCTGCCGACGCCGTTCAGCCTGTTCTCGCAGACATCATCGCCGAAATGATTCATCGCCTGTAAGAAGGTGAGTACCGTTCGACCTTATTAATAATTAGCGCCCTTAAAGTTGCTTTGTGCAGTTACCAAGAATGCCCCAAAAGGACAATTCTTAAAGAAAAATTGCACAAAGCAATTATTTTGTGCCGTTTTTTTTGCACACATTCAAAGAAATTGCGTAATTTTGCCGATGAATTAAGAACTGAACGAATATGTCTATTAGCAAAACCCGCCAGAAACTGATTGATGTGGCCCGCTCGCTGTTTGCAAAGAACGGTATTGAGGCTACAACAATGAACGACATTGCTGCTGCCTCTGGTAAGGGCCGCCGAACCCTCTATACCTATTTCCGTAATAAGGAAGACATTTATTACGCAGTCGTTGAGGGCGAACTGGAATATATTTCGGAAGAGATGGACAAAGTGGTACAGATGGATGTATCACCTCAAAAGAAAATTGTGCTCGTCATCTATAAGCATCTCAGCCTCATCGCTGACATTGTAAAACGAAATGGTAATATCACCGCTGAATTCTTCCGCGACATTAACCAGGTCGAAAGGGCCCGTCGCAAGTTTGATCTTGAAGAAATTGCAGCTCTCCGTTCCATCATCCGCGAAGGCGTGAAACTTGAAATCTTTGAAGTTGACAGCATAAACTTTACTGCTGATCTTATCCACTTCGCTGTGAAAGGAATGGAAGTTCCTTACATTTTCGATAAAGTTGGAACAGGTATTTCCGTAGAAGACAGCATGCCACTCGTTGAACACATCATTACCCGCGCTCTTGGCGTGAAGGAATAACCGGAAAGACCGGAAGTTCTGATGTTAACAAGAAAATAATAACCAAAAGAAATAAAACCACTATGGGACTTTTATCAGGAAAAGTAGCCCTCATTACCGGTGCCGCACGTGGTATTGGCAAAGGACTTGCTCTTAAATTTGCTGCAGAAGGTGCAGACATCGCATTCACCGATCTCGTTCTCAACGACGATATGAAAGCTGGCCTCGAAGCCACCCGTCAGGAAGTTGAAGCTCTCGGCGTTACTTGCCGCGCTTATGCCGGTAATGCTGCTGACTTCGCAGAAACAGAAGCCGTGGTAAAGCAGATCCACGCAGATTTCGGCCATATTGATATTCTCGTCAACAATGCCGGTATCACCAAGGACGGCTTGATGCTTCGTATGTCAGAGGCTCAGTGGGATGCCGTTATTAATGTAAACCTCAAGTCTGCATTCAACTTCATCCACGCTCTCCTTCCCATTATGATGCGCCAGCGCGATGGTCGTATCATCAACATGAGTTCTGTTGTCGGCGTTCACGGTAATGCAGGTCAGGCTAACTACTCTGCTTCAAAGGCTGGTATGATTGCTTTGGCAAAGAGCGTTTCCCAGGAAATGGGAAGCCGTGGCATCCGTGCCAACAGCATTGCTCCTGGCTTCATCGAAACCGCTATGACCCAGCAGCTCCCTGAAGATGTTCGTAAGGACTGGATGCAGAAGATTCCTCTCCGCCGTGGCGGTCAGGTTGAAGACATTGCTAATGTCGCATTGTTCCTTGCTTCCGACCTTTCCAGCTATGTTTCTGGTCAGGTTATCCAGGTTGATGGTGGTATGAACATGTAATTTCCAAGGCTTTAGAGTTTCGGCTCTAAAGCCTTTTCTTTATTGCTACTGACAAATAGATTTTTCTAACGGAGCAATAGATATTTTCCTCGGAGAATTACTTAACGCAAGCGGACCTTTTTCTTGTCCTACCTTTATGGCAATATCACATCACAGCCGTGAGTAGATATTGCCACAAGTATAGAAACATCACGCCACAACAGTGGTACAGCAAAAAGGTCCGTCGCAGATAAATAAATGTCCGCGGGAAACAAATAATAAACGAACATAAAAATAATGACCGTAGTCTACGAAGATAACCACATCATCATTGTCAACAAACGCTCCGGCGAGATTGTACAAGGCGACAAAACGGGAGATCGTACATTGGCAGACGATGTAAAAGCCTACATCAAAGAGAAATACGCAAAACCGGGTGAAGTTTTTCTCGGTACCGTACATCGTCTGGATCGCCCTGTCAGCGGTCTCGTTGTTTATGCGCGCACGTCCAAGGCACTCACGCGCCTGAATGACATGTTCCGCAATGGTGATGTTCACAAGACCTATCATGCCATACTTCCGCTCATCAGCGAAGGCAGAGTTGCACCAAGAACAAAGCCCGTACGTCTGAGTCCCGAGACCACTACCCTCACCCATTTCTTAACCCGAAATGAGAAGCAGAACCGCGCTTATGCTTACGACCGTGAGGTTAAGAACTCCAAGAAGGCAATTCTTGATGTACGCCAGCTCATCATCGGTGACCGCACGCAACTCGTTGAAGTAAATCTTCACACGGGTCGTCATCACCAGATTCGCTGCCAGCTCTCGTCTATAGGATTCCCCATCCGAGGCGACTTGAAATATGGTGCTCCACGCTCCAATCCTGACGGCAGTATCTGTCTCCACGCCCGTCACATCGAGTTTGTTCATCCTGTTTCAAAACAACTCATCAGCGTAACCGCACCCTATCCGGAGTTGCCCATTTGGCGATTTTTTGAGCAATAATTGCATAGCAATTGATACCAAAATACGGAAAACCCAATCCTTACAAAAAATAATCACAAAGTTATTGCAACGGACTGAAAAGAATTCAGTAACTTTGCGCGCAAAATATTAAAAACACCATAAAAGTAATGAGAAAAGTCACCCTCTTGCTCAGCGATGGAACACGTTTCCACGGAACCAGTTTCGGTTACGAAGCTCCCGTGGCAGGTGAAGTAGTATTCAACACTGCCATGATGGGCTACCCCGAAAGCCTTACAGACCCTTCGTATGCCGGTCAGCTGATGACCCTTACCTATCCTCTTGTCGGCAACTATGGCGTTCCTGCCTTCTCCGTTGAAGAAAATGGTATTGCCACCTTTATGGAAAGCGATAAGATCTATGCCCGCGCAATCATCGTAAGCGACTATTCCGAAGAGTATTCTCACTGGAACGCAAAAGAAAGTCTTGCTGACTGGTTGAAACGTGAACATGTTCCTGGAATAACAGGTATCGATACCCGACAGTTGACGAAGGTTCTTCGCGAACACGGTGTCATGATGGGTAAGATCCTTTTTGATGATGAGCCTGACAATATCCCCGAGGCGGAATATGAAGGAGTAAATTTCGTTGCAGAAGTAAGTTGCAAGGAAGTCGTTGAATACAAAGCCTGCGAATATACCGGTGCTGATGCTGACCACCTCCGCGTTCTCCGTCAGCCCAGCGGCAAGAAAGCCGTTCTCGTTGACTGTGGTGTAAAGAATAACATTATCCGCTGCCTCCTCCGTCGTGGTGTTGACGTCATCCGCGTTCCCTGGGATTACGATTTCAACGAACTCGAGTTTGACGGTCTCTTCCTGGCAAACGGCCCTGGCGATCCCGACACCTGCTCCGCTGCAGTGGAAAACATCAAGAAGTTCCTGGCAAATCCCAACGTAAAGCCTTGCATGGGTATTTGCATGGGAAACCAGCTTCTCTCAAAGGCTGCCGGTGCTACGATTTATAAGCTGAAGTACGGCCACCGTTCTCACAACCAGCCGGTTCGCATGGTAGGAACCAACAAGTGTTTCATCACCAGTCAGAATCACGGATACGCTGTAAAGACCGATACTCTCGGAAACGATTGGGAACCCTACTTCGTAAATATGAATGACGGTTCAAACGAAGGTATTCGTCATAAAACTAATCCTTGGTTCTCCGCACAGTTCCATCCCGAAGCATGCTCTGGTCCCGTTGATACGGAATTCCTTTTCGATGAATTTGTAAACCTCCTTAACAAGTAAACGCCATGACTGACAGCAATATCAAGAAAGTACTTCTCTTAGGTTCCGGTGCCCTCAAGATTGGTGAAGCCGGCGAATTCGACTACTCTGGTAGCCAGTGTCTCAAGGCATTGAAGGAGGAAGGAATTGAAACCGTCCTGATTAATCCCAATATTGCTACCGTTCAGACTTCTGAAGGCGTAGCCGATCAGATTTACTTCCTTCCCGTTACTCCCTACTTTGTGGAACGAGTAATTGAAAAGGAACAGCCTCAGGGCATCATGCTTGCCTTCGGTGGACAGACTGCTTTGAACTGCGGTGTTGAACTCTATCGTAGCGGCGTCCTTGAAAAATACAATGTTCAGGTTCTCGGCACTCCTGTTCAGGCAATTATCGACACTGAAGACCGCGAACTCTTCGTAAAGAAACTCGACGAGATCAATGTCAAGACCATTAAGTCTGAAGCAGTTGAGAATATCGAAGACGCTCGCCGTGCTGCCCGCGAACTGGGTTACCCCGTCATCATCCGTGCTGCTTATGCTCTCGGTGGTCTGGGTTCCGGTTTCTGCGATAACGAGGACGAACTGAACAAGATTGCAGAAAAAGCATTCTCTTTCTCTCCCCAGGTTCTCGTTGAAAAGAGTCTCAAGGGTTGGAAGGAAATCGAATACGAAGTTGTCCGCGACCGCTTTGATAACTGTATCACGGTCTGCAACATGGAAAACTTCGACCCCCTCGGTATTCACACTGGAGAATCTATCGTCATCGCTCCTTCTCAGACATTGACGAACTCTGAATACCACAAACTCCGTGAACTTGCTATCCGCATCGTTCGCCATGTCGGCATTGTCGGTGAGTGTAATGTGCAATATGCCTTCGATCCTGAAAGCGAAGACTATCGCGTGATTGAAGTAAACGCTCGTCTGAGCCGTTCTTCTGCTTTGGCTTCCAAGGCAACAGGTTATCCTCTTGCTTTCGTTGCTGCAAAACTCGGTCTCGGCTACGGTCTCTTCGATTTGAAGAACTCTGTCACCAAGACTACCTCCGCTTTCTTCGAACCCGCTCTCGACTACTGCGTCTGCAAGATTCCCCGTTGGGATCTCGGTAAGTTCCGTGGCGTTGACCGCGAACTTGGTTCTTCAATGAAGTCTGTCGGTGAAGTAATGGCTATCGGCCGTACCTTCGAAGAAGTTATCCAGAAAGGCCTTCGTATGATCGGTCAGGGAATGCACGGTTTCGTTGGCAACCACGAACTGAAGATTGACGATGTTGATGCTGCCTTGAAGGCTCCTACCGATAAGCGAATCTTCGTCATCGAGAAAGCATTTGCCAAGGGCTATACCATTGACCAGATTCACGAGCTCACCAAGATTGACCGCTGGTTCCTCCAGAAGCTCTACAATGTATATCGTACCTATCAGGCACTTGAGAATGTTGGAAACATCAATGTCCTCGACAACGAACTGCTCGCACTCGCTAAGCGTCAAGGCTTCACAGATTTCCAGGTAGCTCGTGCTATTGGTCTCGAGAAAGAGATGGAAATGGAAAAGGCACAACTTGCTATCCGTGCTCGTCGTAAGACCGCTGGCATTGTTCCTTACGTAAAGCAGATTGATACCCTCGCTGCTGAATATCCCGCTCAGACCAACTACCTCTATCTTACATATAGTGGTGTAGCTCACGATATCCAGTTCGAAAACGACCATCGTTCCGTTGTCGTTCTCGGTTCCGGAGCCTATCGTATTGGTTCTTCCGTGGAATTTGACTGGTGTGGCGTGCAGGCTCTGAATACCATCCGTAAGGAAGGATTCCGTTCCATCATGATTAACTATAATCCGGAAACGGTTTCTACGGACTATGATATGTGCGATCGCCTCTATTTCGATGAACTCACCTTCGAACGTGTCCTCGATATTCTCGACCTCGAAACTCCTTACGGTGTAGTTGTATCTACGGGTGGTCAGATTCCTAACAACCTCGCTATGCGCCTCGATGAACAGCATGTTCCTCTCCTTGGTACACAAGCTAAGTACATCGACAACGCTGAAGACCGCGATAAATTCTCTGCCATGCTCGACCGCATTGGCGTTGACCAGCCTGCATGGGCAGCACTGACCTCAATGGACGATATCAACGAGTTCATCAAGGAAGTCGGTTTCCCCGTTCTCGTTCGTCCGTCTTACGTCCTCTCTGGTGCAGCAATGAATGTCTGCCATACCCAGGAAGATCTCGAGCGTTTCCTCAAGATGGCAGCGAATGTTTCCAAGAAGCACCCCGTTGTAGTGAGCAAGTTCCTGATGCATGCCAAGGAAGTTGAAATGGATGCTGTGGCAAAGGATGGTGAAATCATTGCCTATGCAATTTCCGAACATATTGAATTTGCCGGCGTTCACTCTGGTGACGCTACCATTCAGTTCCCACCGCAGAAACTCTATGTTGAAACTGCCCGCCGCATCAAGAAGATCTCAAAGAAAATCGCTCAGGAACTCCATATCTCTGGTCCCTTCAACATCCAGTATCTCGCTCGCGAAAACGAAATCAAGGTTATCGAGTGTAACCTCCGTGCCAGCCGTTCCTTCCCCTTCGTTAGTAAGGTTTTGAAGGTAAATCTCATCGAGATGGCAACACGTATCATGCTCGGTCTTCCTGTTGAAAAGCCTGCGAAGAGCATCTTCGACCTTGACTATGTTGGTATCAAAGCCAGCCAGTTCTCTTTCAACCGACTCCAGAAGGCTGACCCCGTACTTGGCGTCGATATGGCTTCTACCGGTGAAGTTGGCTGTCTTGGTGAAGATGTCCGCTCTGCTCTCTTGAAGTCCATGCTCAGCGTTGGCCATCGTATTCCCGAGAAGAATATCCTGATGTCCAACGGTCCAGCAAAGCAGAAGGCAGAACTTCTTGATGCTGCACAGATGCTGACGGACAATGGCTACAAGCTCTTTGCAACTCAGGGTACTGCCAAGTATCTCGAAGAAAACGGCATTCCTGCACAGCGTGTTCTCTGGCCTTCAGAGGCCGACGCTGTTGTTCCTGGAAGCGAAGAAGACAAACTGCCCCGTGCTCTCGACCTCTTGCACAACAAGGAAATCGATATGGTCGTAAATATCCATAAGAATTTCTCTACGGGTGAACTTACCAACGGCTATCGCATCCGTCGTGCTGCTGTTGACCTCAATATCCCCTTGATTACCAATGCTCGTCTGGCTTCAGCATTTATCTATGCTTTCTGCACGACGAAGATGGAAGATCTCGAAATCAAGTCTTGGCAGGAATTCTAATAAACGGAGATTCCTGCATATCCGGAACTTCCGTTCAAAACTGAAAACTTTAAATATTATAATATGTATCGTACAAACACCTGCGGTGAACTCCGCATTGAAAATGTCGGACAGAGTGTAACACTCGCCGGCTGGGTGCAGCGCACCCGCAAGCACGGTGGTCTTACCTTCGTTGACCTTCGTGACCGTTATGGTATTACTCAGTTGGTTTTCAATGAAGAAACCAATGCTGACCTCTGCGCTCAGGCAAACAAGCTTGGCCGCGAATATGTTATTCAGGTAACTGGCGTTGTAAACGAACGTTACGCAAAGAATGCCAACATCCCCACCGGTGATATCGAAATCATCGTTGACACTCTCAACGTCCTCAACGCTTCTGATGTTCCTCCTTTCACTATCGAAGACGAAAGTGATGGTGGTGATGACATCCGCATGAAGTATCGCTACCTTGACCTTCGCCGTAACCCCGTTCGTCGTAACCTTGAACTCCGTCACAAGTTCGCTTTCGAAGTTCGTCGTTATCTCGACCAGCAGGGCTTCCTCGAAATTGAAACTCCTATCCTCGTAAACTCTACGCCCGAGGGTGCTCGCGACTTCGTTGTTCCCAGCCGTATGAATCCTGGCCAGTTCTACGCTCTTCCCCAGTCTCCCCAGACTCTCAAGCAGTTGTCAATGGTTGCTGGCATGGACCGTTACTTCCAGATTTGCAAGTGCTTCCGTGATGAAGACCTCCGTGCTGACCGTCAGCCTGAGTTTACCCAGATCGACTGCGAAATGTCCTTCGTAGAACAGGAAGATATTCTCCAGATGTTCGAAGGTATGAGCCGTCACCTCTTTAAGACTCTTCTTAACGTAGATATCCCCACCCTTCCCCGCATGACCTGGGCAGACGCTATGAAGTTCTACGGTTCTGACAAGCCTGATACCCGTTTCGAGATGAAGTTTGTAGAACTTAAGAACAACCAGCCTGACAATGCTTCTCGCGAAATCGTTGAGAGCATCTTCCCCGCAGGCTTCGGTGTATTTGACGATGCTGCTTATATCGGCGCAATCTGCTGCGAAGGCCAGGCTGTTTACACTCGTAAGCAGATTGACCAACTCACGGATTTCGTAAAGCGTCCTCAGATTGGTGCCAAGGGCCTCGTTTATGCTCGCGTTGAAGAAAACGGCAATGTGAAGTCCAGCGTTGACAAGTTCTACGATCAGGAAACTCTCCAGGTACTCAAGGAAAAGATGAACGCCAAGGCTGGCGACCTCATCCTTATCCTTTCTGGTCCCGATGCTATGAAGGTTCGTAAGCAGCTTTGCGAACTCCGTCTCGAAATGGGTGCTCGTATGGGCCTTCGCGACAAGTTCAACTTCTCTTGCCTCTGGGTTATCGACTTCCCCATGTACGAATGGAGTGACGAAGAACAGCGTCTTATGGCAATGCACCATCCGTTCACTTCTCCCAAGCCAGAAGATATTCCTCTTCTCGATACCGATCCTGCAAGCGTTCGCGCTAATGCGTATGATATGGTAATCAATGGTGTTGAAGTAGGTGGTGGTTCTATCCGTATCCACGA